>NZ_JBVVNL010000049.1:0-206 GCF_055825275.1 Bacillus sp. GS3m_15504 | reverse complement strand
AAAAATATGAGCTACACTGTTATCTAGTTTTCAAAGAACATACATTTATATATGAGAGATAGTTCTCTCAAAACTGAACAAAACGAAACACGGAAACTTATATTGATGAACAGCGTTCATCAATTCTCCATAGAAAGGAGGTGATCCAGCCGCACCTTCCGATACGGCTACCTTGTTACGACTTCACCCCAATCATCTGTCCCACC
>NZ_JBVVNL010000048.1:0-216 GCF_055825275.1 Bacillus sp. GS3m_15504 | reverse complement strand
CTAAAAATTAAAAAATATGAGCTACACTGTTATCTAGTTTTCAAAGAACATACATTTATATATGAGAGATAGTTCTCTCAAAACTGAACAAAACGAAACACGGAAACTTATATTGATAAGCAGCGCTCATCAATTCTCCATAGAAAGGAGGTGATCCAGCCGCACCTTCCGATACGGCTACCTTGTTACGACTTCACCCCAATCATCTGTCCCACC
>NZ_JBVVNL010000047.1:0-218 GCF_055825275.1 Bacillus sp. GS3m_15504 | reverse complement strand
CAAGGTCCCAACTACCATCGGCGCTAGAGAGCTTAACTTCCGTGTTCGGTATGGGAACGGGTGTGACCTCTATGCCATCATCACCAAACTATGAAGGCATATTCCTTCAAAACTAGATAACATTGCTACATATTATATGGTTAAGTCCTCGATCTATTAGTATTCGTCAGCTCCACATGTCACCATGCTTCCACCTCGAACCTATCAACCTGATCATC
>NZ_JBVVNL010000046.1:0-221 GCF_055825275.1 Bacillus sp. GS3m_15504 | reverse complement strand
GACAAGGTCCCAACTACCATCGGCGCTAGAGAGCTTAACTTCCGTGTTCGGTATGGGAACGGGTGTGACCTCTCTGCCATCATCACCAAACTATTGAAGGCATATTCCTTCAAAACTAGATAACATTGCTACATATTATATGGTTAAGTCCTCGATCTATTAGTATTCGTCAGCTCCACATGTCACCATGCTTCCACCTCGAACCTATCAACCTGATCATC
>NZ_JBVVNL010000045.1:0-221 GCF_055825275.1 Bacillus sp. GS3m_15504 | reverse complement strand
GACAAGGTCCCAACTACCATCGGCGCTAGAGAGCTTAACTTCCGTGTTCGGTATGGGAACGGGTGTGACCTCTCTGCCATCATCACCAAACTATTGAAGGCATATTCCTTCAAAACTAGATAACATTTGCTACATATTATATGGTTAAGTCCTCGATCTATTAGTATTCGTCAGCTCCACATGTCACCATGCTTCCACCTCGAACCTATCAACCTGATCAT
>NZ_JBVVNL010000044.1:0-232 GCF_055825275.1 Bacillus sp. GS3m_15504 | reverse complement strand
TAAGATCCCTGAAAGATGATCAGGTTGATAGGTTCGAGGTGGAAGCATGGTGACATGTGGAGCTGACGAATACTAATAGATCGAGGACTTAACCATATAATATGTAGCAATGTTATCTAGTTTTGAAGGAATATGCCTTCATAGTTTGGTGATGATGGCAGAGAGGTCACACCCGTTCCCATACCGAACACGGAAGTTAAGCTCTCTAGCGCCGATGGTAGTTGGGACCTTG
>NZ_JBVVNL010000043.1:0-242 GCF_055825275.1 Bacillus sp. GS3m_15504 | reverse complement strand
ATATTGATGAACAGCGTTCATCAATTCTCCATAGAAAGGAGGTGATCCAGCCGCACCTTCCGATACGGCTACCTTGTTACGACTTCACCCCAATCATCTGTCCCACCTTAGGCGGCTGGCTCCAAAAGGTTACCCCACCGACTTCGGGTGTTACAAACTCTCGTGGTGTGACGGGCGGTGTGTACAAGGCCCGGGAACGTATTCACCGCGGCATGCTGATCCGCGATTACTAGCGATTCCAG
>NZ_JBVVNL010000042.1:0-249 GCF_055825275.1 Bacillus sp. GS3m_15504 | reverse complement strand
TCTTCGGATCAAAGCTTACTTACAGCTCCCCGAAGCATATCGGCGTTAGTCCCGTCCTTCATCGACTCCTAGTGTCAAGGCATCCACCGTGCGCCCTTTCTAACTTAACCAAACTAAAAATTAAAAATATGAGCTACACTGTTATCTAGTTTTCAAAGAACATACATTTATATATGAGAGATAGTTCTCTCAAAACTGAACAAAACGAAACACGGAAACTTATATTGATGAACAGCGTTCATCAATTCT
>NZ_JBVVNL010000041.1:0-255 GCF_055825275.1 Bacillus sp. GS3m_15504 | reverse complement strand
TCAGAAACAGAAATTTTGCCATCTTTATCAGTAGTTAAATCAGTGCGAACATCATGTCCGTTAGAATCAACAATTTTAAAGATAGCTCCTTCAAGAGTAGTCCCGTCAATATCATCGACTTTCGTTAATTCTACAGCGCCCTTCGTTAAGCTATTCGTAGCGGTAACAGAAGCTGTAGCGGTTTGACTCTTTTCAACAGTAAAGTTGATAGGGTTTTGATTTAAGTCGTAATGTTTTGGAGCTTTCGTTTCGATA
>NZ_JBVVNL010000040.1:0-255 GCF_055825275.1 Bacillus sp. GS3m_15504 | reverse complement strand
CCCCCCCCCCCCCCCCCCCCCCCCCCCCCCCCCCCCCCCCCCCCCCCCCCCCCCCCCCCCCCCCCCCCCCCCCCCCCCCCCCCCCCCCCCCCCCCCCCCCCCCCCCCCCCCCCCCCCCCCCCCCCCCCCCCCCCCCCCCCCCCCCCCCCCCCCCCCCCCCCCCCCCCCCCCCCCCCCCCCCCCCCCCCCCCCCCCCCCCCCCCCCCCCCCCCCCCCCCCCCCCCCCCCCCCCCCCCCCCCCCCCCCCCCCCCCCC
>NZ_JBVVNL010000039.1:0-255 GCF_055825275.1 Bacillus sp. GS3m_15504 | reverse complement strand
ACTCTTAAATGAGGATATGATATAAATAAATCCTGCAATTTGTATGGGCCTATAGCTCAGCTGGTTAGAGCGCACGCCTGATAAGCGTGAGGTCGATGGTTCGAGTCCATTTAGGCCCACCATACAACTTGGGGCCTTAGCTCAGCTGGGAGAGCGCCTGCCTTGCACGCAGGAGGTCAGCGGTTCGATCCCGCTAGGCTCCACCAAAAAGCTATTTTAAATAGCAAATGGTATGTTCTTTGAAAACTAGATAAC
>NZ_JBVVNL010000038.1:0-256 GCF_055825275.1 Bacillus sp. GS3m_15504 | reverse complement strand
ACCTACTGATTACAAGTCAGTTGCTCTACCAATTGAGCTAAGTCGGCTAAATGGTGGAGGATGACGGGATCGAACCGCCGACCCCCTGCTTGTAAGGCAGGTGCTCTCCCAGCTGAGCTAATCCTCCATTTGCCTGGCAACGTCCTACTCTCACAGGGACAAGGTCCCAACTACCATCGGCGCTAGAGAGCTTAACTTCCGTGTTCGGTATGGGAACGGGTGTGACCTCTCTGCCATCATTACCAGACTGTATTCA
>NZ_JBVVNL010000037.1:0-264 GCF_055825275.1 Bacillus sp. GS3m_15504 | reverse complement strand
GCCTTCAATAGTTTGGTGATGATGGCAGAGAGGTCACACCCGTTCCCATACCGAACACGGAAGTTAAGCTCTCTAGCGCCGATGGTAGTTGGGACCTTGTCCCTGTGAGAGTAGGACGTCGCCAAGCTATTTATATCATCGCGGGGTGGAGCAGCACGGTAGCTCGTCGGGCTCATAACCCGAAGGTCGCAGGTTCAAATCCTGTCCCCGCAACCAAATGGTCCCGTGGTGTAGTGGTTAACATGCCTGCCTGTCACGCAGGAG
>NZ_JBVVNL010000036.1:0-272 GCF_055825275.1 Bacillus sp. GS3m_15504 | reverse complement strand
GTAAGGAGAGATAGGTAAGAGAAAGAGCAACCGTGTTGCAAGTTGAAGAGTTAAGGAAAGCAAAGCGCAAAAGGAATGCAAGTAAAGTGGAATAGGGAAGAAAAAGAGCAACGATGTTGCAAGTTGAAGAGTTAAGGTAAACAAGGCGCAAAGGAATGTAAGTAAGGAGAGATAGGTAAGAGAAAGAGCAACCGTGTTGCAAGTTGAAGAGTTAAGGAAAGCAAAGCGCAAAAGGAATGCAAGTAAAGTGGAATAGGGAAGAAAAAGAGCAA
>NZ_JBVVNL010000035.1:0-274 GCF_055825275.1 Bacillus sp. GS3m_15504 | reverse complement strand
CCTACTCTCACAGGGACAAGGTCCCAACTACCATCGGCGCTAGAGAGCTTAACTTCCGTGTTCGGTATGGGAACGGGTGTGGCCTCTCTGCCATCATTACCAGACTGTATTCATTTAAGACAAGAATTATTGTAACTTATTTAACTCTGAAAGTCAACAAGTTTTTTATATTCTTTCAAAACTAGATAACATTGCTTCATATTATATGGTTAAGTCCTCGATCTATTAGTATTCGTCAGCTCCACATGTCACCATGCTTCCACCTCGAACCTAT
>NZ_JBVVNL010000034.1:0-279 GCF_055825275.1 Bacillus sp. GS3m_15504 | reverse complement strand
GGTGGGACAGATGATTGGGGTGAAGTCGTAACAAGGTAGCCGTATCGGAAGGTGCGGCTGGATCACCTCCTTTCTATGGAGAATTGATGAACGCTGTTCATCAATATAAGTTTCCGTGTTTCGTTTTCGTTTAGTTTTGAGAGTTCAATAAAAAGTATTGACTCTTAAATGAGGATATGATATAAATAAATCCTGCAATTTGTATGGGCCTATAGCTCAGCTGGTTAGAGCGCACGCCTGATAAGCGTGAGGTCGATGGTTCGAGTCCATTTAGGCCCA
>NZ_JBVVNL010000033.1:0-305 GCF_055825275.1 Bacillus sp. GS3m_15504 | reverse complement strand
AGGTGCTCTCCCAGCTGAGCTAATCCTCCGAATTGCCTGGCAACGTCCTACTCTCACAGGGACAAGGTCCCAACTACCATCGGCGCTAGAGAGCTTAACTTCCGTGTTCGGTATGGGAACGGGTGTGACCTCTCTGCCATCATTACCAGACTGTATTCATTTAAGACAAGAATCATTGTAACTTATTTAACTTTGAAAGTCAACAAGTTTTTTATATTCTTTCAAAACTAGATAACATTGCTTCATATTATATGGTTAAGTCCTCGATCTATTAGTATTCGTCAGCTCCACATGTCACCATGCTT
>NZ_JBVVNL010000032.1:0-316 GCF_055825275.1 Bacillus sp. GS3m_15504 | reverse complement strand
AACGGGAGCAACAGGTCCGACGGGAATAACGGGAGCAACAGGTCCGACGGGAATAACGGGAGCAACAGGTCCGGCGGGAATAACGGGAGCAACAGGTCCGACGGGAATAACGGGAGCAACAGGTCCGGCGGGAATAACGGGAGCAACAGGTCCGGCGGGAATAACGGGAGCAACAGGTCCGGCGGGAATAACGGGAGCAACAGGTCCGGCGGGAATAACGGGAGCAACAGGTCCGACGGGAATAACGGGAGCAACAGGTCCGGCGGGAATAACGGGAGCAACAGGTCCGACGGGAATAACGGGAGCAACAGGTCCG
>NZ_JBVVNL010000031.1:0-328 GCF_055825275.1 Bacillus sp. GS3m_15504 | reverse complement strand
AGCCAGAAGTTACGGAGAAACCGGAAATACATGTAAAACCAGAAGAAGAGAAAGTTGAAGAAGAAACGACAGAAGAAATAAAAGAAGAAAAACCAGAAACACCAAATGTGACAGAAGAGCCGAAAGAACTAGAGAAGCCAGAAGTTACGGAGAAGCCGGAAATACATGTAAAACCAGAAGAAGAACAAGTTGAAGAAGAAACAATAGAAGAAATAAAAGAAGAAAAGCCGGAAGAACCGAAAGTAACAGAAGAGCCGAAAGAACTAGAGAAGCCAGAAGTTACGGAGAAACCGGAAATACATGTAAAACCAGAAGAAGAGAAAGTTGA
>NZ_JBVVNL010000030.1:0-351 GCF_055825275.1 Bacillus sp. GS3m_15504 | reverse complement strand
CTAAAAATTAAAAAATATGAGCTACACTGTTATCTAGTTTTCAAAGAACATACATTTATATATGAGAGATAGTTCTCTCAAAACTGAACAAAACGAAACACGGAAACTTATATTGATGAACAGCGTTCATCAATTCTCCATAGAAAGGAGGTGATCCAGCCGCACCTTCCGATACGGCTACCTTGTTACGACTTCACCCCAATCATCTGTCCCACCTTAGGCGGCTGGCTCCAAAAGGTTACCCCACCGACTTCGGGTGTTACAAACTCTCGTGGTGTGACGGGCGGTGTGTACAAGGCCCGGGAACGTATTCACCGCGGCATGCTGATCCGCGATTACTAGCGATTCCAG
>NZ_JBVVNL010000029.1:0-403 GCF_055825275.1 Bacillus sp. GS3m_15504 | reverse complement strand
ATTTTAACGCTGGGGCCGCTGCTGGCAGGGGCCAGTCTGGCGATCAGTTCCTATTTGCTCTCCCTGCGCTGGGCGAGCGATCTCAATACTGTCATCGACAACGTGCTGCGTATTTTTCCGTTGCTGTTGTCGTGGATCTCCTTCTGGTTGCTGTACAGCATTGTTCCTACCATCCGCGTACCTAACCGCGACGCGATTGTCGGCGCGTTTGTCGCCGCACTCCTGTTCGAAGCAGGAAAGAAAGGTTTCGCGCTTTATATCACCATGTTCCCGTCATATCAGCTCATTTACGGTGTGCTGGCGGTGATCCCCATTCTCTTTGTTTGGGTCTACTGGACATGGTGTATCGTCTTGCTTGGCGCGGAAATTACTGTCACTCTCGGGGAATACCGCAAACTAAAAC
>NZ_JBVVNL010000028.1:0-424 GCF_055825275.1 Bacillus sp. GS3m_15504 | reverse complement strand
TATTAGGCACGCCGCCAGCGTTCATCCTGAGCCAGGATCAAACTCTCCAATAAAGTTAGTTTGTCTAGCATCTAAAATAAAAATTGACGTTTCACGTTGTTTGTTTCGTTCAGTTTTCAAAGAACTTTTTTGGTGGAGCCTAGCGGGATCGAACCGCTGACCTCCTGCGTGCAAGGCAGGCGCTCTCCCAGCTGAGCTAAGGCCCCAAACAAGTATCGGGAAGACAGGATTTGAACCTGCGACCCCCTGGTCCCAAACCAGGTGCTCTACCAAGCTGAGCCACTTCCCGAAAGAAAACGCGCCCGAGAGGAGTCGAACCCCTAACCTCTTGATCCGTAGTCAAACGCTCTATCCAATTGAGCTACGGGCGCATATGGTGCCGAGGGCGGGGGTCGAACCCGCACGGTGGTCACCCACCGCAGGA
>NZ_JBVVNL010000027.1:0-450 GCF_055825275.1 Bacillus sp. GS3m_15504 | reverse complement strand
GTTCCGCCACCCCGGCATGTCATATTGAAAATTGGAGCGGAAGACGGGATTCGAACCCGCGACCCCAACCTTGGCAAGGTTGTATTCTACCACTGAACTACTTCCGCAAGACATGTATGAGTTATTTAATTAAAAGTGCGGGTGAAGGGAGTCGAACCCCCACGCCAAAGGCGCCAGATCCTAAGTCTGGTGCGTCTGCCAATTCCGCCACACCCGCATATTAATTTATTTAAGAAAAATGGGGCGACTGATGGGAATCGAACCCACGAATGCCGGAGCCACAATCCGGTGCGTTAACCACTTCGCCACAACCGCCATGATTTCTGGTGCCGACTAGAGGACTTGAACCCCCAACCTACTGATTACAAGTCAGTTGCTCTACCAATTGAGCTAAGTCGGCTAAATGGTGGAGGATGACGGGATCGAACCGCCGACCCCCTGCTTGTAAGG
>NZ_JBVVNL010000026.1:0-451 GCF_055825275.1 Bacillus sp. GS3m_15504 | reverse complement strand
ATACGGATAACAGTGATAGAAAAAAGAAGAGCTCCTAATAGACTAGGTGCGAAAAAACACCACAGCCCACAACTAGTCAGCAGAGCTATGAAGAACCAATTATTCCTCAGCTGAGGAAGGATTGTCCTCAAGTGTGGCAAATTCTTCTCCCCATTGTAATTCGGCAAAATATTTTGGTACTAAAGTCACTTTTTCAACCGTGGCTCCTACTTGTTCAATTAAATTTAGGGCGTACGCATCATTACGGTAATCCTTTAAATAATAAATCTTTTTAATCCCTGCTTGTAAAATCATCTTTGTACATTGCAGGCAAGGGAAATGTGTCACATAAATTTCTGCCCCTTCTGTAGGGACGCCAAACTTCGCACATTGTAAAATTGCATTCATTTCTGCGTGGATTGTTCGAACGCAATGATTATCAACAACATAACATCCTTCATCAATACAATGC
>NZ_JBVVNL010000025.1:0-458 GCF_055825275.1 Bacillus sp. GS3m_15504 | reverse complement strand
TGCGTCTGCCTGTTCCGCCACCCCGGCATGTCATATTGAAAATTGGAGCGGAAGACGGGATTCGAACCCGCGACCCCAACCTTGGCAAGGTTGTATTCTACCACTGAACTACTTCCGCAAGACATGTTTGAGTTATTTCATTAAAAGTGCGGGTGAAGGGAGTCGAACCCCCACGCCAAAGGCGCTAGATCCTAAGTCTAGTGCGTCTGCCAATTCCGCCACACCCGCATATTTCATTAAAAATGGTGAGCCATGAAGGACTCGAACCTTCGACCCTCTGATTAAAAGTCAGATGCTCTACCAACTGAGCTAATGGCTCTTACAATAAAAACTGGTGCCGACTAGAGGACTTGAACCCCCAACCTACTGATTACAAGTCAGTTGCTCTACCAATTGAGCTAAGTCGGCTAAATGGTGGAGGATGACGGGATCGAACCGCCGACCCCCTGCTTGTAAGG
>NZ_JBVVNL010000024.1:0-626 GCF_055825275.1 Bacillus sp. GS3m_15504 | reverse complement strand
TTCCCATAGCGTAAGCTAGTAAGATCCCTGAAAGATGATCAGGTTGATAGGTTCGAGGTGGAAGCATGGTGACATGTGGAGCTGACGAATACTAATAGATCGAGGACTTAACCATATAATATGAAGCGATGTTATCTAGTTTTGAAGGAATATATAATTTTCTTCTTGACATTTCGAAAGAAATGTTTATAATGATAAAAGTCTGGTAATGATGGCAGAGAGGTCACACCCGTTCCCATACCGAACACGGAAGTTAAGCTCTCTAGCGCCGATGGTAGTTGGGACCTTGTCCCTGTGAGAGTAGGACGTTGCCAGGCTAATATTATTCCGCAGTAGCTCAGTGGTAGAGCTATCGGCTGTTAACCGATCGGTCGTAGGTTCGAGTCCTACCTGCGGAGCCATTATGCTTCCATAGCTCAGCTGGTAGAGCACTTCCATGGTAAGGAAGAGGTCACCGGTTCAAGCCCGGTTGGAAGCTTGGGAATAGGTTTAAAACTTTTTTGGCCCGTTGGTCAAGTGGTTAAGACACCGCCCTTTCACGGCGGTAACACGGGTTCGAATCCCGTACGGGTCACCACTTTTGGAGGATTAGCTCAGCTGGGAGAGCACCTGCCTTACAAGCAGGG
>NZ_JBVVNL010000022.1:0-699 GCF_055825275.1 Bacillus sp. GS3m_15504 | reverse complement strand
TTCTACAGCGCCCTTCGTTAAGCTATTCGTAGCGGTAACAGAAGCTGTAGCGGTTTGACTCTTTTCAACAGTAAAGTTGATAGGGTTTTGATTTAAGTCGTAATGTTTTGGAGCTTTCGTTTCGATAAACTGATAGTCACCCGGACGTAAATCAGAAACAGAGATTTTTCCATCTTTATTAGTAGTTAAATCAGTGCGAACATCATGTCCGTTAGAATCAACAATTTTAAAGATAGCTCCTTCAAGAGTAGTCCCGTCGATATCATCGACTTTCGTTAATTCTACAGCGCCCTTCGTTAAGCTATTCTTAGCAGTAACAGAAGCTGTAGCGGTTTGACTCTTTTCAACAGTAAAGTTGATAGGAGTTTGATTTAAGTCATAATGCTTAGGAGCTTTCGTTTCGATGAACTGATAGTCACCAGGACGTAAATCAGAAACAGAAATTTTGCCATCTTTATCAGTAGTTAAATCAGTGCGAACATCATGTCCGTTAGAATCAACAATTTTAAAGATAGCTCCTTCAAGAGTAGTCCCGTCAATATCATCGACTTTCGTTAGTTCTACAGCGCCCTTCGTTAAGCTATTCGTAGCGGTAACAGAAGCTGTAGCGGTTTGACTCTTTTCAACAGTAAAGTTGATAGGGTTTTGATTTAAGTCGTAATGTTTTGGAGCTTTCGTTTCGATAAACTGATAGTCACC
>NZ_JBVVNL010000021.1:0-1422 GCF_055825275.1 Bacillus sp. GS3m_15504 | reverse complement strand
TGAACTGGACCCGAAAAGTTAGACATATATTTAAGCAGCTAATAAGGATTGAATTCTGTATTTTACAGGAGGCAATCCTTTTAATTTTGCCTTAATCCTTTTATTATTGTAATAATAAATATAATTCTCTAGTTCTTCCCTAAAGTGTTCCATACTTTCAAAATCTTTAAGATAAAGTAATTCAGATTTTAATAAGCCAAAGAAATTTTCAATGACTGCATTATCTAAGCAATTTCCCTTACGGGACATACTTTGAGTTATATTATTTTCTCTTAAAATATATTGATATCTATCCATTTGATAGTGCCAACCTTGATCTGAATGAAGGATAGGAGTATCTTCTTTATCCAAGCATTTTAAAGCCTTATCTAACATCCTTTCGACTAGAAGGAATGTAGGGCGTTTCTCAATATTATAGGAAATAATCTCACCATTAAACAAGTCTAGAATAGGAGATAGGTAGAGTTTTTCACCAAACAAATGAACTTCAGTAACATCTGTAACCCACTTTTCATTAGGCTTAGAGGCCTTGAAATCACGCTTCAAGACATTTGGCGCTACCTTCCCAACCTTCCCGCGATAAGAGCGGTATTTAGTGATTCTTACCAACGATTTTAACCCTAATTGATTCATTAAGCGAAGGACGGTTTTGTGGTTAATGGTATAGCCCTGATTACGTAATTCAAGTGTGATACGCCTATAGCCATATCGCCCTTGGTGTTCCTGAAAAATCTGCTTAATACTTTCTTTAACCTCGTTATATTTATCTTCACGACTCATTTGTTTCACCCAGTAATAATATGTACTACGAGCCATTTCAGCCGCTTTAATCAAGTCGATAATTTTATATTCATGCCTTAACTCATATATTATGTGTGCTTTGTCTTTTTCAGAGATTGTTGTTTTTGTTGAATTAAGGCGTGTAACTTTTTTAAATAAGCATTTTCCATGCGTAAGTATTCAATTTCTTTTTGTAAATCATTTTGAGAGTTAATATTTTGTTTTTTCTTAGGTGCAATAGCCTGTTTCTTCTTCACAGTGGAGTACCCCTTACTTGTTTTACGAAGAGCATCTATCCCCTGTGATTCTAGCATTGATCGCCACTTCCTAACGGTACGAGGAGATGGAACGTTGAACATAGCGGCCGCTTGTAGGGGCGAAGCTCCTGTATTGTTCATAAAATTCAATACTTCCATTTTAAACTGAATGTCATACCTTGTACATTTAGAGTTTAAGGACTCTATTCCTTGTTCTCTAGTACGTGCCACCCACTCTTTTAATAACGATATACTGACTTGATATTTTTTGGCAGTCACTTTAAAAGAATCATTTGTATTTAAATAATGTTCAACGGCATTTCTTTTTAATTCGAATTTATATTTTCTAGACATAATAAAACCGCACCTCCAATTGTTAGTTATT
>NZ_JBVVNL010000019.1:0-2513 GCF_055825275.1 Bacillus sp. GS3m_15504 | reverse complement strand
TCAAACTCTCCAATAAAGTTAGTTTGTCTAGCATCATAAAATAAAAATTGACGTTTCACGTTGTTTGTTTCGTTCAGTTTTCAAAGAACTCGTCTGCCGCTCATTTGCGACTTCCTTATGTTAACATCTTCGTTAGTTAATGTCAACTAAGTTTTTTATTTCGTTTGTCGCTTTCGACGTTATTGTCATCGGCGACTTGTTCTATATTACACCTCTAAGTATTAATCGTCAATACGTTTTTTAAAAAAACTTCATTTTTTTAAAACCCTATTTACATACCTCTTCTATCAGAATATATAAGCAACCCATATAATACTCTATGGGTTGCTTTCCATCATAAAAACTATTGTTCTTTTGAAGGTACCGAACAGCTTTCATCTGTACAAGACATATCGCTTCCACCTTCTGAAGAAAGCTCTTGTAACTTAGGTACAGGATTCTCTTCTTCCCACACTTGCTGAAGTGCACCAACAAAAGTTTCAAGTGGTTGCGCACCTGAAATAGCATACTTTTGATTAATAATAAAATAAGGTACTCCTGAAATTTGATATTGCTGAGCGATCGCTTCATCAACTCTAACATCATTTGCATATGCACTTTTATCATTAATAACCTTTAAAGCTTCTTGTTTATCTAAACCTGAAGCTTCAGCTATAGTAGCGAGCGTATCCACATCACTTAAATTTCTTGATTCAGTGAAATATGCAAAAAGTAGTTTTTCCGTAACTTCTTTTTCTTTCCCTTGATCCTTTGCAAATTTCGCAAGACGATGCGCATCAAAAGTGTTCGTCGGCTTCATCTCATCAAAATTAAAACTTAAACCCATGCTAGCCGCATGATTGCCTAGCTGCACATTATTACGTTTCGCTTCTTCAATACTAATCCCATACTTTGATGCAAGTACTTCATTAATACTTGTTCCAGAATAGATTGGAGCATTTTGGTCTAATTCAAAACTTTTAAACTCAACTTCAACATCCTTCTTATGAGGAAATTGCTCTAAAGCCACTTCTAACCTACGTTTCCCAATGTAGCAAAATGGGCATACAAAATCTGACCATACTTCAATTTTCATAGAAACACCTCATTAACATGTAGTTTTCAATCATTGTAGCACTGGCACTAAGGAATTCAAAAATTTATGCTTCAAGCCTTATATACTAAAACCTAAAATGAATTTATAAATAGAAAAACGATAATCAAAAGTATCACCTTCTGATTATCGTATATATAAATCTAATTATACTGGAATATATCTCCCCACGAACTTCCATACGGTATTCCAATATGTGTTTGAATCTATCTTCTCAGCTTCTCCATGTCCAGCACCTGGAACAATTAATTTCTCTTTTTCTACTTTTGCAGCATTATATACTTCATCTAACATTTCAAAAGGAACGAATGTATCCGCATCCCCGTGAATGAATAGTATCGGTGTTTTACTTTTCGCCACTTGTTTTACGGCTGAAGCTTCTTCCAAATCATATCCAGCTCTTAATTTTGTAACTGTATTTGCCGCATTCATAACGGGAAATTTCGGCAAGTGGAATAAATCTTTTAGTTGATAAGTAAATTCATCAATAACAGTTGAGTATCCACAATCTTCAATAATAACTTTAACGTTAGAAGGTAACTCTTCACCTGAAGTCATCATTACAGTTGCCGCGCCCATCGAAACACCAAATAGTGCTATTTCAGCATTAGGGTCTTTCTTTACAACTTGTTGAATCCAAACCAAAATATCTTTACGATCATGCCAGCCCATACCAACATAATTTCCTTCACTATTTCCGTGCCCACGAAGATCTGGTGCTATGACATTATAACCTTGTTCATAAAAGTTACGAATATATTTCGTCATTTCTGATGCTCTACCATTGTATCCATGAACTACAATTGCCCATTTATGACTAGATTGTTCATTCATATATTCATAACCTTTTAAATTCAATTTATCGAAAGAACGTATAGTTAATGTGTTAGGCTTATACTTTGATACGAAGTTCGCATTCTTTTCTTCATTTATAGCCAATACATCTCCCGATGCATTTACCGTTTCTTCTAAATGAGGATTACCTTGCAAAAATTCTTTCTCTTGTTTCGCATTCAACGCATAATTATAAAAATAATTCCCGACTAACATATACACAATCGCTAGAAGGACTAAGACTACTATAGTAATCATACCTATCTTTTTCATATTATCTCCTTTTTAAAAATTAATATCCCTATATTAAATTGTTTTAAAAAATAACTGTACTATTTTAACACATCAATAAATTACTTCCACAAAAAAATAAAATAGAAAATCTTAAACTACACATTGAAAATGATGAAAGAAATTGAATATAAAAGGATAACTTGAGGCTGATAAGAGATTAAAAACACAAAAAAGACGAGTCATTCTGACTCGTCTTAAGCTTGCTTGGCGACGTCCTACTCTCACAGGGACAAGGTCCCAACTACCATCGGCGCTAGAGAGCTTAACTTCCGTGTTCGGTATGGGAACGGGT
>NZ_JBVVNL010000018.1:0-2587 GCF_055825275.1 Bacillus sp. GS3m_15504 | reverse complement strand
GTCACACCCGTTCCCATACCGAACACGGAAGTTAAGCTCTCTAGCGCCGATGGTAGTTGGGACCTTGTCCCTGTGAGAGTAGGACGTCGCCAAGCAAAAACCTAAGTCGATTCGACTTAGGTTTTTTGTGTTTATTTTTCTATACCAAATAACATAATCGGTAAATTTAGCAATCCTAAAATGCTAGTTTAAGGTAAGAATTACCTTTTATATAATTAAGTTGTAGAATGACTAAAAATATATGAAAACGTTATGCGGAAAATAACTATTCAGTTGTTTTTCACATAACGTTTTTTCATTTTTAAAGGATTTCGCATAAGAAAATATCTATAATTAAGATGGTTAACATATATTTTTGATGGGTGTGGGAGATTATGAAAGAAATATGCATGTTATTAGTGGCTGTTATATTATGGGGGACAGCCATTGCACCAACAAAGTGGGCGCTAGAATCTATTCAGCCATTTACTTTGTTATTTATTCGCCTTTTATTCGCTAGTGGAATTTGCTTGCTATTCTCATTTAAACAATTAAAAAGATCAGTTGAACATAAACAAGTCCCGTGGAAAAGAATGAGTTTACTATCTTTTACTGGTGTAGCTGGATACTTTATGTTCACATCTTACGGTATTTCTTTAACAAGCGGATTGCATGTTAGTATTATTGATGCTGCTTTACCTTTAGTTACAATTCTGTTTTCTGCGTTCTTTTTGAAAGAAAAAATCCAGCTTAATTATTGGATAGGTATTGCATTGGGGGGTGTCGGAGTACTTCTTATTACCATTCCATCTAGTAACGTCGATCAGGAAGTATCTTTAATAGGAGACATCCTTATTTTATTAAGTACTTTCTTATTTGCTTTCTATACAATATTGCTGAAAAGACCAAAACAAGAACAGTATTTATCAAACAAGGTTTTTACAACATTAACTTTAATCATTGGGGCTGTTATCCTCTTACCATTTGCAATGGCAGAAACTTTTTACTATGGTTTTCCAAAAATCGAAACATGGAAGACAGGATTTAGTGTAATGTATCTTGTTATCGGGGCAACAATTTTAGCGTATTGGTTTTGGAATAGAGCGTTAGAGACGGTCTCAGCATCAGTAAGTGGATTATATTTAAATGCATTACCATTAATAAGTATTGTTGCTTCAATTGTTTTATTAGATGAGTCTGTAACGTGGAAGATAGTAATCGGAGGCAGTTTAGTTTTAATAGGGGTAGGCTGGGCAGATAAACAAAAAATAAGTAAGTTATTAAAGAGGGATAATTTAAATAGTAAGGAATGCTAAGCAGTATGTTGTATATGGTTTAAATGAAAAAACACCTAATATATTAGGCGTTTTTTCATTTGGCAAAGATAATAGATTGAAATCAGTATGGGTATTCTCTACTATATTTATACGTATTGAAATCATTTTGAAATATTGTTTGAACAAGTTGTATACATTCAGTATCATAAAAGCTTTCAAAAGTTGGATGACGGGGAAATGAAGGGTCAGTAATATCGCCTTCGCTAAAATTCCCTTTATAAATCATGGCGGGAGTTTGATGATGCCATGATGTTGAAAACTCATTTATTGGTGCGATTTTTAATTCGAAACGCTTTTCTAATTTTTTCATTTCCTGATCGAAGTTTTCTAAGTATATATAATTGGTCACATATTCTTCTTCACCAGCTATATATTGTTGTGTGAAATGTGGGTTAATATCACTTGCGTGAGCCCCTTTCATAAATAGATAGTATAGAAATTGTTTAAATGAGATCCCTTTGGGGGAATTTTCATCTTGATATAAAAACTTTCGGATGGGTTTCCATTCGGGATTTTCCATATAAGGAGGTGCAATTAAGGATATGAAAGAACTGACTGCTCTTCTATAAGGGTTACGAACAAGTTTAAAAGTTTCTTTTTGTTTTTCTCGTAACGCTACCCCTAGTTTTACACTATAGGCAGGTGTACTTTTGTATATATCATATTCATAATTATGAATGAAAGGACTATAACTTAGAGCTGTTTGTAATAAATCAATCTGGTAAAAGAACCACTTAGCAAGAGAAGTACAGCCGCTTTTTTGACTCCAAAATAGAATGATTGGAAACTTCCTATGATAGTGTGGGCTTCTTGAATGGGAGTTTATGACGTGTAATAAAGAAGGATTGAACAAGTTCTACACTCCTTTCAGTTATCTTATTGATATTTATGAGAAACAAAAGGGAGGTATGAAAGTCTTTTTTATCTTTTTTAAAAAAATGAAAGATTAATATTGACTATTATTATATAGAGGTGTAATATAAGAAAAGTCGCTGATGACATTAACGTCGCAAGCGACAAACGAAATGAAAAACTTAGTTGACATTGAAAGATGAAGATGTTAACATAAGGAAGTCGCAAATGAGCGGCCAAGTAGTTCTTTGAAAACTGAACGAAACAAACAACGTGAAACGTCAATTTTTATTTTTAGATGCTAGACAAACTAACTTTATTGGAGAGTTTGATCCTGGCTCAGGATGAACGCTGGCGGCGTGCCTAATACATGCAAGTCGAGCGAATGGATTAAGAGCTTGCTCTTATGAAGTTAGCGG
>NZ_JBVVNL010000017.1:0-2947 GCF_055825275.1 Bacillus sp. GS3m_15504 | reverse complement strand
CATATTATATGGTTAAGTCCTCGATCTATTAGTATTCGTCAGCTCCACATGTCACCATGCTTCCACCTCGAACCTATCAACCTGATCATCTTTCAGGGATCTTACTAGCTTACGCTATGGGAAATCTCATCTTGAGGGGGGCTTCATGCTTAGATGCTTTCAGCACTTATCCCTTCCGCACATAGCTACCCAGCTATGCCCTTGGCAGAACAACTGGTACACCAGCGGTGCGTCCATCCCGGTCCTCTCGTACTAAGGACAGCTCCTCTCAAATTTCCTACGCCCACGACGGATAGGGACCGAACTGTCTCACGACGTTCTGAACCCAGCTCGCGTACCGCTTTAATGGGCGAACAGCCCAACCCTTGGGACCGACTACAGCCCCAGGATGCGATGAGCCGACATCGAGGTGCCAAACCTCCCCGTCGATGTGGACTCTTGGGGGAGATAAGCCTGTTATCCCCGGGGTAGCTTTTATCCGTTGAGCGATGGCCCTTCCATGCGGAACCACCGGATCACTAAGCCCGACTTTCGTCCCTGCTCGACTTGTAGGTCTCGCAGTCAAGCTCCCTTATGCCTTTGCACTCTACGAATGATTTCCAACCATTCTGAGGGAACCTTTGGGCGCCTCCGTTACACTTTAGGAGGCGACCGCCCCAGTCAAACTGCCCACCTGACACTGTCTCCCGGGTCGATAAGACCCGTAGGTTAGAATTTCAATACAGTCAGGGCGGTATCCCACCAGCGCCTCCACCGAAGCTAGCGCTCCGGTTTCAAAGGCTCCCGCCTATCCTGTACAAACTGTACCAAAATTCAATATCAGGCTACAGTAAAGCTCCACGGGGTCTTTCCGTCCTGTCGCGGGTAACCTGCATCTTCACAGGTACTATAATTTCACCGAGTCTCTGGTTGAGACAGTGCCCAAATCGTTACACCTTTCGTGCGGGTCGGAACTTACCCGACAAGGAATTTCGCTACCTTAGGACCGTTATAGTTACGGCCGCCGTTTACTGGGGCTTCAGTTCAGAGCTTCGCTTACGCTAACCCCTCTCCTTAACCTTCCAGCACCGGGCAGGTGTCACCCCCTATACTTCGCCTTACGGCTTCGCAGAGAGCTGTGTTTTTGCTAAACAGTCGCTTGGGCCTATTCACTGCGGCTTTCCGTTAAGAAAGCACCCCTTCTCCCGAAGTTACGGGGTCATTTTGCCGAGTTCCTTAACCAGAGTTCTCTCGCACACCTTAGGATTCTCTCCTCGCCTACCTGTGTCGGTTTGCGGTACAGGCACCTTTTATCTCGCTAGAAGCTTTTCTTGGCAGCGGGGAATCAAAGACTTCGCTCCATAAGGAGCTTCCCCATCACAGCTCAGCCTTCACGATAAGCGGATTTGCCTACTTATCAGCCTAACTGCTTGGACGTGCACAACCAATCGCACGCTTCTTCTATCCTTCTGCGTCCCTCCATTGCTCAAACGATAAAGAGGTGGTACAGGAATATCAACCTGTTGTCCATCGCCTACGCCTGTCGGCCTCGGCTTAGGTCCTGACTAACCCTGAGCGGACGAGCCTTCCTCAGGAAACCTTAGGCATTCGGTGGACGGGATTCTCACCCGTCTTTCGCTACTCATACCGGCATTCTCACTTCTAAGCACTCCACCAGTCCTTCCGGTCTGACTTCACTGTCCTTAGAACGCTCCCCTACCACTGATACCATTGGTATCAATCCGCAGCTTCGGTGGTGTATTTAGCCCCGGTACATTTTCGGCGCAGAGTCACTCGACTAGTGAGCTATTACGCACTCTTTAAATGGTGGCTGCTTCTAAGCCAACATCCTAGTTGTCTAAGCAACTCCACATCCTTTTCCACTTAATACACACTTTGGGACCTTAGCTGGCGGTCTGGGCTGTTTCCCTTTTGACTACGGATCTTATCACTCGCAGTCTGACTCCTAAGGATAAGTCATTGGCATTCGGAGTTTGACTGAATTCGGTAATCCGATGAGGACCCCTAGTCCAATCAGTGCTCTACCTCCAAGACTCTTACACTTAAGGCTAGCCCTAAAGCTATTTCGGGGAGAACCAGCTATCTCCAGGTTCGATTGGAATTTCTCCGCTACCCACACCTCATCCCCGCACTTTTCAACGTGCGTGGGTTCGGGCCTCCATTCAGTGTTACCTGAACTTCACCCTGGACATGGGTAGATCACCTGGTTTCGGGTCTACGACCACGTACTAAACGCCCTATTCAGACTCGCTTTCGCTGCGGCTCCGCCTCTTCAGCTTAACCTCGCACGGGATCGTAACTCGCCGGTTCATTCTACAAAAGGCACGCCATCACCCGTTAACGGGCTCTGACTATTTGTAGGCACACGGTTTCAGGATCTCTTTCACTCCCCTTCCGGGGTGCTTTTCACCTTTCCCTCACGGTACTGGTTCACTATCGATCACTAGGGAGTATTTAGCCTTGGGAGATGGTCCTCCCAGATTCCGACGGAATTTCACGTGTTCCGCCGTACTCAGGATACATTCAAGAGAGAACGAAGTTTCGACTACGGGGTTGTTACCCTCTACGACGGACCTTTCCAGGTCGCTTCGTCTACCTCGTTCCTTTGTAACTCCGTATAGAATGTCCTACAACCCCAAGAGGCAAGCCTCTTGGTTTGGGCTATGTTCCGTTTCGCTCGCCGCTACTCAGGAAATCGCATTTGCTTTCTCTTCCTCCAGGTACTTAGATGTTTCAGTTCCCTGGGTCTGTCTTCCTTACCCTATGTATTCAGATAAGGATACCATACCATTACGTATGGTGGGTTTCCCCATTCGGAAATCTTCGGATCAAAGCTTACTTACAGCTCCCCGAAGCATATCGGCGTTAGTCCCGTCCTTCATCGACTCCTAGTGTCAAGGCATCCACCGTGCGCCCTTTCTAACTTAACCAAACTAAAAATTAAAAA
>NZ_JBVVNL010000016.1:0-5358 GCF_055825275.1 Bacillus sp. GS3m_15504 | reverse complement strand
TAGGCACGCCGCCAGCGTTCATCCTGAGCCAGGATCAAACTCTCCAATAAAGTTAGTTTGTCTAGCATCTAAAATAAAAATTGACGTTTCACGTTGTTTGTTTCGTTCAGTTTTCAAAGAACTTGTCTGCCGCTTATTTGCGACTTCCTTATGTTAACATCTTCATCTTTCAATGTCAACTAAATTTTTCATTTCGTTTGTCGCTTTCGACGTTATTGTCATCGGCGACTTGTTCTATATTACACCTCTATACTCTAATCGTCAACACTTTTTATAAAGATATTCAATTAAATGTTTTTACGCTCTTTTAGCTATATACGTCCCTACAAAAATTCATTACTGAAAACTACCTTCTGCTTCTCTTTAATTTATTCTCGCAAAACATATTCAATTTACTTTGACCCTAGGCTTAATTGGCGTGAATATTTCCCTTCCCTAAAACTATTAACCTTATTTTAACAAATACTAGTATATAATTAGAGGGTTGTTGTACCATCAATGAAAATCTATTAGAAGCAGGTGAAGATATGAAAGATATACGTATCCTTATAGCAGATGATGATAAAGAAATCCGTAATTTACTAAAAATATATTTAGAACGAGAATTATATATGGTAGATACTGCGATTGATGGCGAAGTAGCCTTACAGTTATTTAATCAAAACAACTATAGCATCGTTATATTAGATCTTATGATGCCAAAAGTAGATGGTATCGAAGTATGTAGAAAGCTTAGAGATAAAACTAACGTACCGATATTAATGCTAACCGCTAAAGATCACGAAGTCGATAAAATTTTAGGTTTAAGCATTGGTGCTGATGATTACATTACGAAGCCTTTCAGCATTCACGAAGTAGTTGCACGAGTCAAAGCTCTTATACGGCGTTTTTTAGTTCTTGGAAGTAACATTAATGTACAAGAGAAGACAACTTTAGCTTTTAAAGGACTAACTATCAATTTAAATACATATACAGTTCACACAAATAAAGAAGAAATCAGCTTAACCGGAAAAGAACTAGAACTATTAAAATTCTTTACTTCAAACCCAGGACAAGTATTTACAAAAACACAGCTCTTTCGCAATGTATGGGACGATAATTATATAGAAGATGATAATACCGTTATGGTACATATTCGAAAACTTAGAAAGAAAATAGAAATCGATCCTTCCAATCCAAAATTCATTCAAACTGTATGGGGAATTGGCTATAAGTTTGTAGGTGAAAAGCTTGAAGATTGATAAAATCCTCTTCCTTATTTCATTACAACTTATCATTTACGGGCTTTTACATATACAAATGGATCCAAAAGTAAAAATTTCTTTATTTATTACCCTTATCTTAATTACAATGTATCTCTTCTTTTCAAGAATACAATTTATTCAAAATCACAAATCAATAGACACTAAATTAAGTCGTGCACTAAAGGGGAATTTACAAACGAGATTATTCACAAGTAATGATCAATCGTTACATAATATCGTTTTTTCAATAAACGAACTAATAGCTGAATTAGAAAAGGTTCGGATTAAAGCAAAAAGGTCTGAGGAATCTAGAAAACAACTTTTATCTAGTATCTCACACGATATCCGAACACCACTCACCTCCATTATTGGATATATCGACGCTTTAAAAGATGGGGTTGCTGCTTCTGAAATAGAAAAGCAAGAATATCTTAAAATACTTTATATGAAATCAAATAACTTAAAGCACCTAGTTGATGAAATATTCAATATGGCAAAGCTAGACGCTAATGAATTTCCACTAAAAGAAGAAAAACTCGACTTTTCTGAAGTTACTAGAGAAGTTTTGATCGATTTTTTACCTGAAATCTCAAAACATAATATTAAACTGCAAGTTCTTATGCCAGAGTCTACTTGTCCTATCATTGCAGATCACCTAAGCCTTATGCGGATTATAGGTAATTTAATGAAAAATGCCATTTATTACGGAAAGGATGGGAAAACAATAGGAGTCGAACTACTAGAAACGGATGCAGCATATGAACTTCTTATTTGGGACAAAGGCCCTGGTATTCCAAAACATGATTTACAAAACGTATTTGAGCGAATGTACCGAAGCGAACAATCAAGAAACTCGTCTTTTGGTGGTAGCGGGCTCGGCCTTTCTATTTCTAAAGCGCTCGTTGAGAAGAATGGTGGGCATATATGGGTTGAAAGTATTCCATGGGAACGAACCACTTTTGGCTTTTCCATTCCAAAACACAATACTTTTAAGAAATAGTTAAGAAATGATTAATATGCAGTTAAGCCTTCCTTTTTATCATGTAAGTAAGAACTTATAGAAAGTGGGTGTCTCCTATAAACACAATTATAAAAACGACTAATCTTACTAAAGTATATGGCAAGCAAAAATCCGTAGATAATCTAAATATTAACGTTCAACAAGGAGAGATTTATGGATTTATAGGACGTAACGGTGCTGGTAAAACAACAACCATTCGTATGCTACTCGGTCTTATAAAACCTACAAGTGGAACTATCGAAATATTCGGAGAGGACTTATTTCAAAATCAAAAAGATATTTTAAGTAGAATTGGTTCTATCGTTGAAGTTCCAGGGTTTTATGAAAACTTAACTGCAAAAGAAAACTTATTAATTAATGCAAAGATAATCGGGGTTTACAAAAAGAATGCTATTGAAGACACATTAGAAATAGTGGGCTTGCAGCATGAAACAAAAAAGTTAGTAGGAAAGTATTCTTTAGGAATGAAGCAGCGCCTAGGAATTGCACGCGCCCTTCTCCATTATCCCGAATTACTCATATTAGATGAACCAACTAACGGACTAGACCCCATCGGTATTAAAGAAATGCGAAAACTTATTCATTCTTTAGCTCAAGAAAGAAATATAACGATACTCATTTCTAGTCACATATTAGCAGAGGTAGAACAGTTAGTTGATCGTATCGGAATTATTCACGAAGGAAGGTTACTAGAAGAAGTTTCTCTTGATAAGCTGCGCAAAGCAAACCGTAAGTACATAGAATTTCAGGTGAATAATGAAAATAAAGCTGCGATGCTATTAGAAAATCAATTTCAAATTTTCGATTATGAGGTACATGATGAAGGGAATATTCGCATTTACTCTCATTTTGGGCAACAAGGATACATTAACAGAACATTCGTTCTTAACGATATTGAAGTATTAAAAATGATGATTAGTGAAGACAGATTAGAAGATTATTTCACCAAGCTAGTTGGAGGTGGAACAATTGGTTAATCTACTCTATACAGAACTATTAAAACTAAAACGCTCTAATATGTTTTTAATTAGTATTATTGGGGCTGGTGTCGCACCTTTCTTAGTCGTAGTAGCCTCTTATATACATATAAAAACAAAACAGCCAACTCCGACTATTTGGTTCCACCAGTTATTCACTGAAGTTAACTTATATACTACTTTAGTTATAGGATTCCCTTTATACGGAGTAGTTGTTGCTTATCTGTTTACCCGCGAATATGCAGAAGATACATTAAAAAATTTACTAACTATCCCCGTGTCGCGCATTAGCTTTATTATAAGTAAGTTCATCATTCTCTTCCTTTGGATTATGATGCTAACTTTAGTCGCTTGGTCGCTTACTTTAATATTAGGGCTATTGGGGAACTTCCCTGGTTTTAACACTACTTTACTTTTAGGTTCTTTCCTAAAATTTTTAATATGTGGCGGCCTTCTCTTTCTATTATCTTCACCTATCGTGCTATTAACTCTTGTAATGAAGAGCTATGTACCGCCTATTATATTAACAGTCATTATTACAATGACGAATCTTATGCTCGTGAACTCCAAGCATAAAGATTTATTTCCGTGGACAGCTACTCTAGATATTGCAAATAACGAATTACAACCCACATATCCACCAGAGTATTCTTATATCATCATTGTAACAACAGCAATTTTCGGATTTATTGCAACACTATTCTATTTTAAGAGAGTAGACATTCATTAATTTATAGGAGTGAAATTATGAGCGATATCATTACTGCCTTCATACTCGGTATTGTAGAGGGGTTAGCTGAATTTTTACCTATCTCTTCTACTGGTCACCTTATATTAGTCGGGCATTTATTAGGATTTGAAGGAGAAAGAGCAAAAACGTTTGAAATTGTTATTCAGCTAGGCGCAATTTTAGCTATTGCAATTTTATATCATAAACGTCTCGTTTCTTTATGTAATATTAAGCCACTTCTACGCAAAGAGAAAAAATTCAACGCATTCCATGTATTTCTTGGTGTATTTCCGGCAGTAGTCGCTGGTTTGTTACTACATGATGTTATTAAAACTTACTTATTTCAGCCATACACTGTTGTGATTGGACTTGTAGCAGGAGCAATTCTTATGATCTTTGCAGAAGTAAAAAAGCAAGAGGCAATCTCCTATTCACTGGACGATTTAACGTACCGTCAAGCATTAACAATCGGATTATTTCAATGTTTAGCAGTATACCCTGGCTTCTCTAGAGCCGGCTCTACTATCTCTGGAGGTCTATTAGCAAAAGTAAATTATAAGACTGCATCTGAATTCTCTTTTCTTATTGCCCTTCCTGTAATGGTTGGGGCTACAGGATTAGACTTATTAAAAAGCTGGACGTATTTAAGTGTCGATGATATCCCTATGTTTGCGGTAGGATTCATCACTTCTTTCATAGTCGCAATGTTAGCAGTAGTAACTTTTCTGAAGCTTTTAGAGAAGATAGGTTTAAAACCTTTTGCATATTATCGTATTTTGCTGGCTATCTTATTTACAGTCTTCGTATTACTATAGATTCGTATATGTCACATATTATTGAACCGATATTCAATTTGAAGTATCGGTTTTTCTCTCTTTCACCTCTAGTATAACTTATTTCAGTACGGTCTAGTGGAAATGGTGAAAAACCAGCATCTGTTACAGCTTTGCAATTCGGTAATTCCCCTAATTATCTCGCACAGTTAATAATTGATGACATAAAAACAGTAACATGCTTCGGCCATATTTTTTATAAATTAGAAAGTGAACCACTACCAACAACTAACCGATAGTCAGAATGAACCTGTAGCTATTATTAAGACAATAGAAGTAACTATAATGCCATTGAATGAAATAATAAAAAAACTCGCTATCGCTGAAGACGATCATACCTATAGTTGCGAACTTATCAATATAAAAAACCAAATGAAGCTATAATTAATAACGATTTCACGAAAAGCTCACGCTTTATTAAACACGAAAAAACACAAGTCAAAAGACTTGTGTTTTTAGTTGCTTGGCGACGTCCTACTCTCACAGGGACAAGGTCCCAACTACCATCGGCGCTAGAGAGCTTAACTTCCGTGTTCGGTATGGGAACGGGTGT
>NZ_JBVVNL010000015.1:0-8673 GCF_055825275.1 Bacillus sp. GS3m_15504 | reverse complement strand
CCTTCATAGTTTGGTGATGATGGCAGAGAGGTCACACCCGTTCCCATACCGAACACGGAAGTTAAGCTCTCTAGCGCCGATGGTAGTTGGGACCTTGTCCCTGTGAGAGTAGGACGTCGCCAAGCAAGCTTAAGACGAGTCAGAATGACTCGTCTTTTTTGTATGCTTTCATACCTCTACTAATTGCTTGCTTAACTCCTTCTAAATAGGCGAATCCATGCTTTTTATCTGGTTCTAAGTAAGTACCTTCTGCCCATTCATTCCAAGCATTCATAAATAAAAACTCGCTGTTGTAAAGAGAATAGGTACGATAGATTTGCTTACTTAAATATATCGTAAACTTCTCAGGAGTAGAGCCTAGGAAGATGCTACTATTTAAGTCTTTGCGGCGTGCTGTGTTGTCCCAGTCAACAAAGGCACCGGGAAATGTTTTTTTCTCTGGAGGAGATCGCTTTAGTATATACATCCAAACTTTATCATAATCCCAAGCGTTTATTTGTTTACCAGACTCATATATTGTTTTATTTATGTCTGAAGAGCTATCATGAGCAATTGTATAAAAAGGCTCGAATTGAATGCTAGCATCGAACCCATTTATATTAGGAAGTGGGAAGCTGTTTAATGTTTCTACAAAGTATATACCTTTCAAACCATTTTCTTGTGCGAGTGTATTCCAGTAATTAAGCATTTGCTCACAGTCAGGGATATGCCCAGGACGGTAAATAATGAATAGTGGTTTATCATCTATACGAATATACCTTTCATCTTGGAAAGCTTGTAATAAATAGTCGAAGTGTTCTTTCCAATCCGATAACTCTCCATAATTTTGAGGCATTAATATATGACTATCAAGACCATCCCAAGTTTTTGTCCACGGTTCATTTGCCCAAGAAAGGCAAAATGGAAAACCTGGTTCGCCCGTCTTAAGTACTTCATTAAAGGGTGTCTCCAATAGTCTTTTTCCTTTAAACCAGTAATGGTAATAACAAAAACCATATATGCCGTGTGCTTTAGCGATTTCTGCTTGCCACTTTCTTACGGATGGGTCCGTTAAGTCATAATAAAAGTCTTGATAAGGTTCTCTAGGTTGATAATGTTTTGAAAATAAAGGCCGTGCACTTTTAGTATTTGTCCATTCAGTAAAACCTTTCCCCCACCATCGGTCATTTTCTTTTATTTGATGAAACTGTGGTAAGTAAAAAGCAATTATTTTCAAGGTATATCCTCCTTATGTTCTTTGTAGTTCAAAGTGGTGGGAAGTTACTTTTGATTTTTTGAATCGAGTTTAAAGCGCTAGATAGGTTATTTACTTACTATTTTGTTGTGCTTCATATTGGATTCGTTTTTACAGTTTGCTCAATAGGGGAATCTTGGATGATTTAATATATGGCTGAGATGAAAAGTGATTTTCATTATAAAATTATGTGCATTACCATGTAAGAAAAGGGTTAATCTTTTTGGAGAACAAATAGGGCTTGGGGTAATCGGTTTGCATCATCAAAAAAGCCCCGTAGCTTTAAATACTTCTCATAGTGATTTTTAATATAAGTTCTAGGTATAACGGTTTCTCCGTAGAAGCTACTATTTCTAACGTCTCCGGCTCCTGTAGGACTGTGGACAAAATTGCCGCTTTCATAATCCGAAATGGCCCGATTTATATCTGGAAAAGCTTGAGATAAAGTTTTATGCCAACCCGTTTGAATAAATTCAGGGTGTTCCTTGAATTGTTGACAGTAATCGAGAAAATAGCGTGTTTGTGTTGTAGCGATGAAGATTCCACCTGGACGAAGAATTCTTGAAAATTCCTTTATCCAATGTTCTGCAGTTTCTTCGGATAAATGTGAGAATACAGAATAAGCGAATATGATGTCCAATGAATTGTCACTAATAAATTCTACAGGAGGTTGTGGATTGGCGGTTTTATATATTCCTCTTCCTAACGTTTCATTGCAAATGTTAATCATTGCTGGATCTACATCAATCCCAAGTAAATTTTCATCGCGAACATCTTTGAAAAAAAGCGTATAATTCTTCCCCACCCGCAACCAAAGTCTAAAATTTTACGTTCTTTATTCAAGGGAACACCCAAATTTTGGGTATATGTTTTTACATGGTTATAAAACAAATATGCTTCATAAAGAGCATGTTCATAGGAAGCACCTACAAACTGTTGTTGAATTTCTTCAGGGGGAACATAGGTACTGGGGTGCCGTTTATCTTTGTTTGTGAGCAACTTTGTATAAATAGATTTAGAAGTTTAACATCAGAAAGAGGACTAACAAGGTTATCAAAATCATTTCCTAACTTAAAGTTATTCATTTGTTAACCTCCAAATTATATAGTGCCTAAAAATTATGTTCGTGTTTTTTACTAATAAAAACATGTAGAAATTCAGCATCTAATCCTAGTGATCTATCCTTTTGTAAATAAACAATTGTATACATATTTGCATGTGTATAAATATATTCAATCATATCTTGGCCCCAATCAAATGTTACTAAAGCCCCTTTCTCATCAATAGGATTTCCATGATAAATTGGCTCTTCCATATACTCAATTCCGTCTTTATTGTTTCTTGCTCTTTGTAAAGTCTTTGGGAGTGTATGATACCAAGGGACGGTAAACACATGAGCGCCACCAGGCTTTAAGACACGTTCTATTTCTTTAAAGGCTTTCTCTGGCTCCATTACGTGTTCAAAGACATCTTGCGTAATGAATAAATCAAAAGATTCATTTTGAAAAGTCATGTTTTCTAAATTCTCACATCTAATTCCTTGAAAGTATTGACCGAGAGGATAGTTTTTAAAGTATTGAGAATATGTATAGTTTTTACAGTTTTTTATTAGTAGTTGAGTTGTAATTCCTCCTGGTGAGGACTCGTGAATATGATAGGAATCCCATTTTGGAAAAAATGTATTTAAGACATGAACTAAAGCTCGTTGCCTCGGTATAGAGTGACATGTAGAACATAAGTAGTGATCTCTAAGCCAATCATTATGCTCTATAAATGCAGCTTCCTTCTCACAAATAACGCAGTATCCATTATTGTGCTTCAAATTACCTTCCACATGACATCCCTCCTGTATAAAATGCAATGTATTTCCCCCATTATTTTCATGGCAGTAATGCTCTCACCTCAAAATCCGGCTGGAGCAAAGAAGTTGGGTGGGAGATGAACTGCCCGTAAAGGCCCTCACTTTATGGATAGTATTAGACATATGTGAAACTAAAGAGAGTGGGTAGAAATTAGGGAAACCATAAAAGTAAGATTGGTAGAAGGGATAATTAGCGGGGAGAACCCCCACGCTAATTAAAGTTTCACTTTATGCTATGCGATACATTTGCTTTTATTCATTGAAAAACGTAGGGGTTTAAAATATCCCTTTCGTGTATGGATACATTTCAAAATCCTTTGCATATATTTCTGTAACTAAATCCATTGTTTCTTTGTCATAAAAGCTTGCGTATGTTGGAAATCGGGGAAAGGCTTCATCTGTAATGCTAAGTTCTGCATAGCTTCCTGTATAAACCATCTTGTGAGCGCGGTGATGACCTGAACTTGTAAGTTTTGTTAGGTCAGATTTAATTAAACCGTATTCGTTTTCTATTTTGGGAATTTGCTTATTAAAATCTTCTAAAGGTATATAGCTTTGGATAAAGGCTTCTTCACCTTGGACGTATTGTTGACTGAAGTGCATATCTATTACTTGGGAATTGGAACCAAGTGTTTGAACGTAATATAAAAATTGTTTGAATGATATTCCTTGCTTACTATGCTTGTCATTATAAAAACACTTTCGGATACTATCCCATTGAGGACTAGCATAAGGATTGTCAGCAAGTAATAAAAATGAGCTAACGGCCCTCGTATAGGGATTTCGTACGAGTTTACAAACATGTTTTTTTGCTTCGAGAAGACCGCTATGTACCGCTTGTATATAATTGGGGTTATTTTTATATACCCAGAATTCATAGTAATGAATAAAATCATTGTATTTCTTTGCTTCAGGAAATAATCCAATTTGAAAGAAGAACCAATTAGCTAATGCGGTACATCCGCTTCTATGACTCCAAAATAATATAAGGGGAAAATCCTTATGGAAATGCGGAATTCGATCTTTATGTAGAATGATGTACTCTAAAAACTTTTGATTTATATTTTTCATGAGTTGAACACTCCTTTTTTAAGGATATAGAAGAGGATTTTTTATTAATCCAATATATTCATGAGAGTGAGTAAATATTATGAGTGTATTTTGCTTTCGTCTTAAATAAGATAGTGATTCTAAAAGGGAAATATAAAATAAAGATAATGAAAGTGTATAAGAGGCATACAATTATAAGAAAAGAAATAATAAAAGTGTCCAAGTTCATTTATTTGTATTTCTAGGTGTGATAAGCAAAAATCTTATTACTAGAGAGGATATTATGGGGAAGAATAATTATTTAATAGTAGGTGGAAATAGTTTCATCGGTATTAACCTCGCATTAGGTTTATTGAAACAAGGTCAAAATGTAAAGGTATTTTCCAGGCATTTAAATAATTTCCCTCAAAATATTATAAGTGAGGTCGAATTTATTAAAGGTGATTTAGCTAATGTTGAAGATATATATATAGCTTTAGCGAATGTGGATATTATTATTTATTTAGCTGCAACGTCTAATGTAGCAACTTCAATTGAAGATGTTTTCGGAGATATAAACAGTAGCTTTTTTTTTCTTAATTTCATGGAAAGCGTTAAAAATTTTCCTATTAAAAAAATTGTATTAGCATCTTCTGGAGGCACGGTTTATGGTGAACCTGAATATTTACCTATTGATGAGGACCATCCATTAAAACCACTTTCTCCTTATGGAATAACAAAAGTGTCGCTTGAAAATTATTTGTACTTTTATAAGAAAAAATATGGAATTGAATATGTTGTATGTAGATATTCTAATCCGTATGGAAAATATCAAAATCCTTTAAAGAAAGTTGGGGCAATAAATTGTTTTTTGTATCAGCATCTCAGTAATGAAAAGATTAATATATATGGGAATCCACAAGAGATTATTCGAGATTATATTTATATCGATGATTTAGTGGAAATCACTATACAACTATCACAATTAAATCGCTTGAAATCTTGTGTGTATAACATAGGGAGCGGCAAGGGTCTCTCTTTAAAACGAATTATAGTAGAACTGGAGAAATTAACGGAAAGAAAAGTGGACTTTATCTGCTATAAACAAAAGCAAGAAAATGTTCAAAAAATCATTTTAAATATAGATAGGGTAAGACGAGAATGTAATTGGGAACCGAAAGTGGATTTCAAAAGTGGAATTAGATTAAATAAGCTATGGATTGAAGAGTTCTTATATAGTAAAAAATAATAAACCATGCCCTACTTCTGTATAAGTAGAGCATGGTTTATTATTTTATTTCTTTTTGTATTACCCAAAGGTCTTGATGTTCCCACCAAAAACCTTCAGTGTATTTTTTAATGATAGGATTATAAGGTAATAATTTAATTTTGTCACATACGTAAGAGGGACTAACGATCGTTTGCCCGTATTGATGCACATCTAAATCCAGTTGTTCACTAGAGGGGAGAAACCAATAACCTTGTTTATTTAAATCTGGAAAGCTGAAGTACTTTTTACTTTGATATCCATGAGTTGTGAAAATGAATAATCCGCCAGGGGAAACAGCATTATACAATGTTTGAAGCCAACGAAACCAAGTTGTATCAGGCATATGAGAAAAAAAGGATAGACAAAAAACAATATCATACGTAGACGAGGCTAAGTTTACTTGTTCTGGTTCAGGGTGAGATAAGATAGATGAAGTATGTAATGTGCTTTCAATAAAAGTAATAGCCTCTTCGTGTATATCACAAGTAGTTATACGTAAGTTCGTTTGCTGATTTAATAAATGACGTGTTACGCAGCCATATCCGGATGCGAATTCTAATAATTTAATTGGGGTGTCTACAGGAGGATAAAAGGAAGTCATTAAATCTAAGAGTGTTTCTGCTGATTTTCTTCCATCTTTAAAATAATAATCTATTGCTTCTTTTTTAGACGGAAAAACTGGATTCGTGACCAGGAATTGAAAGATATGATCCTCTGGATGGATACTTGCATTTACATTGTAGTTCTGTGCAATTTGAGAAATCAAATCTTTATTTGTCTCTATAAATTCTTTCAAAGAGTAATCCTCCCTTAAATAATAGTAATATCTTATAAGAGATACGGATGGTAAAGAAAATATATAATTAAACCTTCAAATATGCTTTAAGATACTTTCTATATGCGTACATTTTCTTTTTTGAAATGTCGTCGATAGTAAAGGTTTCTTTAATAAAATTCTGCATTTGTACAACTTCACTGTAATGGGAATATGAATCTTCTGCTCTCGTTACACTATTTTTATGTCGTCTATGATAGTTTAGAGGTTTTGGATTGAAATAAATGTTCCCCTCTTTAAGGATAGAAACATAGAAAAACCAATCACCGGCTATTTTAAACTTTTCCAATTGTTTTGCTGTTGTTTTTATACCTATGTTTTTAAAAACTACACTTGAGACATTAGGTATGGTGTTTTTGATAAGTAACGTATCTTGTATTTCATCTATCCCTTTTCGGACATAAGAACGCAGCCATTTTTCCTTATCAATATCGTTTGTGTAATCCAAATAATGATTGGCCAAGATATTTCCTTGTTCATCTATTTGCTTTGATTGTGTGTAACTTAAGGAAACATCACTATCTATATGAAACCCTTGTATTACTTCTTCTAAAAATGTCTGATCACATAAGTCATCGGCCTCAGCAATCCAAATATAATCCCCGGTTGCTGCAGAGACACCTTTTATCCATTGATTAAATACAGAACCAGAGTTTTTATCGTTAATAATTTGCTGAACTTTCAGGTGGTGTTTATTTTCGTTTGAGAGCAGCTTTTCAAATGTAGATACGCTATTGTCAGTAGAGGCATCGTCTAGGAAAATTAGTTCGTAAAGGGGATAGGTTTGATTTAATATTGATGTAACTCGTTCGGGTAAGTATTTTTCGTAATTATAGTTCGGTATAATGACGCTTATTTTTTTATAATTATGCTCAAGCAAGTTTAATAATTGATAAACGTAATGAAGAAAGTTGAAATCTTTTTCAATAAGTTCTTGGCCAAAGGTCCCTTTCTGTAATCGTAAATCTTCATCCCCGATAAATTCATATATTTTTTCCAGCATCATCGGTAAGTTTAAATAGTCTACTAATGCACCGGTTTGTTCTGTAACAACATCTCCAAAACCTCCAGCGTTTTTAAACCCTATAACAGGGACTTTTGTATCTAATGCTTCTAAAACCACGTTTGGGAAAGGATCTTCTCTTGAAGTTAATAAATATAAATCAGCCCCAGCGTTATATAAACCGATATCTGGAGTAGGCTCCACTAATGTGAAATGTGCTGTATATCTTGGTGATAGCGTTTTTAAAAAGTGAACATCTGTTTTCCCAACCCAGATAAAATGAATATTTCTATGAATCTTTCTTACTGAGTAAGCAATAAGTGAGAATAAATCTATCCCTTTTCGATGATCAGCGAAACCTACCCCCAAAATGATTTTGCTATCTAGAGGCAGGTTGTGTTTTTTTCGTAATTCGTTTCTCGCTTTTGCAATATTGTTCTTATAAGGATTGTGGTTAAACAAACCTTGAGGGAGGATGTGGCACTTTTGATGATCTAATTGGGTGATTGTATGGAACTTTTCATACACGTATTGTGAAGGGAAGACAATTTTGTGAGCAGATTCGGCAATTTTTCTCGCTTTTCCCTCAGCTGAGTACTGTTGTATTAAATGCGGCAATTCATGTATTAATGAAATAACTTTTATATTATGTTTAGCTAGTAATGCAACTATATCACCACTTATGACGGTACTACATATGGCGATGGTATAGTCTTGTGATAATAACTTCTTTATTAATGATTCGACTTTGTTTTCCGTTGGGTAGTCTTCCTCTAGGCAATAAACAGGACCATACTTTTGAAAGTCGTGGATTAAAATGCCCGTTCCAATAGAAATAATTGCGACGGAGTAATGAAAGTTTTCTTTGAGAGCTTTAATAGTATGTAAAGAAAGCAGCTGTGCTCCGTGGAAATGGGCATCATGGGATACATAAATGATTTTCTTATTAACATGCATTTCATAACGCCTCCTAAGGTTAATTAGATTTTTAGTAAATGTATGGTGTATTTATAATTTCTAGAGAGAAGTCTAAATAAAAAAGCTACTTTTAATATATATTTGTTTGGCTTGATATTCATTCTTTAGAAAGTAGAAACTGTAGATTATGAAAGTGACTGCACTAGTTTATTAATCTTTAAGGAAGGAGTATAAAAATATCCTTCATAATTTATAAAATAAAAAGGATAAAAGGTATTGACGATTGGACATTAGAGGTGTAATATAGAACAAGTCGCCGATGACAACAACGTCGAAAGCGGCAAACGAAATAAAAAACTTAGTTGACATTAACTAACGAAGATGTTAACATAAGGGAGTCGCAAATGAGCGACCAAGTAGTTCTTTGAAAACTGAACGAAACAAACAACGTGAAACGTCAATTTTTATTTTAGATGCTAGACAAACTAACTTTATTGGAGAGTTTGATCCTGGCTCAGGATGA
>NZ_JBVVNL010000014.1:0-14947 GCF_055825275.1 Bacillus sp. GS3m_15504 | reverse complement strand
TCGCTCGACTTGCATGTATTAGGCACGCCGCCAGCGTTCATCCTGAGCCAGGATCAAACTCTCCAATAAAGTTAGTTTGTCTAGCATCATAAAATAAAAATTGACGTTTCACGTTGTTTGTTTCGTTTAGTTTTCAAAGTTCAACATCGCGTTTCAGCGACTTTTATAATTTAACATTTTGTATTAAATCTGTCAACAACTTTTTTCTTTCGTTCCTGACGACGCTTATTAATTTACCATATTAATCATTCACTAGTCAACACTTTTTAAAAAAATGCCAAAATAAATTTATCTTGGCATAATGTAAAGCTTAATAACCACCAATGCAGCAACACCAGGTAGACCTAATAAACTTGTGATTGTTGCAGTTCCTAAATTTATTGGAATATGAAAATCGAAATATGTTCCTACAACATTTACGATAAAAAGTAATGCTACTCCCAAAGTAATATGAAAGAGCGCTTTTCCTATAAAACGTAACGGCTTAGAAGAAACACCAAAAACAAGGAAAATAAAAATCAACGCAAGAATACCAACAATAATAATTGTAGAATTCATTTTTTCCTCCTTATGAATGACCTGTACACATTTATTTGTATGGGACAAGACGATAAAAAAGAACATTTATCATATAAATCCAGTCGTTTCATCTCATTGACCTTTATTAGGAAACACATTCTCCATAAAAACCATTAATCGACCTTTCTAAACGAAGTGATGACTACATGTTTAAGAAATAAAATAAAAAGGTTCTGCTTCTTCAGCAGAACCTTTTACCATTGTTCCATCTTTACAGGACGACGTTTCGCTTCTTTGAGCAAAAAGAAATATTTCGCCTCTGCTATTTTTAAAGAACAAAGTACATCTTGAGATGGTTCAACGCTTTGTTCAACCATTCTCTTTTGACGTAACCATTCATTCTTCACTTTTTCTAATAGTACAATTAGCTTATCATCATACTCTTTACGCAATTTACCCTTTTTTTGAAAGAACATTTTTGTTTCTCCTCTTATACTTCTCTACGACCTTCTAACGCTTTCGACAGTGTCACTTCATCTGCATATTCTAAATCTCCACCAACTGGCAGACCATGTGCAATACGAGTTACTTTAATACCTGTCGGCTTTAAGAGGCGGGATATATACATCGCTGTAGCTTCCCCTTCAATATTAGGATTTGTTGCTAATATTACTTCTTGTACCGTTTCATCGTGCAGTCGCTTTAAAAGCTGCGGGATATTAATGTCTTCTGGTCCAATTCCCTCCATTGGAGAGATAGCACCACGTAACACATGATATACACCTTGATACTCTTTCATCTTTTCCATTGCGATTACATCTTTCGGTTCTTGTACGACACAAACAACTGATTGATCTCGATGTGAATCGTTACAAATATAACAAGGGTCACGGTCAGTAATATGCCCGCATACAGAACAATACGCTAAGTCTCGCTTTGCATTTACAAGTGCTTTTGCAAAACCTAACACATCATCTTCTTTCATATCTAATACGAAAAATGCCAATCGAACCGCTGTTTTCGGTCCGATTCCTGGCAGTTTCATAAAACTATCAATTAGTTTTGATATTGGTTCTGGATAATGCATATATCAATATCCTCCTAGAACATTCCACCCGGTAAGTTTAAGCCTTTTGTAAATTTACCCATTGTAGAGTTTGAAAGTTCATCAGCTTTTTTAAGTGCATCATTCGTTGCAGCTAAAACTAAGTCTTGTAACATTTCGATATCTTCTGGATCTACAACTTCTTCTTTCACTTTTACTTCAAGAATTTGCTTATGACCATTTGCAATAACTGTGATCATACCGCCACCAGCTGTACCTTCAACTGTTTTTTCTCCTAGTTCTTCTTGCGCCTTTGCCATTTCCTTTTGCATCTTTTGCATTTGTTTCATCATGTTATTCATATTTCCCATTCCGCCACGCATCATAATTAATTCCTCCTAATTATTATTACTCTTTTATTTCAATGAGTTCTTGCCCTACTAATTTTACGGCCTCTTCTATAAGAGGATCTTCTTTTTTCTCTGGGCTTTCTTCAGAACTTCCACCTTCACGTTGTAAAAAATCTTCACGAATTTTACCCCATTCACTTTTTGGAATGGCAATCATATTTAATCTTTTACTTAGCAATTCAAATAAAGCTTGTTCCACTGTATCCATAGCTTCTCGATTTTCGCTTGCCATTTTACAGTGGATCTCATATTGAAACGCTAAAACGTAAGTATCCTCCGAAGCTGCTACTGGTTCGCTATTTTCTAATAAAACGGCAAATGCTACTTTGTTGTATGCTTTGAGCCTCCCTAGTAACTCACCCCACACAGCTTTTAATTGTTCTAAATCTTGACGCTTTGCTTGTTTTAATACTTCATTTACACGTCCAACAGGAATCTTCATACTCCCTGTCCGCACTGGCTTTGGTGCTGCACGCGTCTCTCTAACTTCCGGTTGCACACCGACCGGCACACCATTCTTTTTGACTTGTTCTAACTCTTTCTCCAATTGCTGCATCCTGTTCATAATTGCTTGTAAACGATCTGCACCGTTTGCTTGCATCATAAACTGTTGACACAGTTGTACCATAACGACTTCTAAGAAAATTCGCGGATGATTTGTCCACTTCATTTCCTGTTGTCCCTTACTAAGAGTATGAATGATTTCATAGATTACTTCCGGTTGCATTTCTTCACTTAACATACGGAATTGCTCATCTACCATTACTCGCTCCAACATATGTTCCAGTTGTGATGAAGTTTGATATAAAAGCATATCACGATAATAGTAAATAAAATCCTCCATAAAACGAACTGGATCTTTCCCTTTACCCATCATCTCATCTATGATACGTAACGCCCTTGATACATCATTTTCACGTATACACTCTACTAAGTTGCCTAAGTATTGCTGAGAAACAGAACCCGTTACAGCTAATACATCTTCTGTCGTAACCCTCTCATCACTATAAGATATCGCCTGATCAATAAGACTAAGCGCATCACGCATACCACCTTCAGCGGCACGCGCAACAATTTGTAACGCCTCATCTTCTACTTGCGTACCTTCATTAGTCACAACCGTCGACAATCTCTCAACAATATCATTTACTGATATTTTTCGAAATTCGAAACGTTGGCAACGCGAAATGATTGTAGGCGGTATCTTATGCGGTTCTGTTGTCGCCAAAATAAAGATAACATGTCCTGGCGGCTCTTCTAACGTTTTTAAAAGCGCATTGAAGGCACCCATAGAAAGCATGTGGACTTCATCAATAATGTATACTTTATATTCTACAGCACTTGGAGCATATTTTACTTTATCTCTAATATCTCGAATTTCATCTACACCGTTATTTGAAGCCGCATCAATTTCTAATACATCTGAAATAGACCCTTGCGTAATTCCCAAACAAGAGGGACATTCATTACAAGGTTCAGCTACCGGAGCATGTTCACAGTTGATTGCCTTTGCAAATACTTTTGCAATTGTCGTTTTTCCTGTTCCCCTTGGGCCAGAAAATAAATATGCATGTGAAACTTTCTCTTGAAGAAGGGCATTTTGCAACGTTTTTGTCACGTGCTTTTGACCGACTACATCTTCAAATTTTTGCGGTCTCCATGTTCGGTATAACGCTTGGTATGACACGAAAATACGGCCTCCCTCAAAGGTTATTATCTCATTTATTATAACCCATTCTGTTTATAGATTCCAAAAGTTATTTTCTATACAAAAAACCCACCTTAGTATTAAGGTGAGTTTTGTATACATATATAACTGCCGTGCACCTTCTGTCGATTACGTACCATAAGCGTTACTTAAGCAGTTAGCTCGGTTCAGGCACTCCTGCGGCACACGAGAAGACCCGCTTATTGCTGCTTCCTTCCGGACCTGACAAGGTTCACGGGGTCCCGTTGCGCAGGACCCAAACGTCAACACCACTTACTTAAGGCAGGCCTTACAGCAACATAACCTCGAGAAGGGATTCGGCCTCGCTAGAGCGGATTGCGAGTATAGGGCACCGCTACCTCCCCGCTTAGCACGGCAAAGTTAAAACCAATATTCGGTTGCCTTCATTAAAGGCACTATCAGTATAACTTGTTTTTTTATAAAATGCAAATACGTTAATTCTCGTTGCTTTTCTCTAATTTCTTAATCGCTTTTCTTTTTTTACGAAGTTCTCTAAAAAAGTTTGTTAACAGCGTACCGCATTCTTCTTCTAATACACCAGCTACTACTTCACATTGATGATTAAAACGTTCATCCGTTAACAGATTCATCAATGTCCCTGCACATCCACCTTTTGGATCACCTGCACCATATACGACTCGCTTTACTCGTGATAAAACAATTCCACCCGCACACATCGGACAAGGCTCTAATGTTACATATAAAGTCGCATCTTCTAAACGCCATGTCCCTAATTTTTTACAAGCCTCATCAATAGCTAACAACTCAGCGTGAGCTATTGACCTTTGCTCAGTTTCCCTTAAATTATGAGCAGCACTAATTACTTCACCATTTAATACTATAACTGCACCAATCGGTACTTCTTGTATTGCCTCTGCTTTTTTAGCCTCTTCTATTGCTAATTGCATAAAATAAATATCTTGATCACGTTCCATAACATAGTCCTTTCATTACAAATAAAGTACACTTATTTCCATTTACTACACATGGGATAACTTTTACAAATTCAATCCACCCTAAGAAAAAAGAGAGGGGATTACATATGAAGAATACTGCCTTACTCATTATCGATATGATTAATGATTTTCAATTTTCACACGGGCCCGTCCTAGCAAAAAAATGCGAAATGATAACCAATCCTATTTTACAATTAAAGAAAACAATGAAATCCTTCGGTTACCCCATCATTTATATTAATGACCATTATCAACTTTGGAGATCTGATATTGACCAATTAATTACTCATTGCACAAATGAATATAGTGAAAATATCATTCATAAGATTGCTCCAAGTTCTGATGATTACATTTTTATTAAACCACATTACTCTGCTTTTTATGAAACACCTTTAAATTCTTTATTAGGCTATTTAAAAATAGAAAATCTAATATTAACAGGGGTGGCCGGGAATATATGTATCCTCTTTACAGCTAACGACGCTCATATGAGGAATTATACATTGTATGTACCCCAGGACTGTATCGCCTCTAATCATGATCAAGATAACCTGCATGCTTTAAAAATAATGGAAACGACATTAAAAGCAAATATAGTACCTTCGTCTCAAATAAAATTTAATTAATACATATATCTATTTTCTAACTTTTTATATCAAATTAAACCGCTCGCCTCCCTCTTGTGCTACAATAATTCTGTTTTGTGTTTTTAGTAGTCACGGTAAATCACTGATTGAAAGGAGGAAACAGCGTGACCGGAGTACCATTTATCACGGTTGAAGGACCAATTGGTGTTGGAAAAACTTCACTTGCGAAGGAAATTTCAACTCACATGCAACTCCACTTACTGAAAGAGATTGTTGATGAAAACCCCTTTTTAGGAAAGTTCTATGAAGACATCGACGAATGGAGTTTTCAAACAGAGATGTTCTTTCTTTGTAATAGATACAAACAATTAGAAGATATTAACATAAAGTATTTGAATCAAAGGAAGCCAGTAGTAGCGGATTATCATATATTCAAAAATGTAATTTTCGCATCCCGTACATTAAAAGATTCTCAATATGACAAGTACATGCAAATCTATCGTATCCTTACACAAGATATGCCAGTTCCAAATGTTATCGTTTATTTAACAGCTAGCTTAGAAACATTACAAAGACGAATCGCCATGCGCGGAAGAGAATTCGAAAAAAATATGGATCCAAATTACTTACTACAGCTCACAAAAGATTATGAAACAGCAATGGATGCTTTTAAAAAGGACCATCCAGATATCCCAGTATTGAAATTTAACGGAGACGATATGGATTTTGTAAAAAATCCTGATGATTTAAACGTCATCCTATCTGTCCTTCAAAATACTCTCTTAAAGGAGTCGAAATAATAATGAATTTAAGGCAAAAATATGATATACCAAATGACGCAGTAATCACTATCGCTGGAACAGTAGGTGTCGGTAAATCCACTATGACAACTGCATTAGCTAACGCTTTAGGATATCGAACATCATTTGAAAAGGTAGATTCTAACCCGTATTTGGACAAGTTCTATGCTGATTTCACACGCTGGAGCTTTCACTTACAAGTGTACTTTTTAGCAGAACGATTTAAAGAACAAAAAAGGATTTTTGAATACGGTGGTGGTTTTGTTCAAGATCGCTCTATCTATGAAGACACTGGCATTTTTGCAAAAATGCATCACGAAAAGGGTACAATGACGGAAACTGATTATGAAACATACAAAGGTTTATTTGACGCTATGGTCATGACTCCTTACTTCCCTCATCCAGATTTACTAATCTACTTAGAAGGTTCTTTCGATGATATCGTTGATCGTATCCAAGAACGTGGACGTCCGATGGAACAGCAAACGCCAATTGAGTATTGGAAAGAGATGCATGGGCGTTATGAAAACTGGATTAATAACTTTAATTCATGCCCTGTCTTACGATTAAATATTAATGAATACGATATTTTAAAAGATGGCGATTCCATTGAACCAATCATTAAAAAGATCGGCCATTTTTTAAAACAAACACGTAAACTTGTAAAATAAAAAACCCGTGCATACGCACGGGTTTTTCTACTAAATTACTTCTTCTTTGTCGGAGCAATAATTTCACTCTCAGATTTTCCAGCGTTAATACGCTGACGAACAGTACTTGTACTAATATCGTACGCCTCAGCAATCTCTTTAACAGTCATTTCTTTCCCGTTAATTACTGCTGTTAATACTTTACCTGTACGTTTTGGAGCTGCTTCTTTCTTTACAGCTTCTTTTTTAACTTTTTTTGGTGCCTCTACTTTTGTTGCAGTTTGCTTTACGTCACAAGTGCAACCACAAAGTTTACGGAATGTATCATCGCTAATAATGCGTGATACATTTGCACCACTGTTTAAAATTCTATTGTTCTTACAGACAGGACATTGTACATAATATAAAGTTTTTCCATCTAAAGGAAACGTTTGTATAATAAGATCCATGTTGACTCCTTTCATATCTATGAAGATAATCATCGGAATATGAGTGTGTAATAAGGACATTATATCCTTACACCATACTTTATGATTGGTTTTAAAATAAAAACTCGTTACGTGTTGGTAACGAGTTCTCCAATCTCCACTTATATGCGCTGTTGTCAATTATATCTGGAGGAGGTAGAGGGATTCGAACCCCCGCGCGACTCTCGCCGCCTGTCGGTTTTCAAGACCGATCCCTTCAGCCAGACTTGGGTATACCTCCATATTGACATCAAATATAATATCAAAAGAAAAACAGTTAGTCAACCCTACTAAAATAAATTATGAGGAAAGGAAAATTTTACTTTTCCCCTCCTACATTATAGTACTGACAACGCTCATAATTACCAATCACTCATACCGATGAATGTTTATAAATTTACTTAATAACTGTTTTTCCTCCCATATAAGGGCGAAGAACTTCTGGAATTATAATTGTACCATCTTCTTGTTGGTAGTTCTCTAAAATAGCTGCTACCGTACGTCCAATTGCAAGACCAGATCCATTTAATGTATGAACATGTTCTGGTTTGCCGTTTGGCTCACGACGGAAACGGATATTTGCACGTCTCGCTTGGAAAGCCTCGAAATTACTACAAGAAGAGATTTCACGATATGTGCCATAGCTTGGAATCCATACTTCGATATCGTATTTCTTCGCTGCTGTAAATCCTAAATCGCCTGTGCACATGCTCATAACGCGATATGGCAACTCTAATAATTGTAACACGCGTTCTGCATCATTTGTTAGTTTTTCTAACTCTTCGTAAGAATCTTCTGGTTTTACGAACTTTACAAGCTCTACTTTATTGAACTGATGCTGACGAATTAAACCACGTGTATCACGGCCAGCTGAACCTGCTTCAGAACGGAAACAAGAGCTAAATGCAGCATATCTTATAGGTAATTGCTCTTTATTTAAGATTTCATCACGGTGCATATTTGTTACAGGTACTTCAGCTGTTGGAATTAAGAAGTAGTCTTCACTTTCAATACGGAATGCATCTTCTTCAAACTTCGGAAGTTGTCCTGTCCCTGTCATGCTTGCACGGTTTACCATGTACGGAGGTAATACTTCTTCATATCCATGCTCATCAGTATGAAGATCAAGCATAAAGCTAATTAAAGCACGCTCTAATCTTGCGCCAGCACCTTTGTAGAATACGAAGCGGCTTCCTGTTACTTTTCCAGCACGCTCAAAATCTAAGATTCCTAAATCTGTAGCAAGATCCCAATGTGGTTTTGGTTCAAAAGCAAATTCTTTCACTTCTCCCCAAGTACGAGCTACTACATTATCATCCTCTGTTTCACCAACTGGAGCAGATTCGTGAGGGATATTTGGAATAGATAACATCAATCTTTCTAAATCTTCTTCAACTGTACGAAGTTCATTATCAAGATCTTTTACTTTTTCTCCAACTTCACGCATTTCTAGAATTAGAGCTTCTGCATCTTTCTTTTCGCGCTTCAATACAGAGATTTGTTGAGATACTTCGTTACGTTTACTTTTTAGTTCCTCTGTTTGAACAAGTAGTTCTCTTCTTCTCGTATCCAATTCTTCAAAGCGACCAAAATCAGTTAAATCTTCGCCTCTATGCTGTAACTTTGCTTTTACTTCTTCAAAATTTGTACGTAAAAATTTAATATCAAGCATTATATACTCCTCCTTTTATTTTATAAAACACAAAAAACTCCCGTCCCTATATAAAGGGACGGGAGTTAACCCGCGTTGCCACCCTAGTTGAAAGCATTACCGCCTTCCTCTCAAGTAGAAATAACGGCTCTTCACCGGGAATGTTTACTAATCATAAAGATATTCCACATTCCATTCCAGGATGGATTCACAAACTGTTTCTATCGATTTCCACCAACCATCGACTCTCTATAAGAAACGACATTTGTTACTACTTCCTATCAACACGCTTATTTTATAAAATTGTTACCATCAATTTACTATAATCTTATACAAGTTGCAAGTTACTTATACAACTTTTTTCATTTTCGCTTCTTTTACCATTTCTACAAAGTATGCTGTTACACGATGATCATCCGTTAATTCTGGATGGAAAGAAGCAGCTAAAAACGGCCCTTGCCTTACCGCTACCATTCGATCGCCATGTGTAGAAAGTACCTCAACATCATCCGCTACATCTACAACATACGGGGCACGAATAAATACGCCAACAAAATCTTCTCCCACACCTTTAATAGAAAGTGCAGCTTCAAAGCTATCTTTTTGACGTCCAAACGCATTGCGCTCAACTGTAATATCCATCGCACCAATATGTGCTTCGTCATAGCCAATAAGTGTTTTAGCAAGAAGAATCATTCCTGCACATGTACCAAACATTGGTTTACCAGACTTCGCGAATGTACGAAGTGGTTCCATGAAATCATACTTATCAATAAGACGGCGCATAGTTGTACTTTCACCGCCTGGTAAAATAAGACCATCAATCTCTTCAAGTTGTTCTATACGCTTTACAACAACAGCTTCTGCACCACTTGCTTCAACTGATTTTACATGTTCACGAACTGCACCTTGAAGACCTAGTACACCAATTTTCACCATTTTAAAGTTCTCCTTCAATTACCATCCACGCTCTTGCATGCGTTGTTCTGGTAATAACGTTGAAATTTCGATACCCTTCATCGCATTACCTAATCCTTTTGAAAGGCTTGCAATTAGTTCGTAATCTTCATAATGAGTTGTTGCTTCAACGATTGCACGTGCAAATTTCGCTGGGTTCTCTGATTTAAAGATACCAGATCCAACAAATACACCATCCGCACCTAATTGCATCATTAACGCTGCATCTGCTGGTGTTGCTACACCACCTGCTGCAAAGTTTACAACCGGCAAACGACCAAGACGTTTAATTTCAAGTAGTACTTCATAAGGAGCACCAGTATTTTTTGCATATGTCATTAACTCATCTTCACGTAGACTTGCAACTTGACGGATTTCTGCATTGACTTGACGCATATGACGAACTGCCTCTACAATGTTCCCTGTTCCTGGTTCACCTTTTGTACGAAGCATAGATGCACCTTCTGCAATACGACGTGCAGCTTCTCCGATATCACGGCAACCACATACAAATGGAACAGTGTAATCACGTTTATTTAAATGGTATACTTCATCGGCAGGAGTTAATACTTCACTCTCATCGATATAGTCTACCCCTAATGATTCTAATACACGTGCTTCTACAAGGTGACCGATACGGCATTTTGCCATAACCGGAATTGACACAGCACCCATAACTTCTTCAACGATTGTTGGATCTGCCATACGAGAAACGCCACCTGCTGCACGAATATCTGCTGGTACGCGCTCTAATGCCATAACGGCAACTGCGCCTGCCTCTTCTGCAATTTTTGCTTGTTCAGCGTTAATTACGTCCATAATAACGCCGCCTTTTTGCATTTCTGCCATTCCACGTTTTACACGTTCTGTCCCTGTTACATTTGTCATGTTACAAAACCCCCCCTAGGTGAATTGCTTTTCCCCGTTAAAGGCGAAAATTAAGAATACTCTTACATTCTACCACTAACTATCAGATGCTTGTCTACTACTTTTTCATAAAGTCGGTATGAAAAATAGGAATAAGAAAAAGCCCCTACAATGAGGAGCTTTTAAAACCAACCTTTTACTGTATCAACAGCACTATTCCATATACCACTAAAGAAAGAACCAATTCCGCGCATAGCACGAGTAAACCAGTTTGCTTCTTCTACTTCAGATGTTGTTACAAGATCCACTTGCAACGACTTACCAGTTAAAAATCCAGGGTCGTTTGTATCTTTTGGCGTAATTACCATTTGACCAAGCGCAGCTCCTTTTTTAATAGGTGCTTCTTGTCCTTTACTTGATTCTTTTAATTCTGTTTTATAAACTTCTTTACTTCCTTTTGGTACTGGAAGTGAAATGGCTTGTTTCGTTTGAACTGCTACATCCTTATCTTTCGCATTTTCTACTCGTACTGTTTCTTGTCCTTTTACTGAAGAACCTTTTTTATACATTTGTTTCATTTCAAAGTTAGCAAATCCATAATCATATAGCTTCTTTGTTTCATCAAAACGTGCTGTATGAGAACTTGTTTTAATTACTACAGAAATAAAACGCATACCGTTTCTTTCAACCGTACCAGTGAAGCAATCTCCTGCTTCTGGAGTTGAACCTGTTTTTAGGCCATCTACGCCATCATATTCTTTAACTAAACCTTTTAACATCCAGTTCCAGTTCGACATTGCAAACTTCTCTTTTTCTGGACGGAATTCTTTTTTCGGGATTTTTGCTGTATCTAACACTTTCGGATAATCTTTAATTAAATGTTGTGCTAAAGTTGCAACATCCTTTGCAGACATTTTATTTTCTTCATCTGCTGTTGTTCCTTCTGGATGCATTCCCTTTAAATCCTTATTCGTTAAACCTGTAGAATTGACAAATTTATAATTTTTCAACCCTAGCTCTTTCGATTTATCATTCATCATTTTTACGAAATCTACTTCTTTACCTGCAATTGCTTCTGCTAATGCAATCGTTGCACCGTTTGCAGAGAAGATTGCCATTGCCTCGTACAACTCTTTTACCGTATAAGAACCACCATTTTCTAATGCCACATTTGATAATGAAGCATCTTGTGAAACTTTATACGCATATTCAGAAACCTTAATTTTCTGATCCCACTTAAGCTTTCCTTTATCCACTGCTTCGTGAACTAAATATTCACTCATCATCTTTGTCATACTAGCAATTGATAATAATTCATCTGCATTCTTTTGATATAAAATTTTTCCAGAATTCGCTTCAACTAAAATTGCCGCACCTGCTTCAATGTTTAAAGCAGATCCTGTTTCTGCTGACGCATTGCTATATGGTAACAACATACTACAAACTAGTGTAAGCATCGTTACTAGTGCAATGAATCTTTTGCAAAACATACCTTTCACTTTTGCTACCCCCAATATCTATGTACTCACATAACCGTTATTCTAACATAATCAAAAAAAAATAGACAGAGATATCAAATCTCCGTCTATTTGTATATAAGACATTATAATGAGTAGTTTGGAGCCTCTTTTGTAATTTGTACGTGGTGAGGATGGCTTTCAAGTAAACCAGCACCTGACATGCGAATAAATTGTGCATTCTCACGTAAGAATTCTAAATCTTGTGCTCCGCAATAGCCCATACCTGCACGTAAACCACCAACTAATTGGTGAACTGTATCTGCTAAAGGTCCTTTATATGGTACTCGTCCTTCAATACCTTCTGGAACAAGTTTTTTATTTCCTTCTTGGAAGTAACGATCTTTACTTCCTTTTTCCATCGCTCCGACAGAACCCATACCGCGATATACTTTAAATTGGCGACCTTGATAAATTTCAGTTTCACCAGGGCTTTCAGCAACACCAGCAAACATACTGCCTAGCATAACAACATGTGCTCCTGCTGCTAAAGCTTTAACCATATCACCAGAGTATTTAATACCACCATCAGCAATAACTGGAATACCGTGTTTACGAGCTTCTGTTGCACAATCATAAACCGCTGTTAATTGTGGTACACCAACGCCGGCTACAACACGTGTTGTACAGATAGAACCTGGTCCAATACCAACTTTAACTACGTTTGCACCTGCTTCAATTAATGCTTTTGTTGCTTCAGCAGTAGCAACATTTCCAGCGATAATATTTAATGATGGATACTTTGCACGAACTTCTTTTACTTTATCAATAACACCTTGAGAATGTCCGTGAGCTGTATCAAGTACGATTGCATCTACGCTAGCTTTTACTAATGCGTCGATACGAGTCATAGCATCAGCCGTTACACCAACTGCTGCTCCAACTAATAAGCGCCCTTGCTTATCCTTCGCAGAATTTGGGAATTCAATTACTTTTTCAATATCTTTTATTGTAATAAGCCCTTGTAATACACCGTTGTTATCAACAAGAGGGAGTTTTTCAATTTTATACTTTTGTAGGATCTTTTCAGCTTCACTTAGCGTTGTACCAACTGGAGCTGTAATTAGCTGTTCTTTTGTCATTACGTCGGAAATTTTGATTGAGTAGTCTTGGATAAAACGCATATCACGGTTTGTAATAATACCAACTAATTTTCGCTCATCTAAATTATTTACAACCGGTACACCTGAGATACGGTATTTTCCCATAAGATGCTCTGCATCATACACTTGATGTTCTGGAGTTAAAAAGAATGGGTCTGAAATAACGCCACTTTCAGAACGTTTTACTTTATCAACTTGCTCGGCTTGTTGTTCAATAGACATGTTTTTATGAATAATTCCTAAACCGCCTTGACGAGCCATTGCAATAGCCATATCCGCTTCTGTTACTGTATCCATTCCTGCACTAATTAACGGGATGTTTAACTGTAAGCTTTCAGATAAAACTGTTTTAACACTTACTTCTCTTGGTAATACATCTGACTTTGCTGGTACAAGTAATACGTCATCAAAAGTCAAACCTTCTTTAACAAATTTAGATTCCCACATAATTGTTCCCCCCATGATACCAGAAATTATTATTAGTAGCTTATCAATTGGTTAAAATACTGTCAAGGACGTATATATATGTTAGAATTTTTAGACAATAAAAGGAGCGTAATATATGCATCAAACACATTGTACTTGGCAGCAATTAAGTTTCTTCTTTTCATCTCAAAATGTACAACGTTATCTTGCCCGTTGTTATGAAAAATCCTCCATACAAGATGCTGAAAAAAAAAGTTTCGAAAATTGTTATCCCTTTATTTATTACTTAGAACATGGGAAAAATTATTACGAATTATATAAGGTAGCTCCCTTTTCAATTCAACCAATGTTATTGTTTTATGGAATAAGCCAACTTTTTAAAGCGTGCTTATTAACTATTGATCCGAACTATCCTGAATCCACTACTGTTTTAGCTCATGGTGTTACGACTCGTAAACGGAAAAAACAGGGGTATCAATTTTTAGAAGATGAGGTAAAGGTACAAAAAAACGGACTATTTACTCATGTTGCAGAACAGCTGTTTCACATGAAACACTTAGAATCAGAGAAGTTTAACATGTTGGATTTAATGGGGAATATTCCTGAATTACAAAACTTATTTCGCTATAGTCAACGAGGTGCCACTTTGTATAAAATTGATTCACCAAATACAAATGAGCTTTCCTTTTCAGTCAACATACTAGATCGACTTCATATGACTACAGAAAGATTTTCACGTTACATCGAATCAATTTGTAAGCACTTATCTATACAACATGTCCCTAGGAAAACGAGCGCATCTAATTTGCTTTTTACAGCTCCTATCCAATCGTGGAATCCTATATATAGTACGCCTTTATACTACGAATATCTTGCTGATACTTATTACTTACCACTTACAACTGACCCTAGAAATCCTAAACCCGCATTACCTGAACTTCTTGTTCATTATTTATTGCTCTACAATTTAAGTATGATTTCTAGATACGAAACAGATTGGTGGTATGATTTACTTGGAAGCTATGGATCTGAAGATTACCCCTTTATTTATCAATTCCTTACTATTTCTGCTCAAAAAGTTCCTTACTACATTTCGTCTTTTTTACTAGCAGAACCGGGCCTATTTCATGGGAAATAAAAAAACACAAGTCAAAAGACTTGTGTTTTTAGTTGCTTGGCGACGTCCTACTCTCACAGGGACAAGGTCCCAACTACCATCGGCGCTAGAGAGCTTAACTTCCGTGTTCGGTATGGGAACGGGTG
>NZ_JBVVNL010000013.1:0-15797 GCF_055825275.1 Bacillus sp. GS3m_15504 | reverse complement strand
CATAACCCGAAGGTCGCAGGTTCAAATCCTGTCCCCGCAACCAAATGGTCCCGTGGTGTAGTGGTTAACATGCCTGCCTGTCACGCAGGAGATCGCCGGTTCGACCCCGGTCGGGACCGCCATTTTATATAAAGAAAAGAACGAAACATGTTGTTTCGTATTTTTTTATTTGTTTTAACAAAAAACTAATAAAGACAGTCAAACTATCCTTAGGAAAACTCCTAAGGACTTTTTTATATATTTAAAACCTGTATAATAAAGAGCAGAGAACATTGTGAGTAAAGTAGGTGAAGTCTGTGAGTAAATATGAAATAACAACAAAATCATCTGAGGAAACACAAAAATTATCAGAAAAACTAGGTGAACTTGTTCGGGCACAAGATGTAATTATTTTAGAAGGAGATCTTGGGGCTGGTAAGACGACCTTTACAAAAGGACTAGCAAAAGGTCTTGGAGTGAAAAGAGTTGTAAATAGCCCTACCTTTAATATTATTAAAGAATATAAAGGGAGATTACCACTATATCATATGGACGTGTATCGCTTAGCAGAAAGTGAAGAAGATTTAGGCTTCGATGAGTATTTCTACGGTGAAGGAATTACGGTAGTAGAATGGGCTCATTTAATAGAAGCATATTTACCAAATGAGAAGTTACAAATTAGTTTGTTCCATGCTGGAGATGACACAAGAAACATTGTACTCGAGCCAATTGGAGATCGCTATATTAGATTATGTGAGGAGCTATTACAAGATGAAAGTACTAGCAATTGATACTTCAAATTACGTAATGGGTGTATCCCTTATTGAAGAAGGAAACGTAATTGGGGAAATCATTACAAATTTAACAAAAAACCATTCTGTACGTCTTATGCCAGCTGTAGAACAACTGTTAAAAGAATGCGGTGTAAAGCCGAAAGAATTAACTAAAATAGTTGTAGCTGCTGGACCAGGATCATATACAGGTGTTCGTATAGGCGTAACAGCTGCAAAAACATTGGCTTGGTCACTTCAAATACCAATTGTAGGTGTATCAAGTTTAGAAGTAGTGGCTGCAAATGGTGCTAATTTTAATGGATTAATTTGTCCTTTATTCGACGGAAGACGTGGACAAATTTATACGGGCTTATATACATATGAAGGAGAGGATTTAACTTCTATAGAAGAAGATCGAATCATCCTTATTGTAGACTGGTTGCAAATGTTAAAAGATAAAGGAAAGCCTGTTTTATTTATTGGTAACGATGTTAAATTACACAAAGAAACAATTATCGAACATTTAGGCGATCAAGCTGTATTTGCTCCTGTCACTAAAAATAACCCAAGACCAAGTGAGCTGGCGTTCTTAGGACTACAAAAAGAAGAACAAGATGTACATTCATTTGTTCCTAGTTACCTTCGTTTAGCTGAAGCTGAAACAAAGTGGTTAGAAAGTCAAAATAAGTAGGAGCTTGCAGAGGATGGATATGATATTTAGAAAGATGGAACTCGATGATATTGCTCAAATTGTAGCTATTGAAGAAGCATCTTTTTCAACTCCTTGGACTGCAGATGCCTTTCACCGTGAGTTAACGATGAATGAACATGCACATTATGTTGTGCTAGAAAAAGATGGTCGTGTAATTGGCTATTGTGGATTGTGGATAATTATTGATGAATCACATATAACAAATATAGCTATTTTGCCAGAATACAGAGGTCAAAAGCTAGGGGATGCTTTATTAAAAGAAGTTATTTCCGAAGCGAAAACTCTAGGCGTAAAAACGATGACACTTGAAGTACGTGCATCAAATGAGGTAGCAAAACAGTTATACAGAAAATACGGATTTCAAAATGGTGGAATTCGTAAACGATACTATGCAGACAATCAGGAAGATGGTCTCGTAATGTGGGTGAATATATAATGGAAAAAAATACGATTATACTTGGTATTGAAACAAGTTGTGATGAAACAGCAGTAGCGGTTGTTAAAAATGGAACGGAAATTATTGCGAATGTCGTTGCATCACAAATTGAAAGTCATAAACGTTTTGGCGGAGTTGTACCAGAGATTGCATCTCGTCATCATGTAGAAGAAATTACAGTTGTGTTAGAAGAAGCTTTAAAAGAAGCGAATATCACATTTGATGATATTGATGCAATTGCTGTAACAGAAGGACCTGGTTTAGTAGGAGCACTTCTAATAGGGGTAAATGCAGCGAAAGCAGTGGCATTTGCACATGATATCCCTCTAGTTGGCGTTCATCATATCGCTGGCCACATTTATGCGAACCGTTTAGTAAAAGAAGTTCAATTCCCATTACTATCACTTGTTGTATCTGGTGGACATACAGAGCTTGTTTATATGAAAGAACATGGTTCATTTGAAGTAATTGGTGAAACGCGAGATGATGCAGCAGGAGAAGCATATGATAAAGTAGCTCGTACGTTATCTATGCCATATCCAGGGGGGCCTCATATTGATCGCCTTGCACATGAAGGGAAACCAACAATCGATTTACCTCGTGCATGGCTTGAACCTGATTCGTATGATTTCAGTTTTAGCGGATTAAAATCAGCAGTTATCAACACTGTGCATAACGCAAAACAACGCGGTATAGAAATTGCACCGGAAGATTTAGCGGCAAGTTTCCAAGAGAGTGTCATTGACGTACTAGTAACGAAAGCATCTCGTGCAGCGGATGCTTATAACGTAAAGCAAGTGCTTCTTGCTGGTGGAGTGGCTGCTAATAAAGGGCTTCGTGCACGCTTAGAAACAGAATTTGCACAAAAAGAAAATGTAGAGCTAATTATTCCTCCTCTATCTTTATGCACAGATAATGCAGCAATGATTGCAGCGGCAGGTACAATTGCATATGAACAAGGAAAACGTGCTACATTAGCTTTAAATGCAAATCCAGGATTAGATATCGAAGCATAGTTATGCACAAAATTAACCACAGCTTGTGGATAAAACCCATATTATCTGTTGATAATGTGGGTTTTATTGTGTATATAAAATGTTGATAACTTTTTTGTTAATTGTGGATAATGTGGAAAAGTTATTTTGTTGTTTATTTTATAAAGGTGGATATGTGTATAAACTTGTGGATAAAATAAGTGAAGTCTGACCTTTAGATGTATTCTTTTCGGGAAATAAAAAACAAGAAGATATCTTTAAAAAACATTTTGAAATATGCTCTTATTATAGGAGTCGCTAATATTGTCAAACTTTGTCGTTGAAACGATGCCTCATGTCGAATATTTTGTACAATATGACGTTAATTCAAACCAGAAGATAAAAAGGATGCCGCATAGTCTAAAATCCCGACTTATGAGACATCCCTCTTATTCAAGACTCTTATAAATGTAATTCTTCCCATTCTGCCATACAAGCATCCAGTTGCTCTTGTAGTGTTTGCTTTTTCGTTGTAATTTCACTAGCCTTTTCATAATCTGCATATATTTCTGGTAAGCAAAGTTGATCTTCTAACGTAGCAATTTCTTCTTCAAATTGTACAATGTTTTGTTCTAGTTCCTCAATTTTTCGAGTACGTTGACGCTCCAACTTTTTGCGCTCTTTTTCTTCCAGGTAATTTAATTTTTCTTGTGCAACTGTCTTTTGAACCGGAGTTTCATCTTCTTGTTCTAATTCCGCACGTTCGATCATCTCATTTTTCTTTTCAACGTAGTAATCGTAATCCCCTAAGTATTCCTGTGCACCTTCTGTTGATAACTCAATAACAGTTGTCGTTACACGATTAATAAAGTAGCGGTCATGTGAAACAAATAGAAGGGTACCAGGATAATCAATTAAAGCATTTTCCAAGATTTCTTTACTATTTAAATCAAGATGGTTTGTAGGCTCGTCGAGAATTAATAAATTTGATTTTTGCATCATAAGTTTTGCAAGAGCTAACCGAGCTTTTTGTCCACCACTAAGAGAAGATACTGGCTTTAATACATCATCTCCTGTGAATAAGAAGTTACCTAATATCGTGCGAATTTCTTTTTCAGGTTGCAGTGGATATTCATCCCATAATTCATTTAAAACTCGCTTGGAAGATGTTAAATTAGCTTGTTCCTGATCATAATAACCAACGGATACATTGGATCCGAAAGAAACATCACCATGTAATAGTGGTAACTTATTCACAATGGATTTTAACAATGTGGATTTCCCAATTCCATTTGGACCAACTAAAGCAACGCTATCTCCGCGAGTTAAGCGCATTGTTACATGTTCAATAATTGGATCCTTATCATAGCCGATAGTTGCATCCTTTACTTGTAAAACATCATTGCCACTTTGTTTTTCGATATCGAAGTGGAAGGAAGCTGACTTAGAATCCCCTAATGGTCTTGTTAATAATTCCATTCGGTCTAATTGTTTCCGGCGACTTTGTGCACGTTTTGTCGTAGATGCACGAGCTATATTCTTTTGAACGAAGTCCTCCAGCTTAGCGATTTCATCTTGTTGTTTTTCATAACGTTTCATTTCTTGTTCGTATAGTGCTGATTTTAAGTCTAAATATTTACTGTAGTTACCAACAAATCGTCTACTTTCTTTATTCGAAATTTCATATACTTGTGTAACAAGTTTATCTAAGAAATAACGGTCATGGGAAACGATTAGTATTGCCCCAGGATAACCTTGTAAATATTGTTCAAGCCATGTTAATGTTTCGATGTCTAAATGGTTTGTAGGCTCGTCCAAAATAAGTAGGTCTGGTTTCGTTAATAATAATTTACCGAGAGCTAATCGTGTTTTTTGTCCACCGCTTAATGTCGAAATCGTCGTCTGGTGCGTTTCAACTGGGAAGCCAAGACCACTTAAAATCGAACGGATATCTGCTTCGTACTGATAGCCACCTTGATCTTTATAATCTAATTGTAATTGGTCATAATCAGCTAATAATCTTTCATATGTAGCCTCGTTTGAAAAGTTTTCTTCTTTTCCCATCTCTTGCTCTAGCCTTCGAAGTTTTGTCTCCATTTGCTGCAAGTGTGTAAAGACGGTTAGCATTTCATCCCAAATTGTTAAAGATGTTTCTAAACCGGTATTTTGAGCTAAATATCCCATTGAGACATCTTTCGGTTTTATAATTTCGCCACCATCATGAGATAGCTCACCCGCTATTATTTTTAATAATGTAGATTTTCCGGCTCCATTTCGTCCGACTAATGCGATACGATCTTTCGTTTGAACTTCCAATTTTATGTTTGCAAGAATCGTTTCTGCACCGTATAATTTCGAAAGCGCGTTTACTTGTAATAAAATCAATGTTTTCACCTCAAATAATTTCTTAACTTTGCCATGTTTATATTTCTCAATCATACTAAAAATAGTGTATAGTTTAAAATACAGAGAGAATACTTCTTCTTTCTATTATACAAGGAATTTAATAAGTGCTAAACTTCTGTATTTGATTAAAGCATATGAATAAAGATAGGAAGAGAGGAGAGGTTATATGGAGCAGCAGAAAATTCCACAAGCCACTGCTAAGAGATTGCCTCTATACTATCGATTTATCCAAAACTTATCTTTGTCTGGTAAGCAACGTGTTTCATCAGCCGAATTAAGTGAAGCGGTAAAGGTTGATTCCGCAACGATTCGAAGAGATTTCTCATACTTTGGAGCATTAGGGAAAAAAGGATATGGATATAACGTAAATTATTTATTATCATTTTTCCGTGAAACACTCGACCAAGATGATATAACACGTGTAGCGCTTATTGGAGTAGGTAATTTAGGGACCGCTTTCTTACATTATAATTTCACGAAAAACAATAATACAAAAATTGAAATGGCGTTTGATGTTAGTGAAGAGAAAGTTGGAACAGAAATCGGAGGCATCCCTGTATATCACTTAGATGAATTAGAAGAACGTTTATCATCTGATATACAAGTGGCAATATTAACAGTACCCGCTACAGTAGCACAATCTGTAGCTGATAGATTGGCAGAAACAAACGTGCATGGTATTTTGAATTTCACACCAGCACGATTAAATGTGTCAGACAATATAAGAATTCATCATATTGATTTAGCAGTAGAGTTACAAACACTAGTTTACTTTTTGAAGAATTATCCACAATAAAACGCAGAGGAAGCGACCTCTGCGTTTTATTATTGTTTTTTCTTTGTGAATTTAACTAAGATAAGGCGAAGTGCCAAATTAAAATCAATCGTTGCCATAACTGCAAATAGTATTGTCCACATATTCCAAATTGTATCTGTTACGTTCGTAATGGCGAAGCGTGTAAAGATACATCCTAGAAGGAAGTACAATGCAGCCATGAACAATGGTGAGTTTCTCATACTAAAAATCCTCCGATAAAGCCTTGCATTTTTTCAGCTTCTTTAATCATTTCTTGAATTTGTTCGTTACTCACTAAAACTTGAGCAATTGCAACTAATGTATTCATTGCAACATGCGCTGCGATTGGAACGATAATACGCTTTGTTTTTACATATAAGAAGGCGAATACGAGCCCCATAGCAGTGTATACCAATAAGTGAGTAAAATCAAAGTGAATGGCCGCAAATACAAGGGAACTAATAATAGCGGCAATAAAGAAGTTAAACTTCTTATAAAGTGTACCAAATAAAATTTTTCTAAATACGATTTCTTCCAAAATAGGTCCTATTATAGAGATGACGATAAGGAACCAAGGTGTCGTTCTTGCAATATCCATAAGTCTCGCTGTATTTTCAGATCCAGGTTTAATACCTAATACATACATTTCAATCATACCAGCAATACTTTGCGAGAAAAATGCTAAGAAGAACCCGATAAAAATCCAACCAATCGTAGCTGGAACAGTAGAACGCTTTGTATCTAAATGTCTGTCGCGAATATCTGTTCTAAGTAACCAAAGTACGATACATAATGCAATAAAGAAGCTAATGATTGCCCAGTGACCAGTTATGAGTTGAAATTTCTCTTCCCTAGTAAATCCCCTGTTATCATAAAGTCCAGTTTTCAGGAGAAGTGGTAATCCAGCAATTGATGATAACTGCATTAAAATGTATGTAACGATAACCCACCAATATTGTTTTTTCAAATGGTTTAACCATCCTTTCTAACTCTAGTGTATGAGATAAGGTAGGATAACATGTAAATATGCTACCTACGATATAAACCTTACTTAAATTATGTTTTTTTTGTAAATCCTTATTTGAAATTATAATAGAAGACAGGAGAAAGTTGTGTGTGTAGCGAAAACAACTTAGGGTGTCCTTTCATATTGTAACATACGAGTAGTGGAAACAACGATTCATATAGTAAAGGTAGAAGAAGAGGAACTCTATATAGAAAAGTTTATAGCGTAATTTGCGAAAAAATTATGATTTTTTTACTTGCAAAAGAAATTGAGATTATTTATTATTATAAGTGTGTTAGCACTCGGGTGACTTGAGTGCTAATAAATAAAATTTACATAACAAAATGAGGAGGTTATTGTTCATGCTAAAGCCATTAGGTGATCGCGTTGTAATTGAGCTTGTTCAAGCGGAAGAAAAAACAGCAAGTGGTATTGTATTACCAGACACAGCAAAAGAAAAACCACAAGAGGGTAAAGTTATTGCAGTAGGTACTGGTCGAGTGCTTGAAAATGGTGAGCGTGTTGCTTTAGAGGTAGCAGCAGGTGATCTTATCATCTTCTCAAAATATGCAGGTACTGAAGTGAAATATGAAGGTACAGACTACTTGATTTTACGTGAAAGTGACATTTTAGCAGTTATCGGTTAATTATATAAATCTTAAAAAATCCAAGGGGGTCAATTATTATGGCAAAAGATATTAAATTTAGTGAAGAAGCACGTCGTTCGATGCTTCGCGGTGTCGACACTCTTGCAAATGCAGTAAAAGTAACGCTTGGACCAAAAGGTCGTAACGTTGTTCTTGAGAAAAAATTCGGTTCACCACTTATTACAAATGACGGTGTAACAATCGCAAAAGAAATTGAATTAGAAGATGCATTCGAAAACATGGGTGCGAAATTAGTAGCAGAAGTTGCTAGCAAAACAAATGATGTAGCTGGTGACGGAACAACAACTGCAACTGTATTAGCACAAGCTATGATTCGTGAAGGTCTTAAAAACGTAACAGCTGGTGCGAACCCAATGGGTCTTCGTAAAGGTATCGAAAAAGCTGTAGTTGCTGCAGTAGAAGAATTAAAAACGATTTCTAAACCAATCGAAGGTAAATCTTCTATCGCACAAGTAGCTGCTATTTCTGCTGCTGACGAAGAAGTAGGTCAATTAATCGCTGAAGCAATGGAGCGCGTTGGTAACGACGGCGTTATTACTTTAGAAGAATCTAAAGGTTTCACAACAGAATTAGACGTAGTAGAAGGTATGCAATTTGATCGTGGATATGCATCTCCTTACATGATTACTGATTCTGACAAAATGGAAGCAGTTCTTGATAACCCATACATCTTAATCACTGACAAAAAGATTTCTAACATTCAAGAAATCTTACCAGTATTAGAGCAAGTGGTACAACAAGGTAAACCGCTTCTTATCATTGCTGAAGATGTAGAAGGCGAAGCATTAGCTACATTAGTAGTGAACAAACTTCGTGGTACATTCAATGTAGTAGCTGTTAAAGCTCCTGGATTTGGTGACCGTCGTAAAGCAATGCTAGAAGATATCGCAATCTTAACTGGTGGCGAAGTAATCACTGAAGAATTAGGCCGTGACTTAAAATCTGCTACAGTTGAATCTTTAGGACGCGCTGGTAAAGTTGTTGTAACGAAAGAAAACACAACTGTAGTTGAAGGTGTAGGAAGCACAGAACAAATCGAAGCTCGCATCGGTCAAATCCGTGCGCAATTAGAAGAAACAACTTCTGAATTCGATCGTGAAAAATTACAAGAGCGTCTTGCAAAACTTGCAGGTGGCGTAGCAGTAATTAAAGTAGGTGCAGCAACTGAAACTGAGTTGAAAGAGCGCAAACTTCGCATTGAAGATGCACTTAACTCAACTCGTGCAGCAGTAGAAGAAGGTATCGTTGCAGGTGGTGGTACTTCACTTATGAACGTATACACAAAAGTAGCTTCTATCGTAGCTGAAGGTGACGAAGCAACAGGTATCAACATCGTACTTCGTGCACTAGAAGAGCCAGTTCGTCAAATCGCAATCAACGCTGGTCTAGAAGGATCTGTAGTTGTAGAGCGTCTAAAAGGCGAAAAAGTAGGCGTTGGTTTCAACGCAGCTACTGGCGAGTGGGTTAACATGCTTGAAACTGGTATCGTAGATCCAGCTAAAGTAACTCGCTCTGCACTTCAAAACGCAGCATCTGTTGCAGCTATGTTCTTAACAACTGAAGCTGTAGTTGCTGACAAGCCAGAACCAAATGCACCAGCAATGCCTGACATGGGCGGCATGGGCATGGGCGGTATGGGCGGAATGATGTAATTCTATTTGCCCTAAAAAACATCCATTTCTATATAGAAATGGATGTTTTTTTATGTTTTTTAGAAAAGGAAATGAATTTCTGTAGAATTTTGTCGCTTTCTCTCTTGACCATATTGATACTTCATTGTTAGAATCTAGGAAGATAATATAAAACGATCCTTCATATATCCTCAAAGATATGGTTTGAGAGTCTCTACCGGGTTACCGTAAACAACCTGACTATGAAGGCAGTGTGTCTTATATTTATAAAGAACGGAAGACTATCTTTCTTTATAAAGCCAGACCCCTGCCTTTTCTTTGTTATGAGACTAGAGGCGGAGGACTGGCTTTTTTTATTATATTGGTAATGCTTTTCGCCTAATTGGTGAAAATATTTATATACGAGAACTAACGTTGGGGTGATTATTTTGAAGAAGCAGCATGATACAATTATCGTTTTAGATTTTGGGAGTCAATACAATCAGTTAATAGCACGTCGAATTCGTGAGTTCGGTGTATACAGTGAACTTCATCCACATACAATTACTGCGGAAGAAATTAAAGCAATGAATCCAAAAGGGATTATCTTCTCTGGTGGACCAAATAGTGTATACGGTGAAGGTGCATTACATTGTGATGAAAAAATCTTTGACCTAGGATTACCGATCTTCGGTATTTGTTACGGTATGCAACTTATGACACAACAATTCGGTGGTACAGTAGAACGTGCAAACCACCGTGAGTACGGAAAAGCTGTTCTTAAAGTAGAGAACGAATCAAAATTATATGCGAACCTTCCAGAAGAGCAAGTTGTATGGATGAGCCATGGCGACTTAGTAACTGGTTTACCTGAAGGATTCGTAGTAGACGCAACAAGTGAGTCTTGCCCAATTGCTGGTATGAGCAATGAAGCGAAAAACTTATACGGTGTACAATTCCACCCAGAAGTACGTCACTCTGAGCACGGTAACGATTTAATTAAAAACTTCGTATTCGGCGTATGTGGTTGTTCTGAAGGATGGAACATGGAAAACTTTATCGAAGTAGAATTAGAAAAAATTCGTGAAACTGTTGGAGACAAAAAAGTACTATGCGCACTTAGTGGCGGTGTAGACTCTTCTGTTGTAGCAGTATTAATTCATAAAGCAATCGGTGATCAGTTAACGTGTATTTTCGTTGACCATGGTTTACTTCGTAAAGGCGAAGCAGAAGGCGTTATGAAAACATTTAGCGAAGGCTTCCATATGAACGTTATTAAAGTGGATGCAAAAGAACGCTTCATGAACAAGTTAAAAGGTGTAGAAGATCCAGAACAAAAACGTAAAATTATCGGTAACGAATTCATTTACGTATTTGATGATGAAGCTTCTAAATTAGAAGGAATGGACTTCTTAGCACAAGGTACACTGTACACAGATATCGTTGAAAGTGGTACAGCAACTGCACAAACAATTAAATCTCACCATAACGTTGGTGGACTTCCAGAAGACATGCAGTTCAAATTAATTGAGCCTTTAAATACGTTATTTAAAGACGAAGTACGTGTATTAGGATCTGAACTAGGAATTCCTGATGAAATCGTATGGCGTCAACCATTCCCAGGCCCTGGTCTTGGTATTCGTGTATTAGGTGAAATCACAGAAGAGAAATTAGAAATCGTTCGTGAATCTGATGCGATTTTACGTGAAGAAATTATTAAAGCAGGATTAGACCGCGAAATCTGGCAATACTTCACTGCGCTTCCTGGTATGCGTAGCGTAGGTGTTATGGGTGACGAGCGTACTTACGATTACACAGTAGGTATCCGTGCAGTAACATCTATTGACGGTATGACAGCTGACTGGGCACGTATCCCTTGGGACGTATTAGAGAAAATCTCTGTACGTATCGTAAACGAAGTAAAACACGTTAACCGTATCGTGTATGATGTAACGAGTAAGCCACCAGCAACGATTGAGTGGGAATAGTATTATAATAAAAGATCCATCTATTGCTCATGCAATAGATGGATCTTTTTTGATTTGAGTTTAATACGAACGAAATTATAAAAGTTAATAAAAATGTTCGTATTTAAATTGACAAAAATACTTTCAAGAGTTAATATGAGTATGTAATTCAAACGAAAAGTGAATATTATGCCGTCGTATAATATCGGGGATATGGCCCGAAAGTTTCTACCTAGCTACCGTAAATGGCTTGACTACGAGGCGTTTTTATAAAGGTGAGGGGAATCTTATCTTTATTCATAGAACGCTTCCATGTATATGCAATGGAAGCCTTTTTTATTTTTAATAAATAAAAGAGGGCTAGGGGAATTACGGCGAGTAATCATATAACGGGGGAAACGTAAGATGAAACGCTATTTTCAGTTTGATGAACTCGGCACGAATTATAAAACAGAGTTCATAGCAGGTTTAACGACATTTTTATCTATGGCGTATGTGCTATTTGTCAATCCTGCTACGCTGTCACTTGGAAATGTTAAAGGGTTACCGGCAGGCACAGGAATGGATCCAGGTGCAGTATTCGTTGCTACAGCATTAGCAGCAGCGATCGGTTCGTTAATTATGGGTATTTTCGCAAAGTATCCGATTGCTTTAGCGCCAGGTATGGGAATTAACGCATTCTTTGCTTATACGGCAGTGTTAACGATGGGTATTCCGTGGCAAACAGCAATTGCTGGAACGTTAATGTCAGGTATTATCTTTATTATTCTTACTGCTTCAGGTATTCGTGAAAAAATCATTAACGCAATTCCATCAGAGTTAAAGTTCGCAGTAGCGGCAGGTATCGGATTATTCATTGCTTTCCTTGGATTCCAAAATGCCGGAATTATCGTGAAAAATGATGCTGTCCTTGTTGGGTTGGGGGATTTAACAAAGGGCACAACGTTACTAGCAATCTTCGGAGTTGTTACGACAATCATCTTCATGATTAAGAAAGTTAATGGTGCAGTGTTCTACGGTATGATTCTTACAGCAATATTAGGAGTAGCAACAGGATTAATTGATACTCCAAAAGCTGTAGTGGGAGCAATCCCGAGTCTAGAACCAACGTTCGGTGCAGCGTTAACGCACTTCGGAGATATTTTCACTGTTCAAATGGGGATTGTTATTATAACGTTCTTCTTTATCGATTTCTTTGATACAGCAGGTACACTTGTAGCGGTTGCGAATCAAGCAGGATTAATGAAGAACAATAAATTACCACGTGCAGGAAAAGCGTTATTTGCAGATGCAATCGCAACTGTAATTGGTGCGATCTTAGGTACATCAACAACAACGTCTTACATTGAGTCATCCGCAGGGGTAGCGGCAGGTGGACGTTCTGGTTTTACAGCAGTTGTAACAGCAGGATTCTTCTTACTTGCACTATTCTTCTCGCCATTATTAAGTGTTGTAACACCAGCTGTAACGGCACCAGCTTTAATTATTGTAGGGATCTTGATGGTTTCATCTTTAGGAGAAATTGATTGGAAGAAATTCGAGATTGCAGTACCGGCGTTCTTTACTATCATTTCAATGCCGCTTACGTATAGTATCGCAACGGGAATTGCGATTGGGTTTATTTTCTATCCAATTACAATGGTAGTAAGTGGTCGACGTAAAGAGATTCATCCAATTATGTATGTTATGGGAGTTTTATTCGTACTATATTTCATCTACGTTCGTAAATAAAAGGGGTTTTTTGAAAGGTCTAGACTTAAGGGGAGTCTAGACCTTTTTTGCGTCTTCAGAAAAACTTAAGGATTTCCGAGCGTTTTTCTTCAGAAGTTTTCCTATAATAGAAGTTAGGGATTAAAAAAGTAATGGGGGAGATATTGTGGCACACGAAACAATACTTGTCGTAGATGATGAAAAAGAAATTCGAAATTTAATTACAATCTATTTAAAGAATGAAGGATATAAAGTATTGCAAGCAGGGGACGGAGAAGAAGGATTACGTTTACTAGAAGAAAATGAAGTACATCTAGTCGTATTAGATATTATGATGCCGAAAGTAGACGGCATTCATATGTGTATGAAAGTAAGGGAAGAAAAAGAAATGCCAATTATTATGCTTTCAGCGAAAACGCAAGATATGGATAAGATTTTAGGATTAACAACGGGTGCAGATGATTACGTAACGAAACCGTTTAATCCGTTAGAGTTAATCGCAAGAATTAAATCTCAGTTACGCCGTTATATGAAAATGAATGGTTTCGCTATACAAAATGAGGACGAGCTAGAGATTGGGGAGATGAAAATAAACATCTCAACCCATAAAGTCATTGTAGAGGGAGAAGAAGTGAAACTAACTCCGAGGGAATTTTCAATTTTAGAATTGCTAGCCCGTAATCCGGGGATGGTCTTTAGCGCGGAGCAAATTTATGAAAAGGTGTGGAACGAAAGATCTTTCCAGTCGGATAATACGGTAATGGTGCATATTCGAAAAGTGCGTGAAAAGATTGAGGAGAATCCAAGGAAACCTAGATATATAAAAACAGTATGGGGAGTGGGGTATAAGATTGAAAAAGATATTTAATCCATTTACTTATATAAGGAAAGCAAGACAATTGATTGAGAAATTAGTAAAGGGCGTACGAAAGAGTATAAGAATTCAACTGATTACTACTTTTGCCGCTTGTGCGTTATTAGGAGTTTTTTTTGCAAAGGGAGCTGCACCATTTTTTGAGAATGCGAATCGTCAAGCGACTATTGATTATCGAGCTGGTATGGAACAAATTAATCACGAAGCTCAAAGAGCAGCAAATAGCTCGGTTCATGAAAATAAATTAGAAGCTATATCCAATATGATCGAAATGGAGAATCAAAATTTAGAGCGAGGATCTAGAGCTCTAAAAATATTGGTTACTGATGAAAGTGGTAAAGTTTTATATAAAACGAAGCAGGCGCAAGAAGAGCAAATCGATTTGCATAATACGATTCGTAATGCAGCATCATTTGCGATTAACTATTCAAATGGTCGAGATGTATTTGAAAATACAAGAAAAGAATTTATAGCTTTTTCGCCTATTACAATAGAAGATAAGAACTTATATATGTTCGTTAGTGGAATACCAGATGGTGTAGTGATGTATGATACACAAGAAGGACCATTTCCATTTTTAATTGGTGTACTTGTATTTATTTTCTCTTTCTTCTATATAACAAAGAGAAAGATGAAGCAAATTGAAGCGATGGCAGAAGGTGTAAAGGAAATAGAAAAAGGCAACTTAGCGTACCGTATAGAGAAGAAAGGTGAAGATGAGATTGCATCTTTAACAGAAAATATTAATAATATGGCAGAAGAGCTTATGAATAATATAGAAAAGGAACGTAAGTTAGAGAAGCAAAAGAACGAGCTTATTACAAATGTATCTCACGATTTGCGTACACCACTGACTTCTATTATGGGTTACTTGCGATTACTTCGAGATTCTAAATATGAAAATAAAGAGCAACACGATGAATATACGAGAATTGCTTTTGCGAAGTCAGAGCAGTTAAAGAATTTAATAGAAGATTTATTTGAGTATACGAAGTTAACGAATGAGCAAGTTGTATTAGAAAAACAAGAAGTATGTGTAAATGAGTTATTGGAGCAATTAATAGAAGAGTTAGTACCGCAAGCGGAAGAGCATGGACTTACATTTGTTAAGAAGTTTCCTGAGGAACGTGCCTATGCAGCGATTGATTCGGAAAAGATGGTCCGTGTATTTGATAATCTATTAATGAACGCGATTAAGTATAGTAAAGATGATGGGGAGATAAAAGTTTCCCTTCAAAGGCAGCGCTGGGATATACAAATTGTAATTGCGAATCATAGTGAAGAGTTTACGAGAGAAGAGTTAGCGAGTTTGTTTGAACGTTTTTATAAGAAAGATCAATCTAGAAGTAGAGTAACAGAAGGGTCAGGCCTTGGATTGGCGATTGCGAAAAGTATTGTTGAATTACAAGGTGGTAGTATTCGAGCTGAATATAAGGATGGTATTATTCAGTTTATCGTCTCGTTACCAATTATAGAAAGATAATAAACGAATAGAATGGTATATGATAAAAAGGCTTATTTTAAAAGGGATAAGCCTTTTTATATTTTTTTAGAAAAACATGTTGACGATTAGGTTATAGAGGTGTAATATAAAACAAGTCGCCGATGACATTAACGTCGAAAGCGGTAAACGAAATAAAAAACTTAGTTGACATTGAAAGTTTAAAATGTTAACATAAGGAAGTCGCAAATGAGCGGCAGACGAGTTCTTTGAAAACTGAACGAAACAAACAACGTGAAACGTCAATTTTTATTTTATGATGCTAGACAAACTAACTTTATTGGAGAGTTTGATCCTGGCTCAGGATGAACGCTGGCGGCGTGCCTAATACATGCAAGTCGAGCGAATGGATTAAGAGCTTGCTCTTATGAAGTTAGCGGCGGAC
>NZ_JBVVNL010000012.1:0-16021 GCF_055825275.1 Bacillus sp. GS3m_15504 | reverse complement strand
TGATCAAACAAATAAAAATGCCGGAAGGCAATTTTATTTGTCTTTTTCTAAGAAGCGGAAGCTGATTTAGAAAAAGAATCTGGCCAGATGCGAAGCGTTCTGGCCAGGAAGTCCCGCAGGGCAAAATACGCCTGAAGACCATTCACTCGGCTTGCCGAGCTTGTTTTTGGTTCAAGCGCAGCGAGAATCAAAAATGAATGAGTCTGACCGCAGGCATGGAAAAGCGTCAGCTTTTATCATGCCAAGGCAGGCGTATTTTGCCCTGCTTGAATCTTGCAGGACGAAGGACGGTAAGATGATTCGTGGAATGTTCTTGAACTTCCTGATTTGACGCCGTTAGGGCGGATAAATCAGGCTCCCCAGAGGGGAGAATATATACTTGAATATCTGTGATACGTTATAGATATATAATATAATTAAAATTATATTATATATTTGAGTATTGTTAAAATGATTGATAGAAAAAAATCCTGTTATGATGATAAGATAGAGGTGTCATAACAGTTATAACTGTTATGACGAAGATTTAATATTAAAAGAGGGGGTTATAACTGTTATGACTTCTGTTGTTTATGAGAGTGTAAATCAAATTGCAAAGAGATTAAGGGTGTCGCCCTCTACAGTTAAGAAATATTATTTGTTGATTGAGAGTTATAACTGTTATGTCTTTAAACGTGATGAGCAAGGACGAGTTATATTTAGTGACTATGATCTAAGATTATTACAAAGATTAATAGAATTAAAAAACATGCCCCAAGTTACATTAGAAGAAGCATGCAAACTTCTTTTAGAGGAAGAAGGATTAAAGAATACAGAGGCGGTTATGACTGTTATAACTCCTGAAGATAATGATTTAAAGGCGTTATTACAAGAGTTAAAAAGTACTGTTGAAATACAACAAAAACAGTTACAAACACAGAGTGAGCAAATAAATCAATTAACAAATTTATTAGAATCACAGCAAAAATTATTAGTGGATTCCAATGCTGTTGAAAAGAAACAAATCAATGATCGAGATAAAGCAGTTATAACGGTTATGAGAGAACTTCAAGAAGTAAAACAAATGATTGCAGCTAATAATGAGAAGAAATGGTATCAATTTTGGAAGTAAAGATCAGAGTCCGGAGCGTTTATGCCGCGAAAGTTGCTTTACTATGAGGGGCACCCTCATGCAAACTCACCAGAGGTGGCCCCAGAAGGGCGGTTTTTGCCCGCTGGGGTTATCTTTGGGAGTTTGAGGGTGTAGAGGCTCGTAGTCAAGTGAACCGTGGAATAAAAAGTGTAGGACGGTTCCCCAGGTTAGGGTAAAAACCAAGTGTTTTGGGTAAAAGTTCTAATGTCGGAAAAAGAAGAATAGAAATATAGCATACATACAATAAGGGAATGCAGTATAGATCAGTCTACAAGCATTCCCTTGCTATAGTGATGTTAATAATATTTTAATGATGTTGTTACTATATATGTCATGTTAATTAAGAATAAAAAGATTAATATATCTAGTGTTAAAAAAACATATAATATTATTTTTATCTTTTTAGATATTTCATTTTTAATCATATATATAATGAATAGCATTGTAGTTGATTGGAATAGCATGGTGAAAAATAAAAATGTGATAGCAAATACCATATTCGCTGGTGTAAATCCAGTATTCATAAGGAGTAGAGAACTAATTATATTAAGAATAAGCGTAGTTAGTATAAAAAAATATTTGTAAATGTTTTTAATTTTGATCGCCTACTTTTTAATTTTTTAGTTGGTAATAAAGTTGTTTATTTTTATGGTTATATATAAGTATCTTTTTATTGTTTCCATCTACAATGTAAACATCTTTTTTTTCCAATCTATTCCATGGGGTATGTCTTTTTCAATTGAAAATAAAACATCTTTATTTCTAAAAGGGATTGAATTTTGATTAGCATGAATGTTTATTTCATGATCTTTTATTTCCATGCTATAATCTCCTGAATAATTGGAGAAAAACGGTGTTAATTTACTATAAATATATAGAATTTCTTTTTTATCGCTTTCTTGATAAAAGTGGGAATTAATAACGTTTAGATCTGATGTTTTTATGTCCTTTGGTATAAGTAAAAAAGCAATGAGACAATAAAATATAACAACAATAGTAATTAAAGAATATATGTAGAGAGCGGCTATTAATAAATATCTTTTATAATTGCTTTGTTTTATTATCTGATTTTGCAAATGTGAATCCTCCTTTAATAAAGAATCAATTGAAACATTAAATAGATTGCTTAAGGCTAATAAATTGGTTAGATCAGGAAGACTTTTTCCTAGTTCCCATTTAGATATAACTTGTCTTGAAATAAATAATTGGCTGGCTACATCTTCTTGTGTCATGTTATTTATTAATCTTAAATGTTTTATTTTTTTTCCAATGTCCATATATGTACCTCCTTTAATTACTCTAATCATTCTAATGTTAAATGGTAAGAAACGCATTGTAGCGTTATAAAAAAGGTATGCAATGATGTGTTGCGGGAGTATTTAGGGGGGGAATACCTGATTTATAATTTAATATTTATATATTACAATGTAACTTTGTATTGTAACAAGGGAATGCAGTATAGATCTGTTTACAAGTATTTCCTTGTTATTACTATGTTATATTTTTAATATAGGAACTTCACTTTTAACTGGAAAATTTCCACAAATAAATATAGGTATAATTGTTTTATTGATAAATTTGATGAGTAAATTTAGTTTAAAATTATTAAAAAAGGTAAAGCTAAAAATTATTTATCATTTTTTGGTGTGTTTTTGTATATATATTAAGGATGCTTTAGTTATAGCTAAAAAAACATTGATTTTTTATTAATAGATATGTTAACTTAGTAAAGTCGGTTTTTTAAAGGAAACTGCTTGTTTTCATATAATAATTATAGTAGTATTTATTATATGAGTTAAAAAACTAAAAACTCCCTACGGTGCGAACGTAAGGAGTTGTTAAGAAATTCACGGGTGCGAACCGTGTTAAGCACTTTTGTTTTCTTGGTTTAATCCAAGTGCAGAAATGACTTCATCTTTATTTTCTAATATGAATTTTATTGTTTTCTCTTTTTCTTTCTGTTTCTCTTTTTCTTTCAATCGAGTGCGAATCTTTTGAAATATTTCTTTTCCTTTAGGATAAATAAGAGTTGTAATGAAGAGTAATAAAAGAGTTAAGAAACCAATAAGTTGAAATTTGGCTACATTTAAAAGAAGCGGAAAAGTTAATGGTATTCCAGCATTCATGGATGGACATAGAGCTATATATATAGCAATAGCCATACTAAAAGTTCCGCCTCCAGTACTAATAATAAGTTGTCCTCTTGTTAAAAAGGGCTTTAAATCTTGAAAAAATATCACAATGCATTTTCCTTTCTTGTAATTTAGTATTTATATAAAACGGGGTGCGAACCCGTGAAAGCATAATTAAAAAAGCCCATTAAAGGCTTATTTTTTTTGCCTTAAAAAATATATGTATGCAGAATTATTCTATCTTATCATATTAACATAAGAATATATTGGATTGCAACCCATTTTTTATATAATTATAGAAAAAATACAAATAATAAAAGAGTGCAAGGGAACGTATATAAAATACGGATTTCTCACCTTTATTTAATCCTATAATTATTTATATGCAATATTTATATAAGTTATAACAAGTTAATATTAATAATTTGAATTTCATACACGAATAATAACATTTTTTTATAAAAAGTTTGTTGTACTCTTAATACAGCAAACTTTTTATTTATGATTTATTTAATATAGTTATTTATTTTTCTTCTTTTTGTTCTTTTATAGTGATTTCTTTTTCCAATCCATATTCTATGGTTGGGTGTTGATTAAGATCATCATCATTTACGACAGCAAGTTGTTCACATAGTTCGATTAAATGATTTACGTTTCTTTGAAGTAAAATTTGAATACTTTGTTTTAATGCGATACCAGTTATGTTTTTATCTTTATATTTTAATGGGCTTGTAAAGATTGCTACTTCATCAATTTCTAATGTATCAACTATTAAATTAATCTTTTTATTGATATTACATATATGCCCTGTAATTATTCCATCACGTTCTGTGATAATTAAAATGATTTGCAAAGAATCATTTTTGTTTTCTTTTTCTTTTTTCGTTCTCCATTGAAATAGTTGATAAACTTTTATTATTTCTCCGTATAAAAATTTATGTTCTTCTATTTTTGAAATAAGATTATCAATATTTTTCTGGAGATCTGAATATTTATTCTTTAGTGTATGAGGGATTATAGAATTATTGTAAGGAATTAAATAAGTTGTGTGGGATTTTTTCCCTTTCTTTTCTCTATAAATTAGTTTTTTATCAACTAATACTTTAATCCAGTTATCTATGGTTCGGGTTTGTGTATCAAAAAAATCAGCTATAGTTTCAATACTATGCCAGCTATGCCCATGTTGGTTATTAGCATAAAAAGAAAAATAAAGATATAAGCGTAGTGGCCCGGCTTCTAATGTAGCAAGATGTTCATCTCGAAATGTTTTATATAAAGCTACAAAGGGTAAATTCATATAGCTATTCATAGTTCTCCAGCTATTATAATAAGATTTTATACGTATTTCTGTTTCATCTTTCCCTGGTACATTTGTTGTTATTTGAAATCCTTTTTTCAATTTATTAACCTCCGTATTGTTTTACTAAATTCAGTCTAGCACGAAATTTGATGTTAGAAAAATGCGTTTTGTCGCAATGAAACATGATAATTATTACTTTCAAATGTTATAAAAAAATCTTTATCATTCGTGCAAACTATACTAAAACGTTTAACTAGATGGAATAACATAGAGTACACTATAAGACGAAAAGGCACCACGAAAAAATATTCGGGTTAAAGTAGTTTTTTTTTTTTTTTTTGAGTTAGTAAAAAAACATTGATTTTAAAATCAATGTTTTTTATTTAAGAATTTTTTATATTTAAATTAGATAAAGAAGGTATCTAGTATATTATCTTTTTCTTCTTTGTTAATTCCGATGTATTTAAGTGTAATTTGCGGTGTGCTGTGATTCAGTATTTCTTGTAACATAGCGACATCTTTTGTTTGTTTATAGAACCAATAGCCGAAGGTTTTGCGCATGGTATGAGTCCCGATAGATTCTACACCTGCGAAATCTCCGGCTTTTTGCAATTGTCGATAAGCCTGGATCTTACTAATGGGTTGATCTCCTTTTCGGGAAGGGAATAACCAAGTACTTTCTAGTGTTTGGCTATAAGAGTATACTTCATCAAAAATAGAAGTAAGGTTAATTATGCGTTCTTTCTTTGTTTTTCCCTCTTTAATCTTGAATTCTTTTCTTTTTTTACGTTTTAATTTTATTATGGTTTGTGTTTCGATTTGTAGTAGATCGCTGACACGTAGTCCTGTATGAATGCCAATAAGGAAGAGAATATAGTCTCGTTTGGAGCAATGACGTTTAAGAGCCCATTTCATATCTTCGATCTGTTCTTTGCTACGGATAGGTTGGACATCAATGAGATGTGGTTTTTTGTTCATGATTTTACGACCTCTTTATTTACAGTGTTTTGAATGTATACTTTTATCATATAAATTGAGGATATCAGGGGGATTGGTGTGAAGTCAATGATTAAGGGGATTTGAATGTAAACTAATATTCAAAAGTTTACATTCATTTTCTATTTTTAATATAAGGAAATATTTTAAGAAGGAAAGATATTGGAAAGAATTGATGCTACCCTTTTGTTTTAAAAAACATTAATATTAATGATTATTATTATATATGCTATATAAGCTGTAAGGGCAAAAAAAGGCCACCAAGTAAAAATACTTGGTGGTCTTATCTTTTTAGGTTTTGTACAATAAAAAATCCCCTCATGTTATAATTGAAAGCGACCAAGCAAACAATTAGAGAAGAGGGGTTTTTTGAAAATATTCGTTTTTAAGTTCTATAAGAATCATAGCATAAAATGTTCTCCTTCTCTAGTTGTAAATGTTAGAAAAGAGGAGAAATATTATGGCAAAAATAGTCAAGATAGGACAATCTGAAAAGAAAGCAAGAGTAACAGAAAATAAAGTTGAGGATTTTTTAGAGCAAGCTAATATAGGTTTGTCAGCTGAGCAACAACAAGTGTTATTAAAAATTCTACATAGTACAACAGGTGACGATTATTTTATTGGTAAAAAGAAAAAACGAACTGATGGGGTGAAGTTCGTGCAAATGATTACAGAGAATATTGATTATTTATGCGAGATTGGTTATTTAACTCAACCAGAGAAAGCTTTTTTATTTGAGCTTTCAAGATTTTTAGAGTTTAAATCAAATGTTGTTGTTGAAAAAAGTGACGAGGAAATCAAGCAAAATGCTGCCTCTCCAAGTTATTTAGCTAAAAAATTAGGGAAAACAAGAACTTCTATTTCTAAAGTTATGAATGATTTACTTGTTAAAGGGATTTTAGGGGTTGCAGAGACTGGGATAACTACTGAAGATGGAAGATCTTGTTCATCTCGAACTTGGTTTGTTAATCCTAATATATTATGTAATGCACCAAAAGATGATATTGATAGAGCTACACAACAAATCTTTGCAAAATCATTAAGAAATATACAACTTGAAGGAAGTAAAAAGAAGCATAAACTTCCAATATATTTATTTTAAAAAAAGTGTAATTAGATATTGCACTTTTTTTTTTTGTTGTTCTTGTTAAAAAATAGGTGTTAATTTTTTTTAACACCTGTGTTAAAAAAAATTAACACCCCGAACACTTTAAACCCTTGATATTACTGGATTTTATTATTTTCCCTATCTCACTCTATATATATAGCTAAAAGTTATGCAAGGAACAGGTAGTATTTTTAAGCAAACCCGCCTTAAAAATCTCCACCTTTGTTAGAAAAAAAGTCGCCTCGTCAATCCTCGGCTAAAGTCGAAGACTTTTCTTTTTTCTAACATCCTTGCCAAACTTTTTTTGGCTCGTTTGCTTTCATCGCCAAGCCGATACACTCAAAAGTGGGATGTAGGTATATCGGCTTGAATTACTCATTATACGAGCCAAACCGCTTGATCTAACGTTCTATAATTCGTTCTTACTCTATTTTTAGATACGCAATACGTGGGGTTTCCCCACACCCCGGCCAGCCTCTACCTCAAAAGTAGATGACAAACTATTAAAGTTTTATTGTATGGAATTTTTTTATTCTAAGTTTTTTAATATCTAAATTTAAAAATTCCATTTTTATTCCAAAATGTAACAAATTATTACTATAAGAATATTTTTTAATTTTAATTTTAGTGTAAAATCTATATAGTCACAATTATTGATTAGCTTATTTTAAAGCTTTTGATAATTGTATATTCCAAATTAATATATTTTGGGATTTTTTCATTTTTTTGATAACTAAAATGAAAAGACTTAATATTATGTTTTAATGAAATAATAAATATTATTATTTCATTTTATAAAAATTTATTTAAAAGGAGAATTTATTATGAAAGAACTTACTTTAACTCAAGAACTTACAGAACAAGAAATGGAAACCGTTGATGGTGGTGGTTATGGTAAAACTCTTGCAGGCGGAGTAGCAACTGGTGCTGCAACTGGCGCTGTGTTTGGTGGACCTGCTGGGGCACTTGTAGGTGCACATGTTGGTGCTATTTGGGCATCTGCTGGATATGCTGCTGGAGCTCTTATTAGAGGATAAATTTTTATTTAATTATTTTATTTAAAAGGAGGAAATAATTTATGGAAATTAAATTAAATGATATTTCATGTGAAGAAATTTTAGAAATGGATTTATATTCTATTAATGGCGGTGGCTGGAGAGATGTAGCTGCTGGAGCTGCTCAAGGAGCTTTTACAGGTGGTATTGCTGGTGCTGTAACTGGTAATCCTCTTGGAATAGGCGCTGGAATGCTTGGTGGAGCAATTGTTGGTGCTATTAACGAGTGGTAAAAGATATTGAAAGATGGTGAAATAATGAAGATTTTTACATATAGAGATATGGAAAATAACTTACAACCTTTTATTGAAGATGGTATTTGGAAATTTATTTTCTTTTCAGGTAATATTGGTTTTTCTTTGATATTCTTTATTTTTAATGCCATTGTTTGGCCTGAAACTAATAATTTATTTAATATATCTTCTGGGGATAGTATTTGGCTTACTATATCTTTGTATTCTGTTGGTATTATTTCTATATATCTTTCGGGTGTTCTTTTTGCTTTTATAATGTGGAAAATTATAAACCAAAAATATAAGAAACAAATTGTATAAAGAAGTATTTTTAATGGCCTTAAATTTAAATTTAAGGCCATTAATATATTGTAATTTAAAAATGATATTTTATATGGGTAATAAAATACATTAGATTTTAAGGATGGATTGTATTGAATAAATTTTATTGTATTAAGCAACATGATTTAAAGGACTGTGGTCCAGCATGTCTTGCAATGATTTCATATTATTATGGATTAAATATGTCTATTTCAAAAATCAGAGAAATATCAGGTACAGATTTACAAGGAACAAATGTAAAAGGATTAATAGAAGCTGGAGAAAATTTAGGTTTTGAAGTAAAAGGTGTAAAGGCAACCAATCCAGAAGCTTTGATGAAAATTTCGTTACCAGCAATTGCTCATGTCGTAGTAAATGGTGGTTTGCTTCATTATGTAGTAATTTATAAAGTTAAAAAAAATAGAGTTTATGTTGCTGATCCAGAAAGAGGTCATGTTACATATTTGTTAGATGAATTTTGTCAAATGTGGACAGGTGTACTTATATTAGTAAAACCAGGAGAAAAATTTCAAAAAGGTAATAAATCTCAAAGTATATTTTCTAGATTTGTGTCTTTGTTAAAAAATCAAACAAATTTATTAATACCTTTATTTTTTGCTTCTATATTTTTTAATTTGTTTGGATTATTGGGTGCATTTTATTTTAAGTTTTTAATTGATGATATTGTAACAAATCAGTTATTACAAACACTTCATATTGTATCAATTGGAATTATTATATTGTATATTTTTAAAGTTTTTCTTTCTTATTTTAGAACTCATTTAATTTTATATTTGAGTAGAAGAATAGATATTCAATTAATGCTTGGATATTATCGTCATGTTGTAGGATTACCTATGAGCTTTTTTGAAACAAGAAAAGTAGGTGAAATTATTTCTCGTTTTATGGATGCAAGTAAAATACGAGATGCATTATCTACAATAACAGTTACATTAATGATTGATACATTAATGGTTACATTAGGGGCAATTTTATTATATATACATAGCCCAATTTTATTTGGTGTTACACTTTTACTTATTCCTTTTTATATTGGTGTAATTTTTGTATTTCATAAACCATATCAAAATATAAATCGTGAAGAAATGGAGAGTAATGCAAAATTAACATCTTACTTAGTAGAATCTTTAAATGGTATTGCAACTGTTAAATCTTATAATGCTGAAAAAGAAGTATTTTTTCAGACTGAAAGTCGATTTGTTAATTTATTAAAGCATGTATTTAAAAGAGGAATGCTTTCAAATTTACAAGGTTCTATTAAACTGGGACTTGAGTTAATTGGTGGTACGATAATTCTTTGGGTAGGTGCTATACAAGTCTTAAAAGGTAATATGACAATAGGTGAATTAATTACATATAATGCGCTTTTAGTATATTTTTTAAATCCAATTGAAAATTTAATTGGTATTCAACCTACTATGCAATCTGCATTAGTTGCTGGGGAAAGATTAAATGAAATTTTTGATTTAGATTTAGAAAAAAGTGAAAAAGAAAATAATAAAGTATCTCCTAAACAATTATCTGGAAAAATTGAATGTTCAAATGTTACATTTCGTTATGGAACGCGTAAAAATGTTTTAAACAATATAAGTTTTTCTATTATACCTGGTAGTCATGTAGCTTTTGTAGGAGAGAGTGGTTCTGGAAAAACAACTATTTCAAAGTTATTAATGGGTTATTATGAAGCTCAACAAGGAGATATTTATTATGATGATTTTCACATTAAGGAAATAAATAGAACATCATTACGTAATCGTATTGCTTATGTTTCTCAAGAATCATTTTTCTTTAGTGGTTCAATTTATGATAATTTACGATTTGGATTAGAACATCACATCACGTTAGAAGATATTATAGAAGTATGTAAGGATGCTGCTGCTCATGATTTTATTAGTGATTTACCACTACGTTATGAAACTTTATTAGAAGAAAATGCATCGAATTTATCAGGAGGACAAAGGCAACGTTTAGCTATTGCAAGAGCCTTGTTAAAAAAGCCAGATATTTTAGTTTTAGATGAGGCTACAAGTAATTTAGATTCTACAACTGAAAATCATATTACGGATATGTTAAAAAAGTTAGGATTGCAAGGGGTAACAGTAATTATGATTGCTCATCGTTTAAGTACAATTCAACATGTAAATCAAATTTTTGTGATGGAAAAAGGGAATATTATAGAGCGGGGATCTCATGAAGAATTATTATTTCATAAAGGTGAGTACTATCGTCTTTGGAAAAACCAAACAATTCATACAGATCATATAGAATTACAGTCTTATGCAATGCGAGGTGGTCAACATGAGTAAAATTTATTCTTTTGATCAATTAACGGATAGTGTGGAATTATTAGAAAGAAAACCTCCTCGTTTTATTATTGGATTGTTATGTTTTCTTTTTTTAGGTTTCTTAGGTTTTATAATTTGGGCATATGTTGGAAAAATAGATATTGTGAGTAAAGGAACAGCAATAGTACAAGGGAATTCAGATATAAGTGTATCTCGTTCAAAAATTGCAGGTACTGTAGATAATGTATTTGTTCATTCTGGTGATGAAGTAAAAACTGGTGATGTTTTAATTCAATTAAAAAATTATGAACTATCCGGTAAAATTAATCAAGTTGATCAAATTATTAAACATTTAGAAAGACAGAAAGAAATGCTAGAACAATTAAAAAAGAGTATTAATTCCGGTAAATCAGCTTTTTCTGATGAAATAGATGTAAAAATACGTGAAGAATATAAAGCTTATAATCAAGGTTATCAGTCTTTACAAAATGAAAAAGAAAATGAAATTAATATGATAACTAATAATAAATTATTAAATGAACAGGATGAAATTTTACAAGGGTTAATTGCAGAAAGTGAAAATATTCAAAGAGAAATTAAGCTTATGGAAAAACAAAAAGAAAAAGCAAATATATTAGAGGAACAAAAAGAATTATTAGATGATAAAATTCAATCTTTAGAATCGCAACAAAATAATATAAAAAAAAGAATGGATCAGAGAAAAGAAATGTTGGAAGTTGAAAGAAAAAAGATTGATACATTGAAAGAAGGTAAACAAGAACAGAAAAAAAATGTTTTAGATCAATATAAAGAAAATGCTATTGTCTCAGTAAATCAACGTATTCAATCTTTAGAACAAGATATGTTTGTAAAAAAGCAAGAATTGGATGAATTAAGTAACCAAAATAATATAACAAGTATAAAAGCTCAAAAAGATGGCATTGTACAATTCCCTTCAATTATCCAGAATGGCGATTTAATTGATTTAGGACAAGAAGTAATTACAATTGTTCCAAAAGAAAATTTGAAAAAAATAAAGATATTATTATCAGCAGAAGAAAAAAAAGGAATAAAAAAAGGGGATAAAGTACAGTATTCTTTTAAATTAAAAAAAACTGATAAGCAAGTAGGGGTAGTAACTTACATATCTTTAAATCCTATTTTTGATAAAGATTCTAAGATGTATATGTATGAGTTAGAGGCAACAATTGATACAAAAGAATTAAATGAATTACATACAGGTATGGTTGGTAGGGCTTCAGTCGTAACAGGGGAAGAAAAATTATGGAAATTCATATTAAGAAAGTTAGATTTTATATCTAATTAATGGAGGATAATAGAGTGAATGAAGAATTACTAAATGTAAATAATGGAAAAACAAAAGAACATAATTTTACATATAAAAATTTATTAGTAGTTATTTTGAGTATTTTGGGATTTTCGTTTTTGATTGGTATGTTTATTGCATTAGTTGCTGGAATTTATGGAGAAGAAGCGGTAAAAAGTATTACAGAGGGTTATTACATTTTAATAGTAGATGCGATTGTTACTATATTTGTTCTATTTTTATATAAACCAGCACGTAATTTTATTGCTGATATTTGGGATATGACAGTTTTTAAAACTATTAAAACATATATATATATTTTAATTGGCTTCATCGTAATCTCTTTATCACAATATATAATTATCGGGTTATTAGGGGTTGAAACTGCAGAACAACAGCGTAACCAATTGGGAGTAACGACGATTCAAAATATTATACAGAGTATAATATTTATTTTTAGTGTAGCTGTAATTACACCAATTAAAGAGGAAATGGTGTATAGGGGAATTCTTTATAGATTTTTAGAAAAAAAATATAGTTTTATTATAGGTATAGTCATTTCTTCAGCTATATTTGGTTTTTTACATGGTGGTTTTCCAATTACAGCAATGATTATGGGAATGGTATTTGTTATTTTATTTAAAAAGACACAGTCTATCTTACCGAGTATAGTTCTTCATATTATTTGGAATTTGATCGTATGTATTTTTACAATTTTATCTTTATAAGGAATGTTAGGTTGTTTGTTGCATTGTAAAATTATAACAAAAAGCCAATTATGTTATAATTGAATTGTCGGAAACAACTATACACAAGTGGCTTTTTGAAATTTTTATAAAATTATAATTTCATAATATCATAAAAAAAGCCTCTGTACTAGTTATGAATATTAGGAATAAGGGGTAAATCATGGTTAATACTGTAAATTTAGAACAAATTGAAAAGAATGCAAGATTAAGAGATATTGAGAATTCGAAGATCTTGTCAGAAGAAGAGATGTACATAGCAAATGAGCTTCAAGCAAAAGCTAATTCGTATGGAATGAAATTAGTACCTGAACGGAAGATAAAAAACAAAGCTAAATTTGCTCAAATTATTCAAGAAAATTGGTTATATCTCATTCAAAATAATTACTTGAAAAATGAAGAAATTATGTTTTTAAACAAAATCATTGGATTTATAGGTTTCCGTTCTAATTGTATTGTTCATAATATTAATGCAAAAGAACAATTACCTATGACTCAAACAGAAATTGCAGATAAAATAGGATCTAGTAAAAATACAGTTAGTAGATTAGTAAAGCAATTAATTGAAAAAGGTCTCATTGGACGTTTTGAATCTGGTAGAGACGGAATTAATGCTAGAATGTATGCATTGTACATAAATCCTAATGTAATTCTTTGTGGGGATCGTGACAATATTAATCAAACACTACAAACTATGTTTATAAGAAAACCTAAAGAATTAAAAAATTTACCCATTAAATTAGTGTAACCTGTATGAATCTCATACAGGTTTTCTTATATTTTTTTATAGTTATCGAATTCGATAACTAAAGTTATCGAATTCGATAACTATAAAAAATACCAAATCCCTTGGTATTACTAACTTTTTTTTACTTTTGTATACTTGTCCCTTCTCACTCTCTATATAAGGAGCTAAAAGTTCCGCAAGGAACAGGTAGTATTTTTAAGAAAAACCATCTTAAAAATCTCCACCTTTGTTAGAAAAAAGTCGCCTCGTCAATCCTCGGCTAAAGTCAAAGACTTTTCTTTTTTCTAACATCCTTGCGGAACTTTTTTTGGCTCGTTTGCTTTCATCGCCAAGCCGATATACTCAAAAGTGGGATTTAGGCATATCGGCTTGAACTATTCATTATACGAGCCAAACCGCTTGATCTAACGTTCTCTAATAGATTATTTATCCTATTTTTGATACGCAATACGTGGGGTCTCCCCACACCCCCGGCCAGCCTCTACCTCAAAAGTAGGGAGAAAATCAAAAACCGCTTACGATAAGTAAGCGGTTACTGTGGAAGTGGTTTTTCTCTTTGAGATTCGTAGGAATCGTTGAAATTTAAACGTCTAAATAGATTTGTATTTCGGATCTTAATATTTTTTGGATCAATCATAGATTGCCATGGTTGTAAGTTCTTTTTATTTTTTCTAAGTTTAGTAATTCTATTAATAACATTGTTTAATTCACGTTCATGATCCTGGTTCATCACAATAAAAGTAAAGTTTGTTATCACTGATGGGAAGCAAATTTTTAATAAAAATTCAATATGATAGATATCAGAGATTAGGTTGTTAATTGTGATATAAGATGTTCCCGGTATTGGGATAATATTTGCTACGATCCGTAAGGATTCTTTTGGATTATTAATAAGTAATTTAAGAGAACAACGTGTAGTAAGAATTTTAAAGAGTTCATCTATGAATGTAATAAGTACGTGAAGTTGAGTATCAGGTGTCTCTTCATTGATGAACCACAATCCTTTATTTTCTTTTTTGGTCTTTATTAGAAAATCTGTTACAAATTCCATATCAAGATTTTTAGGTATTTTGTTGTTTGGAAAGTATTCTCCAAAGTAACGTGTATCTTTTTCTTGTATTGGGTTAATTGGGAAAAATGGTTCTGTATGTAATAGATAATAATGCTCGTGAGAGCAAAGTAATGCGGTTAATAATATTGGATCTGTATATTGTTTATTTAATTCTAGATAGTCTTCCATACGAGTAAAATGGCGGAAGAGTACATTCTCTCCAGGTGCAATTGGTAGTACCTTTTTTTCTTGGCCAAAATAATAGTAAGCTCGATAAGATAAATAAATATATTCCGCACCATAAAAAGATTTAGAACCAATTAATAGTTTATCTTCTAATTCTTTTAATTTTGCGTATCCAAGTGTTCTAGATTTATTTTTTTTGCCTTTTTGGTAACCAAATAGATCTAGGAACTGTGATTTTAACATGTAGGGCTGATGATGAAGCATAAATGTAAATAGATTATGATAATGCTTCATGATGAATAAATGTAATTCATCACTTAGTTTTCTCTTATGTGGATCTTCCTGAATGTCATGTAAGTTTAAAATATAGGGTGAATTCGTATTATCCATAATTTCATGTACTGTATAAAAAGTAGGTGGAACAATAAATGTTGGTTGTGTTGCCATGTTCTTTCCTCCTATAGCTGTTCATATCCGGATAAAAATGTCTTTGCAAATTCTTGTTTTTGTTGGATATCAATCTCCTTATAGTTACGTGTTGTCACTTCTATGGCAATGTAACCGCCATGCGCTTCACTATAGACGGCTCCATCGGGCGTTGGTTGGAATTTTCCTTGCGGATGGGACTCTACTATTCTTTTTTTGAAATCGTCGTATCTGAGGTCTTTCTGGGCTTCTGAATGCAATTGTTTTTCTGTTTTCCATGTTTCTCTTGTTTCTTTCGGTAAAGAAATATATTTTTCAGAGAGGCGAATATCATGTTTGGCGTTATTTATACCGGTTTTATATTGATATTCTTTACCTTCTTTTTTAAACTTTTCTATTCCCTTTTCTCCTAAAACAATTTTTCCTGTTCGCTCTTCTAAATAGCCGCTATGACAAAGTTTTTTCAGGCGATCACCTTTGATGTTATATTCTCTTTCCATTTGTTCTCTGGTAGCTGTTCCAGTTTTCCAAAGCATATCCATGCCTTCGATTTCTTTTGTTTTTAGAATTCTTATATGTTTTCGTGGCGCGGCCATAGGGATGCCTCCTGTCTTTGCTATATTTATGTATTAATTTATTTGGGAAGACATAGCGAAGCTATGTATCCTCCGTTATGAATCATGTGTAAATGTCCACATGTCTACATTTACACATTTACACATGATTTAATTTCATTCAAAAAAGCGAAAGCTGTTTTTGAATGAACCAATCTAATAGCGAAAGCTATAGATTGGAGAATACAAAATGTGATGCGGAGCATGACATTTTGATCAAACAAATAAAAATGCCGGAAGGCAATTTTATTTGTCTTTTTCTAAGAAGCGGAAGCTGATTTAGAAAAAGAATCTGGCCAGATGCGAAGCGTTCTGGCCAGGAAGTCCCGCAGGGCAAAAT
>NZ_JBVVNL010000011.1:0-48488 GCF_055825275.1 Bacillus sp. GS3m_15504 | reverse complement strand
TATTAGGCACGCCGCCAGCGTTCATCCTGAGCCAGGATCAAACTCTCCAATAAAGTTAGTTTGTCTAGCATCTAAAATAAAAATTGACGTTTCACGTTGTTTGTTTCGTTCAGTTTTCAAAGAACTTCTTCATCGCTCAGAAGCGACTTTATTAATATAACATTTCGTTATATTTTCGTCAACAACTTTTTTCAATAAGTTGTTTTTCGTTTGTTTTGTTTGTTACCTTTCGTGGCAACGAATATAAATATACCAGTTTGATTATTAAAATGCAATAGTTTTTCTAATAAAATTTTCAACTTAGTAAAAAAGTATAAAAATAGCACTTTTCTTCTATATAAATATAATTTTTTGCACTATCAAGATTTACTATCTCCAAGCTGTTCACACCCAAATAAAAAAAGCTTTGGAGAAATCTCCAAAGCTTAGTCTTGTTTATGACGCATAGCAGGGAATAATAATACATCACGAATAGATGGTGCATTCGTTAATAACATAACAAGGCGATCAATACCAATTCCTAGTCCACCTGTAGGAGGCATACCATACTCAAGAGCTTCGATATAATCATCATCCATCATGTGAGCTTCGTCATTACCTTGTTCGCGTTCTTTTAATTGCGCTTCAAAACGTTCTTTCTGATCGATTGGATCATTTAGCTCAGTGAACGCATTTGCATGTTCACGTGCAACGATAAACAATTCGAAACGATCTGTGAATCGTGGATCTTCATCATTCTTTTTCGCAAGTGGCGAAATTTCTACCGGATGACCGTAAATAAATGTTGGTTGGATTAATTTATCTTCTACTTTTTGCTCGAAGAATTCATTAATAATATGACCAACTTCCATTGTATCCTTAATTTCTACATTATGTTCTTTTGCAAGTTCACGCGCTTCTTCTACACTCATCGGATTCCAGAAATCTGCTCCAGAATGTTCTTTAATTGCATCTACCATATGAAGGCGTGTCCATTCTGGTTCTAGATTAATTTCATAATCACCATATTGGATTGTTGTTGTACCTAGTACTTGCTTCGCGATATGAGCAACCATATTTTCTGTTAGTTTCATAATATCTTTATAATCAGCATACGCTTCATATAATTCAATCATCGTAAATTCAGGATTATGACGAGTTGATACACCCTCATTACGGAATACACGGCCGATTTCATAAACTTTTTCTAATCCACCCACAATAAGGCGTTTTAAATGAAGTTCAATTGCGATACGCATATATAATTCCATATCTAACGCATTATGATGCGTGATGAAAGGACGAGCAGAAGCTCCACCTGCAATTGCATGCATCATAGGTGTTTCCACTTCAAGATAACCGTTGTCATCTAAGTATCTTCTCATTTCGCGAATGATCTTACTGCGAGTGACGAATGTTTCACGACTTTCCATACTTGTAATTAAGTCTAAGTAACGTTGACGGTAGCGTTGTTCAACATCTTTTAACCCATGATATTTATCCGGTAATGGACGAAGAGATTTCGTTAATAGTGTAAAGCCTGTTGCTTTCACTGAAAGTTCTCCAACGTTCGTTTTAAAAACTTTACCTTCAATACCTACTAAGTCACCTAAATCTGCTGTTTTAAATAATTCGTATTCTTCATCTCCAACAGCATCTTTACGAACATAAATTTGAACTTGTCCATGTAAATCTTGAATATGTGCAAATCCAGCTTTTCCTTTACCACGCTTTGTCATAATACGACCAGCGATAGAAACAGAGATTTCTTTCTCTTCTAATTCTTCTTTAGAGAACTCTCCATATAGGCTTAATAAGTCATTTGTTGCATTTGTACGTTCAAATCGTTTACCGAAAGGATCGATTCCTTGCTCACGTAAGTTATGTAGCTTTTCACGACGAACAAGCAATTGGTCGTTTAATTCTTCGTGGTTCATGTTATCCATGGTATTGATATCACTCCAGCTCTATTAATTTTTACAATATATACAGTATAGCATTTTCTACTCAACTAGAAAAACTGCCAGCAACTAACTGGCAGTTCTTCTTTCTTTCACGTAATTATAGGAAGTGTATAGAAGAATGTCAATCTTCCCTCCCTATTATTAACCAACGTGAATTGTTTGTTGTTTCGCTTCCACTTCTTCTACAAATACACCTAATACATTTGCAAGGTCTTCACGCGTATTACAAGCATTTATACCATTACGTACATTTGCATTACCACGAATACCTTTTAAATACCAAGCTGCATGCTTTCTCATCTCTCTTACAGCGACACTTTCGTTCTTTAAATCGATTAGACGATCTAGATGCAACATACATACGTCAATTTTCTCACGTACTGTCGGTTCCGGCATTAATTCACCTGTCTCTAAATACTTTACCGTACGATAAATCATCCAAGGATCTCCAAGGGCAGCGCGGCCAATCATAACACCATCTACACCAATTTCATCAAGCATACGCTTTGCATCTTGTGGCGTTGCGACATCACCATTTCCGATAACCGGGATATTTACAGCTTGCTTTACTTGTTTAATAATATCCCAATCCGCTTTTCCTTCATACATTTGTACTCTTGTACGTCCATGAACTGCTACCGCTTGTCCACCAGCACGCTCAACAGCTTTCGCATTCTCGATTGCGAAAATATGATCCTCATCCCAACCAATACGCATTTTAACTGTAACTGGTTTTTCTACAGCATCTACAACTGCCGCTACCATTTCATATATTTTATTTGGGTCTAAAAGCCACTTTGCTCCTGCATCACACTTAACGATTTTCGGTACTGGACAGCCCATATTAATATCAATGATGTCTGCTGTCGTATATTGATCTACGTATTTCGCAGCATCTACAAGGGTTTCTTTCTCTCCACCAAAAATTTGTAAACTTAATGGCTTTTCTCTCTCATCGATATATAACATATCTAATGTTCTTTTATTATTCAATAGTATCGCTTTATCACTTACCATTTCGGCACAAACTAGTCCTGCACCGAATTCTTTTACTGTCAAACGGAATGCAGAGTTACACACTCCCGCCATCGGTGCTAATACAACCGGATTTTTCATCTCAATATTTGCGATTTTTAACACTCGATTTACTCCTTCCTTCATAGTTACTTTGGCATTAGCTCATCTATCGAGACTTTTAATGCTTTAGCAACTTCCACTACAAAATCTTGGGAAGGCGATCGATTCCCTCTCTCAACTTCACCTAAAACAGATACAGATACCCCTAATTCTTTTGCAAAACCTTCTTGCGTATAACCTTTTAGTTTTCGAAAAGCACGAATGCGTCTTCCCCATTTTTCTGCTTCCATACCGTTACTCCCTCTCGCCTTTTCATTTCTTCTACTTGTGAACGTGAAATGTTTTGTTTTATATCTTGATTAATCTCTAACAACGGAACGATAACAAAAGCTCTTTCGAACATCCGCGGATGCGGAACAATAAGATTCTCTGCTTCAATATTTTCTTGATTATATAGTAAAATGTCAAGGTCGATAGTCCTAGGGCCCCACCTAATTTCCCTTTTTCTTCCTAGATCATTTTCTACTTTTTGCGTTACTTTCAATAATTCTTGCGGTGATAAATTGGTAGAAATTTTTATAACTAAATTTAAAAAGCAACTTTGGTCAGTATAGCCAACTGGTTCCGTTTCATATACAGATGAAACATCTTCAACTTTGATATAAGGATTTTTATTTAGAAACTGAATCGCTTCCGTTAAATACGTATAACGTTCTCCAATATTTGAACCTAATGCAATGTAAGCTATATTATTCATGGACGTTCTCTCGTAATTTCTACCGCTACAGCACGATAATGTCCCGGTATCGGCGGATCCGGTTTAATTACCTTTATCGTACATCTTGAAATACTCTCATATTGTTTCAATATATCTGTAGCGATATTTTCAGCAATACTCTCTACAAGCTTATATGTTCTATCTTCAACAACTTTTCTACATAACTCGAAAAGCTCTCCATAATTAACAGAATGCTCTAAGTCATCACTTTCTCCCGCTCGTTTCAAATCCAATTCCACCGTTAAGTCCACTTTAAATCTCTGGCCCAATTTATTTTCCTCTGGGAATACACCATGATAACCGTAAAATTCCATATCATGAATATAAATTTTATCCAATTACTTTACCCCCTTACCAATCATCGCATCCATCATCTTAGCCATACGCGACATTTCCTTCACATCATGAACGCGAACAAACTCACAACCCTTTTCAATACCAAGACAAACGGTAGCTCCCGTTCCCTCAAGACGTTCTTCTACCGGTAAATCTAGCACATGCCCAATAAAGGACTTTCTTGAAGTACCTAAGAGAACTGGATAACCTAGTACGTTTAACTGTTCTAAATTACGCATTGCTTCTAAATTTTGTTCAGGTGTTTTAGCAAAACCGATACCCGGGTCTAAAATGATATTCTCATCTCGCACACCAGCATCTTTAGCAATTTTAATACTGTCATATAAGTCAGCAATCATATCAGCCATTAAATTACGATAATTCATGTTATCGCGATTGTGCATTAAGATAATAGGTACATCGTAATGAGCTGCAACTTCAGCGATTTTTGGTTCTGCCTTCGCTCCCCAAATATCATTAATAATATGAGCACCAGCTTCAATTGCTTGTTTTGCAACTTCAGCTTTATACGTGTCGATAGAAATAGGCAATTTTACCTCTTTTGAAACAGCCTGAATCATCGGAACAACTCGTTTTATTTCTTCTTCCACCGATACTTTAGCAAAACCCGGACGAGTAGATTCGCCACCAATATCAATAATATGAGCACCTTCATCTCGCATTTCTTTCGCATGGCGCACTGCAGCATCTACCTCATTATAACTCCCACCATCAGAAAACGAATCTGGTGTTACATTTAAAATCCCCATAATTAACGTTTTTTCATTTAAGTTCAATGTATATTCGCCGCAGCGCAAATCATAATCCCACTTCAAACTACACATCTCCTCTTCGCAATTCATTTCTGCTCCACAATTTCTCTCTCTGCATTTCATAAAGATTTATAAATCTTTTTGTAACCATACCTACTTTACCCGGGAAATCCCGTTCCTCTATACGATTAAGCGGAACAATTTCTTGAATCGAGTTTGTTACGAAGACTTCATCAGCTGAAAGTAATTCATCTTTTGTAAAGAAACCTTCCTTTACTTTTATACCTAGCTCTTCAGCAACTTTTATAATAAACGCACGAGTGATACCATTTAAAATCCCTGTTTCGAGAGAAGGTGTATATAAAATATCACCTTTCACAAAAAAGAGATTCGAAACAATACCCTCTGCAACATAACCTGTTTCAGTAAGAAAAATACCTTCCTTATTCACAACATTTCCAATTTCACGTTTTCCTAAAATGTTATTTAAATAATGATGAGACTTCAAACGAGCCGCACCCTCTGGTGTATTTCGAACTTGTTTTAAAACAACCCCTTCTTTTTCCGCTACCTCTCCTGGGGCTGCTAAAGGTTTTATAAAAACAATAACAGACGGCTCTTCATACATTTCCGTTTGCAATCCAATTTCATCTATACCCGCCGATACATTAAAACGGACATACGCATTCTCTAATTTATTCTTAATGAGTAAATTCTTCAAAATAAGCAGTACTTCATCTTTTGTCATTGTCCATTTTATTTGCAATGTATCCAGCGCATCTATTAAACGGTCATAATGATCATCCAATAAGAAAGGATGGCCATTATAAATACGAAACGTCTCAAAAACTCCAAGACCATATAAATAACCGTGGTCATACGGCGAAATTCTCGCTTCACTCGCTTTTACATACTGACCGTTTACGTAAATTAACATGACGTCACACTTGGACTGTATTTACGAATGAAATTCTGCAACAACTCTTTCCCGTGAGAAGTCATAATAGATTCCGGATGGAACTGTACACCTTCAATCGGTAATGTTGTATGACGGAGCGCCATAATTTCCCCTTCTTCTGTCCAAGATGTTACCTCTAGGCAATCAGGTAACGTCTCTTTCTTAACAATAAGGGAATGATAGCGCGTCGCAGTAAATGGATTAGGGATATCCGAAAAAATCGTCTTTCCATCATGATGCATAGGTGACGTTTTCCCATGCATTAATCGCTCTGCACGGACAACCTCTCCGCCAAACACTTGCGCAATAGATTGGTGCCCAAGACAAACCCCAAAAATCGGAATCTTCCCAGCGAAGTATCGAATAACATCCATACTAATCCCTGCCTCATTCGGACTACATGGGCCTGGCGAAATCATTAAAAAGTCTGGTTTCATATTCTCAATATCTGAAATAGTCACTTCATCGTTACGTTTAACAACAAGCTCTTGTCCAAGTTCTCCAAGAAACTGCACTAAATTAAATGTAAAAGAATCATAATTATCAATCATTAATATCATTTCTCTCACCTAACCGTTTCTTCGCTACGTTCTTTTGCACGCCATAAAGCAATCGCCTTTTTTAACGACTCTTTATATTCATTTTCCGGATTTGAATCAATTACAATTCCCGCCCCTGCTTGTACATGCGCTTTTCCGTCTTTAGCAAGAAGTGTCCTAATTACAATATTCAATTCTGTATCTCCAGAATAACCAATCCAACCGATTGAACCTGTATAAATCCCTCGGCGAACAGGTTCTAATTCTTCAATAATTTCCATCGTACGTATTTTCGGAGCACCCGTAATTGTTCCTCCAGGGAATACAGCCTTCACTAAATCGAAAGCATCTTTATCTTCTTCCACCTCACCACGCACATTAGAAACAATATGCATAACATGTGAGTATTTCTCAATTACCATAAACTCGTCTACTTCTACAGTGCCATATTTACAAACACGTCCTAAATCATTTCGTTCTAAATCCACAAGCATCACGTGCTCTGCTCTTTCTTTTTCATTCTCAATTAATTCCCTTGCCAATTCTTCATCCTCTTGTTCATTTGCCCCTCTAGATCTCGTTCCAGCAATTGGTCTTGTACTTACTTCAGTTCCCTGTTTCTTAATTAGCAACTCTGGCGATCCACTTACAATTTGAAAATCCCCGAGCTCCAAGTAACCCATATATGGAGATGGATTAATTTCACGAAGACTTGTATATATTTCTAGTGGGTGTGTTTGTAACGTTCTTTCTTGTCTTGTCGACAAGTTTACTTGGAACACATCACCAGCCCCAATATATTCTTGAATACATTCAACCGCCTTCATAAAGCTTTCTTCAGTAAAAGCAACTGCTTCATTTTTCTTTTCAGGGCACGCAAACGGTATAGTCACTTCCGGCGCTTCTGTCGCCCAAAGAATCTTCCATTCATTTAATCGCTCTTTTGCCTCTTCATGCTTATCTACATAATGTGTAATAATCCATAATACTTTTTCTTTTTGATCATACACAAACACATCATCAAATAATAAAAAGAATATATCAGGTATATTAATATCATCCTCCGCAAGAGAAGGAAGTTTTTCAATATAACGGATGCAATCATAACTAAAGTAACCAATTGCACCACCTTGAAAAGGCGGGTATTCCGGATTATAATCCGTTTTCCATCGCTCCATATATTCCTGCATTAAATCCAATGGGTTTCCTTGCTTTATTGTTTCCTTACCACTTTCACTTATATGTAACGCTTCACCCTTCCCTCGGATTACCGCTACTGGGTTTAATCCCACGATGTTATAACGACCGCCACGTCCACTCTCTAACAAAATGTGTTGCGGTTTATCCTTAGAAAGAAATTTATATTGCTTAAAGAAATCTAACTGATATGGAATAGAAAGCGCTAAAGATTTTCTTCGTTGCATATCAACACCCCGTCTTCTTTTATCCCACCCTCTTATATTAACCACTTCAAGCTACATTCGTTATGTATATAGAAGGGTTATATTCGAAGGCTAGTGAAAATAAATTAATGATACTACCTCTTATTTTACATGAAGTTTTCTAGTCATTCACTCTTTTCCTATTTCCAATCCAAAAAGAAAAAGCATCCTTTTTCAAGGATGCTTTTTCAATCACATGTAATTAAGACTCAAATTGATAAAGTGGTGTACTTAAATAACGTTCACCATTACTTGGGATAATAACAAGTACCTTTTTCCCTTTACCTAACTTTTTCGCAACTTCTGTCGCTGCATAAATAACCGCTCCTGAAGAGATACCAACTAAAATACCTTCCTCTTTAGCCACTCTTCTTGCGTATTCGAACGCTTGCTCTGTTTTCACTTGAATGATTTCATCATATACTTCTACATCCAATGTTTCTGGAACAAATCCAGCCCCAATTCCTTGGATTTTATGTGGACCCGGTTTTCCACCAGATAACACCGGTGAATCCGCAGGTTCTACTGCATAAATTTTAATATCTTTATATGCTTCCTTCAGCACTTCACCAGCACCAGTAATCGTTCCACCTGTACCAATACCTGCAATAAATGCATCTAATTGATCACCCATTTGCTCAACAATTTCTGGACCTGTTGTTAAACGATGAATTTCTGGATTTGATTGATTTTTGAACTGTTGCGGTATAAAGTAGCCATGTTCTTTTGCTAATTCAGTCGCTTGACGAATTGCTCCGCCCATTCCTTCAGGCCCTGGAGTCAATACTAATTCAGCGCCATAAGCACGTAATAAATTGCGACGCTCAACGCTCATTGTTTCTGGCATTACTAAAATTGCCTTATATCCTTTAGCAGCTGCTACCATCGCTAAACCAATTCCTGTATTACCACTTGTCGGCTCAATGATTGTATCGCCTTCTTTTAATAATCCTTTTTTCTCAGCATCTTCAATCATAGCTAATGCGATACGATCTTTAACGCTGCTCCCCGGATTCATAAATTCTAATTTTAAGTATATATCTGCGCTGTCTGATTCTACGATGCGGTTCAACTTAACGATCGGCGTTTTCCCGATTAATTCTGAAACTGATTGTGCCACTCGCATTCCTGTCACTCCTAACACCGAGTATTTTTATTGGTTTTGTCTATATTTAGATTTTGTCAGAAAATTCCCTGTTTGTCAATGTATTTAGAGGGTAAATTCCCTTATTACAAATTCTCAATTAAATTTGTAATATCTTCTTTAGAGAACTTGTATCGCTCATTACAGAAATGACAATGAACTTCTGTTTCTTCTTCTTCTTCACGAACTTGCTCTAACTCCGTTTTACCTAAACTAATTAACACACTCTCGATACGTTCGCGTGAGCATGTGCAATTAAATTGAACATCCATCGTTTCTAATACTTTTACCTTATCTTCTCCAAGGACTGCATACAGTAACTCTTCTGGAGAAAGCCCTTGTTCGATCAATGTTGATACAGGAGGAATCTTCTGCAAACGCTCTTCAATGAATGAAATTGTCTCTTCCTGTGCACCCGGCATAATTTGAAGGATAAATCCACCTGCTGCTAATATGCTATCGTCTCCATTTACAAGGACACCAACACCAACAGAAGACGGCGTCTGCTCAGAAACTGCAAAATAATACGTGAAGTCTTCTCCTAATTCTCCTGAAACAATTGGAGATTGACCAATAAACGGCTCACGCATACCAATATCTTTAATTACCGTTACAAATCCTTCAGTACCTACCGCTTGATATACACGTAATTTCCCTTGTTCTGTTCCTTCAAAGTCAACATGTGGATTCGTTACATAACCACGTACATCTCCATTTGCATGAGCATCTACTAAGATAGGACCAATCGGACCATTTCCTTCAACCTTAATTGTTAGCTTTTGGTCACCTTTTAACATTGCCCCCATCATTGTACCTGCAGTTAAAGAACGACCAAGCGCCGCTGAAGCTGTTCTCCATGTATCATGACGTCTTTGCGCCTCACTTACCGTGTTTGTAGTACGTACACTATACGCACGCACTTCTCCATCAAACGCTAACGCTTTTACTAAATAATCTTTCATACTTATTTATTCACCTTTCTCATGCTGTAAATTTGCATTACGCTCGTATAACATATACAAACCTTTTAATGTTAAAAATGGATCTACAACATCAATCACATTCGATTCTTCTGAAATTAATTTCGCCAATCCACCTGTTGCAATAACTTTCGGTTCTTGTTTAGCTTCCTCTTTCATGCGCTTAACAATACCTTCCACTTGTCCAACATAACCATAAAGAATACCAGATTGCATCGCACTTACCGTATTCTTCCCAACTACACTGCTTGGTTTTGTAATTTCAATACGAGGAAGTTTTGCGGCTCTACTATATAAAGCCTCTGCTGAAATCATAATTCCCGGTGTAATAACTCCACCCATATAATGCTTTTCTTCGTTAATATAACAATATGTAGTAGCCGTACCAAAATCGACAATAATAAGCGGACTTCCATATAAGTGGATCCCTGCTACTGCATTTACGATTCGATCCGCACCTACTTCACGTGGATTTTCATATTTAATATTTAGCCCCGTTTTTATTCCAGGACCTACTACAAGCGGCTTAATTTTAAAATACTTTTCACACATGCGCTCTAAAGCAAACATAATTGGTGGTACGACTGAAGACACGATGATACCTTTCACATCTTCAAACGAAAGACCCTCATGCTCAAGCAACTGCTTCACAAGCATTCCATATTCATCTTCTGTCTTATGACGATCTGTTTCCATGCGCCAATGTTGACGAAGTTCCCCCTCTTCAAACACGCCCAGTACAGCATTTGTGTTCCCTACATCCAATACAAAAATCATATTCTCACCACTTATCTTATTTAATCTATATTTGTGTAGTATGTATAAAACTTATAAAAACATCATATCACACATACTTATATAATCAGCTTTTCTATCCTCATCATTTTACAAAAAGATTACTCCCCATTTCAATTTTTAATACCAGATTTATTTAAATTCTTTTTCTACTTAGTTCCCTTCTACAAATAAAAAAGGAGTGACTATCGTCACTCCTTCATCTCTTACTTATCTTCTGATTCTTCATCGTCCTTCTTCATGTTGATGTTTACTTTCACATCAGCTGAAGATGTTGGACGTTCTGGCAATCTGCCATAATCACATAAATGATTGATTTGCTCTGCATCTAACGTTTCTACTTCAAGTAACGTTTTCGCAATAAGATCTAGTTTATCACGATTGTCAGTAAGAATTTGTTTTGCACGAGCATAACATTCTTTCATAATCGTCTGCATTTCCATATCGATTTCGTGTGCAATCGCATCACTATAGTTTTGTTCTGAATGGAAGTCTCTTCCTAAGAACACTTGACCACCTTGTGAGCTACCAAATTGCATTGGTCCAAGCTTATCACTCATACCAAATTCCGTAACCATACGTCTTGCAATACCAGTCGCACGTTGGAAGTCATTATGAGCACCTGTACTCACTTCACCAAATACAATTTCTTCAGCTACTCGACCACCAAGTAAACCAGTGATTTTATCAAGTAACTCTGGTTTTGTCATGAAGTAACGATCTTCTTTCGGAAGCATTACTGCATATCCACCAGCTTGACCACGAGGGACAATTGTTACTTTATGAACGACATCAGCTTCATCAAGAACAACACCAATTACAGTGTGGCCCGCTTCATGGAAAGCAACGATATTACGTTCTTTTTCAGAGATAACACGACTTTTCTTAGCCGGACCTGCAATAACACGATCCGTCGCCTCATCAATGTCACTCATATCAATTTTCTTCTTATCTTGACGCGCAGCTACTAAAGCAGCTTCGTTTAATAAGTTTTCAAGATCGGCACCAGAGAATCCCGGTGTACGAGTTGCAATTGCTCTTAAGTTAATATTCTCATCAAGCGGTTTATTACGAGCATGTACTTTCAGTACAGCTTCACGGCCATTTACATCTGGACGATCTACTGTAATTTGACGGTCAAAACGACCTGGACGTAATAATGCTGGGTCAAGAATATCAGGACGGTTTGTCGCAGCGATGATAATAATACCTTCGTTTGCACCGAATCCATCCATTTCAACAAGTAATTGGTTTAACGTTTGCTCACGCTCATCATGGCCACCACCAAGACCTGCGCCACGTTGACGCCCTACCGCATCAATTTCATCAATGAAAATGATACAAGGAGCATTTTTCTTTGCGTTTTCGAATAAATCACGTACACGTGATGCACCGACACCGACGAACATCTCTACGAAATCAGAACCACTGATAGAGAAGAACGGAACGCCTGCCTCACCTGCAACGGCACGTGCTAGTAAAGTTTTACCTGTACCTGGAGGTCCCACTAATAGAACACCCTTCGGAATACGGGCACCAACTTCAGCAAACTTGCGAGGATCTTTCAAGAATTCAACTACCTCAACAAGCTCTTGTTTCTCTTCATCCGCTCCAGCAACATCTCTGAAACGAACTTTTTTCTTTTCGTCATTATATAACTTCGCCTTACTTTTCCCAAAGTTCATAACACGGCTACCGCCGCCTTGAGCTTGGTTTAATAAGAAGAAGAATAAAATGAAGATAATGACAAACGGGATGATAGAAGTAAAGAAGGTTACCCAAGCACTTGTTTCTTCTGCTGGTTGATACTTAACTTCAGCACCTTGCGCTTTATCATTAATTTTCTTTTGTAATTCCTCAGTATTTGGTGCATAAGTAACAAATTGTTCTCCCTGGCTAGAGTTATTAAATTGTCCTTTTACTTCAAACACACCATTTTTCGGTTGAAGTTGCACATTACGCACTTCACCTTTTTCTAGTTTAGTAATGAATTTATCGTAGCTAACTGATGTCGTTTTTTGTGTCGAACCATTAAAATAGCTCACGATTCCAATTACTACTAGGAATATCAGTAAATAAAAGATGGTATTACGGAAGATACGATTCATTCCTAACCTCCTCTCACGGCATAAACACTATAGTAAATCGTAACATAGAAAAACTTTCCTATACAATTGTGACGCCTGTATTTAATTAATTTGAGTAAACGCTTGGTTTTAATACTCCTACATAAGGAAGATTACGGTACTGCTCTTTATAATCTAATCCATATCCTACAACAAATTCATGCGGTACAGTAAATCCAACATAATCCGCTTTCAAATCTACCTTGCGGCCTGTTGGTTTATCTAATAACGTAACGATTTTTACAGACTTCGCTTTACGATATTTAAATAGGTCTACTAAGTAACTTAGCGTAAGACCGCTATCAATAATATCTTCAACGATTAAAATATCGCGACCTTCTACAGAAGTATCAAGGTCTTTCAAAATTTTCACTTCGCCTGTTGAAACAGTAGAGTGACCGTAACTAGATACAGCCATAAAATCCATTTCAAGATATGTATCTGTTCTCTTTAATAAATCTGCCATGAATGGCATTGCACCCTTTAGTACACCAATCGCAAGAGGTACTGTGTTTTTATAATCCTCTGCAATAATCGCACCTAATTCGAGCACCTTTTCTTGTATTTGCTCTTCAGAAATTAATACTTTTTCGATATCTTGATTCATCATTTCATTATCCTCCCGGAAGACTCCTTGCTTTTGTAGTGAATAATCATATATTTATCCTTCTTTGCTGTCTCTTTCGAGATAGCAAATGCAGATCGCTTCAACAAGGGTAACCAAATAATATTCCCACTTGCATCACAAACGACCGGCCATTCTTCTCTTTTTTCTCTTGGTACTTTTGCTTCGATAAAAATAGCTTTTATCTTTTTCGTGCCATTCATACCTTGTATTGACATGCGATCTCCATTTTCTCTAGACCGAATACGAATTGGATATGATATATCATTATACTTAGCAACAAATACTGTTTCATTCATGTCACTTGGTATATCTTCGCTCACCTCTGTTACAAGTTTATCCCCGTTCGATAGCGTAATTGTCCCGGGCACTGATAAGTCTTGTAAGAAAGGGGAAACAATTTCTTGTTTAAATCCAAAGCTACACTCCTCGTACGCGCGAACAATTTTCAAATCACCTGGGAAATCAAGTGAACCTGAAGGTTGTGTCCGCTTAAAAAACTCAATCACCTTGTCAATATGTATAGAGGAAAGAGAAGATGGAATCTTATATTCATAAAGATAGTTTAATATTAGTTGAATCCCTCTTCTTTGTAAAGGCATAGACATGGATTCAAAGGCAGGAATTGATAAGCTAATTTGTTTATCACTTTTTTTTGTAATTACTTTATTCATTTTCTCAAAAGCTAATTCCTGCAAATACGCCTCATCCTCTTGCATCTGCATGCTAAATTTTTGGAATTTCTCATGCACTTGTGGGTTTTCTTCTTTCAAATGAGGAAGAACATATTTACGTAATCGATTCCTTGTATATACTTCCTTTTTGTTACTTGGATCTATACGAGGAATTATTTTTAGCTCATTACAGTAATTAACAATTTCTTCCTTCGTCACTCCAAGTAACGGCCTAATTAAATACCCATTATGAAAAGGACGCTTCACTGCAATTCCTGCATATCCTTTCGGAGTACTCCCTCGTACAAGACGCATTAAAATCGTCTCTACTTGATCATCACCATGATGTCCAAGGGCTACATATCTCGCATCATATTTCTTCATTATTCTTTCCAAAAATGCATATCTGCATTCTCTAGCAGCAACCTGTGCATTCATCCCGTATTGCTTTTGATATTGCGACACATTAATCCTTATCGTTTCGCAAATAACTCCCAGTCCTTTACAAAGGTCCTGCACAAACTGTAGGTCCTCATGAGATTCATCACCTCTAAACATATGATCCACATGCGCCACTACAATTTCAAACTGTTTTGCTGCTCTTTTTTCTAATAAATAATATAGAAGAGCCAAAGAGTCAGGACCACCAGAAACCCCTACAACAATTGTTGAACGTTCCTTTAATACATCATGTTGCCTTACAAAGTCATCTACCTTTTCAACAAATGTATCTTTCAACTTCGTAATCACCTTTCATTAAACAAGAACAGCAACGTTAGTTACCTTGTTTATAATGGTACAACTTTTACAAACATTGTGCAAAAAAAAGATATACAAAAATTACATTTTTATCTTACATCATCCGTACATATTCACAAAAATAATAACATTATGTTATAAAGCAAAAAAACCTAGGTATTCACCTAGGTTTTTAGAAAGAAAAAGCGATAAAGAAACCTTACACTTCAACTTTATTGTGCCTGCATTCCCACAATTGGAATGGTAGCCCACTTCGGCATATTTTTCTTCACTTTTGCCACTACAATAGTCATATCATCATTTATATAACCATCACCAGAGCGAATTACCTCTTCCATGATGATATCAGCGATTTCTTGCGGATCTTCAGTTTGCAACTCTTTAATTTTACGCTTCATCCATAATTCATGATTCTCCACATGTTGCGCTCCCTCAAAAATCCCATCGCTCATCATAATAAGGATATCGCCTGTTTTTAATTGCTCACCCACTACATCAACTTCAACATCCTCAATTATTCCCATCGGCAAATTACTTGCTTCAATTTTCAAAATATTGTTTGCGCGTTTAACAAAACTCGGCGTTGATCCAATCTTTAAAAACTTCGCACTCGCATCCCGCAAATCTACCATAGCTAAATCTAACGTCGTAAACATCTCTTCTGTTGTTCTTAAAGAAAGAATAGAGTTAATAGACTTAATCGCTATTTCTTCATCAATGCCTGATTGAAGTATTTTTTGTAATAATTTCACTGTTTCTTTACTCTCCATATGAGCTCTTTGCCCATTTCCCATACCATCACTAATCGCAAGAGCATATTTACCAACACTTAAATCCATCATCGCATAAGAATCACCTGAAACAAACCCACCGCCTTTTGCAGCTGTGGCTAAGCCCGTATCAAGAGAATACGTTTTTGCTGAACCAAATGATATTAAGCTGTGGCCATTCGGATAAGAAGATTTTTCTTCATGCTTAACAACGATATTTTCCTTTAGAATATCAGAAAGCATCGGTGCAACTAATTTTTCACACTCTCCGTGTTCATTAGATGCAACTGGAATCAACATTTCAATATCAATACTTCCTCTATCTAAACAATAAATATCAACATGCTCTATTTCTACACCAAAATCACGAAACGCTTGCAGAATCTGTTCTTCCTGTACTTGATGGTTTTCTCGCTCTCTTTGTATCTCCTTAGCAAAATCCTCCATAACTTTTGATACACCCAATAGTTGCTCCGCTACTATTCTACGATTTTCTTTCATTTGTTTTCTTAATTTTTGTCCCTCATAGAAGTGATCTAATTCGCCTGCCACTAAATCCGTCACTTTCTTTCCTCTCACACAATGCTTATCCCATTCACGAACTAACTTCCGATTATGCTGTAACGTCCCCTCTTCTGTTTCACTCATTATTTGTTTCATATAATCGTATGTTTTATCGAAATTAACTACCCAGCATTGGTCCTTTTTAAAGCATGTTTGACATGTTTTTGCAGTAATTGTACTTAAGAACAGATCTGCCTCCGTCTCTTTATCTTCTTCCTCCACGTATCCATATACAGAAAAGCTATTAGATAAAGCAGCAAACACATTAGCAAATTGATTAATTTTATTCGCTGTAACATCACGCATCCTTCTTAAATACTGTTGTTGATCTTGCGAATGCTCCTGTGTGCCTGGCATAAATTTAGCAATACGATCCATAACAAGTTTCGGTGTTAATAAGAAGAAAGCAATCGCCACACCAGATTCGATTAAAGTTGTCACAATGTTTGTTTGCTTGTCTACATATAGCGTAATCAAGCTTGTCCCAATTAATAAACCTAAACTAACACCTATGCGCTTCCCTTCTTTTAACAAACCACCAAGCAATCCAGAAAAAGCAAGCAGACTAAGTTGGGACAAACTGGAGACATTTGCTAAACTTAATATTAACCCAGTGACGACCCCTACTGTAGATCCTGTAGCCGCTCCTGCGATAAACGCAAATACAAGCACTAAATACCTAGTAAAAATATGTTGAATAGAAGCGTCATATACGAACCAATCTGTTGTACCTGTTAAAACAGATGCTAGTAATATAATTAAACAAACAATTTCTTCTGTCTCTAAGGCTTGTTGTTTCCCTTTTCTTTCTACTAAAAGCGGGACACTTTGTAAAAATATCATAGTTAATACGAAGCTAAGCCCGGCCTCAATTGTACTAACAAGTAAATCGTACATGGTGACTGTTTGTTGCGCAAAATATACGACAACTAAATGTGCGGTTAATGCGGAGATAAATACTTGGAATGGAACAAGTCCAACAGTTTTACGTGTAAACCGACTAAAGAAGATATTATAAATGAAGAAAGTAAAAATAGATGCAAAGGTAAAGAATAAATTATCTATCGAAACTGACAGTGCGCCCCCCATTAGGGCCAAGAATGCAAGCGGCATTTTATCCCGCTTCATAACATAAACAGCAGCAAAAAACGGCAGTGCAAACGGTAAAATGTTTGTTAATATATATGCTCGTCCTAAAAGAAAACCAATAACAACAATAATAAATCCCCATCTAAAGAAAACTTGCTCAAACTTCATTCGCAACTTACTCGTCCACTTTACTCCTCCAAGCTGACCTTCATTCATTGCCAATGCACTTGTATTCATAGTATTCCTTCCTGCTTTAGGCATATTTTTAACACCACCTGCATAGTTTAATTACTGTCATTATAAAAGATGATTATTGGGATTTTTGTCAAAACAACAGTTTTCACTTTTATAATCGTTCGACTTTTTATTCGAAATAACTCTACATATATACACAGTATGTATTTTATTTTTAATATTTTAATCGAACATTCAGAAAATATAGGGTGATTTTGTAGAAGTGTTGTATGTCTTAATTTATTTAACAAAAAAAGATCATGCGCATTTGCATGATCTTTTTAGATGACCCGTACGGGATTCGAACCCGTGTTACCGCCGTGAAAGGGCGGTGTCTTAACCACTTGACCAACGGGCCGTTAAATTAAATATAGCGGCGGAGGGGATCGAACCCCCGACCTCACGGGTATGAACCGTACGCTCTAGCCAGCTGAGCTACACCGCCATGTCGTCTTATTTAACGGACAATTAGTATCTTACCTCAGATATAATTTAAAGTCAACACATCTTGAAAACTTTTTTAAAAATATATTTTCACATATAAAAAAGCACCCTGAGCAATCGCCCTGGGCACCTCTCTATATTCTAAGAATTAAACGTTCTTATTATCCGCGACGTGCGCCACGGCCACCACGTTTAGATTCAGTGTTACGCTTTAAAGAAGTTAAACGATCTTCGCTATCCTTTAAGAAACGTGCCATTTTTTGCTCGAATGTTTCTTTTGGAGCGCGGTCGTTACCGCCACCGCGGTTATCTCTGTTGAAAGAACGATTACGTTGTGGACGTCCAGAACGTTGTTGATCACCACCGCGTTGGTATTCACCACGTGGACGATCTCCTTCTGTTTTTTCACGTTCTTTCGCTTTTTTAATAGATAGACCGATCTTACCATCTTTTTCAACGTTAATAACTTTTACTTCTACTTGGTCGCCCACTTTTAAGTGATCGTTAATATCTTTCACATAATTATCAGCAACTTCACTAATATGAACAAGACCCGTTAAGCCTTCTGGCAGCTCCACAAAAGCCCCAAAATTTGTAATACCTGTTACTTTACCCTGTAACTTGCTGCCTACCTCGATTGACATAAAAAAAATGCTCCTCCTTAGTGGTTAAAAAGTCAAATTTTACTTTATTATATATAATCCTAAAATATAGTGTCAATAAGACATACTCTACTTAGAAACAGGAAAAATTATCTCCCCTTTTCCAGAGAAGAAATAATCCCTTCTAGCAATCTTTAATACGTACTCTTCATCATTTAACTTTTGAACTTCGTCTTTTAGACTCTTTTCTTTATTCGTTAATGAATCCAGTTCTTTTTTCATGTCCTTAACTTTTGCTTCTTTTGCTTTAATGGAACTGTTTTGTTGATAAAACGTTACACTAATACTCGCAATAATTGTAAAAGCAAAGACAAGAAAAACCGCTAAACGGCGATAAAGTCGCTTCCTGTTCTCATCCGTTTGTATTATATGCTCTTTAACAGGATTTGGACTCTGTTTTTCGATTGTTCTTTGTCTCAGTTCCCTCATTTCCGAGGTCCCCCTAACTTCTTTTTTATACGCTCCCATAATTGGAAGATATGTCCCTTCAATTTTGCTATATATTGCAGGAACCCTACATGTTTCATTATAAAAAGTTTAACACGATTAGGGAGAAGTTTCCATATGAGCGAAGCAATAAATCGAACAGGCCAGAAAAAAACTTTCCATATGAAAAGTAATATCCAAATCACCATTTTCCATAACACATGTCCAATTGAAAGCAGTATACGAAATAAGAATAATATAAATGCAATAAATAGCTGCGCTATAATAATAACAGGTTTTATCATGAGTAGCTTTATAATTTGAACAAAAAAGTGTGTTGTTTGCACAAAAATATAGATGAGAAAATTTAACAGTCTCATGTATATTGCTTTCAATAAGCTTTGATATGCCGCAAAACCACATAATAATGCTAAAAATACATATATACGTAGTTCAGCTTCATTTACGAGAAGCAATACGTAAAAAACGAATAATGCTTGGACAATCCAAAATAGTATATCATGTATAAATACAAGCCAACGCTTACGTTCTTGACGTTTTAAAAATCGTTGGTATGTATCTAAAGACGCTCCAATCCAAGCACCCATTCCGATCATTGAGAGCATCGTATACAACTGAATTGTTAAACTCATTTAAACAACTTACTAAAGAAGCCTTTAGTTTTCTCCCCTTGATTCTCATCAATATACAGCATCTCATGAACTTTTCCTTTAATCGATACAACACCTTTTTCTACATCTAAATTTTTCATTTGCAAATTTTGACCACGAATTGTTAAAAAGCCCATTACGGTCTCAAGTAAAAACTCTTCACTATCAAAACTCTCTACCTGCTTTACACCGGTAATATCAATTACACGCCTGCCACGCATAATAATATCATGCTCTACAGAAACATTTTGTTGATTAGAAGACATAGGTGAGTAACCATTATTCACGTAAATCCCCCCATACATTTATACTAGCTAATAGTAATGTATGAAAGGATAATCGATTTTAGAACAAGCCTTCTTCAGCCTTTACTTTTTCTTCACGAACTAAGCTATACATATTTGCTGCATCTTCTTTTTTAGTCGTTTCTTTCAATTCGTTTATTTTTACAGTTACTATTTTTTGACCAAAACGAATTGTTAGTTCATCAGCTACTTTCACATCCGAACTCGCTTTTGCCACTTGACCATTAATGGATATTCTTCCTTGATCAGCTACTTCTTTTGCCAATGTTCTTCTTTTAATTAAACGTGATACTTTTAAAAACTTATCTAGACGCATATTAAATCCCCCTATTAACGCTCTGTCTGTTTTGCCTCTTCCCATAAAACATCTAACTGCTCTAATGATAAATCTTGCATCTCTTTATTCATTTCAGCTACCTTTGCTTCCATGTATAAAAAACGACCGACGAATTTCTCATTCGTTGAATGTAACGCCTCTTCTGGATCTATTTTATAATGACGAGCTATATTAACAAATGCAAATAGTAAATCGCCAAATTCACTTAACATCTTCGCCTCATCCATGTTTGTAACTTCTTGTTGGAACTCTTGCCATTCTTCTAAAGCTTTCTCTATCATCGGTTGTACATCAACCCAATCAAAACCAACCTTGCCAGCTTTTTTCTGGATTTCATAAGCACGTAGTAACTGTGGCAAACTTTTTGGAACTCCATCTAAAACAGATTCTTTCACGAATCCTTTTTCTTGTTTTTTAATTTCTTCCCAATTGGCAATTACTTCATCGGCATTATCTACATCTGTATTCCCAAATACATGCGGGTGGCGACGAACCATTTTCTCAGATAAAGTTCGAATAATATCATCTATAGAGAACCAACCTTCATCTTCTCCGATTTGGGCATGCAGCATAACTTGTAATAAGATATCACCCAGTTCTTCTACTAAGTGATCATCATCCTCTTCATCAATTGCTTCCAATACTTCATAAGCTTCCTCAATTAAATACTTCTTTAAAGATTGATGTGTTTGCTTTTTATCCCACGGGCAACCATTCGGTCCACGCAGGTCTGCAATAATTTCTCTAAGCACATCAAACTGTTGATACAAGGACGCACGTTCCTGAACTGGTGGTACATACACACTCGTTAAGTTATTCAACTCCGTTTCATGATCTAACATGTACAACGGTACCTTTTTAACTTGTTCAAATGAAGTTCCCGCAGCTGTTACGATATACACTTCATAATCATCTGGCAGCATCTCCATTAATGTTAATTTCACATCAGATGCAACGAATGCGTCATATACTTGGCAAAAGATTAAATGTTGACGTAATTCTAATTGTCCTCTTTCAAATGATGTGGCGTCAATTAATTGAAATCCTTCAATCGGATCAATCTTTAGACTGGCAAACATAGGATCAAGGAAACTTTGTCCACCTTCAATTCGCACCTCAATATTCGCTACTTCACCTTTTTCCAACAGTAGCTGAACCGTTCTTTCCGCTACAAGCGGATGCCCTGGAACAGCATAGATGATTTCTGTGCCTTCAGCTTTTTCTATCAATGTATTCGCAATTGTTTCATATACAATTTCAAATGTATCATGCGCTTCATATACATTGTCAAAGGCAGTATATTGTATACCTTCTTTCTCCAACTCTTCTATAACGGGATGTTCCTTCGTTCTAACAAACATGTGATCTGCTTCTTTTATTTTTCGATATACACCCATCGTTAACTGATCTAATTCACCAGCACCTAATCCTAAAATAGTAATGATTCCACTCACAACCTGCCACCTCTATCCACTCTTCTTCAATGAACCTTCTTTTTTCTCTTTTTTCATAACCGTTCCTATTTCCGCTTTCGTAAATACACGTAATTTTAAAATTAAAAACATATATGCCAATCCGCCGATGGCTACACCTAACAACGCCTCAAATGTTGCAACACCTCTATGACTTGTATCCATTACTAATCCAGACATTTGCAATACACGCATAAACATTATTAATACAAATCCCATACTGAAACCACTAATAACTATACCTAACATATTCCGTTTATCGATAAGCGATTCCGATACAGCCCGCATAAGTAACATACTATTTAATACGGAAATTACAATTAATGCAACTAAAGTTGCAATTGCGGCTCCCTTCGCACCGAAATACGGCATTAATATATAGTTTAAAACTAGCTTCAAACAACCTCCAAATACAACAAATATTGCTGGTTTTAATGTTTGTCCTAACCCTTGCAAAATAGAAGCGGTTGTAATTGACAATGAACTAAATAAAATAGATAAAGATAAAATGGATAAAACATCTGACCCATCACTGTTTTCAAACAACATAATATTCGTAGGCTGGATAATACAAGTTAATCCAATAGCCGCTGCAAATCCGATAACAAACGTTATTTTCATTGCTAACCTTACCTTTTCTCGAATAAAGGTAAGATCTCCTCTTTCCTTCGCTGCCGTAATAATTGGAATAAGCGACAACGAGAAAGAAGTTGTCACGACAGTACCTAATTGCATAAGCGGGATACTTCTGTCATAAACACCTTTTAACACTTTTGCACTTTCAGCCGGCTCTCCTGCTCCAATAAGTAAAGAATAGAAAGAAACAGAATCAGCCATTTGTATAAAAATAAGCACTAAGTTACTAACACAAATCGCTAACCCCTGCCAAAACAGGATTTTAATAATCTTCTTTTTCCCTTTAATCCTCTTTACACTTTTGAAGAATATAGAACGAAAGTCATGACGCATATAAAGTATAAGTACGATAATCCCAATCAGTCCACCTGCGATTGAACCTAGCATAGCACCTGCACCAACTGTATATAAATCAAATTCGTGAGCAATTAGGAATAGGGATAAAAATACAATAATAGAAACACGAATCGTTTGCTCTATCACTTGCGACACAGCTGTTGGCACCATATTATTGAACCCCTGGAAATATCCTCTTGCTACAGATAAAAACGGCATCAATATGAATGAAAAGGAAATAACACGTAATAGCTTATCTAAGTGTATATCGCCCATGGCTGTCGCAATTACTTCGGCACCAAAGAACAATGTAAAAAATCCTATGAAACCAATTCCTAATAAAAACCAAAAAGATACACAAATAATTTCTTCTGCTTCTTGTTTTTTCCCTCGTTCTAATCGTTCCGCAACCATTTTTGAAATTATAATGGGGAACCCATAAGTAGCTAAAATTAAACAAAATCCATAAAACGGATATATTTGTTGGTAAATATAAAAACCAATATCACCCGCTATATTTTGATATGGAATACGGTAAAAAGCGCTTAATACCTTTGTAACAAAACTTGCGATTGTTAATATAATAGCCCCACGCCAAAAGGCTTGATACTTCTTCGATTCCATACAAGAAAACTCCTTTTTCTATTCTCACCCCTCGTATTATATCATAAAGAAAAGGACAAGCTTACTCACCTACACAAGTAAGAATACGTTCGTGCAACGCTAGAAATATTCAATGAAAAAAGGTAGCAAAGCGCTACCTTCATTCAATATACATATATCTCCAAATAATTGATTTCTCAAGAAGAAATATCATAATTAGGAAAGATTGCTACTTCTAAAATTACACACCTTTACTGTTCCATTTGTTTCGCTAAGAAACTGGCAGCAGTATTGACCGCTTTGTGCTCTATTTCGCTTATAATCGCTTCTTTTGAAAAAATAATGACAGCCCCAATTGGGTCTCCATTTGCAACAATCGGTCCAACTGTATAAGAATGAACCTTTTCTGTTACACCATCAATAATGGAAACATCACTTTCGTCCGTCATAATAACAGACTTTCTTTCTTCCATCGTTTTTTCAATTAAATCGCCAACGCTTTTATTTAAGTATTCTTTTTTTGATACGCCTGATACTGCGATAATAGAATCTCGATCGCATACAAGCACATTATGTCCTAAGCTATCATATAAAGCCTCTGCATATTCTTTTGCAAAATCACCTAGTTCGCTAATTGGAGAATATTTCTTTAAAATTACTTCTCCATCGCGATCAACAAATATTTCTAATGGGTCCCCTTCTCGAATACGTAAAGTTCTACGAATTTCCTTTGGGATTACTACCCTACCTAAATCATCAATTCGACGTACGATTCCAGTTGCTTTCATTCTAATGCTGCCTCACTTTCTACTGATGATGAAAGTGGTGAATTTACCTGTTCATGTAAAAATCACCAACTGTTAGACATAGTATTTTACACATTAGTTCTTCTATGCACGCCGAATTGTATTTTTTTATCTTATATTAGGCATTTATGACTTCTTTTTTTACATCTGGCAAGCCTTTTAATAAATTTTCAGCAATTGTTAACCACTTCGATGTCTCTAAGCCATTTGTTTTCATGACGATTTTCAATTGTGATCCTTCCATTCCTAAACCGATCATACGTCCAAAACTATTTCCGAGCATGAATAATTTTCCACCATCAATATTTTGACTCGCTTGTTCTGAGAACAGAATTGTTACTTCAAATTTATTTTGCTTAATTAATTCAATTTGTTCTTTCATTGCCAATACTTTAATATTTGCAATTTGTAATAAGTAACCAACTTCTTGCGGGTAATCACCAAATCTATCTATCATCTCTTCCTGCAACTCTTCAATATCTTCAATCGCAGAAACACCTCTAAATTGTTTATACATCATAATTTTTTGTTTACTATCCGAAATATAAGCATCTGGTAAATATGCATCTACTTCTAAATCAATTTCAACATTAACTGTATTTTCAACTCCGTCTGTTCCTCTACGCTGTTCAATTGCGTCTTTTAACATTTGAGAATATAAATCAAATCCGACAGAATCAATAAATCCATGTTGTTCAGCTCCTAACAAGTTACCTGCACCACGAATTGATAAATCTCGCATCGCAATTTTGAAACCAGACCCAAGCTCTGTGAACTCCTTAATGGCTTGCAGACGCTTCTCCGCAACTTCTGATAACACTTTATCTCGTTTGTATGCAAAGTAAGCATATGCAACACGATTAGAACGTCCAACACGCCCACGAAGCTGATACAACTGCGATAATCCCATACGATCTGCATCAAATACAATTAATGTATTTACATTCGGAATATCTACACCTGTCTCAATAATCGTTGTACTTACAAGAACATCATGCTGCCCTTCTAAAAACGATAGCATAACAGACTCTAATTCACTTTCGTTCATTTTCCCATGTGCATAAGTGACACGTGCATCTGGAACTAACATCGAAATTTCATCTGCTTTTCGTTCGATATCCTCCACACGATTATATAGGAAGTAAACTTGCCCACCTCTTGCAAGCTCGCGTTCTATCGCCTCTCGCATTAACGCTGGATTATACTCAACTACATATGTTTGAACTGGGAAACGATTTTCCGGCGGCGTCTCAATAACAGATAAATCACGTACACCAAGCATAGACATATGAAGCGTACGCGGGATCGGGGTTGCCGTTAATGTTAATACGTCAACATTTGCTTTTAATTGTTTAATTTTTTCTTTATGTGTTACGCCAAATCTTTGTTCTTCATCAATAATAAGAAGACCTAAATCTTTATAAGTAACATCTTTAGATAAAATACGATGCGTTCCGATTACAATATCTACCGTGCCATCTTTTAAACCTTTAATTGTTTCATTTTGCTGCTTTCTCGTACGGAATCTACTTAATAATCCTATATTGATTGGATAATCTTGAAAACGCTCTCGAATTGTTTCATAGTGTTGTTGTGCAAGGATCGTTGTCGGCACTAAAATTGCAACTTGTTTTTCATCCATAATTGCTTTAAACGCCGCACGAATAGCTACTTCCGTCTTTCCATATCCTACATCACCACAAAGAAGCCTATCCATCGGACGTCCGCGTTCCATATCCTTTTTAATCTCTTCAATAGAACGTAATTGATCCTCTGTCTCTTGATACGGGAAAGAAGACTCAAATTCTTGTTGTTCTGCCGTATCTGGTGTATATGCATAACCCTTTGAAGCTTCGCGCTCAGCATAGAGTTTAATGAGGTCATCCGCAATGTCTTGTACAGATTTTTCAACTTTTGTTTTGACCTTTTTCCAATCGTTTCCGCCCAATTTATAAACTTTCGGATCCTTACCTTCAGATCCTACATATTTTTGCACTTGGTCAATTTGTTCAATTGGAACGTATAACTTATCATTACCTTGATATTTAATATTCAAATAATCTTTATGAACACCGTTAATCTCTAATGTCTCAATACCTAAGAATTTACCTATACCATGATTTACATGAACTACATAATCCCCAACTTTTAATTCCGAATAACTTTTAATGCGTTCAGCATTCGATAACTTTTGCTTACGTTGTGATTTTTTAACTTTCTTATGAAAAAGCTCTTTTTCAGTAATGACAACAAGCTTTTGCATCGGCATTTCAAACCCTGCATGTAAATCACCTACAGCAATTTGTAACCTTCCAGGCAATAATATATCTGTGCCCTCTACAATATCTGCATCAATATCATAATCACTTAAAATATGTTGTAGTTTTTTCACACGCTCATCATCTGTACCTAGCACAACGGTCGTAAAATGCCCTTCGTTCCATCTATCAATTTCAGTTTTCAACAACTGCATCTGCCCATGGAAATCTTGCATTGTTTTACATGTCACATTCACAATGTTTTGCGGATGTGTATGCGCTATATGACGTAAGAATAACGTTAAATATACAAAACTTCTTTTTTTATGATGAAGAAATTCTTCAAACGAATGAGAGAAAGATAAATCTTGAATAATTGTTCCCTCACCAAGAAGGGATATATACCATTCCGCCTCTTCTGATTCAAGATGAGATGCTGTTTCTTGAATACGTGAAATTTCATCTAAAATCACAACACCATCTTCTGGTAAATAATCTATCAGACTAGCAGGTTCGTTATAGAAAATAGATAAATATTTAAACATCTGTTCTATACTTTGCCCGTTTTTTAACATCTCAATTTCATGACTGACCGTCTCAAGCACTGTAGTCTTCAACTTATCATCGGAAAGTTTTTGCATCGTCTTAGTCAGACCTTCTTCAAGATGCTTTATTCCCGATTTCAATTCTTCCTGTGAAAATAGAAACTCTGTTGCTGGACCGAATCTAACACTTTCTTTTTTATCTTGAGAGCGCTGTTCATCCACATCAAATAATCGAATAGAATCAACTTCTGTATCGAAAAATTCAATACGAAATGGTAGCTCCTCAGTTAGTGGATAAATATCTAATATTCCCCCGCGCAAACTAAATTCTCCAGGAGCTTCTACCATAGACTTACGCTCATAGCCAATATGATGTAAAGTATGCAAAAATGTATCTAAATCAATCTCTTGCCCTAGACTGATTTCGATTTGCCTTTGCTTCCACAACTCTTTCATTGGTAAAAATCTGCGTAGTCCTGCAACTGGTGCTACAATAATCCCGTGCTCTCCTGCAGCTAAGCGATTTAACACTTCAATACGTTGTGCCTTCAATTCTGGGCTTGCAACACCAAGTTCTGATGCTATCAATTCATTTACTGGATATAGCCATACATCTTTTTCACCAAGTAACGCCACTAAATCTTCATGTACTTTTTGTGCTTGATATAAATTATGCGTCACAATAAGTTGTGATTTTTTTGTTTTTTTATATAAGGCCGCCATTAATAACGAACGAGAAGATGTTGCCATACCTGATACAAGTTGCTCTTTTAAACCATCTTCTAGTCCATTAATGACCGATTGGATCTCTTCATTTTTATAAAACTGCTCTAATAAACCTATCATTTTCAAAACCCCTCTCAACATAAAGAGCAAGCCACTATATTTTATGCAAATATTTTGGAAAAAGAAAACAGAAAAATGCTTTGGACACGCCAAAGCGACAACATTTTATTGCAGAAATTTTTCATATTCATAATACTCAGGATAAGATGCGAGCGTTTCTTGACATAATTCACAAATCGTTTTTATATATATATTTCCATTCTCATGAAAATGAATCATCTCTACTACTTCTTGCTCTGTTAGTTGAAATAAAACGTCGCTATATACTTTTTCTGCGGTAACGGAGCCTACATTACTCCCGCAATGTCTGCAATAATAATACCCTTCCATACTAGCCTCCTAAAAATACAATTACTGCTAGTATGGGTAAAAACAGAATAAAATATTCCTAATCGTACCCTTAACTATTGAAAGTATTCATAATTTGAAGAAAAGGTTTATTTAACCATTCTTCACATGCATCTGCTGCTTTTTCAATAGAATGATTTACATCAGGAATTTCTTCCGATGTAAAACGTCCTAATACATAATCTACTACCTTCATTCCATTTTTCGGACGATCAATTCCCATGCGGATACGTTGAAACTCTTGTGTTCCTAAATGTGAAATTGTTGATTTCACACCATTATGTCCACCAGCACTACCTTTCATACGAAGGCGTAATTTACCTACAGGGATATCTAAATCATCGTACAGAACAACGAAATCCTCTACATCAATTTTATAGTAATCCATTAGCGGACGAATACTTTCCCCAGATAAATTCATATATGTAAGTGGCTTTAATAAGATTACTTTTTCTCCATTAACAAATCCTGCACCAAATACTCCTTTAAACTTTTGTTCGTTCAAAGAAATATTCCAACGCTTTGCAAGTTCATCAATCGCCATAAATCCAATATTATGCCTTGTTAATTCATATTCTCTACCCGGGTTCCCAAGTCCTACTATCAATTTCATTCTTGTACCACTACTTTCTTTTTTCGATACGAAAAGACGTAACCAATCTTGGTTACGTCTCATTCTATCCAATTAATTGAATAATACACTTACAGATTCTTCTTCGTATACACGAATGATTGCTTCTCCGATTAGTGGAGCAACTGAAAGTTCATGTACTTTGTCGATTTTCTTCTCTTCTGGTAATACGATAGAGTTCGTTACAACTAACTCTTTAATATTTGAGTTTTGGATACGTTCAATTGCTGGACCAGATAATACTGGGTGTGTACAGCAAGCATATACTTCAGAAGCACCGTTCTCAACAAGAGCGTTTGCTGCTAATGTAATTGTACCAGCTGTATCAATGATGTCATCAATTAAAATTGCTGTTTTACCTTCAATATTACCGATAATGTTCATTACCTCAGATACGTTCGGACGAGGACGACGCTTATCAATAATAGCGATTGGTGCTTTTAGGCGATCTGCCATTTTTCTAGCACGAGTTACTCCACCGTGGTCAGGTGACACGATTACGATATCTTTAAGACCTTTTGTTTCAAAGTAATCTGAAAGAATCGGTACACCCATTAGGTGGTCAATTGGGATATCAAAGAACCCTTGAATTTGTGGAGCATGTAAATCTAGAGTGATTACACGAGTTGCACCTGCTGTTTCAAGCAAGTTTGCTACAAGTTTCGATGTAATTGGTTCACGAGAACGCGCTTTACGGTCTTGACGCGCATAACCATAGTAAGGAATAACAATATTAATTGTTTTTGCAGATGCACGTTTTAATGCATCGATCATAATAAGTAATTCCATGATATGTTCGTTTACTGGGAAGCTTGTAGATTGAATAATGAATACATCGCAACCACGGATACTTTCTTCAATGTTAATTTGAACTTCTCCATCACTAAAACGATCAACAGAACATTTTCCTAGTCCTACTCCAATGTGCTTTGCAATTTGCTCAGCAAGTTCCTTATTAGAGTTTAAAGAGAATACTTTCAAATTAGAATTTAGATATTGAGTCGACATCTAGATTAACCCTCCACATTATGATTTTTTCTTATTCAGCAATTGATCAACATAGTCTTCTTTGTTAACTTGACGTGCACGTGCTACAGATAATGCTTTTGATGGAACATTCTCTGTAATTGTAGAGCCTGCTGCCACATAAGCACCATCTTCAACTGTTACAGGAGCAACAAGGTTTGAATTACATCCAATAAATACCCCGTTACCAATCACAGTTTTGAATTTATTCTTACCGTCATAGTTCACCGTAATTGAACCACAACCAAGATTCACGTCTTCTCCAACTTGCGCATCCCCGATATAACTTAAGTGTGAAGCTTTACTTCTATTACCAAAAACAGTTTTTTTGATTTCCACGAAGTTTCCAACGCGTACTTCATCTCCAATAACTGAATCTGGGCGAATATGTGCAAATGGACCAACCGATACTTCTGTACCAAGCTTACTATCATGTACAGTAGATTGACGAATTGTCGTACGATCTCCAATTTCACTATCGCGAATTACTGTATGCGGTCCAATTTCACAATCAGAACCAATTACAGTGTTCCCCTCAATAATTGTTCCTGGATGAAGAACTGTATCACTACCGATAATTGCATCAGCAGAAATATACGTGTTACTTGGATCAATAATTGTAACACCATTTACCATGTTCTTTCGGTTGATACGGTTTTTCATAATAATTTCCGCTTGCGATAGAGCGACTCTGTCGTTAACACCTAACGTTTCATCGAAGTGCTCTGTTTGATAAGCCGATACAATATGACCTTCATTTTTTAAAATCTCAATAACATCTGGCAGGTAATATTCACCTTGTACGTTATCATTTGAAACCTTAGAAAGTGAAGCGAATAAAGCTTTATTATCAAAACAATACGTACCTGTATTGATTTCTTTAATAGCTAATTCTTTCTCATTTGCATCCTTATGCTCAACAATCTTTTCAACATGACCATTCTCATTACGAACGATACGACCATATCCAGCAGGTTCTTCTATGTAAGCTGTTAACACCGTTGCCATTGCCCCTGCTTCTTTATGTTGCTGAAGTAATGCTTCCATCGTTTCAGCAGTTATTAGCGGCGTATCACCACAAATAACTAAAGTTGTTCCTTCTTCATTTGCAAGTACACCTGCAGCTTGATCTACAGCATGCGCTGTACCAAGTTGTTCTGCTTGTAATGCAAACTCACTTACGTTTCCTAGCTGTTCTTGTACCATTTCAGCACCATGTCCTACGACTGTTACAAGTTTCTGCAACCCTAATTGAGATACTTGATCGACAACATGTTGTACCATAGGTTTTCCACATACAGGATGAAGCACTTTGTATAGCTTAGACTTCATACGTGTGCCTTTACCTGCAGCTAGAATCACTGCAAATCTGTTTGACATATAGACCCTCCATCGCAACCTATTTATCCATTAACGATATTATCCTAAATCATCATATATTTCAAGAAACACATTTTAACTATTAAATTTTACCATAATTCTTATAAGATGTTTTACTCTTTAGTATCTTTTTTAAGAAATAAGCTATACTATTTAAAATGATTTTGAAAAAATTAGAAGTTTATCTCTTCATTTCTTCGAATTCAGAATCTTAAGAACAAGAAACGTATATAACTACAAAAAAAAAACAAACCCCTGTAAATGCTTACAGGAGTTTGTTGCAAAATTATAGGGCTTCCTTTAAAAAGCCCTTTTCATTCGAATTTTACGAAGCGCCCGCTTCTTCAAACTCAACCTCTTCTAACTCGCCTAAACGATGATACTCTGTTAAAACCGCATCTTGAATTTTAGAGCGTGTACCAGAATTAATTGGATGTGCAATGTCACGGAATTCTCCATCTGGAGTACGTTTACTTGGCATTGCTACAAATAATCCATTATTACCATCAATTACACGAATATCATGAACAACAAATTCATGGTCTAGAGTAATAGAGGCAATTGCTCTCATGCGGCCTTCTGTGTTTACGCGGCGTAATCTTACGTCAGTCACTTCCATCTTGTGTTCACCACCCTTTTCTAAATAAGCGATATATTTGTATAAATTCCACAAAATTTCTATTTTCCCTTTAATTTTTTAAAAATTTTTAAGATAAAAATTTTTAATGTAATTGAATATAGAGATTAGTAGAGGTTATCGCTTACAAAGAATTACTTAACTAGGGCAATTACTTCGATTTCAACAGAAACATCTTTCGGTAATTTTGCTACTTGTACACAAGAACGAGCTGGCTTATGAGCAGAGAAATAAGATCCATATACTTCATTAACAGCATTAAAATCATCCATGTCTTTTAAGAATACTGTTGTTTTGACTACCGTATCAAATGAAGCACCTGCTTCTTCTAATACTGCTTGTAAATTTTGAAATACTTGCTCTGTTTGTACTGTTGCGTCTCCTGCTACAAGCTCTCCACTCGCAGTTAACGGAATTTGTCCTGAACTGTAAAACATATTATTTACAATAATCCCTTGTGAATATGGTCCAATTGCTTGTGGTGCATTGTTTGTTTGAACAACTTTCATACTTTTCACCCTTTTATTATTTATTTTTACTCTTTAAAAATAGTGCACGAAAAGCAGTTTGTCCATCTATTTTATAATTTATAAATAGAATAAAAAAAGATAAAGCTATTTGCTTTATCTTTTTACTCAGCCTCAACAATCCCTTCATCAAATGGTGCCAGTGAATAATTTCCCTTTTCCACTTGAATCGCTTTTTCTTTCACATCAACTTCTGATAGACGAATTAATGATACAAAGTTATTAATTAGTCTTTCTTCAATATCTGTAGACTCTACTAATACACCAATACCAACAACATTAGCTTTAAACTCTTCTAACATACTCATCATACCTTGAATGGTTCCGCCAGCTTTCATGAAGTCATCAATAATTAAAACATTGGATCCTTCTGGAAGGCTACGCTTTGCTAACGTCATTGTTTGAATGCGCTTAGAAGAACCTGAGACATAGTTAATACTAACAGTTGGTCCTTCTGTTACCTTATTATCTTTTCTTGCAATCACTACCGGTACATCTAAGTAGTTCGCCACTGCATATGCAAGTGGAATCCCCTTCGTTGCCACCGTCATAACTGCATCAATTGGTTGCCTAGCAAAAACAGAAGCAAACAAACGACCTGCGCCATTAATATAACGAGGATTACTTAAAAGATCTGTCATATATAAGTAACCACCAGGCAAAATACGATCTGGATTTTCGAATAAGCTACACAGCTCACCAATAATTAGATCTGCCTCTTCTTCACTTATATATGGTATATATTTCACTCCTCCTGCTGCTCCTGGTATCGTTTGCAATGTGCCGACCCCTTGTTGTTCAAACGTTTGCTTAATAATCACTAAATCTTCACTAATAGAAGACTTAGCTGATTGATACCTTTCAGCAAAAAAAGTGAGAGAAACTAGCTGACGAGGGTTTTGTAACAAGTAATAAGTCATATCGACTAATCTTGTACTTCGTCTAATTTTCATACTCTCACCTCAAATCACGAATATTCTAAACAAATCATAACGTATTATACGTCTTTATTCAAGCGTTTCTCGCTCTCCTAATAAACGTACTGCGTATACTTGTTCACAAAATCCTTTTAATCCGTTATATATACGATGCATTCGCGAATCATGGTGCACTAGGCCGAATACAGTCGGACCACTTCCACTCATTAATACAGCATCTGCTCCAAATCTCTTCATTTGTGCTTTAATACGTGCAACTTCAGGATGCATAGCAAACGTTACATCTTCTAAAACGTTACCAACAGTATCGCAAATCCCTTTGTAGTCTCCAGCGTTTATGACATCCACCATTTTATCTACATTGGGATGTGTAACTCGATTTAACTTTAAATTTCCATATACATCAGCAGTAGATACACCAATATGAGGCTTTGCTAAAATAACCCAACAAGAAGGTGGAGTTTTTATGTGCTCAATCTGCTCTCCTCTTCCAGTGGCAATTGCTGTCCCACCATATACACAAAACGATACATCTGATCCAATTTCTGCGCCAAGCTCTGCTAATTGATCAATCGTAAGGCCTAAATTCCATAATTTATTAAGACCACGTAATGTCGCTGCTGCATCACTACTTCCACCCGCTAATCCAGCTGCTACTGGAATCGTTTTTTCAATAGTAATAGATACACCTTTTTTCACATTAAACTTCTCTTTTAATAATTTCGCTGCTTGATAAGCCAGATTTCTTTGGTCGTCTGGGACATACCGATTATGGGATAAAATTTCAATACGGTCTTCTGCTAATTCCATTAGTTCTAAACGATCCGCTAAATCGATTGTTGTCATAATCATTTTCACTTCATGATATCCGTCTTGTCTTTTTCCCAGTACATCTAACGACAGATTAATCTTTGCTGGTGCTTTCACTAGTAGCTTCAATCTATTCACCCACTCTATGTACTCAATCTTTTATCGTTTATTTTACCATAAATTTATAGTAAGACGATGACACTTCCCTAATTATAACGAAAAGCATTCAGAATGAAACTACTTATGTAAAATGATGGCACCTTTTATAGTACAAAAAGCCGAGGAATCATTCCTCGGCTACCGTAGCATAGAAAGTATCTTACAACTACTGGTTTTGTTTCATTAATTGCTGTTCTGCAATTTCTATAGCACGTTTCACCATGTTACCAGCATCTTTCGCACGAATTCCGCCCCATCCTTCTTTCTGAACAACATCATAAAAGCCTAGCTCTTTTGCAAGCTCTTCTTTAAATTGATTTGACATGACACCTCTTCGTCTACTCAATGCAGAGTCCCCCCTTATTTTGCTACGGTATAATTAGTATGCAAAATAATATAGCTTTTCATTTGTGGGAATATATGTAACGATACATGAATTATAAAATCACTTCATTATGAGGTTCACCATAAAATGTTAACTCTACTGTCTCTGTTAAAACATCCGCATAGCTATACGACACACGTTGCAACGCATCTTCTTGTTGATCCAGTTGTACAACAAAAACAGAACGGTACGTTTCTGCAAGTACACCTGATTGTTCTACAGTTTTTCTTCTCCCACTGTTTGCCTTTAACATCAGTCTCTGTCCAAGATGGTGATCTAATTCGCTTTTAATTTCATCTAAACGTTTTGACATATACTTCGTTACACCTCGCTGTAATTTAGATTGAACACTTAAAACACGATATATCTATCCCAATTATTAACCGCAACTCACAGACAATATCTTTATAAAAGCATCATGCGTTCGAATAGATAGAAGAAATACTATATTGTAAAAGTATCATTATGTAGTCTGTGCGTTCTTGTCTCTTTTTATCCAAACTGATTTAAATCCTCTCCAAATAAAAAAGCAAGATACATATGTACCTTGCTTATTCTTCATAATGTTGAAAAGGTAATCCAGTTCGTAAAATCCCCCTCGTCTCAATCCCGCCAAGTCCCTTTTCACCAGTAATCGTATTACGTACAACATCCCATACATTGACTCGCTCCATAAATGACGTAAAACTAATTTTACCAACCACATATACAGGGTCTAGTGCGTGAATATTAATTCTAGATGGGGAACTAGCAAAATTAGCGCCTGCTCGAATTAATGCTTCAAAGTGTGATTGACATGCCCCAGCAAAAATAACGAGTTGATCTAATGATGGATATTTTTTTCGCACTTCTCGGACAGCCTGTACAAAATGCCTTGAATGCCTATATGCTGCTAAATCTCCCTTTACTCCTTTTGATTTTGTATACGCATCGTGCCCTGTAATAACTAAAATGTCCGGCCGAAAATGGTCTATTAAATCTACTACCTTTTCATGCATCTCCGTTTCTTTACAATGAATACCTTGTACAGGAACACCAATTTTATTATATAAATCTAGGCACTTGCGCAAATATAACGGGTCTCCATCTATGTGCAATACACGTCCTGGCATTTGAAAATAATTCACTTCACTTGTATATCCACCAGTTGAAGTGTGTTCATGCCTTTGTTTCATTAATACGTAATCTTGTTGAAACAAACGATACGTGCGCTCCATTGTTTCTTTCTCACGCTTTGCTCTCTTTTTATGTTCTCGTTGATCTATACTAATTAAATCTTCAAGTGGCGCATCTGCCACTAATCTAATTTCCTCTCCAAACAATATAGCTATCTCGCCTTTTATTTCTATAATACGAAAAAGGATATCCCTATTATGAGAATATCGTTCCACTAATTCTCCAACATGTAAAGCCATTCTCCTACCTCCAAACTCGTTAGGCCATCTTACCTGTTTTTAAAGTATGAATTTAGGAGGAGAAAGGTGACAAAAGGGACAGTTCAAATTGAACTGTCCCTTTTGTATTCTTATGATAACTTATGAAGAACTAATGCATTACTTAATGTCGCAAACTCTTCGATAGATAGCGTTTCGCCTCTTCGTTTTGGATCAATTCCTACTTCTGTTAAAATTCGATCCAACAGCTCTTTATCTTTCGGGAAACCATTTAAATTATTTGATAAATTATTCATTAAAGTTTTACGGCGTTGTGCAAAACTTGCTCGTACTACTTCAAAGAAGAATGTCTCATCTGTTACTTCTACTACTGGTTTCGGACGCTTTAGGAGGCGAATAATTGCAGAATCAACATTTGGTTGTGGCACAAACACTGTACGCGGTACAGTCATAACTGTTTCTACCTCTGTATAATACTGAATAGCAATGGATAAAGAACCGTACTCTTTCGTTCCAGGCTTAGCCGCTAAACGATCCCCAACTTCTTTTTGCATCATAACAACGAATCCACGAACCGGTAATTTCTCTTCCAGCAATTTAAATAAAATTGGCGTTGTAATATAGTATGGTAAGTTAGCTACTACCATTACATCTTGTCCTTCTTCAAATTGCTCACTAAACACCTCATGTACATCTGCCTTTAGTACATCTTTATTGATAACTGTAACGTTTCCATATGGAGCTAACGTCTCATCTAAAATTGGTAATAGCCTTTGATCAATTTCAAAAGCCACTACTTTTTTGGCACGCTTCGCTAATTGTTCTGTTAATGCACCGATACCTGGTCCAATTTCAATTGCACCACTTTCTGAACCAATTTCAGCGTGATCAACGATACGATTTAATACATTCGTATCAATTAAAAAATTTTGTCCTAAACTTTTTTTGAATGAAAATCCATACTTTTCAACAATGTCTTTCGTACGATTTGGCGTTGCGATATCCTTCATTTTCTTTCCTCCTGTATGACTTGCTTATAAGCTTCTGCAAATGATTCTTTTGAGACTTGAAACATTTGTAAACGTTTATGTAACTGTTTTGCGTTTGTATAACCAATCTTTAATAGCTTACCCATTCTTTCTCTGCGACTCTTTGCCATTTCTCCGCCCACTAAACCTGCATCGACTAGATCGCTCCAACTGATTTCACTTGTGTAAGCTTCCATTTCTTCATGTATATTCTCTAAAGCACGGCGAATTGATTCATTAGAAGCATGTTCAATCCCGACACCTTTTTTCCTCTTAGCAAGTGCTTCTTCCTTCGGTAAAAAAGCATGTTTACATCCAGGCACCTTATCAGAAATAATTTTTCGAATACGCTCTCCAGGATAATCCGGATCTGTGAAAATAATAACGCCTCGTTTTTGTAGCGCTAATTTAACTTGTTCAATAACATGATCACCGATTGCTGAACCGTTCGTTTCAATTGTATCCGCATCAACAGCACGCTTAATCGCAACTGTATCATCTTTACCTTCTACAACGATAATCTCTTTAATTTTCATGCTTGCCTCCACACTCGTTTCGTCTCTACTTAGTAAAACAAAAAAATGACGACTTTTCCATTATTATTTTCCCCATTCTTACATTTTAAAAAATAGAATGTCCAAAACTTTGTTCTCTCTCCTTATTGTAACATCTACTCATTCACTCTTATCTTTTCTGTCACTCCTGCTATTTTTTCACAAAAATAAAAAAAGAATGGGTCCTCCCACTCTTTTATTCAACACCAAATAAAGCTTTTGCATTTTTTGTTGTTATTTCCGCTACTTCTTCATAAGAAATTCCTTTTAAGTTCGCAATTTCTTCTGCTACGAGTTTTACATAACTCGGTTCATTTCGTTTTCCTCGAAATGGATGTGGTGTTAAATACGGACAATCGGTCTCTATTAACAATTTCTCTAATGGAATCTCCGTAGCAACTTCTTTCGGCTTCTTAGCGTTTTTAAATGTAACTGGTCCACCTAATGAAATTAAAAAGTTCATATCAACACATCGCTCTGCTACTTCTACACTGCCGCTAAAGCAATGCATAATGCCTCCTACTTCAGCTGCATTCTCTTCTTCTAGAATATCAACAATATCTTGCGTTGCATCGCGGTTATGTATAATAATCGGCAACTTTACCTTTTTCGCCAACGTAATTTGTTTACGGAATACTTCTTTCTGTATTTCTTTTGGCGACTTATCCCAGTGATAATCTAAGCCCATTTCTCCAAGTGCAACGACCTTAGGATGAGAAGCAAGTTCTTCTAACCAAGCTAAATGCTCTTCTGTCATGTCGATTGCATCAACTGGATGCCATCCAACCGCAGCGTAAATAAAATCATAGGCTTCAGCTAATTCAATCGCCTTTTTTATCGTTGCTTCATCAAAACCAACAACAACTGTATAAGTAACCCCCGCTTCTTTCATTCGGGCAATAACTTCTTGCAAGTCTTCTTCAAATTGCTCTGCATTCAAATGTGAATGTGTATCAAACAACATAATACATAACTCCTTTTATATTGAAATCAAATTTATTCTACGCAAATAAGCTCTTTCATAACTTAACGATAACAATACTACAATCTTAATGCAAAAATGAGAGTGTAAAAAGAAAAAAGACGCTTCACACATGTTACACGTGAAACATCTCTTTTCTTGTCTTAATTACTTGATTTTTGTACCATTTGGTAGATTTTGGTCAATAGATGCTAATGACAATACGCCATTCTCTTCACCCGCTAAAATCATACCTTGCGATAATTCACCGCGTAATTTTACAGGTTTTAAATTTGTTACACAAATAACCTTTTTACCTTTTAGGTCTTCTGGAGAATAGAATTTTGCAATTCCAGAAACAACTTGACGCTTTTCTGTACCTAAGTCTAGTTGAATTTTCAACAACTTATCTGCCTTTTTTACAGGTTCAGCAGATAGTACTTCAGCTACACGCAATTCTACTTTAAAGAAATCATCAATTGTAATTTCTTCTGCCTTCGGTTCTTCTTCTTTTTTCTCTTCTACTTTAGGAGCAGAGGCTTTCATTTGTTCTTTAATGTACGCCACTTCCACGTCCATTTCTAAACGAGGGAAAATTGGTTGTCCTTTTTCTACTTTTGTTCCAGCTGGAATACAGCCGATTGTAGATAGGCTTCCCCAAGATGTATGTGCTTCATCAGTAAGGCCAAGCTGAGCAAACATTTTGCTTGGTGCTACTGTTAAGAATGGCATAAGCATAATACCCGTTTGACGAAGTACTTCTGCTAAATGAGCCATTACAGACGCCAACTTTTCACGATCATCCTCATCTTTCGCTAATACCCATGGTTGTGTTTCATCAATATATTTATTCGTACGGCTAACCAATTGCCAAATTGAGCTTAGAGCTACAGAGAATTCCATATTCTCCATTGCTTCTTCAACTTTTTTCAATGTATCTTTCGCAAATGTTACTAACGTTTCATCAAATTCCGTTACATTTGCTTTAAATGCAGGGATTTCTCCGTTAAAGTACTTATCAATCATAGCTACTGTACGATTTAATAAGTTACCTAAGTCATTTGCTAAATCGAAATTAATACGCTCCACAAATCCTTCTGGTGTGAATACGCCATCAGATCCGAATGGAACTTCACGAAGTAAGTAATAACGTAATGCATCTAATCCGTAACGATCGATTAATGTAACTGGATCTACTACATTTCCTTTTGACTTACTCATCTTTCCATCCTTCATTAAAATCCAACCGTGAGCAAAGACTTTTTTCGGAAGAGGTAAATCTAATGCCATTAAAATGATTGGCCAATAAATTGTATGGAAACGAACGATTTCTTTTCCAACTAAATGCACATCTGCCGGCCAGAACTTCTTATACATCTCTTCATTTTCTGTTCCATAGCCTAATGCTGTAATGTAGTTAGATAGTGCGTCAACCCATACGTAAATAACGTGTTTCGGATTACCTGGAACACGAACTCCCCAGTCAAATGAAGTACGAGAAACTGCTAAATCTTCTAAGCCTGGTTTAATGAAGTTATTAATCATTTCATTCTTACGAGACTCTGGCTGAATGAAATGTGGATTATCTTCATAGAATTTTAATAGTCTGTCGACATATTTACCCATTCTAAAGAAATACGATTCTTCACGAACAAGTTCTACATCATGACCACTATCTGGACTTTTTCCTCCAACTACTTTGTCACCTTCCATAATTGGATCTACTAATTGATGCTCCGTATAGAATGTCTCATCTTGTACAGAATACCAACCTTCATATTCATCAAGATAAATATCACCTTGATCTACTAGTTGCTTGAAGATTTTTTCAACAACATCTTTATGACGATCTTCCGTTGTACGAATAAAATCATCATAAGAGATATCCATCTTTTCCCAAAGTTCTTTAATTCCTGCAACGATGTTATCCACATATGCTTGTGGTGTAACGTTTAATTCTTCTGCTTTCTTTTGGATCTTCTGTCCATGCTCATCAGTTCCTGTTAAATAATGAACATTATATCCTTGCATGCGCTTATATCGTGCCATCGCATCTCCTGCTACTGTTGTATAAGCATGTCCAATGTGTAATTTTCCACTTGGATAATAAATTGGGGTAGTAATATAAAAGGATTTGTTTTCCTCTGTCATTGTTTTGGACCTCCCGAATAACCTCATATGTATTTATAAATAGTATATCAAAAACTTATATATAAAGTGAAACTTTAATCTGTCGGGGTTTTGTTCCCTCCCGCTGACTATTAACCCGACTCCCACTTAACTGCTTTGCTCCGGCCGCACTTTAAATTTAAAATCTTATTGCTTGTTAATGCGTGATAAAAACGAGTTAATGATTAGTATATTTACCATCTATTACTCATATTTCAAGAAAATATACAATCTCCACTTACAATTTAAAAATTTTTCTGAAAATAAAGTGAAATAATAGTAGAAATTAATCCCATTCTATTATATATAAGAAGTAAGAAATCTATAAATCTTTTTAAAAAATATAGAATTAAAGAATTGACGGAAATGTAAATGATTGGTATCATATGTCCATAGGGTATTTTGTCGAAAAATGACGAATCTAAAAATAGACTCGAAACTTATAAACTATTTCTTTAGGAGGAAAAGAATTATGAAATCTACTGGTATCGTTCGTAAAGTTGATGAATTAGGTCGTGTAGTAATTCCAATCGAATTACGCCGTACTTTAGGTATTGCAGAAAAGGATGCACTTGAAATCTATGTTGATGACGAGAAAATCATCTTAAAAAAATATAAACCAAACATGACTTGCCAAGTAACTGGTGAAGTATCTGATGGTAACCTATCTTTAGCTGAAGGTAAAATTATCTTAAGCAAAGAAGGCGCTGAGCAAATCTTAAACGAACTTCAAGATTATATCGAAACAGCAAAATAAGCTTCTCAATTATGAGAAGCTTATTTTTTATCGACATGATAGATTTGATATACATCGCGTTTCGACAAATCTCGATCTTTAGCGACTGTTTTTATTGCCTCTTTTGAATTCATACCTTTTTCATTTATATAATGTTCAATATGATTATATACTGAAATAGATTCCCACCATTGTTCTTCTGGAGCAGGCTCTTCCGTTGAACCAGCTACTAAAATACAAAACTCACCACGAACTTCATTTTGTTTCGTCCACTCAATTGCTTCTTCAACTGTTCCTCGAATAAATTCCTCGAATTTTTTCGTTAACTCTCGACATAATACAATTTCTCTATTTCCTAATACTTCTTGCATCGAGATTAAAGTATCATCCAGGCGATGAGGTGCTTCATAAAACATCATTGTAGTTTGTACGTAACGAAGCTTCTCTAACTCCATTTTTCTTTCCTTTTTATTTCTTTGTAAAAACCCATAGAAATAAAACTGTTTTGTTTGAAGGCCTGATGCAATTAATGCTGTAAGTGCTGCATTTGCCCCAGGAAGCGGGATTACATGATATTGCTCAGCTACTGCCTCGACAACAATATCATAGCCTGGATCGGAAATACACGGCATACCAGCGTCACTAACAAGTGCCACAGTCTTTCCTTCATCTAACTTCTCTAATATTTTCTTTCCACTTACTTCTTTATTATGCTCGTGGTAACTCATAACAGGCGTTTCAATTTCAAAATAATTACAAAGTTTTTTCGTTTGTCTCGTATCTTCAGCAGCAATTAAATCAGCTTCTTTTAAAATTCGGATTGCACGAAATGTCATATCTTCTAAATTTCCAATAGGAGTTGGTACTAAATATAAAACTCCCTTTTCATTTTGTTGAAAGCTTTTTTGTTGCCACATAGCGTTCTCCTTTTTGCATATATTCTTCTTTTTGTTTTCTATTTAATTGCTTAAAATAATACTCTGCTTGCATAGCTGTACGCTTATCTTCATGAAATTCTACGTATTTTAACACAACAGGAAGTCTAGCGCGCGTATACTTAGCTCCTCTTCCGCTATTATGGGTCCCAATCCTTTTCTCTATATGATTTGTATATCCAGCATAATAACTTCCATCAGAGCACTCTACTACATAAAAACAATGTTTATTCTTCTCCATATAAAATCGAGCGAATCTCCTTTGTATATTCATTATTTTCTTCATATACAAAAAGAGGTGGCAATATTTTTAAATCTGCGTTTCCATCTTTAATTCCTTCAATTAACAACGTATTTGCTTCTTTCCCTGCCTTAGGATAAACAAATCGTACACGCTTTGGTTCAATTTTGTATTTGCGCATTAATGTAACAATATCTAATAAACGACCTGGACGATGTACAAATGCTACTTTCCCGCCCTGCTTGACTAGCTGACTGCTTGCAGATACAACATCCTCTAATGTACACATAATTTCATGACGAGCTATCGCTAAATGCTCATTCATATTCTTTTCAGAAGTTGCAGGCGTTTGGAAATAAGGCGGATTACATGTGACAACATCATACTGATGACGTCCAAGTTTCTCCGGCATATCTTTCAAATCCCCATGTATTAAATGAATTCTTTCTTCTAACTTATTATATTGAACACTTCTTATACCCATATCATATAAGCGTTCTTGAATTTCCACACCAGTAATATTCCCTTTTGTTCTTGTACTTAATAGCAGGGGCACAACTGCATTACCTGTACACAAATCAAGTAAATTACCTTTTTGAATTGGTACCCAAGCAAAGTCTGCAAGTAAAACAGCGTCTAATGAGAAATTAAATACTGATGGGCTTTGTATGATCTTCATATCTTGTGCTAATAAGTAATCTAAACGTTCATCTTCATATAAATTCATATGTTACTCCTTTTCTTACACTTAACCTACCCTATTTCATCTTCTTGTAATAAAAAACATATTTAATTCTACTCTCATGTATAAAAAATTACCTTTCCAATAATAATTGGAAAGGTAATTTCACTTTTTATTTAAAAATGACAGGCAGAATAAACAATCTCCCTCTTTACGTACACTTCCATAATGCAGATTACAAATATGAAAACCTTCTTGATATAGTCTTGCTAAATTATCGTAGCCTTCACCAATATCTGTCTTTGGCTTCACTTCTTTACGTTTTTGAGTTTTTTGTTTTTCTTTAATCTGCACTTCTTCAAAACGGTGTCGCAAATTTTCATTTTCCATTTTTATATGTTGGTTTTCTTCCAATAACTCTGCAAGATGTTGTTTTAATTCTCCCAACTGTTTGTATAAATGTCCAATTTGCTCTTCCATACTAGAAACCGATGCAAAAATATCCTTTTTCTCCACAAGCACCCACCTCATTAATCTGTGGTTTGACTCGAAACGACCCCTTTATTCACTAACTCATCTAACGTATATTCTACTATCCGTTCCTTGTCTACTAGTTCCACTTGAATTAATCTTTCTAAAATATTTAATCCGATAACACGGCCAGTACCATGCGGGGTTTGTATACGTTGATCTAAATCAGGAAGTTGTTCCTTTGCTGCCTCATATTCATCGTTCTCATATTTTAAGCAACACATTAAGCGACCACATAAACCAGAGATTTTTGCAGGATTTAATGATAAATTTTGATCCTTTGCCATCTTAATGGATACAGGTTCAAAATCTCCTAAAAAAGTAGAACAACAAAGCATACGACCACATGGACCAATACCACCAAGCATCTTCGCTTCATCACGAACACCAATTTGTCTTAGTTCAATTCTTGTCCTAAAAATTGCCGCTAAGTCCTTCACTAGTTCACGGAAATCAATCCGACCATCCGCAGTAAAGTAGAAAATAATCTTATTGCGATCGAACGTATACTCTACATCTACAAGTTTCATATCAAGATTATGTTCTACTACCTTTTGCTGACAAACTTGATATGCTTCTTTTGCAGCATGTTTGTTCTCTTCAACAATGGTACGATCATTTTCATTTGCAATACGAATAACCTTTTTTAGCGGTAATACAACGTCGTTTTCATCAACTTGCTTTTTGGTAATAACTACTTTTCCGTATTCAATACCTCTTACCGTTTCTACAATTACAAACTCATTTTCAGAGATATCGAACTGATTCGGATCAAAGTAATACACCTTTCCGGCCTTCTTAAAGCGAACACCTACTACATCATACAAAACGGTCATCCCTCCTGCAACCGCAACACTAACTGTTCGAACACAAGCTGCGCATTTACATTAGCGTTGATTCTATTTTTTGCCTCTAATATATTAAAGAGAGCTGATACAATGCGCTTCTGAGCATAGGAGAAAGATTCAAACATCTCTTTCTGCTCACGAAAAACAAGCCGATCTTCTTCTCCAAGTTGAACATATAATAAATCCTTATAAATAAGGAGTAACATATCTAAACCTTGCTGTAATTGCTCTTTCTCTCCAAAGTGTTTTCCCCATTTTTCTTGTACAAAAAAAATAGAGGCTTTATCTTTTTCGAGCGCTTCACATAATTTTATCACTAAAGCTCGTGCTTGTGCAAACCATTCATCATTACATAAAGTTAAAGCTTCATCAAAACTATTCGTGAGTTGTGCAGCAAGTGTCGATAAAGATACCGTAATACCTTCATCCTGCAATCTTCTAATTAAAGATTCCGTAGGTAACGGTCTAAATGTAACAACTTGACAGCGAGATAAAATCGTATTTAAAATTTGATGACTTTGTTCAGTAAGTAAAATAGCTGTTGTATCACTACTTGGTTCTTCTAAAAATTTCAAGAGTGTATTCGCTGCATTTGCTGTCATACGGTCTGCGTGCTCAATGATATATACCTTTTTATTTGCTTCTAATCCTGTTTTGGAAAACTCTTCTTGTAAATCATGAATTTGTTGCTTCTTAATAGATAATCCGTCTGGTTTTACAATATGTAAGTTCGGGTGGTTACCTGAATCAATTCGCTTACAATTTGTACATACATGACAAGGCTCTACCCTATTCCGCTGAGAACAGAGGAAACTCTTTGCCATTTGAATTGCTGTCGCAAACTTTCCTGTCCCTTTCCCTCCTTCTAACAAGTAAGCGTGGGATATACGCTCTTTTGCGATGCTATTCATCAACATTTTTACACCGATGGGTTGTATAGCAGAAAGCTGCTCCCACGTCTTCGTCATAATGCATACCTCACTTATTTCAGTCTTTCCTTCTATTATAACAATTTATCTTCTATAACCTGAATAACTTCTTCTATAAGTTTTTCCATTGGTTGATCAGCATTTACTAATACAATACGATCCGAAAAACGTTCTACAACTTGTAAATACCCTTCACGCACACGTTTATGGAAAGAGATATCTTCCATATCTAACCGATTCACTTCACGTCCTGCATCTTTTGCAATTCGCGCTAAGCCAACCTCTGGCTCAATATCTAAGTAAATTGTTAAACTAGGCATACAGTCCTCTGTTGCGAAACGATTTATTTCAAATACTTTATCCATACCTAATCCTCTTGCATATCCTTGATACGCTAAAGAGCTATCTATAAAACGATCACATAATACAAGGTAATCCTCATTAAGCGCCGGCATAACTTTTTCTACTAAATGCTGTCTACGTGCAGCAGCATATAATAGTGCCTCTGTACGTGCTTCCATCATCGTATATTCTTGTTTATGTAAAATCGTTCTAATATCCTCAGAAATTGCAATACCACCCGGTTCTCTCGTCGCCATTACCTTTTGTTCCTTTTGTTCAAAGTATGGCAATAAACTTTGAATTAATGTTGTTTTACCCGAACCTTCTGGACCTTCAATTGTTACAAATAATCCCTTCATCCTAAAACCTACTTTCTATATCATACACTTTCATATATTTCGTGCTACCTTGAAAACGAGCACCTGCTTTTTCTAAATACATAATTTGTTCTTTATGTTCTGAAGTAATTCTTTCTCCATACATAATCAATGGAATACCAGGTGGATACGGAATTACCATTTCCGCTGCTACCATCCCAACTGCTTCTTCTATAGGTACTACTTTTGTTTCGTATTCTTCCAGTTGTTTATATGTATACGGCAGGGGAGAAATTTCTCCTTTATAAGTATAACGAATAGATTCCGTCTTGTCTTTCACCTCATAGTATTGCAATGCTACTCGGATCATCTCTATAGCCTTCATATATTTCTTATTTACTTGCAAAGGCAAAATAAATAAGACATTATATGGATCTGCCATTTCTGTATATATACCGACCTTTTCAAATACAGACTGTAATTCGTATCCTGATAACCGACAACGCGTCTGTACGGTAATCTTTAGCCCGTCTTGTAATGGATATTGTAAAATAGCTATTTGTGGAATAGTACTCAATTCTTCTTTAAATTCCTGTAAAAACTCGACAATTTCATCATGTCCCTTTTCTTTTATACGTGCTATTGTAAAGCGTGCAATATCAAGAGAAGCCATAATTGGATACGATGGACTACTAGATTGTAGCATACTTAAATAAGTAGAAACTTTTTCTTCTTTCACTAAACGACTATTTATATGTAAATAGGATCCCATCGTCATCGCGGGTAATGTTTTATGCGCAGAATGAACTACAATATCTGCACCATATGCTAACGCTGACTGTGGAAATGCCCCGCCTAAACAAAAATGAGCCCCATGTGCTTCATCTACTAGCACAGGGATTTTATGTGTATGTGCATAAGCAATGCTTGCCTCTAGATCCATCCCCATACCATAATAATTAGGATGCGTTAAAATGAGTGCTTTCGCATTTGGGTATTTTTCAATCGCTTCCTTAATAATCTCATCATGAATTCCCACTGGTACGTTATAAGCTTCATCAATCCATGGATCTAAAAAAATAGGATTTGCTCCCGCTAATTTTAAACCATTAATAATCGATTTATGACAATTTCTTTGTACAAGAACAATATCATGTTCCCCACAACAAGACAAAATCATTGCTAGATTCCCGACTGTTGAACCATTAATTAAAAAATAACTTTTGTTCACTCCATATACATCAGCTAATAATTGTTGTGCCTCATCTATACATTCAAACGGACTATGTAAATCATCTAATCCTGACAACTCAGTTACATCGATAGATAGTATATCTTTAAACTCCTCTACTACCTCCTGAGGGAAGTTTAAACCATTTTTATGACCTGGAACATGAAAGGATAACGGTCTTCTTTCTTTAAACTCTATTAATGCTTCATATAAAGGTATGCGATTTTGATTCATCTATATCTCTTCCTTATTATTTCATTCTTTATCTATTATACAGAACAAAAAAAATAATAGGCATATGCCTATTTAAAAATATGATACTTCTAATTTTCGAAGTTGTTTTAAATAATATATATACTTCGGATCATCTGTTTCCGTATTCACCATGTCCTTTTCACATTCATAACATATTAAATTATTATAAATATATATCCCTTCTTTTCTTTCTGTCTCACAAACAATACAAACTTCGTTTTGTGATTTCATATCTTTCCCTCCCTATTTAAATGGACATATTTTATACTTCTATTCCTTAACAATTTACAGAAAAATATACATCAATCTCTTATATAATATGATTCATCCTTGGGCAACGTGTTTGTATTACCATTACTTCTTTTTGCATACTGTTTGAAAACACAAAAAAACACAAGTCAAAAGACTTGTGTTTTTAGTTGCTTGGCGACGTCCTACTCTCACAGGGACAAGGTCCCAACTACCATCGGCGCTAGAGAGCTTAACTTCCGTGTTCGGTATGGGAACGGGTGTGACCTCTCTGCCATCATCACCAAACTAT
>NZ_JBVVNL010000010.1:0-58576 GCF_055825275.1 Bacillus sp. GS3m_15504 | reverse complement strand
ATGATCAGGTTGATAGGTTCGAGGTGGAAGCATGGTGACATGTGGAGCTGACGAATACTAATAGATCGAGGACTTAACCATATAATATGTAGCAAATGTTATCTAGTTTTGAAGGAATATGCCTTCATAGTTTGGTGATGATGGCAGAGAGGTCACACCCGTTCCCATACCGAACACGGAAGTTAAGCTCTCTAGCGCCGATGGTAGTTGGGACCTTGTCCCTGTGAGAGTAGGACGTCGCCAAGCAACTAAACACGAGTCAAATGACTCGTGTTTTTTCGTGTTTTCTTTTATAATCCATAGTAATAAAAAATGTATTTAAATAATTATTATTTTGATTAAATATAGGGGAATGTGGCTAGGATAGTAAATAAGCAAAAGAGTTGCAAATTTTATTAATACGTATATAATTAAAGTCAAAGATAGTCAAAGTCAATAAAGGTGGCGGATAAATGAGAAATATATCTGATATCATTGAGCAATATCTAAAGCAAGTTATTGACTTAAGTAATAATAATGTGATTGAAATCAAAAGAAATGAGATTGCGGATCGATTCGAGTGCGTACCATCTCAAATCAATTATGTAATCAATACCCGTTTTACGTTAGAAAGAGGATTTGTAGTAGAAAGTAAACGTGGTGGAGGAGGTTACATTCGCATTATAAAAGTCAAACTGCATGATGATATAGACATTATTGATCAAATGCTTCATATGATTGATCATAGCGTTGCGCAAGGGAATGCAGAAAGTATGATTATACGTTTAATAGAAGAGGGAATCATAACAAATCGTGAAGCTAAACTTATGTTAAGCGTACTAGATCGTTCTGTATTATCAATGGATGTTCCTTCTCGAGATGAACTTAGGGCTCGAATATTATGCGCAATGTTAAGAACACTGAAATATAAATAAATACAGCTTTTGTAAAAGGATAATAACTAAGAGATAAGATAGCTAAATATTGTAGAGGTTTTGAAAAAAGAACACGCACTTTTATGTAAACGAATAAAGGAAAGTGAACAATCTAGTAATGTATGAAAAGTACTATGAGATAGATCGTTCCTGTTGTAAAGGTGGGGATAGTGATGACTTGTCAAAACTGTAATATAAGACCAGCAACTTTACATTATACAAAAGTAATCAACGAGAAGAAGGCGGAAGTTCATCTTTGTGAGCAATGTGCAGAACAAAGTGGCTATACGTCTTTCTTTCAATCATCGCAGTCTAACTTTTCATTCCATGATTTATTTGCTGGGTTATTGCACGGTGAATCAACAATGTTTGAAGAAGGAAAAAATGGGTTTTCGAATACGAGTATATTAAGATGCCCAGATTGTAAGATGACATATGAACAATTTACAAAGGTTGGGCGCTTTGGATGTGCTTCTTGTTACGATACATTTAAGGAACATTTAAAGCCATTATTAAAACGTCTTCACGGTGGGCATACAGATCATTGTGGAAAAATTCCGGAGCGTATAGAAGGAAATATTCACTTAAAGAAAGAATTAGATGAACTAAAACTCATTCTGAAACAATACGTACAGAAAGAGGAATTTGAGAAAGCTGCTGAAGTAAGGGATAAAATTAGAAATCTTGAAAATCAGCTTAGTGAGCATAGAGAGGGGGAATAGTTCTATGTCACTGGACAAAATTATGAATGAAGCGATTAGTCCATGGATGAAGGGGGATGGCCCTGATTCTGATATTGTTTTAAGTAGTCGAATTCGTTTGGCTCGTAATTTTAAAAAATATCAATTCTCTACTATGCAAAATGAAGAAGAAACTAAACAGATTCAAGAATTATTTAAAAAGGAATTTATAAATAAAACGGTAGAACCTTTTGGAGAGTTTGAACTATTAAAAATGAATGAATTAACGCCTCTTCAAAGGAGAGTATTAGTTGAAAAGCATTTAATTAGTCCCAACCTTGCAGGAACTGAATATGGAGCATGTCTCTTGTCAGAAAGCGAACATATTAGTGTTATGCTGAATGAAGAAGATCATATTCGGATTCAGTGCTTATTTTCAGGATTGCAGTTATCAGAGGCCCTTCAAAGTGCCAATCAAATAGATAATTGGATTGAGAAAGAGGTTGAATATGCTTTTGATGAATCACTTGGATATATTACGAGTTGTCCTACTAACGTTGGTACAGGACTTAGGGCTTCCGTAATGATTCATTTACCGGGACTCGTTTTAACGAAAAGAATTAGCCGTATTATACAGGTAATTCAAAAATTAGGGTTAGTAGTAAGAGGAATATACGGTGAAGGTAGCGAAGCGTTAGGTAATATATTTCAAGTGTCAAACCAAATGACGCTAGGAAAATCTGAAGAAGATATTATTGCAGATTTAAAGAGTGTTATTCAACAAATCATACAGCAAGAAAAAATGGCTAGAGAATTAATTGTACAAAATTCAAGTATTGAACTTGAAGATAAAGTTTATCGCTCTTATGGCATACTAGCCAACAGTCGTTTAATTCAATCTGCGGAAGCAGCCAATTGCTTATCAGATTTACGACTTGGCATTGATTTAGGATATATACAAGGTATATCGAGAAATATTTTGACTGAGCTAATGGTTCTTACACAACCAGGCATTTTACAACAATATGCAGGAGGACCTTTAGGCCCAGAAGAAAGAGATTATCGAAGAGCAACCTTAATCCGTGAGCGATTACGTATTGAAAAAAACTAAGCGCAAGTAGGAGGCGATTTCTATGATGTTTGGAAGATTTACAGAAAGAGCACAGAAAGTATTAGCTTTATCTCAAGAGGAAGCAATTCGTATTGGGCATAACAATATTGGAACAGAACATATTTTACTTGGGCTTGTACGCGAAGGTGAAGGAATTGCAGCAAAAGCGTTGATTGCTCTTGGATTAAGTCCAGAGAAGGTTCAAAAAGAAGTAGAAGCGTTAATCGGACGTGGAACAGAAGCTTCTCAAACTGTACATTATACACCGCGTGCTAAAAAGGTTATTGAGCTGTCTATGGATGAAGCTCGTAAATTAGGTCATTCTTACGTTGGAACAGAACATATTTTACTTGGTTTAATCCGCGAAGGTGAAGGGGTAGCGGCACGCGTTTTAAATAACTTAGGTGTTAGCCTAAATAAGGCAAGACAACAAGTATTGCAACTTCTTGGAAGTAATGAAGCAAGTTCAGGTCACCAAGGTGGTTCTTCAACAAATGCAAATACACCAACACTTGATAGCTTAGCACGTGATTTAACAGTTGTTGCACGTGAAAATCGTTTAGACCCTGTTATTGGACGTGGTAAAGAAATTCAACGTGTAATTGAAGTTTTAAGCCGTAGAACAAAAAACAATCCTGTATTAATCGGGGAGCCTGGTGTAGGTAAAACGGCAATTGCGGAAGGATTAGCACAACAAATCGTAAATAATGAAGTTCCTGAAACTTTACGAGATAAGCGTGTTATGACACTAGATATGGGTACAGTGGTAGCTGGAACGAAATACCGTGGTGAATTTGAAGACCGTTTGAAGAAAGTAATGGATGAAATTCGCCAAGCGGGAAATATCATTCTATTTATTGATGAACTTCATACATTAATCGGTGCAGGTGGAGCAGAAGGTGCTATTGACGCATCGAATATTTTAAAACCATCTTTAGCTCGTGGGGAATTACAATGTATCGGGGCGACAACGTTAGATGAATATCGCAAATATATTGAAAAAGACGCAGCTTTAGAGAGACGTTTCCAACCAATTCACGTTGATGAGCCAAGTTTAGATGAATCAACTCAAATTTTGAAAGGTTTACGCGATCGTTATGAGGCACATCACCGCGTATCTATTACAGATGATGCAATTGATGCAGCTGTAAAGCTTTCAGATCGTTATATTACAGATCGTTTCTTACCAGATAAAGCAATTGATTTAATTGATGAAGCTGCTTCAAAGGTTCGCTTACGCTCTTATACAACACCACCAAATCTAAAAGAGCTTGAAGTGAAGCTTGAGGAAATTAGAAAAGAAAAAGATGCAGCTGTACAAAGTCAAGAGTTTGAAAAAGCTGCTTCCTTACGTGATATGGAACAACGTTTACGCGAGAAGTTAGAAGATACGAAGCGTCAATGGAAAGAACAACAAGGAAAAGAAAACTCAGAAGTGACAGTAGAAGATATTGCAAATGTTGTTTCTACATGGACTCGTATCCCGGTTTCTAAACTTGCACAAACAGAGACTGATAAATTATTAAACTTAGAATCCATCCTTCACGATCGTGTTATTGGTCAAGATGAAGCGGTAGTAGCTGTAGCGAAAGCTGTTCGCCGTGCTAGAGCAGGATTGAAAGATCCGAAACGTCCAATTGGGTCATTTATTTTCTTAGGGCCAACAGGTGTAGGTAAAACGGAGCTAGCAAGAGCGTTAGCAGAATCTATGTTCGGTGATGAAGATGCAATGATTCGCATCGATATGTCTGAGTACATGGAGAAGCATTCTACTTCTCGTTTAGTTGGGTCTCCTCCAGGGTATGTTGGATATGAAGAAGGTGGACAATTAACAGAAAAGGTTCGCCGTAAGCCATATTCAGTTGTCCTATTAGACGAAGTAGAGAAAGCTCATCCTGATGTGTTTAACATTTTACTACAAGTATTAGAAGATGGTCGCTTAACAGATTCGAAAGGGCGTACGGTTGATTTCCGCAATACAATTGTTATTATGACATCTAACGTTGGTGCAGAGGCGTTAAAACGTAATAAGCATCTTGGATTTAACGTACAAGATGAGAGCCGCGATTATTCGGATATGAAAGGTAAAGTAATGGATGAGCTGAAAAAAGCCTTCCGTCCAGAATTCTTAAACCGTATTGATGAAATTATCGTGTTCCATATGCTTGAGAAAAAACATATTCAAGAGATTGTAACACTTATGGTAAATCAGTTAGTAAATCGCTTAAAAGAGCAAGAAATTGAATTGCATTTAACAGAAGGAGCAATTTCGGCTATTGCTGATAAAGGGTTTGATCGAGAGTACGGTGCTCGCCCGCTTCGTAGAGCGATTCAGAAACATGTAGAAGATAGACTATCCGAAGAACTGTTAAAAGGTGCTATTGAGAAAGGACAGAAAGTTATCTTTGATGTTGAAGGAGAATCATTTGTCATTCATAGTGCCGAAAAGGTAAAATAAGTATAGACAAACTAAGAGGGCTACGAGATAGCCCTCTTTCTTGTACGAGAAGGATAAACTGTCTATAGATGAAAGTGAAGTGAAATATAAAACGATATGGCTAAAAAGAAAACAAAATTCACATGTCAAGAGTGTGGTTATCAGTCACCAAAATATATGGGGAAATGTCCTGGATGTGGTCAATGGAATACGCTTGTTGAAGAGATGGAACCGGTTGTATCATCAAGACGCCTTAATTATGCCAATGCAATTCAAACAGAAGTAACAAAACCAAGGCGCCTAACCGAAGTGGAAACAAAGTCTGAGGCGCGTATTGAAACAAAATTCCAAGAATTTAACCGTGTACTTGGTGGTGGGATTGTAGATGGATCCTTAGTACTTATTGGTGGAGACCCCGGGATTGGAAAATCAACGTTACTATTACAAATATCATCGCAATTAGCGGATTCTTCATATGATGTACTATATATATCGGGTGAGGAATCAGCAAAACAGATTAAACTGCGTGCCGATCGTCTACATGTAAATGGTAGTAATCTATTTGTTGTATCAGAGACGGATTTACAGCGAATTGCAACACACATTGAAGAGGTGAACCCAGCCTTTGTTGTTATTGACTCTATTCAAACAATACATTTACCTGAGGTAACATCAGCGCCGGGAAGTGTGGCACAAGTTCGTGAATGTACAGCGGAATTAATGAAACTTGCAAAAACGAAAGGAATCCCTATTTTTATCGTTGGACATGTGACAAAAGAGGGAGCAATTGCAGGACCTCGTATGTTAGAACATATGGTCGATGCAGTTCTTTATTTTGAAGGAGACCGTCATCATACATACCGTATTTTGCGAGCAGTAAAGAATCGCTTTGGTTCTACGAATGAAATGGGTATTTTTGAAATGAAAGAACTTGGTCTTGCAGAAGTATTAAACCCTTCTGAGATTTTCCTCGAGGAAAGACCAGTGGGGGTTGCGGGATCAACAGTGGTTGCTTCAATGGAAGGAACAAGACCAGTTTTAGTAGAAATACAAGCATTAATCTCCCCTACTAGTTTTGGAAACCCTCGAAGAATGGCAACGGGAATTGATCATAACCGTGTATCGCTTATTATGGCGGTGTTAGAAAAAAGAACAGGCTTATTATTGCAAAATCAGGACGCATATTTAAAAGTAGCAGGTGGTTTGAAGTTAGATGAACCAGCTATTGATTTAGCTGTCGCTTTAAGTATAGCTTCAAGTTTCAGAGATAAATCTACAGCACCAACCGATGCAGTAATAGGAGAAGTAGGATTAACTGGAGAAATAAGAAGAGTATCAAGAATTGAACAACGTGTACAAGAAGCAGCTAAATTAGGATTTCAACGTGCTATTATTCCTAGAAAAAATTTGGGAGGATGGACAATTCCGGATGGGATTGAGGTAGTTGGTGTATCTAATTTAGGAGAAGCGCTTCGTTTGACATTAGGAGGCTAGGCTATGGAAGAAAACAAGCAACGTGTCAAAAGTATGATTAATATTTTACAACTTGTGGCCCCGGGAACACCACTGCGCGAAGGGATAGATAATGTACTTCGCGCACAAACAGGGGGATTAATTGTTCTTGGATATAATGAGCAGATTAAAAGTATTGTTGATGGAGGTTTTCATATTAATTGTGCATTCTCCCCGGCTAGTTTATACGAATTAGCAAAAATGGATGGGGCACTTATTTTAAATGAAACTGGAAGTAAAATTTTGATTGCGAATGCACAGTTAGTTCCAGATTCATCTATCGACTCTATCGAGACAGGTATGCGCCACCGAACGGCGGAGCGTGTAGCAAAGCAGACAGGCAGCCTTGTTGTGGCTATTTCACAAAGGCGTAACGTAATTACGCTATATCAAGGGAATTTACGTTATACACTAAAAGATATAGGTGTTATTTTAACAAAGGCAAACCAAGCTATCCAAACATTAGAAAAATATAAGGCTGTATGGAATGATGGGATTACGAATTTGGGCATTCTAGAATTTGAAGAGGTTGTTACAATGTCCGAGGTCGTTCATGTTTTACATAGTGTTGAAATGGTACTACGTATTAAAAATGAAATATTGAGCTATATTCATGAATTGGGAACAGAAGGTAGGTTAATTCGTTTACAACTTACGGAACTACTAGCCGATTTAGAAGCAGAAGCGGCGCTATTAATTAAAGATTACTATCAAGAAAAAACACAAGATCATCATCAAATTTTGAAAAAGTTACAAGAACTTGCGAATACACAACTTCTAGAGGATAGTGATTTAGTTAAATTGCTTGGATACCCGGGACAAACGAGTTTAGAAGAAAGTGTGACGCCGAGAGGATACCGAATCACAAGCAAAATTTCGCGTGTTCCACCACTTATCATTGAAAATTTAATTAATCGATTTAAAACTTTGCAAGGCGTTTGTCGTGCAACGATTAATGAATTAGATGATGTGGAAGGAATTGGGGAAGTCAGGGCGAAGAAAATACGAGAAGGCCTAAAAAGAATTCAAGAGCATCTCTATATGAGTAGACACAATTAAGAATATTACATTGATTCCATAATATAACGACACTAGCACATTTTTGGTATATGATATGATATATTGGTAAATAAAACTATTTATAAAAAAACACGTCCGCTTTTGCATTCGGCGTTTTGATTAGCGAAACAATGGTTAATAATGAGTAGGAGGTGGTTGGATGTTAAAACGGATTGTACAGCTCTTCTTTTTAGTAATCGGAGGAGCGTTAGGGATTTACTTAATCCCAAAAGTTATTAACGTATTAGACATCGGTGCCGTTCCTTTGTTGGAAGGATCGTATGTTCGTGCAATTATTGGTGCAATTATTTTATTTTTAACAACATTTTGGCTTGTAGATTATATTGTTCAACTTATTAAGCATATTGAAGAGGCTCTTGTAAAAGCGCCTGTAGCAGATGTTTTATTTGGTACATTAGGTTTAATCTCTGGGCTTATTGTTGCGTATTTAATTTTAATACCAATTCGTGAATTTACAATTCCAGTTATTAGTACAGTGTTGCAAGTGTTCTTTACTCTTTTACTAGGATATTTAGGATTCCAAGTAGGGTTTAAAAAGAGGAATGAATTGCTAGGGTTATTTACATTACCACAACGTGGGAAGAAGAAAAATAATAATAGCGAGAATGAAGAACCAGAAAATGAGGTAGAAGAATCTTTAGCACATTGGAAAATTCTCGATACAAGTGTAATTATCGATGGACGTATTGCTGATATTTGCCAAACAAAGTTTTTAGAAGGAACAATTGTCATTCCACAATTCGTGTTAGAAGAACTTCAGCACATTGCCGATTCTTCTGATGCTTTAAAACGTAATCGTGGTCGTAGAGGATTAGACATTTTAAATCGTATTCAAAAAGAGATGCCGATTCCGGTAGAAATTTATGAAGGCGATTTTGATGATATTCAGGAAGTGGATAGCAAACTTGTAAAGTTGGCGAAAATCACTGGTGGAACGGTAGTAACGAATGATTTCAACTTAAACAAAGTCTCTGAATTACAAGGAGTAACAGTGTTAAACATTAACGATTTAGCTAATGCAATTAAACCTGTTGTGCTCCCAGGTGAAGAATTAAGTGTTTATGTTGTAAAAGATGGAAAAGAACAAAATCAAGGTGTGGCATATTTAGATGACGGCACGATGATTGTAGTAGAAGATGGTAGAGAATATGTAGGCTCACAACTTGATGTACTCGTTACGAGTGTGTTACAAACATCGGCGGGGCGCATGATTTTTGCCAAACGTAAATTATTAGAAAAAGCATTGTAAGTAGAGGATTATTAATATGTATACATTAATTATTCCAGCAGCTGGTCAGGGAAAACGGATGGGTGCTGGCAAAAATAAGTTGTTCTTACTTATTAATGAAGTACCGATTATTGTGCATACGTTACGTGCTTTTGAAAAGGATAAAGCATGTAAAAATATTATTATGGCAATTAACGAAGAAGAGCGTCCATATTTTGAAGAGTTAATGCAGAAGTATCCGGTTGAAAAGCCAGTACAATTTATTCAAGGTGGAGCTGAAAGACAAGATAGTGTATATAATGCGATTCAGCATACGACTGATGTTGAGTATGTTCTTGTACATGACGGTGCGCGCCCGTTCGTAACGAATAAAGTAATCCAAGATGTATTAACTGCAGCAGAAAAATATGGAGCTTCCATTTGTGCGGTGCCAGTGAAAGATACTGTTAAGAAAGTAGAGCAGGGTGTTGTTGTCGAAACGGTAGAAAGATCGCAACTTAAAGCTGTACAAACACCGCAAGGGTTCTCTGTTTCGCTTTTGTTAGAAGCTCATAGAAGTGCGAAGCAGAGTTGTTTCCTTGGTACAGATGATGCAAGTCTCGTAGAACGTATCGGGAAGCAAGTAGGTGTAGTAGAGGGGAGTTACTATAATATTAAAGTGACGACCCCAGAGGATTTACTAATTGCTGAAAGTTTTCTTCACGTTCAAAAGAAATGATAGCAATGATTATAGCGAAGAAAAGCTCGGCAACGGCCGGGCTTTTCTTTATAAGGATAGCGATATAATATAGAATCATAAAGCTCAGTAGTTTAGCTCGAGGAGGATGTAAAAATGTTTCGAATTGGACAAGGTTTTGATGTGCATGAATTCGCGGAAGGTAGACCGTTAATTATTGGTGGAATTACAATTCCACATGAGAAAGGATTAATCGGTCACTCTGATGCAGACGTATTATTACATACAATCGCGGATGCGTGTTTAGGTGCAATTGCAGCAGGAGATATCGGGAAACATTTCCCTGATACAGACCCCGCCTTTAAAGATGCTGATTCAGCTGTATTGTTGCAAAAGGTTTGGGAGTTTGTGCGTGAACAAGGTTATGAATTAGGGAATTTAGATTGTACAATTATTGCTCAAAAGCCAAAAATGGCACCACATATTGAAAGTATGCGCAAACGCATTAGTGAGCTATTAGAAACGTCTATCGATAATATCAATGTAAAGGCAACAACAACAGAAAAATTAGGATTTACAGGTAGAGAAGAAGGAATTGCTTCTCAAGCAGTTGTTTTATTACAGAAAAAATAATGGTTTTTAATTCGTAAGATGGATAATCACATTTTTTTGGTGTACAATTATAGAATGTGTTGACATTAAGAATGGAAGGTGTACCAATTATGGAAAAGCAAGTGAGAGTGCGCTATGCGCCAAGTCCAACAGGACACTTACATATCGGAAATGCGCGTACGGCATTATTTAATTATTTATTTGCTCGTCATCAAGATGGTAAGTTTATTATTCGTATTGAAGATACTGATGTAAAACGTAATGTTGCTGGTGGAGAAGAAAGCCAATTAAAATACTTGAAATGGCTCGGTATGGACTGGGATGAAGGTGTTGATGTTGGTGGTGAATTTGGACCATATCGTCAAACAGAGCGTTTAGATATTTATAAAAAGTTATATGAAGATTTATTAGAGCGTGGTTTAGCTTACAAATGTTATATGACAGAAGAAGAGCTAGAAGCAGAACGCGAAGGGCAAATTGCTCGTGGTGAAACACCTCGTTACGCAGGTAACCACCGTGATTTAACTGAAGCGCAAGTGAAAGAATTTGAAGCTGAGGGACGTATTCCAAGTATTCGTTTCCGCGTACCAGCTGACCGTGATTACACATTTAAAGATATTGTAAAAGATGAAGTTGCATTCCATTCAAATGATTTCGGTGATTTCGTTATCGTGAAAAAAGATGGGATTCCAACTTATAACTTTGCAGTAGCAGTAGATGATCACTTAATGGAAATTACACACGTACTTCGTGGTGATGACCATATTTCAAACACGCCAAAACAAATGATGATTTATGAAGCTTTCGGTTGGGATATTCCGCAATTCGGTCATATGACTTTAATTGTAAATGAAAGCCGTAAAAAATTAAGTAAGCGTGATGAATCTATTATTCAATTTATTGAGCAATATAAAGAGCTTGGATATCTTCCAGAAGCAATCTTTAACTTTATTGCACTACTAGGTTGGTCGCCAGTAGGAGAAGAAGAAATTTTCTCTCAAGAAGAGTTTATCAAAATGTTTGATGCAGCTCGTTTATCGAAATCACCTGCATTATTTGATTCTCAAAAACTAAAATGGATGAACAACCAATATATGAAAAAGCAAGATTTAGATACGGTGGTAGAATTAAGCTTACCGCATTTAGTGAAGGCTGGACGTATAGGTGAAACTTTAAGTGAACAAGAACAAGCTTGGATTCGTGATGTAATTGCGTTATATCATGAACAAATGAGCTTTGGAGCTGAAATTGTAGAGCTTTCTGAAATGTTTTTCAAAGATCACGTTGATTATGAAGAAGAAGGACAAGAAGTATTAAAAGGTGAACAAGTACCGGAAGTACTTCGTGCATTTGCTGGTCAAGTAGAAGCACTAGAAGCTATGGAACCGGCAGCAATTAAGACGGCTATTAAAGCGGTTCAAAAGGAAACAGGTCATAAAGGTAAAAACTTATTTATGCCAATCCGTGTTGCAACTACTGGTCAAACACATGGCCCAGAGCTTCCTAATGCTATTGCACTTCTTGGAAAAGAAAAAGTTTTAAATCGTCTTCAAAAAGTAATTGGTTAACATTTTCTAGGTTTAGAAATATAATAAGTATACTTAAAACCTAATAAGGAAAAGCGACGAGAAGGAGAAGTAGAAAATCAGGCTTTTTACAGAGAGAACCACCTTTAGGCTGGAAGTGGTTTATAAGCGGATTTTTGAAATGCCCCTTCGAGTCTTCTGCTGAACAGCAAATTGCTTTGCAAAACGTCTTAGGGCGTAAAAAGTAAGCAGAAGCGGTGTATACCGTTATCAGAGATGAGTTTGAGGCTTTTTTAGCCTAAACAGAGTGGAACCGCGCTTATAAGGCGTCTCTGTCAATATGACAGAGGCGTCTTTTTTTATACCGTAAAATTGGTATGAGTATAAGTCTTATCCACGTGTATAAAGATTTAGGGGGATAAGTAGGGAGTTAGTTCACTCGAAAAAGCAGCCCATAAAGGGGAGGGAACGTCGATGTTTAAGAGGCTTCGGGAAGATATTGAAGTCGTTTTTGAACAGGATCCAGCGGCAAGAAGTTATTTCGAAGTCATTTTGACTTACTCTGGATTACATGCAGTTTGGGCCCATCGAATTGCACATGCTTTTTATAAAAAGAATTTCTTCTTTATTGCACGTTGGATCTCACAAGTTAGTCGTTTCTTTACTGGCATTGAGATTCATCCAGGAGCAACAATTGGTCGTCGTTTTTTCATTGACCATGGAATGGGGGTTGTAATTGGAGAAACGTGCGAAATTGGTGATAATGTAACGATCTACCAAGGAGTTACATTAGGTGGTACAGGTAAAGAAAAGGGAAAGAGGCACCCTACAATTCAAGATAATGTATTAATTGCAACGGGTGCTAAAGTACTAGGTTCTATTACAGTTGGAGAGAACTCTAAAATTGGAGCAGGTTCTGTCGTATTAAAAGAAGTCCCTGCACATTCTACAGTTGTAGGTATACCTGGCCGAGTCGTTATTCAAAATGGAGTAAAGATCGGTCAAGAATTAAATCATTCCGACCTTCCAGACCCAATTTTTGATAAATTAAAGGTCATGGAAGTAGAACTTGATAAATTGAAAAAACAACTTGAAGTAAAGGTAGAAAGGAAGGATAAAAATGACTATTCACATTTATAATACGTTAACACGTCAAAAGGAAGAGTTTACTCCATTAGAAGAAAATAAGGTAAAGATGTATGTATGCGGACCTACAGTTTATAACTATATTCACATTGGGAATGCAAGACCACCTATGGTATTTGATACGGTGCGTCGTTATTTAGAATATAAAGGGTACGATGTGCAGTATGTATCTAACTTTACTGACGTAGATGATAAATTAATTAAAGCAGCAAATGAATTAGGTGAAGATGTGCCGACAATTGCGGACCGTTTTGTAGAAGCGTATTTTGAAGATGTAACGGCACTAGGTTGCAAACATGCAACAGTTCACCCGCGTGTAACGGAAAATATGGATATCATTATTGAATTTATTCAAGAACTTGTGAATAAAGGATATGCATATGAATCCGAAGGGGATGTGTACTTTAGAACGAAGGAATTCGAAGGGTACGGTAAATTATCACATCAACCAATTGCGGACTTACGTCACGGCGCGCGTATTGAAGTAGGAGAAAAGAAACAAGACCCTCTTGATTTTGCTTTATGGAAAGCTGCGAAAGAAGGAGAAATCTTCTGGGAAAGCCCTTGGGGTCAAGGTCGCCCAGGCTGGCATATCGAGTGCTCGGCAATGGCGCGTAAATACTTAGGGGATACAATTGATATTCATGCTGGTGGTCAAGACTTAGCATTTCCTCATCATGAGAATGAAATCGCGCAGTCTGAGGCGTTAACAGGAAAAACATTTGCACGTTATTGGATGCACAATGGATATATTAATATTAATAATGAGAAAATGTCTAAGTCACTTGGGAACTTCATTTTAGTTCACGATATTATTAAGCAATATGATCCGCAGTTAATTAGATTCTTTATGCTATCAGTACATTATCGTCACCCAATTAATTTCAGTGAAGAGTTATTACAAAGCACAAATAACGGACTGGAAAGAATTAAAACGGCTTACGGTAATTTAAAACACCGTATGGAAAGTAGTACGGATTTAACAGATCATAATGAGAAATGGTTAGCTGACCTAGAAAAATTCCAAACTGCATTTGAAGAAGCGATGAATGATGACTTCAATACTGCTAATGCAATCACTGAGTTATATAATGTTGCAAATCATGCGAATCAATATTTACTGGAAGAACATACGTCAACAGTGGTAATTGAAGCATATGTAAAACAGCTTGAAACATTATTTGATATTTTAGGATTAGAATTAGCGCAAGAAGAGTTGCTTGATGAAGAAATTGAGGCACTTATTCAAAAACGCATTGAAGCTCGTAAAAATCGTGATTTTGCATTATCGGATCAAATTCGCGATGATTTAAAAGACCGCAACATTATTTTAGAAGATACCGCTCAAGGTACAAGATGGAAAAGAGGATAAGAATGATTGATGCAAAGCAATTAAACAGCTTAGCGTTAGCATATATGGGTGATGCGGTATATGAACAATATATCCGCTATCACCTACTTCAAAAAGGAAAAGTTCGTCCTAATCAGTTGCATCGATTAGGGACAAGCTTTGTTTCGGCAAAAGCACAGGCAAAAGTTGTTTATCATTTATTAGAGACAGCATTTTTAACTGAGGAAGAAGAAGCGGTACTGAGAAGAGGGCGTAATGCAAATTCAGGTACTGTTCCGAAAAATACGGATGTACAAACATACCGACATAGTACAGCCTTTGAAGCGCTGATTGGCTATCATCACTTATTAAATAATCGTGAAAGATTAGACGAAATTGTATATAAGGCAATTGCTGTTTTAGAAGAAAAGGAAGGGGGCACATCATCATGAGTAGTGAATATATTATTGGACGTAACCCTGTAATTGAAGCGTTACGATCAGGGAGAGATATTAATAAAATTTGGATCGCAGAAGGTGCTGCCAAAGGACAAGTACAAATTGTACTAGCGCTAGCGAAAGAAAATAAGATTATTTTACAACATGCACCAAAAAAGAAATTAGATCAATTAGTTGAGGGGAACCATCAAGGTGTAATTGCTCAAGTGGCCGCATATCAATATGCTGAGCTAGAAGATCTATTCAAAGTAGCAGAGAAGCGCAATGAAGATCCGTTCTTCTTAATTTTAGATGAAATTGAAGACCCGCATAACCTAGGTTCTATTATGCGTACTGCGGATGCAACAGGAGCTCATGGAATTATTATTCCGAAAAGAAGAGCTGTGGGACTTACAGCTTCAGTTGCGAAAGCATCTACCGGGGCAATTGAATATATTCCTGTTGCACGTGTAACGAATTTATCTCGTACAATCGATGAATTAAAAGAACGTGGACTTTGGATTGCTGGTACAGATGCAAAAGGGAAAACGGATTACCGTAATTTAGATGGTAAAATGCCAATTGGATTAGTAATTGGAAGTGAAGGAAAAGGTATGAGCCGTATTATTGGTGAAAAATGTGATTTCTTAATTACTTTACCGATGGTTGGTAAAGTTACATCCTTAAATGCTTCAGTGGCCGCAAGTTTGTTAATGTATGAGGTATATCGTAAACGTAACGAAATTGGTAAATAAAAAATGAACGATATTTTAATCGTTGACGGTTACAACATTATTGGAGCTTGGGGAGACTTGAAAAAACTACGGGATGTAGATTTGCAATCATCAAGAGATGCACTGATTGATAAGATGGCGGATTACCAAGGTTACACAGGTACAAAGGTAATGATAGTTTTTGATGCTTATACAGTCCACGGTATTGAAAAAAAGATGAAACAATCGCGTGTGGAAGTTATATTCACGAGGAAGAATCAAACTGCAGATGAAAAGATAGAGCAACTTGCAATTGAGCTTAGAAATATAAATACGCAAATATATGTTGCGACTTCTGATTATACGGAACAATGGGTTATATTTGCTCAAGGTGCGCTCCGGAAATCTGCACGGGAATTAGAGCTGGAAGTACAAGCGATGGAGCAACAAGTAAGAAGGCGTACACAAGACACAAAAGAAAAGCAACCTGCTATGCGAAAGATATTTAGTAAAGATATTACAGAAAAGTTAGAAAAATTAAGAAGAGGAGAGCGTTGAAGCATTGACGCTCTTTGTCTTTTTACTGTATAATATTTCTAAATAAATAGCGGTCGGAGGGATCAAGGTGGAAGCAGGCTTCGTAAGTGTAGGCGACGTTACATTTCGTGATTTAGAAGATGAGGCAATCGTTGAGTTAGTTCGAAAAGGTAATACTGACGCTCTAGAATATTTGATTCACAAATATAAGAACTTTGTTCGCGCGAAATCGAGATCTTATTTCTTAGTGGGTGCCGATCGAGAAGATATTGTTCAAGAAGGTATGATTGGATTGTTTAAAGCGATTCGTGATTATAAAGAGGACAAGCTGTCTTCATTCAAAGCATTTGCTGAACTGTGTATCACTCGACAAATTATTACCGCTATTAAAACAGCAACCAGGCAAAAGCATATTCCGTTAAATTCGTATGTGTCTTTAGATAAACCGATTTATGACGAGGAATCTGATCGGACATTATTAGATGTTATTTCGGAAGCGAAGGTAACTGATCCTGAAGAAATGATTATAAGTCAGGAAGAATATACCGACATAGAATCTAAAATATCTGAATTATTAAGCGATTTAGAAAGGAAAGTGCTTTCTTTATATCTAGACGGTCGTTCTTATCAAGAGATTTCGGAACAGTTAAATAGACATGTAAAATCTATTGATAACGCTTTACAGAGAGTGAAGCGGAAATTGGAACGATATATGGAAATGAGAGAGAGTACCACTTCAAATTAATAACAAGAGCTACAGGTGTAAAAAATCACCTGTTTTCTTTTTGTAGAGAGTACAAAAGGCATGTCATTGACATTGTCTTTTATTGTATGATACATTTTTAGGGACATAATGTTACAAGGTTGGTGTAACTAATGAGGAAAAAAGTTGTACTCTCATGTGAAGAGTGTAAAAATCGAAACTACTCTACGATGAAAGATACGAGCTCAGTAGAGCGACTTGAAATAAAGAAATTTTGTAAAACATGCAATCAGCATACAGTTCACAAGGAAACAAAATAAATAATTGAAATAATACACTGGAGGTCCCGTAGATGCGTTTAACGAACTTTTTCGGCGATGTAGGTCGCGAAATGAAAAAAGTAAGTTGGCCTAAAAAAGATGAATTACTCCGTTCAACAGCGACTGTTATCGCTACAGTTGTCTTCTTTGCGATTTTCTTCGCAGTAGTTGATATGGGCATTTCTTCTTTAATTCGGTTAATTCTTGGTTAATTCTTGAATAAGAAGCACTTATCCATGATATAATGTTATTTATAAGAACTGTGTAAAAGCCCGGTGAACGGGTTTTTTCATTTGCGCAAAAAAATGTACGTCAGGGAGGGAAGGACGCTCGTCCTAAATGAATGGAAAAAAGTTGGTATGTTGTCCATACTTATTCTGGATATGAAAATAAAGTAAAAGCAAACCTAGAGAAACGTGTAGAATCAATGGGTATGCAAGATAAAATTTTCCGTGTTGTTGTCCCGGAAGAAGTAGAAGTAGAAATGAAAAACGGTAAAGAAAAATTAATGAAAAGAAAAGTGTTCCCAGGTTATGTATTAGTAGAATTAATCATGACTGATGACTCTTGGTATGTTGTACGTAACACGCCGGGTGTAACTGGGTTCGTTGGCTCTTCTGGTTCTGGATCTAAACCATCACCTCTATTAGAAGAGGAAGTTGTTACCATTATGAAACATATGGGAATGGACAACGAAGTGGTTGATTTCGACTTTGAACTTCATGAGACAGTACGTGTAAATGAGGGACCATTCGCAGATTATACAGGTGCTATCGAAGAAATTGATGTGGAGAAGAAGAAGGTTAGCGTACTTGTGGACATGTTTGGTCGCGAGACTCCAGTTGAACTTGACTTCCATCAAATTGAAAAATTATAAAATGAAACTTGAAATGAATTGTAAAAAGTGATAATATCTTTTAAGTCAGTACGTCTTCGTTATCGGAGACGTTTTTTGAAAGATTTTATCCTTACAGATAAAATATGACGTGGGAGGGCAAATCACTGTCCAATTGACCACATCACGGACTTAAGGAGGTGTGTCTCGTGGCTAAAAAGGTAATTAAAATGGTAAAACTTCAAATTCCTGCAGGTAAAGCTAACCCAGCTCCACCAGTTGGTCCAGCATTAGGACAAGCAGGTGTTAACATCATGGGCTTCTGTAAAGAGTTTAACGCTCGTACAGCAGATCAAGCTGGTCTTATCATCCCTGTTGAAATTACGGTATTTGAGGACCGTTCATTCACTTTCATTACTAAAACTCCTCCTGCTGCTGTTCTTCTTAAGAAAGTAGCTGGTATTGAGTCTGGTTCTGGTGAACCAAACCGTAATAAAGTGGCAACTGTTAAGCGTGATAAAGTACGCGAAATCGCTGAAACTAAAATGCCTGACCTAAACGCTGCTAGCGTAGAAGCTGCAATGCGTATGGTTGAAGGTACTGCACGCAGTATGGGCATCGTTATCGAAGACTAATTCGATTTGTTTTTTAAAAAAGGTTGCGGGTCTGGAATTCCAATTCGCAACCTTTATTATCGTAAATGATTATCGTTTTTAAATAAATGGATGGCGCGCATCCTCAGGTTATACCTGAAAATAAGCGTAAACGTGGGAGGTTATTCCGCTAAAACCACATTCGAGGAGGAAATAAAAATGGCTAAAAGAGGTAAAAAGTACGTAGAAGCTGCAAAGCTTGTTGATCGTGCAGCTGCTTACTCTGCAACAGAAGCAGTAGAATTAGTAAAGAAAACAAACACAGCTAAATTTGATGCAACTGTAGAAGCTGCATTCCGTTTAGGTGTTGACCCTAAGAAAGCTGACCAACAAATCCGTGGTGCAGTTGTTCTTCCACACGGTACTGGTAAAGTACAACGTGTATTAGTATTCGCTAAAGGTGAAAAAGCTAAAGAAGCTGAAGCTGCTGGAGCTGACTTCGTAGGCGATGCTGATTACATCGGTAAAATCCAACAAGGTTGGTTCGATTTCGATGTAGTAGTAGCAACTCCTGACATGATGGGTGAAGTTGGTAAACTTGGTCGCGTATTAGGACCTAAAGGTTTAATGCCAAACCCTAAAACTGGAACAGTTACTTTCGATGTAACTAAAGCTGTTAACGAAATCAAAGCTGGTAAAGTTGAATACCGCGTTGATAAAGCTGGTAACATCCACGTTCCAATCGGTAAAGTATCTTTCGAAGATGCTAAATTAGTAGAAAACTTCAGAACAATTGCTGACACTTTACAAAAAGTTAAGCCAGCTGCTGCAAAAGGTACTTACATGAAGAACGTAACAGTTGCTTCTACAATGGGACCTGGCGTACGTGTAGACGTTTCTACATTAGCGTAAATTTTGGAAGTTGACTTCATAAAGAAGTTTTAATATAATCATTTATGTTGTGAATTTAATTAGTGTACCGTAGACAGTAGGTGTCAATAGACTTAATTTCCTACCTAGGTGTTAATATACGAAGCGGAATTTTTTTCTGTGACTATATGCCTCCATGTCTACAAGTTGGGCATGGAGGTTTTTAGTGCACTTTCGGTACATCTTCTATATAATCTACAGGAGGTGTAATAACATGAGCAAAGTAATCGAAACTAAACAACAAGTTGTAACTGAAATCGCGGACAAACTTCGCGCTAGTAAATCTACAATCGTTGTTGACTACCGTGGTTTAACAGTTTCTGAAGCAACAGAATTACGTAAGCAATTACGTGAAGCTGGCGTTGAGTTCAAAGTTTACAAAAACTCTCTAACTCGTCGTGCTGCAGAATCTGCTGAAATGGCTGAGTTAAATGAATTCTTAACAGGACCAAACGCAATCGCGTTCAGTAACGAGGATGTAGTTGCTCCTGCGAAAGTATTAAACGACTTCGCTAAAGATCATGAAGCTTTAGAAATTAAAGCGGGCGTAATCGAAGGTAAACTTGTAACACTTGATGAGGTTAAAGCTATCGCTACTCTTCCATCACGTGAAGGCTTACTTTCTATGCTTCTTAGCGTTCTTCAAGCTCCAATCCGTAACCTTGCACTTGCTACTAAAGCAGTTGCAGATCAAAAGGAAGAGCAAGGCGCTTAATTTTTTAAAAGATAATTACGTATTATCGATAAAACAATACAAACCTATTTAAGGGAGGATATTTACAATGACTAAAGAACAAATCATTGAAGCAGTTAAATCTATGACTGTATTAGAACTTAACGACTTAGTAAAAGCTATCGAGGAAGAATTCGGCGTAACTGCTGCTGCTCCTGTAGCTGTTGCTGGTGGCGCTGGAGAAGCTGCTGCTGAGAAAACTGAATTTGATGTGGAACTAACTAGCGCTGGTGCACAAAAAATCAAAGTTATCAAAGTTGTTCGTGAAATCACTGGTCTTGGCTTAAAAGAAGCTAAAGAATTAGTTGACAACACTCCAAAAGTAATCAAAGAAGCTGCTGCTAAAGAAGAAGCTGAAGAAATCAAAGCTAAACTTGAAGAAGTTGGCGCTGCTGTAGAAGTTAAGTAATTAACTTTTGATGCTTTAAAAAAAGCTCGCTCTCATGCGAGCTTTTTTTTTAACTGTAAAGAAAAGAGGTGGCCATATGGCAGACCATTATTTTTCTAACGACCCTTCTAGTAAAAGTGACCGTAAGCGGTGGGAATTTACCCTTCGTGGATCTCAATTTACTTTCTTATCTGACCGTGGGGTGTTCTCGAAAAACGAAGTGGACTTTGGTTCTCGTCTTTTAATTGAAGCGTTTCAAGTGCCAGATATTAAAGGTGATATATTAGACGTAGGTTGTGGATATGGACCAATCGGTTTATCGTTAGCGAAAGAGTTTCAAGACCGTAAAGTTCACATGGTGGATGTGAATGAAAGGGCGCTTGAGCTTGCGAAAGAAAATGCCGCTAACAATAAAATTGGAAATGTGCACATTTTTCAAAGTAGCGTCTATGAAAATGTAGATGGTATGTATGCTGCTATTCTATCTAATCCTCCAATTCGTGCAGGTAAAGATGTCGTGCATGAGATTTTAGAAAAAGCTGTAGAGCATTTAGTTCCGGGTGGAGAGTTGTGGATTGTTATTCAAAAGAAGCAAGGTGCACCATCTGCACTGAAGAAACTGGAAGAAGTGTTTTCTGAAGTCGAAGTTGTAGAAAAGAAAAAAGGATATTATATCATAAAATCAAAAAAACGTTGACGGTTATTTTTGGCTATGTTAACATTATACAATGCCAATATATGATTTTCTGCGTTGAGAAAGATGTATATTTTTGTTTCTCTTGGAAAAGATAGTAAAATCAGCAGATTATGAAACAGAATGATGGTTTTCTTATAGAAGCCATTTTTCTTTTTTGAGCAGGTAGAAAGACTCAACGTATTTATCTTTAAGAGAAAAAAGACTACGCTAAATAGCAGTAGTTGTATTTATTTGTGATTTTGCACAAATTTTTTTGTGCATTTATAATACTCATGATTTGAGGGGTGAAGCAGTTGACAGGTCAACTAGTTCAATACGGACGCCACCGCCAACGAAGAAGTTATGCCCGTATTAGTGAAGTATTAGAGTTACCAAATCTTATCGAAATTCAAACCTCTTCTTATCAGTGGTTTCTTGATGAGGGTTTGCGAGAAATGTTCCAAGACATTTCTCCGATTGAAGACTTTACGGGAAATCTATCGCTTGAATTTATCGACTACAGCTTAGGTGAACCTAAATACTCTGTAGACGAATGCAAAGAGCGTGATGTGACGTATGCAGCACCACTTCGTGTAAAAGTGCGTCTAATCAACAAGGAAACTGGTGAAGTAAAAGAACAAGATGTGTTCATGGGAGATTTCCCACTCATGACAGAGACTGGAACATTCGTAATTAACGGTGCAGAACGTGTTATCGTTTCCCAGTTAGTTCGCTCTCCAAGCGTATACTATAGTGGCAAAGTGGATAAAAACGGAAAACGTGGTTTTACTGCTACTGTAATTCCAAACCGCGGAGCTTGGTTAGAGTATGAGACAGATGCTAAGGATGTTGTATATGTGCGTATTGACCGTACGCGTAAACTTCCTGTAACTGTTTTGTTACGCGCATTAGGGTTTGGCTCTGATCAAGAAATCACCGAGCTTTTAGGTGATAACGAATACTTAAGCAACACATTAGAAAAAGACAACACAGATAGCACAGAAAAAGCATTGCTTGAAATTTATGAGCGTCTACGTCCTGGTGAACCACCAACAGTAGAAAATGCTAAGAGCTTACTTGTGTCTCGTTTCTTCGATCCAAAGCGCTACGATTTAGCGAATGTAGGTCGCTACAAGATCAACAAGAAGTTACACATTAAAAACAGATTGTTTAATCAACGTTTAGCTGAAACATTAGTGGATCCAGAAACTGGTGAAATTTTAGCGGCAGAAGGAACAATCTTAGATCGTCGTACACTTGATCGCATTTTACCTTACTTAGAGAAAAACATTGGATTCAAAACAGCGAAACCAATGGGTGGAGTGGTAGAAGGCGATGTTGAGCTGCAATCTATTAAGATTTATGCTCCTGAGTCAGAAGGCGAACGTGTAATTAATGTAATTGGTAATGCAAACATTACTCGTGATGTAAAACACATCACACCAGGTGATATCCTTGCTTCTATCAGTTACTTCTTCAACCTACTATACAAAGTAGGGGATACAGATGATATCGACCACTTAGGAAACCGTCGTCTGCGTTCTGTTGGAGAACTATTACAAAATCAATTCCGTATCGGTCTTTCTCGTATGGAACGTGTTGTTCGTGAGAGAATGTCGATCCAAGATACAAATGCAATTACACCACAGGCATTAATTAATATTCGTCCTGTTATTGCATCTATTAAAGAGTTCTTCGGAAGTTCTCAGTTATCTCAGTTCATGGACCAAACAAACCCATTAGCAGAGTTAACTCACAAACGAAGACTATCTGCATTAGGACCTGGTGGTTTAACGCGTGAGCGCGCAGGCTTTGAAGTACGTGACGTTCACTACTCTCACTATGGTCGTATGTGTCCGATTGAAACACCAGAGGGACCAAACATCGGTTTGATTAACTCATTATCTTCATTCGCGAAAGTAAATGAGTTTGGTTTCATTGAAACACCATACCGTCGTGTTGACCCAGAAACTGGTCTTGTAACAGGGCATGTTGATTATTTAACAGCAGATGAAGAAGATAATTATGTTGTAGCCCAAGCGAATATGAAATTATCTGAAGAAGGAGAATTCCTTGATGAAGATATCGTAGCTCGTTTCCGTGGTGAAAACATTGTCACAAATAAAGAACGCATCGACTACATGGATGTATCACCAAAACAAGTAGTGTCGGCAGCGACAGCTTGTATTCCGTTCTTAGAAAACGATGACTCTAACCGCGCACTTATGGGAGCGAACATGCAACGTCAGGCGGTTCCGTTAATGAATCCGGAATCACCGATTGTAGGTACAGGTATGGAGTACGTATCAGCAAAAGACTCAGGTGCTGCAGTAATCTGTAAACACCCTGGTATTGTTGAGCGCGTAGAAGCACGTGAAGTTTGGGTACGTCGCTATGTAGAAGTTGACGGTCAAACAGTAAAAGGCGACTTAGATCGCTACAAAATGCAAAAATTCATTCGTTCTAACCAAGGAACTTGCTACAACCAACGTCCAATCGTAAGTGTTGGAAATGAAGTTGTAAAAGGTGAAATCCTTGCGGATGGTCCTTCTATGGAATTAGGTGAACTAGCACTTGGACGTAACGTGCTTGTTGGCTTCATGACTTGGGACGGTTATAACTACGAGGATGCGATCATTATGAGTGAGCGCCTTGTAAAAGATGATGTGTACACTTCTATTCATATTGAAGAATATGAGTCAGAAGCTCGTGATACGAAGCTTGGACCAGAAGAAATTACACGTGACATTCCAAACGTTGGGGAAGATGCATTACGCAACCTTGACGAGCGCGGTATCATTCGCGTTGGTGCGGAAGTAAAAGATGGAGATTTACTTGTTGGTAAAGTAACGCCTAAAGGTGTAACAGAATTAACAGCTGAAGAACGTCTATTACATGCTATCTTTGGAGAAAAAGCGCGTGAAGTACGTGATACATCACTACGTGTACCACACGGTGGTGGCGGTATTATCTTAGACGTAAAAGTATTCAACCGTGAAGATGGCGATGAATTGCCACCAGGCGTGAATCAACTTGTACGTGCATATATCGTTCAAAAACGTAAAATTTCTGAAGGTGACAAGATGGCCGGACGTCACGGTAACAAAGGTGTTATCTCTCGTATTTTACCAGAAGAAGATATGCCTTACTTACCAGACGGTACGCCAATCGATATCATGTTAAACCCATTAGGGGTACCATCTCGTATGAATATCGGTCAGGTATTAGAGCTTCATCTTGGTATGGCAGCAAGATACCTTGGTATTCACATTGCAACACCAGTATTCGATGGTGCTCGTGAGGAAGATGTTTGGGGCACAATTGAAGAAGCTGGTATGGCAAATGACGCGAAAACAATCCTGTATGACGGACGTACTGGTGAACCATTCGATAACCGTGTATCTGTTGGTGTCATGTATATGATCAAACTTGCGCACATGGTTGACGATAAACTTCATGCTCGTTCTACTGGACCATACTCACTTGTAACGCAGCAGCCTCTTGGAGGTAAAGCTCAGTTCGGTGGACAGCGTTTCGGTGAGATGGAGGTTTGGGCACTTGAAGCTTACGGTGCTGCTTATACTCTTCAAGAAATCTTAACAGTGAAGTCTGATGATGTTGTTGGACGTGTTAAGACGTATGAAGCAATTGTTAAAGGCGAAAATGTTCCAGAACCAGGCGTTCCTGAATCATTCAAAGTATTGATTAAAGAGCTGCAAAGTTTAGGTATGGACGTTAAAATGATGTCTAGCGACGATACAGAAATTGAAATGCGTGATACGGAAGATGACGATGATCATCAATCAGCAGATAAATTGAATGTCGAAGTTGAGACAACTAAGGAATAATTGGGATAACCTGTAGACTAAAAGGGAGGTAGGCCCCTTGATAGATGTAAATAACTTTGAATATATGAAGATTGGACTTGCTTCACCTGACAAGATTCGTTCTTGGTCATACGGTGAAGTTAAGAAACCAGAAACAATTAACTATCGTACGTTAAAGCCTGAAAAAGATGGCTTGTTCTGTGAGCGTATTTTCGGACCACAAAAGGACTGGGAATGTCATTGCGGAAAATACAAACGTGTACGTTATAAAGGTGTAGTTTGTGATCGATGTGGCGTTGAAGTAACGCGTGCGAAAGTACGTCGTGAACGTATGGGTCATATCGAATTAGCTGCTCCTGTATCTCATATTTGGTATTTCAAAGGTATCCCGAGCCGCATGGGACTTGTCTTAGACATGTCCCCTCGCGCGCTTGAAGAAGTAATTTATTTCGCTTCTTATGTTGTAACAGAAAGTGGAGATACACCACTTGATAAGAAGCAATTACTTTCTGAAAAAGAATACCGTGCATATCGTGATCGATATGGTAGCACATTCCAAGCTGCTATGGGTGCAGAAGCGATTAAAAAGCTATTACAAGACATCGATTTAGATAAAGAAGTAGACTTCTTAAAAGAAGAATTAAAAACAGCACAAGGACAACGCCGTACTCGTGCTATTAAACGTCTAGAAGTATTAGAAGCATTCCGTAACTCTGGAAATGAGCCATCTTGGATGATCTTAGATGTTCTACCAGTAATCCCACCAGAACTACGACCAATGGTACAGTTAGATGGTGGACGTTTTGCTACTTCTGACTTAAACGACTTATACCGTCGTGTAATTAACCGTAACAACCGTTTAAAACGTCTATTGGACTTAGGTGCACCAAGCATTATCGTTCAAAACGAAAAACGTATGTTACAAGAAGCTGTAGACGCATTAATCGATAATGGTCGTCGTGGCCGTCCAGTTACTGGACCAGGTAACCGTCCATTAAAATCTCTATCTCACATGCTTAAAGGTAAACAAGGACGTTTCCGTCAAAACTTATTAGGTAAGCGTGTTGACTACTCTGGTCGTTCTGTAATCGTTGTAGGACCGAACTTAAAGATGTATCAATGTGGATTACCGAAAGAGATGGCGCTTGAACTGTTCAAACCTTTCGTAATGAAAGAGTTAGTTGAAAAAGGATTAGCACACAACATTAAGAGTGCGAAACGTAAAATCGAGCGTGTACAACCTGAAGTTTGGGACGTTTTAGAATCTGTGATTAAAGAACATCCAGTACTTCTAAACCGCGCACCAACACTTCACCGTCTTGGTATTCAGGCGTTTGAACCTACATTAGTAGAAGGTCGCGCAATCCGTCTTCACCCACTTGTATGTACTGCATACAACGCGGACTTTGACGGTGACCAAATGGCCGTTCACGTACCTTTATCATCAGAAGCGCAAGCAGAAGCTCGTCTTCTTATGTTAGCGGCACAAAACATCTTGAACCCGAAAGACGGTAAACCAGTTGTTACTCCATCTCAGGATATGGTATTAGGTAACTACTACTTAACACTTGAGCGTGAAGGTGCAATCGGTGAAGGTATGGTCTTCAAAGATGCGAACGAAGCATTACTTGCATATCAAAATGGATATGTACATCTTCATACGCGTGTTGCAGTAGCTGCAAGTGCAGTAAACAACGCAACATTTACTGAAGAGCAAAAGAATATGCTTCTATTAACAACAGTTGGTAAATTAATATTTAACGAAATCTTACCAGAGTCGTTCCCTTATATTAATGAACCAACAAATTCAAACCTTGAAAAAGAAACACCAGCGAAATATTTCGTTGAAAAAGGTGCGAACATTAAAGAGATTATTGCTAGTCGCGAAGAAGTGGCACCATTCAGCAAGAAAATCCTTGGTAACATCATTGCGGAAGTGTTTAAACGTTTCAAAATTACAGAAACGTCTCGTATGCTTGACCGTATGAAAAACTTAGGATTCAAGTACTCTACAAAAGCTGGTATTACAGTTGGGGTATCTGACATTCTTGTATTAGGTGAAAAAGATGAAATTCTCCACGAAGCACAAGCAAAAGTAGATAATGTAATTAAACAATTCCGTCGCGGTTTAATCACGGAAGAAGAACGTTACGATCGCGTTATCTCTATTTGGAGTAATGCAAAAGATGTTATCCAAGGAAAACTGATGAAGTCCTTGAATAAACGCAACCCAATCTTCATGATGAGTGATTCCGGTGCCCGTGGTAACGCATCGAACTTTACTCAGCTTGCTGGTATGCGTGGTCTGATGGCCAATCCATCTGGTCGTATCATTGAACTTCCAATCAAATCAAGTTTCCGTGAAGGTTTAACAGTACTTGAGTACTTCATCTCTACGCATGGTGCGCGTAAAGGTCTTGCCGATACAGCACTGAAAACTGCCGATTCTGGTTACTTAACACGTCGTCTTGTTGACGTTGCACAAGATGTAATCGTTCGTGAAGATGATTGTGGAACAGATCGCGGTTTATTAATTGGTGCGATTAAAGAGGGTAATGAAGTTATTGAGTCATTATATGATCGTCTTGTTGGACGTTTTGCAAGAAAAACTGTAAAACATCCTGAAACAGGTGAAGTATTAGTTGCTGAAAATCAATTAATTACTGAAGATATCGCTCATATTGTTGAAAACTCGGGTGTTGAAACTGTAAACATTCGTTCAGCGTTTACGTGTAACACTCGCCATGGTGTATGTAAGAAGTGTTACGGTCGTAACTTAGCAACTGGAACAGACGTAGAAGTAGGGGAAGCGGTAGGTATTATCGCAGCTCAATCTATCGGTGAGCCAGGTACACAGTTAACGATGCGTACGTTCCATACAGGTGGGGTTGCCGGAGATGATATCACTCAAGGTTTACCTCGTATCCAAGAGATCTTCGAAGCTCGTAATCCGAAAGGTCAGGCTGTTATCAGTGAAATCGACGGTGTTATCGCAGCGATCAACGATGTTAAAGATCGCCAAGAAGTAGTTGTACAGGGTGAAGTTGAAGCTCGTACGTATGCTATTCCTTATGGTGCTCGTCTGAAAGTAATTCCAGGACAGAAAATTAGCCACGGTAAAGAGTTAACAGAAGGTTCTATTGATCCGAAAGAATTACTAAAAGTAACAGACATTACGGCAGTTCAAGAATACTTATTACGTGAAGTTCAAAAAGTATACCGTATGCAAGGGGTAGAAATTGGTGACAAACACGTAGAAGTAATGGTACGCCAAATGTTACGTAAAGTACGTGTGAGTGATGCAGGTGAAACAGATGTATTACCAGGAACATTACTAGATATCCATCAGTTTACTGATGCGAATGCGAAGGTGTTACTGCAAGGTAAACAACCAGCAACAGCTAGACCTGTTCTACTTGGTATTACAAAAGCTTCACTTGAAACAGATTCATTCTTATCTGCAGCATCGTTCCAAGAAACAACTCGTGTCTTAACTGATGCAGCGATTAAGGGTAAACGCGATGAGCTTCTAGGATTGAAAGAAAATGTTATTATCGGTAAACTTGTTCCTGCTGGAACAGGTATGAATCGTTATCGCAAAGTGGATCTTGTTAAAACTACACAAGATGACATGAATGTAGAAAACGATGAAGTTTATGTGGAACAGTAAAATTTTCCGTCGTAAATTTTGTATAAAAACAGTTAATCCTAGTTGACATTGTATGAGTCAAAATGTTACTATAAGCAAGGTTGCTCCTGAACGATGCTTTGGAGGATATTTATATGTCTTATCAAAAAGTGTCAAATGCTGAAAATGTAGTCGTTGGTCATAAACGTACATTGGAAGCAATCAAAAATGGTATAGTTAAAGAAGTTGTCATTGCAGAAGATGCTGATATGCGGTTAACCCATGTTATCATTCGCACTGCATTGCAACATAACATACCCATAACCAAAGTTGAATCAGTTCGTAAACTTGGAAAAGTTGCGGGGATTCAAGTGGGAGCTTCAGCAATAGGAATAATAAGTTAAAACTGTTTTTGTGAGGAGAGAGCATTTGCTCTCCCTTGCAAAAACTTTGTTTTCAACTAATAATGAACCACCTGGATATGTGGTCATACAAACATGCGAAGGGAGGATAATCAAATGCCTACTATTAACCAATTAGTGAGAAATGGTCGTACTGATAAAGTATGGAAATCTAAATCACCTGCGTTAAACAAAGGTTTTAACTCTTTAAAGAAAAAATCAACTGATATCTCTGCACCTCAAAAACGTGGTGTATGTACTCGTGTTGGTACAATGACTCCAAAGAAACCTAACTCAGCGTTACGTAAATATGCTCGTGTTCGTTTAACAAATGGTATTGAGGTAACAGCATACATCCCAGGTATCGGTCACAACTTACAAGAGCACAGCGTAGTATTAATTCGCGGTGGTCGTGTAAAAGACTTACCAGGGGTACGTTACCACATCGTTCGTGGTGCGCTTGATACAGCTGGTGTTGACAAGCGTATGCAAGGCCGTTCTAAATACGGTACTAAAAAGCCTAAAGCGGCTAAGAAATAATAACTTTTTAATGAAAGGAGGAACTCAATATGCCTCGTAAAGGACCTGTTGCAAAACGTGACGTGTTACCAGATCCAATGTACAATTCGAAGCTAGTAACACGCCTTATCAACAAAATGATGGTTGACGGTAAAAAAGGTAAATCTCAAACAATTCTTTATAATGCGTTCGATATCGTAAGCGAACGTACTGGTAAAGAGCCAATGGAAGTATTCGAGCAAGCTCTTAAGAACATTATGCCTGTTCTTGAAGTACGCGCTCGTCGTGTTGGTGGTGCTAACTACCAAGTTCCAGTTGAGGTTCGTCCAGAACGCCGTACAACTTTAGGTCTTCGTTGGTTAGTAAACTACGCTCGTCTTCGTGGTGAAAAAACTATGGAAGAGCGTCTTGCTAACGAAATCTTAGATGCAGCTAACAACGCTGGTGCATCTGTTAAGAAACGTGAAGACACTCATAAAATGGCAGAAGCTAACAAAGCATTTGCTCATTACCGTTGGTAGGATTCAACGTAAAATAAATGTAAGCATAAACCGCTTTATTTGTCGCTTATGGAAGTGTGGAGAGGGAGAATGCCTCTCCCTTTCGTTGGGCGCTCGTTTTACATAATGAGGGTACTGGACATACTGACATGTGTAACAATATAAAGTGGCTTTTTTGCTACTTAAAATAAAAAATCCAATCCATATATGGAAGGAGCAAGACACCAAATGGCAAGAGAGTTCTCTTTAGAAAACACTCGTAATATTGGTATCATGGCTCACATCGATGCTGGTAAAACAACAGCTACTGAGCGTATTCTGTACTACACAGGACGTATTCACAAAATCGGTGAAACTCACGAAGGTGCATCTCAGATGGACTGGATGGAGCAAGAGCAAGAGCGTGGTATCACAATTACTTCTGCTGCAACTACAGCACAATGGAAAGGTCACCGTGTAAACATCATTGACACTCCAGGTCACGTAGATTTCACAGTAGAAGTAGAACGTTCTTTACGCGTACTTGATGGCGCAGTAGCAGTACTTGATGCACAATCTGGTGTAGAACCACAAACAGAAACTGTTTGGCGTCAGGCTACTACTTACGGCGTACCTCGTATCGTATTCGTTAACAAAATGGATAAAATCGGTGCAGATTTCTTATACTCTGTAGGAACAATCCACGATCGTTTACAAGCAAACGCACACCCAATTCAGTTACCAATCGGTGCTGAAGATGAGTTCAATGGTATCATTGACCTTGTTGAAGAATGTGCTTACATGTACGGTAACGATTTAGGAACAGACATTCAACGTGTTGAAATTCCTGAAGAGCATAAAGAACTAGCTGAAGAATACCGTGGAAAACTTATTGAAGCGGTAGCTGAGCTTGATGAAGAAATGATGATGAAGTACCTAGAAGGTGAAGAAATCACTGTAGAAGAGCTTAAAGCTGGTATCCGTAAGGCTACAACTTCTGTAGAATTCTTCCCAGTAATCTGTGGTTCTGCATTCAAAAACAAAGGTGTTCAAATTCTGTTAGACGCAGTTATCGACTACCTACCATCTCCATTAGACGTACCTGCTATTAAAGGTATCGTTCCTGATACAGATGAAGAAGTAGAACGTAAGTCTAGCGATGAAGAACCATTCGCAGCTCTAGCATTCAAAATCATGACTGACCCTTATGTTGGTAAGTTAACATTCTTCCGTGTGTACTCTGGTGTGTTAAACTCTGGATCATACGTGAAAAACTCAACTAAAGGTAAGCGTGAGCGTGTAGGTCGTATCCTACAAATGCACGCTAACAGCCGTGAAGAGATCTCAACAGTTTACGCTGGTGATATCGCTGCTGCTGTAGGTTTAAAAGATACTACTACTGGTGATACTCTTTGTGACGAGAAGAGCCTTGTTATCCTTGAGTCTATGGAATTCCCAGAGCCAGTTATCTCTGTAGCTATCGAACCAAAATCAAAAGCTGACCAAGATAAAATGGGTACAGCATTATCTAAGCTTTCTGAAGAAGATCCAACATTCCGTGCTCACACTGACCAAGAAACTGGCCAAACAATCATCGCTGGTATGGGTGAACTTCACCTTGATATCATCGTTGACCGTATGCGCCGTGAATTCAAAGTTGAAGCAAACGTTGGTGCTCCTCAGGTAGCATACCGTGAGACTTTCCGCGCTGCTGCGAAAGTTGAAGGTAAGTTCGCTCGTCAATCTGGTGGACGTGGACAATTCGGTCACGTTTGGATTGAGTTTGAACCTAATGAAGAAGGTAAAGGATTCGAATTCGAAAACAAGATCGTCGGTGGTGTTGTTCCACGTGAATACATCCCAGCTGTAGGCGCAGGTCTTGAAGATGCACTTAAAAATGGTGTACTTGCTGGATATCCAGTAGTAGACATTAAAGCTGCATTAGTTGACGGATCTTACCATGATGTCGATTCATCTGAGATGGCGTTCAAAATCGCTGCATCTATGGCACTTAAAGCTGCGGTTTCTAAATGTAACCCAGTAATTCTTGAGCCAATGATGAAAGTTGAAGTTGTAATTCCTGAAGAGTACATGGGTGACATTATGGGTGACGTAACATCTCGTCGTGGACGTGTAGAAGGTATGGAAGCTCGCGGTAACGCTCAAGTTGTTCGCGCTATGGTTCCACTTTCTGAAATGTTCGGTTATGCAACGTCATTACGTTCTAACACTCAAGGACGCGGAACATTCTCTATGGTGTTTGACCACTATGAAGAAGTACCAAAGTCTGTTTCTGAAGAAATTATCAAAAAAAATAAAGGTGAATAATTGATTTTTATCGATTCTTCACGTATAACTACTTATGTAAGCTTAGAAAGTGGGACGCAAGTTTCGCTTTCTAGCCTAAATATAAAATAACCTATATAAACTAAGGAGGAATTTAGAATGGCTAAAGCTAAATTCGAACGTTCTAAACCCCATGTTAACATCGGTACAATCGGCCACGTTGACCATGGTAAAACTACATTAACTGCTGCGATCACTACAGTACTTGCAAAAGCTGGTGGTGCTGAAGCACGCGGATACGATCAAATCGATGCTGCTCCAGAAGAAAGAGAGCGCGGTATCACAATCTCAACTGCACACGTTGAGTACGAAACTGAAACTCGTCACTATGCACACGTTGACTGCCCAGGTCACGCTGACTATGTTAAAAACATGATCACTGGTGCTGCTCAAATGGACGGCGGTATCTTAGTAGTATCTGCTGCTGATGGCCCAATGCCTCAAACTCGTGAGCACATCCTTCTTTCTCGTCAAGTAGGTGTACCTTACATCGTTGTATTCTTAAACAAATGCGACATGGTAGACGACGAAGAATTATTAGAATTAGTAGAAATGGAAGTTCGCGACCTATTATCTGAATACGGATTCCCAGGCGACGACATTCCTGTAATCAAAGGTTCTGCTCTTAAAGCTCTTCAAGGAGAAGCTGATTGGGAAGCAAAAATCATTGAATTAATGGCTGAAGTTGATGCTTACATCCCAACTCCAGAACGTGAAACTGACAAACCATTCTTAATGCCTGTAGAGGACGTATTCTCTATCACAGGTCGTGGTACAGTTGCTACTGGTCGTGTTGAGCGCGGTATCGTTAAAGTTGGTGACGTAGTAGAAATCATCGGTCTTGCTGAAGAAAATGCTTCTACAACTGTAACTGGTGTAGAGATGTTCCGTAAACTTCTTGACCAAGCTCAAGCTGGAGACAACATCGGTGCTTTACTTCGTGGGGTTGCTCGTGAAGACATCCAACGTGGACAAGTACTTGCAAAAAGCGGTTCTGTAAAAGCTCACGCTAAATTCAAAGCTGAAGTTTTCGTATTATCTAAAGAAGAAGGTGGACGTCACACTCCATTCTTCGCTAACTACCGTCCTCAGTTCTACTTCCGTACAACTGACGTAACTGGTATCATCCAATTACCAGAAGGTACTGAAATGGTAATGCCTGGTGACAACATCGAAATGACTATCGAACTTATCGCTCCAATCGCTATCGAAGAGGGAACTAAATTCTCTATTCGTGAAGGTGGACGTACAGTAGGTTACGGTGTAGTTGCTACTATCGTTGAGTAATCTTAACAGATATAAAAAACCCCGAGGGATTTTCCCTTGGGGTTTTTGTTTGCGTTTATATAATAAATGAAATCATATTTTTATGTTTTGACGAGTTTCTTCTATAATATATAAAAAGTAATAAACAAAACCCAGAAACTGTAAAATGAATTCTAGTAGATGAAAACTTGAAATTCTTTAAAGTGCCATGTATAATAGCAAAAGTAGAGAAAAGCAGATGCAAACAAAAAGATGCTTGCATCTAGACGAATAACATTGTATAATAGACAATGTTGGTCTTTGACTGCGATGAAGTGGAAGGTTGCTGACACACCCGGCCGCTTTGCCATGGCATGGTGTGGGGAAATTTCCATGGAGAAGGTCTATTTTAGAAATAGGCGAACGAAGGAGGGAAAATAATGGCAAAAGAAAAAATTCGTATCCGTTTAAAAGCTTACGATCACCGTATTCTTGATCAGTCTGCTGAGAAAATTGTAGAAACAGCTAAGCGTTCTGGGGCAACAGTTTCTGGTCCGATCCCATTACCAACTGAAAAAACTGTTTACACAATTCTTCGTGCTGTTCATAAGTACAAAGATTCTCGTGAGCAATTCGAAATGCGCACGCACAAACGTCTAATCGACATCGTGAGTCCTACTCCACAAACAGTAGATTCATTAATGCGTTTAGACTTACCATCTGGTGTAGATATCGAAATCAAACTATAATTTATATAACTTAAAAATGTAGGAGGTGTAACTCATGACCAAAGGAATCTTAGGAAGAAAGATCGGTATGACTCAAGTATTTGCTGAGAACGGTGAGTTAATCCCAGTAACAGTTATCGCTGCTAATCCAAACGTTGTTCTTCAAAAGAAAACAACTGAAACTGATGGCTACAACGCAATCCAGTTAGGATTTGAAGATAAACGTGAAAAGTTAACTAACAAACCTGAACAAGGCCACACTGCTAAAGCATCTACAACTCCTAAGCGCTTCATTCGCGAAATCCGCGATGCAGACGTGGACGGATTAGAGGTTGGTCAAGAGGTAAAAGTTGACGTATTCGCTACAGGTGAAATCGTTGATGTAACAGGAATTTCTAAAGGTAAAGGTTTCCAAGGTGTTATCAAACGCCACGGACAATCTCGCGGACCTATGTCTCATGGTTCTCGCTATCACCGTCGTCCAGGTTCAATGGGCCCAGTTGCTCCGAACCGTGTATTCAAAGGCAAAAAACTTGCTGGACGTATGGGTGGAGACCAAGTTACTATCCAAAACTTAGAAATCGTTCAAGTTGACACTGAGCGCAACTTATTATTAGTAAAAGGTAACGTTCCAGGTGCTAAGAAATCTCTTGTAGTTGTTCAAGGCGCTGTGAAGGTTAGCAAATAATTCACAATAGGAAGGAGGAATTCCAATGCCAAAAGTTACTGTATATAACCAAACTGGTTCACAGGTTGGTGAAATCGAATTAGCTGAAGCTATTTTCGGTATCGAACCAAATGAAGCTGTACTTTTCGAAGCTGTAATGATGCAACGTGCATCTTTACGTCAAGGTACACACAAAGTAAAAACTCGCTCTGAAGTTCGCGGTGGTGGTCGTAAACCATGGCGTCAAAAAGGAACTGGACGTGCTCGTCAAGGGTCTATCCGCTCTCCTCAATGGCGTGGTGGTGGTACGGTATTCGGACCTACACCAAGAAGCTATGCGTACAAACTTCCTAAGAAAGTTCGTCGTTTAGCAATCAAATCTGCATTAGCTACTAAAGTAGTTGAGAACAACATTGTAGTTCTTGAAGACCTAGTGTTAAATGCACCAAAAACAAAAGACATGCTAGCAGTACTTAAAGGATTAACTGTTGAGAAGAAAGCTCTTATCGTAACTGCTGATGCAAACGAATCTGTAGAGTTATCTGCTCGCAATATCCCTGGAGTAACAGTAATCACTGCTGATGGCGTAAACGTTTTAGACGTGCTTCATCATGATAAGCTAATCATGACAAAAGCGGCAGTGGAAAAAGTAGAGGAGGTGCTTGCATAATGAGAGATCCTCGTGATATCATTAAGCGCCCAGTTATCACTGAACGTTCTATGGAAATGATGGCTGAAAAAAAATACACGTTCGATGTGGACGTTAAATCTAATAAAACAGAAGTTAAAGATGCTCTTGAAGCGATCTTTGGTGTTAAAGTAGAAAAAGTGAACATCATGAACTACAAGCCGAAAGCAAAACGCGTTGGTCGTCACGCTGGTTTTACTAGCCGTCGTCGTAAAGCAATCGTTAAGCTAACTGCTGACAGCAAAGAAATCGAAATCTTCCAAGGCGTTTAATTCTTACTAAAGAAGGAGGGAAATTGAGATGGGAATTAAAAAGTATAATCCAACTACTAACGGTCGTCGTAACATGACTACGAATGATTTCGCTGAAATCACGACTGACAGACCCGAAAAGTCTTTACTTGCTCCTTTAAGCAAAAAGGCTGGTCGTAATAACCAAGGTAAAATCACTGTACGTCATCAAGGTGGCGGACATAAGCGTCAATACCGTATCATCGACTTCAAACGTAACAAAGATGGAATTCCAGGACGCGTTGCTACGATCGAATACGATCCAAACCGCTCTGCGAATATCGCATTAATTAACTACGTTGACGGTGAAAAACGTTACATTCTTGCTCCTAAGAACTTAGAAGTAGGTATGGAAATTATGTCTGGCGCTGAAGCTGACATTAAAATCGGTAACGCATTACCATTAATCAACATTCCAGTAGGTACTGTTGTTCATAACATCGAGCTTAAACCAGGTCGTGGTGGACAATTAGTTCGTTCTGCTGGTACATCTGCACAAGTACTTGGTAAAGAAGGTAAATACGTTCTTGTACGTTTAACTTCTGGTGAAGTGCGTCTTGTATTATCTGCTTGCCGTGCAACTGTAGGTCAAGTTGGTAACGAGTCACACGAACTTATCAAGATCGGTAAAGCTGGTCGCTCTCGCTGGTTAGGTAAGCGCCCAACTGTTCGTGGTTCTGTAATGAACCCAGTTGATCACCCACACGGTGGTGGTGAAGGACGTTCACCAATCGGACGTAAGTCTCCAATGTCTCCATGGGGTAAACCAACTCTTGGATTCAAAACTCGTAAGAAAAACAAAGCGTCTGACAAATTCATCGTTCGTCGTCGTAAAAAATAATGGGATTGTAGTACGGTTCACTTTGAGAACCGTACGGCAATCACGAAGGGAGGCACCAAAATGGCTCGTAGCTTGAAAAAAGGACCATTTGTCGATGATCATTTAATGAGTAAAATTGCAAAGCTAAATGAAACTGAGCAAAAGCAAGTTGTTAAAACTTGGTCTCGTCGTTCAACGATCTTCCCTCAGTTCATCGGTCACACAATCGCTGTATATGACGGTCGTAAACATGTACCTGTATATGTTACTGAAGACATGGTAGGCCACAAGTTAGGTGAATTCGCACCAACTCGTACGTATAAAGGTCATGATGCTGACGATAAGAAAACTAGAAGATAATGAGAGGAGGCACTTCAATGCAAGCTAAAGCAGTAGCGAGAACAGTTCGTATTGCTCCTCGTAAAGTTCGTTTAGTTGTAGACTTAATCCGAGGTAAGCAAGTGGGTGAAGCGATTGCTATCCTTAACCACACACCAAAAACTGCTTCTCCAGTTGTAGAAAAAGTTTTAAAATCTGCAATCGCAAATGCAGAGCACAATTATGAAATGGACATCAACAGCCTAGTTGTTGAGAAAGTTTTCGTTGACGAAGGTCCAACGTTAAAACGTTTCCGTCCACGTGCAATGGGTCGTGCAAGCCAAATTAACAAACGCACAAGCCACATCACAGTTGTGGTATCAGAAAAGAAGGAGGGATAATCGATGGGTCAAAAGGTTAATCCAATTGGTCTTCGTGTCGGCGTTATCCGTGACTGGGAATCTCGTTGGTTCGCTGAGAAAGATTACGCTACATTATTACATGAAGACATCAAAATCCGTGAGTACATTAATGTACGCTTAAAAGATTCTGCTGTTGCTAAAGTAGAAATCGAACGTGCAGCAAATCGTGTAAATGTTACAATTCACACAGCAAAACCTGGTATGGTAATTGGTAAAGGTGGTACTGAAGTTGAAGCACTTCGTAAAGCTCTTAACCAATTAACAGGCAAGCGTGTACACATCAACATTTTAGAAGTTAAGAGAGCTGATCTTAACGCTAAATTAGTAGGCGAAAACATTGCTCGTCAATTAGAAAACCGTGTATCATTCCGTCGTGCACAAAAGCAAGTTATTCAACGTGCTATGCGTGCAGGTGCTAAAGGTATTAAAACACAGGTTTCTGGTCGTCTTGGCGGAGCTGATATCGCTCGTGCAGAATCTTACAGTGAAGGAACTGTTCCACTTCATACACTTCGCGCTGATATTGACTATGCAGCAGTTGAAGCTGATACAACATACGGTAAATTAGGCGTAAAAGTATGGATCTACCGTGGAGAAGTCCTTCCTACAAAAAAGAAAGCTTCTGAGGAAGGAGGAAAATAATATGTTAATGCCAAAACGCGTAAAATATCGTAGAGAGCATCGTGGTAAAATGCGTGGTCGTGCAAAAGGTGGAACTGAAATTGCTTTCGGTGAATTCGGTTTACAAGCACAAGCTGCTTCATGGATTACAAACCGTCAAATCGAAGCTGCTCGTCGTGCAATGACTCGTTACATGAAACGTGGCGGTAAAGTATGGATTAAAATTTTCCCTTCTAAACCTTACACTGCAAAACCTCTAGAAGTACGTATGGGTTCCGGTAAAGGGGCACCAGAAGGCTGGGTAGCAGTAGTAAAACCTGGGAAAATTATGTTCGAAATCGCGGGTGTATCTGAAGAGGTAGCACGCGAAGCATTACGTCTTGCAGCTCACAAGTTACCTGTGAAATGTAAATTCGTAAAACGTGAAGAAAATGGTGGTGAATCTAATGAAAACTAATGATATTCGTGAATTAACCACTGCCGAAATCGAAACAAAAGTTAAAGCTTTAAAGGAAGAGTTGTTTAATCTTCGCTTCCAACTTGCTACAGGACAATTAGAGAATCCAACTCGCATTCGTGAAGTGCGTAAAGCAATTGCTCGTATGAAAACTGTAGTTCGTGAAAGAGAGATCGGAATTAATCGATAAATTGAGGGGAGGTTTGCATAGTGAGCGAACGTAACCAACGCAAAGTTTATACTGGTCGTGTAGTGTCTGACAAAATGGACAAAACGATTACAGTTTTAGTTGAAACTTACAAAACTCATTCCTTGTACGGAAAACGTGTTAAGTATTCTAAGAAGTACAAAGCCCATGATGAGCAAAACCAAGCGAAACTTGGCGATATCGTTAAAATCATGGAAACTCGCCCGCTTTCTGCTACTAAGCGTTTCCGTTTAGTTGAAATCGTTGAAGAAGCGGTTATTATCTAAATAGACGAATCGGAATTTTTAGTCCGAAGGGAGGTTTCATAACATGATCCAACAAGAATCTCGTTTGAAAGTTGCTGACAACTCTGGTGCACGTGAACTTTTAACAATTAAAGTATTAGGCGGCTCTGGTCGTAAATATGCTAACATTGGTGACATTATCGTTGCTACGGTAAAACAAGCAACACCAGGTGGCGTTGTTAAAAAAGGTGACGTTGTTAAAGCAGTAGTAGTACGTACGAAGAGCGGAGCTCGTCGTCCGGACGGTTCTTACATCAAATTTGATGAAAACGCAGCGGTTATCATTAAAGACGATAAGAGCCCACGTGGTACTCGTATCTTCGGACCAGTAGCTCGTGAATTACGTGATAGCAACTTCATGAAGATCGTTTCTTTAGCTCCAGAAGTTCTATAATTTAAGGTATTGCCTTGCTAAGGAGGTGCAGAATTAAGATGCATGTAAAAAAAGGTGATAAAGTACAGGTAATCACTGGTAAAGACAAAGGAAAACAAGGCGTTATCCTTGTGGCTTTCCCAAAGCAAAACCGTGTTATCGTTGAGGGTGTCAATATCGTTAAGAAGCACTCTAAGCCATCTCAATTAAATCCACAAGGTGGAATTATTACTAAAGAAGCACCTATTCACGTTTCTAACGTTATGATTTTAGATCCGAAAACAGGTGAACCTACTCGTGTAGGCTTCAAAGTAGAAGATGGTAAAAAAGTTCGTATTGCAAAAAAATCTGGTGAATTATTAGATAAATAATTTTCTTAAGAAAGGAGGTCACTTCATTGAATCGCCTTAAAGAGAAGTTCCAAAAGGAAATTACTCCTGCTCTAGTGAGCAAGTTTAACTATAAATCTGTAATGCAGGTACCAAAAATCGAAAAGATCGTAATCAACACTGGTGTTGGTGACGCGGTATCTAACTCAAAAGCGTTAGACAACGCAGTAGAAGAATTAACACAAATCACAGGTCAAAAACCTGTTGTAACTCGTGCTAAAAAATCAATCGCTGGTTTCCGTCTTCGTGAAGGTATGCCAATCGGTGCGAAAGTAACTTTACGCGGCGAGCAAATGTATGAGTTCTTCGACAAATTAGTATCAGTTTCTTTACCACGTGTACGTGATTTCCGTGGTGTTTCTAAGAAATCATTCGATGGTCGTGGAAACTACACATTAGGTGTTAAAGAGCAACTTATTTTCCCTGAGATTGATTATGATAAAGTAAGCAAAGTCCGCGGTATGGACATCGTAATCGTTACTACAGCGAAAACTGATGAAGAAGCTCGTGAACTGTTAACACAATTCGGTATGCCATTCCAAAAATAATGGAAGCCAACGCTAAGTAGAGGAGGCGAAAACGTGGCTAAAAAATCTATGATAGCGAAACAAAAGCGTACTCCTAAGTTTAAAGTACAAGAGTATACACGTTGCGAACGCTGCGGTCGTCCGCATTCTGTATACCGCAAATTTAAACTTTGCCGTATTTGTTTCCGTGAACTTGCATATAAAGGTCAAATTCCTGGTGTTAAAAAAGCTAGTTGGTAAAACCCACAAATGGGAAGGAGGTAAAACACATGGTGATGACAGATCCAATTGCAGACATGCTTACTCGCATCCGTAATGCGAACATGGTACGTCATGAGAAATTAGAGGTTCCTGCTTCTAAAATCAAAAAAGAGATCGCTGAACTTTTAAAACGTGAAGGTTTCATTCGTGATGTAGAATACATCGAGGATAACAAACAAGGTATCCTTCGTATTTTCCTGAAATATGGTGCAAACAATGAACGTGTAATCACTGGATTAAAACGTATCAGTAAACCTGGCTTACGCGTTTACGCTAAAGCTGACGAAGTACCACGTGTACTTAACGGATTAGGTATCGCTCTTGTTTCTACATCTAAGGGAGTAATGACAGACAAAGACGCTCGTCAATTACAAACTGGTGGAGAAGTAGTAGCATACGTTTGGTAATATATATTTAAAACGAACGGAGGTGTGACCACATGTCTCGTATTGGTAAAAAGATTCTTGAAATCCCTGCAGGTGTTACTATTACAGTTGCAGAAGACAATACTGTAACAGTAAAAGGCCCTAAAGGTGAATTAACTCGTACTTTCAATGCTGATATGCTTATCAAAATTGAAGAGAATACATTAACAGTTGAGCGTCCATCTGAACAGAAGGAACACCGTGCATTACACGGTACAACTCGTGCTTTAATCGGAAACATGGTTGAAGGTGTAACTGAAGGTTTCGCACGCGGACTTGAATTAGTCGGTGTTGGTTACCGTGCTCAAAAACAAGGTGATAAACTTGTATTAAGCGTAGGTTATTCTCATCCAGTAGAAATGACTCCGGAAGCAGGTCTTGAAGTTGAAGTACCTGCACCAACTAAGATCGTAATCAAAGGTATCGACAAGCAACGTGTTGGCGAATTTGCTGCTAACATCCGTGCTGTACGTGCTCCTGAGCCTTACAAAGGTAAAGGTATTCGTTACGAAGGCGAAGTTGTTCGTCGTAAAGAAGGTAAAACTGCTAAGTAAACCCGTTAGGTGAGAGAAAGGAGTGACAAGAATGATCACTAAAGCTGATAAAAATGCGACTCGTAAGAAAAGACATGCACGTGTACGTGCTAAACTTACTGGTACTGCAGAGCGTCCACGTTTAAACGTGTTCCGTTCTAACCAACATATTTACGCTCAAGTTATTGATGATGTGAATGGTGTAACGTTAGTAAGTGCATCTACTCTTGATAAAGACCTTGCTCTTAACGGTACTAGCAATATTGAAGCTGCTACGAAAGTTGGAGAATCAGTTGCTAAGCGTGCTGTAGAGAAAGGCGTTAAAGAAGTAGTATTTGATCGCGGTGGTTACTTATACCATGGCCGTGTTAAAGCTCTAGCTGAAGCTGCTCGTGAGGCTGGATTACAATTTTAATGGTCAAAGGAGGGAAAATTGATGCATCGCATTGACCCAAGTAAATTAGAACTTGAAGAACGTGTAGTTACGATAAATCGTGTCGCGAAAGTTGTTAAGGGTGGTCGTCGTTTCCGCTTTGCTGCACTAGTTGTAGTTGGCGATAAAAACGGTCATGTTGGATTCGGTACTGGTAAAGCACAAGAGGTACCAGACGCAATCCGCAAAGCTATCGAAGACGCTAAGAAAAACTTAATCGCTGTACCATTAGTTGGTACAACAATTCCACACACAATCAACGGTCATTTTGGCGCTGGTGAAGTATTCTTAAAACCTGCTGCTGAGGGTACTGGTGTTATTGCTGGTGGACCTGTTCGTGCGGTCCTTGAATTAGCAGGTGTACAAGATATTCTTTCGAAATCTCTTGGTTCTAACACACCAATCAACATGATTCGCGCTACTGTGAACGGATTAAGCGAACTTAAGCGCGCTGAAGATGTTGCAAAATTACGCGGTAAATCTGTAGAAGAGCTACTAGGTTAAGGAGGGAAAACAAATGGCGAAAAAGTTAGAAATTACCCTCACTCGTAGTGTAATTGGTCGTCCACAAGATCAACGTGCGACGGTAGAAGCTTTAGGTCTTAAAAAGTTGAATTCAACTGTAGTTAAGGAAGAAACTCCTGCTATTCTTGGTATGATCAACAAAGTTTCTCACCTTGTAACTGTAAAAGAAGCTTAAGGATAACTCATTAATATAAGGAGGTGCCTGGGAATGAAACTTCATGAATTAAAACCTGCAGAAGGTTCTCGTAAAGTACGTAACCGTGTCGGTCGTGGTATCGGTTCTGGTAACGGTAAAACTGCTGGTAAAGGTCATAAAGGACAAAACGCACGTTCTGGCGGCGGTGTTCGTCTTGGCTTCGAAGGTGGTCAAACTCCATTATTCCGTCGTTTACCAAAACGCGGCTTCACAAACATTAACCGTAAAGAGTTTGCTATTGTAAACTTATCAACGTTAAATCGTTTTGAAGATGGTACAGAAGTAACACCTGAATTATTGCTGGAAACTGGCGTTATCAGCAAATTAAACGACGGTGTTAAAATTCTTGCAAGCGGCGCAGTAGAGAAAAAACTAACTGTTAAAGCGCACAAGTTCTCTTCAAGTGCTAAAGAAGCAATTGAAGCAGCTGGCGGATCAGTTGAGGTGATCTAATGTTTCGTACAATCTCCAACTTTATGCGCGTTGCTGAGATAAGACGTAAAATATTATTCACTTTAGCGATGTTAATCGTATTCAGGATTGGCACGTTTATCCCCGTGCCATTTACAAATGGAGACGTACTGAAGGCACAAGATCAATTAAATGCTTTAGGTATTCTAAATACATTTGGCGGTGGAGCCTTGAAAAACTTCTCCATCTTTGCGATGGGAATCATGCCGTATATTACAGCATCCATCATCGTGCAATTATTGCAGATGGATGTTGTTCCTAAATTTTCGGAATGGGCGAAGCAAGGTGAAATGGGCCGTCGTAAATTAACGCAATTCACGCGTTATTTTACAATTGTTCTTGCGTTTATTCAGGGGTTTGGTATGTCAATCGGTTTTAACGGTATGGTAGGTGGACAATTAATTTTGAATCCTGGTTGGAGCACTTATTTATACATTGCTACGGTACTGACTGCTGGTACTGCATTTTTAATGTGGTTAGGTGAACAGATTACAGCTAAAGGTGTAGGTAATGGTATTTCCATTCTTATCTTTGGTGGTATTGCCGCAGCGATCCCAAGTGTTATATCTCAAGTGTATCAGCAACAGTTTCAAAATATCGGAGATCAATTGTTCATGAGTATCGTTAAAGTTGCATTGATCTTACTAGCTGTGCTAGCAGTTATTGTGGGTGTTATTTTCATTCAACAGGCTGTTAGAAAGATCCCAATTCAATATGCGAAGCGTGTAACAGGAGGAAATGGTGGTTATGCTGGAGCACAAAACACACATTTACCGCTTAAGGTAAATAGTGCTGGTGTTATTCCAGTAATTTTTGCTGTTTCATTCTTAATTACGCCTCCGACTATTGCACAGTTCTTCCCGAAACATGATGTATCGCAGTGGATTATTGCAAACTTTAACTATTCTCACCCAGTGGGAATGATCATATATGTTGCGCTCATTGTAGCCTTCACATATTTCTATGCATTTGTTCAGGTTAATCCAGAGCAAATGTCAGAGAATCTAAACAAACAAGGTGGATATGTTCCAGGTATTCGTCCGGGTAAGAATACGGAACAATATCTAACAAAAATCTTGTATCGTTTGACCTTTGTAGGATCAATTTTCCTAGCAGCGATTGCAATCTTACCAGTTATCTTTACGAAGCTGGGAAATCTTCCTCCATCTGCACAGATCGGTGGAACGAGTATGTTAATCGTTGTCGGCGTTGCTTTAGAAACAATGAAGCAGCTAGAAAGCCAACTGGTAAAACGCCATTACAAAGGGTTTATCAAGCAGTGAGTAAGTGGGAAGTATTGTCTTCCCTACATGCTCATGTACTCTGAGGGGGAACAAGGATGAACTTAATTTTAATGGGGCTTCCTGGTGCTGGTAAAGGTACACAAGCCGAACAGATTGTTGCCAAGTATAACATCCCTCACATCTCAACAGGAGATATGTTCCGTGCAGCTATGAAGGCTGAAACTGAAATGGGTTTACAAGCAAAATCTTTTATTGATAAAGGTGCACTTGTTCCAGATGAAGTTACAATCGGAATCGTTCGTGAACGTTTAAGCCAAGAAGACTGTGTAAGAGGCTTCTTATTAGATGGTTTCCCACGAACTGTTGCACAAGCATCAGCTCTTGAAGAGATTATGAAAGATCTTGGCAAAAAAATCGACTATGTTTTAAACATTAATGTGGATTCAGGGTTGTTATTAAAACGCCTTACAGGCCGTCGCATTTGTAAAGAGTGCGGTGCGACTTACCACTTAGAATTCAATGCGCCAGCAAAAGCTGACGTGTGCGATAAATGTGGTGGCGAATTATATCAACGCTCTGATGACAATGAAGAAACTGTAGCAAATCGCTTAGATGTAAATATTAAGCAAACTAAACCTTTGCTTGATTTCTACGAGGAGCTTGGTTACCTACAAAGCATTAATGGTGAGCAAGATATCAATAAAGTATTTGCTGATATCGATGTTCTCATCGGAGGCTTAGCGTAATGATAATCTGCAAAACTCCTCGCGAGATAGAAATCATGCGAGAAGCTGGCAGGATCGTTGCTTTAACTCATCAAGAGTTAAAACAACACATTACTCCAGGAATTACAACGAAAGAGCTCGATCAAATAGCGGAAAAGACGATTCAAAAATATGGTGCTACGCCATCTTTTAAAGGATACAACGGATTTCCGGGGAGCATATGTGCTTCTGTAAATGAAGAGCTTGTACACGGAATTCCAGGGAAGCGCAAGCTCAAAGAGGGCGATATCATCAGTATCGATATTGGTGCGAAATACAATGGGTACCATGGAGATTCTGCATGGACGTATCCAGTTGGAAACATTTCTGAATCTGTTCAAAAGCTACTTGATGTCACAGAAAAATCGTTGTATCTTGGTCTAGAACAAGTAAAACCAGGCGAGAGATTATCAAATATCTCACATGCGGTTCAAACCCATGCTGAAGAGAATGGATTCTCGATCGTTAGGGAGTATGTTGGTCACGGAATCGGGCAAGACTTACATGAGGACCCTCAAATCCCGCACTATGGTCCACCAAATAGAGGCCCTAGATTAAAGCCGGGAATGGTCATCTGTGTTGAGCCGATGGTGAATCAAGGAAGACGATATGTAAAAACACTATCTGATGACTGGACAGTGGTAACGGTAGATGGTAAATGGTGTGCCCATTTTGAGCACACGATTGCTCTTACAGAAGCAGGATACGAAATCCTTACCACTTTATAAGTAGCTGGCTCTCCGGGATTTCAGAGCAGTGTAAAATGTTACTGATTTGATGAAGGGAGAACTATTGAATGGCTAAAGATGATGTAATTGAAGTCGAAGGTACCGTTCTTGAAACGTTGCCAAATGCTATGTTCAAAGTAGAATTAGAGAATGGGCATGTCGTATTGGCTCACGTTTCTGGTAAAATCCGTATGAACTTCATTCGTATTTTACCAGGAGACAAAGTTACGGTAGAATTATCTCCGTACGATTTAAATCGTGGTCGTATTACGTACCGTTTTAAATAATATAGCACTCCGTAATCTTTAAGGAGGTTCGAGACATGAAAGTAAGACCGTCAGTTAAACCAATCTGCGAAAAATGTAAAGTTATTCGTAGACGTGGAAAAGTAATGGTTATTTGTGAAAACCCTAAACATAAACAAAAACAAGGTTAATCAGAAGGAGGTGCATTCGTAATGGCACGTATCGCAGGTGTAGATATTCCTCGAGACAAACGCGTTGTTATTTCTTTAACTTACGTATTCGGCATTGGTCGCACAACTGCTGAAAAAATTCTTGCTGAAGCAGGTATTTCTGAAGAAACACGAGTTCGTGATTTAACGGAAGACGAATTAGGACGTATCCGTGATATCATCGATCGTATTAAAGTTGAGGGAGACCTTCGTCGTGAAGTATCTCTTAACATCAAACGTCTAATGGAGATCGGTTCTTACCGTGGTCTTCGTCACCGTCGTGGTTTACCAGTTCGTGGTCAAAACTCTAAAAACAATGCTCGTACACGTAAAGGTCCACGTCGTACAGTAGCAAATAAAAAGAAATAATAAGTAAAGGAGGTTGAACTAACAATGGCACGTAAAACAAACACTCGTAAAAAACGTGTGAAAAAGAATATTGAAGCTGGTGTAGCTCATATTCGTTCTACTTTCAACAACACAATCGTAACACTTACAGATACTCACGGTAACGCACTTTCTTGGTCTAGTGCTGGTGCACTTGGTTTCCGTGGATCTCGTAAATCTACTCCATTCGCTGCACAAATGGCTGCTGAAACTGCTGCTAAAGCTGCAATGGAACACGGTTTAAAAACTTTAGAGGTTACTGTTAAAGGTCCTGGTGCTGGTCGTGAAGCTGCAATTCGTGCTCTTCAAGCTGCAGGTCTAGAAGTAACAGCAATTAGAGATGTTACTCCAGTTCCTCATAATGGATGTCGTCCACCAAAACGTCGTCGTGTGTAATTTTTCTGTATAGAATTTTCCCTTTTGTCTATAATGGATATGATGCATTATCGAGAAATTTCGTACAGAAACATCGCTTGTTGTGCACAATCGGGAACTGCCTAAGGGGGACTTTCGGTTAGACAGAGGTTATACCTTTGTTTAACCGGGGTTTCGACGTTTTGAAGGAGGGTTTAGTTAATGATTGAAATCGAAAAGCCGAAAATCGAAACGGTTGAACTTAACGAAGATGCTAAATATGGTAAATTCGTAATTGAACCGCTTGAGCGTGGATATGGTACTACGTTGGGTAACTCCTTACGTCGTATTCTTTTATCTTCACTCCCTGGTGCCGCTGTTACTGCTATCCAAATCGATGGCGTATTACATGAATTTTCAACAGTTGAGGGCGTAGTAGAAGACGTTACAACGATCATCTTAAACTTGAAAAAGTTAGCTCTTAAAATCTACTCTGAAGAAGAGAAGACGTTGGAAATTGATGTGCAGGGCGAAGGTATTGTCACAGCTGCTGATATTACTCACGATAGTGATGTAGAAATCTTAAATCCAGATTTACACATTGCAACGTTAGCAAAAGATGCGCATTTCCGCGTGCGTTTAACTGCAAAGCGTGGCCGTGGGTATACGCCAGCTGATGCAAATAAAAGCGAAGATCAACCAATAGGAGTAATTCCTATTGATTCTATTTATACTCCAGTATCACGTGTGACTTACCAAGTGGAAAAGACACGTGTCGGACAAGTGGCTAATTATGATAAGCTTACGCTTGATGTATGGACGGATGGAAGCATCGGGCCAAAAGAAGCTATCTCTTTAGGTGCCAAAATCTTAACTGAGCATTTAAATATCTTTGTTGGTTTAACTGATGAAGCACAAAATGCTGAGATTATGGTCGAGAAGGAAGAAGATCAAAAAGAGAAAGTTCTTGAGATGACTATCGAAGAACTAGACCTTTCTGTTCGTTCTTATAATTGCCTAAAACGTGCAGGAATTAATACTGTACAAGAGCTTGCGAACAAAACAGAAGAAGATATGATGAAAGTTCGTAACTTAGGACGTAAATCCTTAGAAGAAGTTAAACATAAACTTGAGGAATTAGGTTTAGGTTTACGTAAAGACGACTGAGGATTTAAACCCATCAACAAAGGAGGGAACTACGAATGGCATACAGAAAATTAGGCCGTACAAGTGCGCAACGTAAAGCTATGTTACGTGACTTAGCTACTGATTTAATTATCAACGAGCGCATCCAAACGACAGAAACTCGTGCAAAAGAACTTCGTTCTGTAGTGGAAAAAATGATCACTTTAGGTAAACGCGGAGATCTTCATGCTCGTCGTCAAGCAGCAGCTTTCATTCGCAATGAAGTAGCTAACGCTGAGACTGGTCAAGATGCACTTCAAAAACTATTCGCTGATGTAGCTCCACGCTATGCTGAGCGCCAAGGCGGATACACTCGTATTGCAAAAATTGGTCCACGTCGCGGAGACGCAGCACCAATGGTAATTATCGAGTTAGTATAATGATAATTAAAAGGGCAGGACAGTTCTTTTCAAGAAACTGGTCATGGCCCTTTTTTTTAAATATAAAAATAGGCTTACTTGGCGAAGGAAAGGGTGCCTTGTATTGAAAAAAGAGAAACTTCGGACAGAAAATATATCATTTCAATATCCTGGTGCAGCCACTTATGCATTAAAAGATGTTTCATTCTCCTTATTTGAAGGAGAATGGGTATCTGTTATTGGACAAAACGGTTCAGGGAAGTCTACACTTGCAAAATTATTGAATGGTTTGTTTTTGCCGGAAGCAGGGACAATTACAGTAAATGATACAATGATTTTGTCAGAGGAAACGGTATGGGATGTTCGAAAACAAATTGGGATGGTATTTCAAAATCCAGATAATCAATTTGTTGGAACGACAGTGCAAGATGACGTTGTCTTTGGGTTAGAGAATATTGGAATGCCAAGAGAACAAATGGTAGAAAGATTAAATCAGGCTTTACGACTAGTCCGTATGGAAGATTTTCTTAATGATGAGCCTCATTCGTTATCTGGTGGACAAAAGCAGCGAGTAGCAATAGCAGGCGTTTTAGCACTTCAGCCATCTATTTTGATATTAGATGAAGCAACGTCAATGCTAGACCCTCAAGGGAGACGTGAAGTAGTAGAAACGGTTAGACAACTTGTTAATGAAAAAGGTATTACTGTGTTATCAATTACGCACGATTTAGAAGAAGCGGCACAATCAGACCGTGTCATTATTTTAAATAAGGGAGAGATATTAGAGGAAGGGACTCCAGAACAAATTTTCAAGTCCTCTCATATGCTCCAAGAAATTGGATTAGATGTACCATTTTCAGTGAAAATAGCAGAATTATTAAAAAGAAATGAAATTCTCTTGCAAAATACGCATCTTACAATGGAAAGCTTGGTGAACGAACTTTGGAGATTACATTCCAAAAAGTAGAACATCGTTATCAATATAAAACTCCATTTGAAAGACGCGCACTTTATGATGTAGACGTGTCGTTTCCAAGTGGGGGCTATTATGCCATTATCGGTCATACTGGTTCAGGTAAGTCGACGATGATTCAACATTTAAATGGTTTATTGCAGCCGACAAATGGCACAGTTCAAATTGGTGAACATTTCATTTCGGCAGGAAAGAAAGAAAAAAAGCTAAAGCCACTACGTAAAAAGGTAGGGGTTGTCTTTCAATTCCCAGAACATCAGTTATTTGAAGAGACTGTGGAGAAAGATATTTGTTTCGGCCCTACTAATTTTGGGGTATCGGAAGAAGCAGCGAAGCAAAAGGCAAGAGAAGCAATTGAACTTGTAGGGTTAGAACCAGAACTGTTAGCGCGTTCACCATTTGAGTTAAGTGGTGGGCAAATGAGGCGTGTTGCGATAGCAGGCGTATTAGCGATGGAACCCGAAGTGCTTGTATTAGATGAACCTACAGCAGGACTAGATCCAAAAGGGCAAAATGAACTTATGGAGATGTTTTATAAGCTACATAAGGAGAAAGGCCTTACAGTTATCCTTGTAACGCATAATATGGAGGATGCTGCTAAATATGCCGAGCAGATTGTAGTCATGCATAAAGGAACGGTCTTTTTGCAAGGAAGTGCAGAGGAAGTATTTTCACATGCTGATGAACTAGAGAAAATTGGCGTGGATCTTCCTATGTCTTTAAAGTATAAACGTGCAATTGAAGAGAAGTTTGGCATTTCAATCCCAAAGGCTACCTTATCTTTAGAGGATCTTACTCATGAAGTTGTGCAGGTGTTACGAAAAGGTGGTCATGAATCATGCAGCAGTTGATTATTGGAAGGTATATTCCAGGGAATTCTCTTATTCATCAACTTGATCCACGCACGAAGCTGCTGATTGTCTTTTTATATGTATTTGTTGTTTTCTTAGCAAATAATGCGATTTCATATGGATTTTTATTTTTATATGCACTCATTGCTTTATTTTTTGCAAAAGTGCCGATTCGTTATGTACTTTCGGGCTTAAAACCAATTCTATGGATTTTTCTTTTTACATTTTTCCTGCATATTTTCACAAATAAAGAAGGGGAAGTATTATTCCAGCTTGGTTGGTTTTCGATACATGAAAAAGGATTAGAGCAAGGGATATACATTTCTATACGATTCTTCGTTATTATTTTAATGACGACATTATTAACGTTAACGACGACACCCATTGAGATTACAGATGGTTTGGAGACGTTATTAAAGCCGTTGAAGCGTATAAAAGTTCCTGTTCATGAAATCGCATTAATGATGTCAATTTCTCTTCGTTTTATTCCGACATTAATGGATGAGACGAGTAAAATAATGAAGGCACAATCGTCACGTGGTATTGATTTCGCAGGGGGACCGATAAAAGATAGAATGAAAGCTATCATTTCACTACTCGTTCCTCTATTTATCAGTGCTTTTAAGCGTGCAGAGGACTTAGCAATCGCTATGGAAGCTCGTGGATATCAAAGTGGCGAAGGGCGTACTAAATTTAGGCAACTACGCTGGAAAACAAGCGATACAGTAACGATTATAAGCTTACTTTGTTTAGCTTGTATTTTGGCATGGGTGCGATCGTAATGGAGAATAGAGAAATGGATAGAATAAAATGTACGGTTGCATATGATGGCATGCATTTTTGTGGTTATCAAATTCAACCGCAGCATCGTACTGTTCAACAAGAGATAGAGAAGGCTTTACAGAAATTGCATAAAGGAGAACTTGTTCGTGTTCAGGCATCAGGCAGAACGGATTCTACCGTTCACGCTAAAGGACAAGTGATACACTTTGATACACCGTTGTCTCTTGAAGAGTGGCAATGGAGTAATGCATTAAACACAATGCTACCAGATGATATTGTTATCACACAGGTAGAGAAAAAAACAGAAGAATTTCATGCTCGATACGGTGTTGAGAGAAAAGAATATCGTTATCGTGTACTAGTATCAAAGACTGCGGATGTATTCCGTAGAAATTATGTATATCAATATCCATATCCACTCGAAGTAAACTCTATAAGAAAAGCGATCCCTTATTTTATTGGAACGCATGATTTCACTTCTTTTTGTTCGGCAAAAACTGACAAAAAAGATAAAGTGAGAACAATTTATGAAATCGAGCTAATTGAGCAAGACGATGAATTAATTTTTCGTTTTGTAGGTAATGGATTTTTATATAATATGGTCAGGATTATTGTTGGTACGTTACTTAACGTAGGCCAAGGAAAGCTTGATCCGGATAGCATTCCAGAGATTTTAGCGAAACAAAATCGTCAGTTTGCTGGAAAGATGGCTCCTGGTCATGGGCTTTATTTATGGCAGGTAAACTATAACAACTAATCCTGGTGTAACATTTGCTTGACATTAGAAACTCAAAAGTATATCATAACATATGGTATTGTTTCTAAAACCACGATTAGCCCCGGAAGGAAATCGTGTTTAAGATAAACAATAGATTTTTTCTATGGAAAAGATAACGAGGAGGGAAACACATGCGTACGACTTTTATGGCAAAAGCTAACGAAGTTGAGCGTAAATGGTATGTGGTTGATGCTGAAGGTCAAACTTTAGGTCGCCTTGCTAGTGAAGTAGCATCCATTTTACGTGGTAAAAACAAACCTACATTTACACCACACGTTGACACGGGTGATCATGTAATTATTATTAACGCTGAGAAAATTCATTTAACAGGTAATAAATTAAACGATAAAATTTACTACCGTCACACTAACCACCCAGGTGGACTTAAACAAAGAACAGCTCTTGAAATGCGTACAAACTACCCTGTACAAATGTTAGAGCTTGCAATTAAAGGCATGCTTCCAAAAGGACGCTTAGGCCGTCAAGTTTCTAAGAAACTAAACGTGTATGCTGGAGCAGAGCATCCACACCAAGCACAAAAACCAGAAGTTTACGAACTTCGCGGATAATCAATTAAAGGAGGGCTTACTTTGGCACAGGTTCAATACTATGGCACTGGACGTCGTAAGAGTTCAGTAGCGCGCGTACGCCTAGTTCCAGGCGAAGGACGCGTTATCATTAACGGTCGTGATTTTGAAAACTATATCCCATTTGCTGCATTACGTGAAGTAGTGAAACAACCTCTAGTTGCAACAGAAACTTTAGGTAACTACGATGTACTTGTAAACGTAAATGGTGGTGGATACACTGGTCAAGCTGGTGCTATTCGTCACGGTATTTCTCGCGCTTTATTAAAAGCTGATCCAGAATACCGTCTAACACTAAAACGTGCAGGTCTATTAACTCGTGACGCACGTATGAAAGAGCGTAAAAAATACGGTCTTAAAGGCGCACGTCGTGCACCTCAGTTCTCAAAACGTTAATTTTTGCGAACTACAAACCCCAACCATTTTGGTTGGGGTTTTTTTATGTTTCATTCCTCTTTTGTAATTTTTGTAGTTTGGAATATTTTAGTGCTATCCTCTCGCGTATGCTTCTTCTTTAGAAGTTTAGACTAATACGTATTAGGGAGGTTTATAAGTACTATGAATGTCATTGTCAGCTTACAAGAAAAACAAAAAGAAAAGCAGTTGAAATATGAGCGGAAGATGCTGCGGGAATTATCATTAAAAACATTACGTTCAAATATTAGAGATGCCTTTCAGATGCAAGAACTTCATCGCCAGTATGAAGATTACTGCATTGAATTAGGGATAGAATCGTATTTATTAGGAGCAAGATATAGTAAATTTGGTTATTATGGCGAATCGTTCTTTGATGTGAAATATAGGGCTCTAGAAGAAGAGCAACAATTAACGGAAACGCTATTTCAATTTTTAACGAGCATGACTATGCGGGAAATTAAGTTACAAGATGAGGAATTGCTTTTTGAATCTTGTCAGCAGTTTATTGGTTTATGGTGGCAGGAAGGATATGAAAAAGGTGAAAGAAGATATCGATTAAAGCTTCATTAAGACAAGCATAAACTTTCCTCTTGTCCCATATAAGTAATTAGAGGGACTAGCTGGAGGAGGAAAGGTATGAAGAGAATTCGAATTATCTCTTTTGCACTCGCTGCGGTTATTTTGTTTTTTTTAGTCAAACAAGAATTTCAAATTACAAAATCGTGGCGAGCTTGGAATTTACCCTTATCAGGGAAAGTAATTGTATTAGATGCTGGGCATGGTGGACCAGATGGAGGAGCAGTTGGTGGCAAGGATATTGTAGAAAAAGATATTACGCTTGAGATTACAAAGAAGGTACAAGATTATTTACAAGAACAAGGTGCGTTAGTTATTTTAACGCGTGAGGGAGATTATGATTTAGCCCAGAAAGATACAAAGTCATATAGTAGACGTAAAGCAGAAGATTTAAAAAAGCGTGTAGAGATTATTAATAAACCTGATGTAGACTTCTTTGCGAGCATTCATTTAAATGCTTTGACTAGTAGTGGATCGAAGGGGGCACAAACGTTCTATTACCGTTCTTCAATTGAAAATGAACGTGCTGCGAAATTTATACAAGCTGAGTTGAGAACAAGTTTAGAGAATACAAATCGTTCTGCTAAAACAATTTCTCATGTGTATTTATTAAAGTATGCGAAAACACCAGGCGCTTTAATTGAAGCTGGCTTTTTATCGAATGTAAATGAAAGGTATATGTTAAATTCGGAGAAATATCAGCAAAAGGTAGCGGCTGCAGTATATCGTGGTATATTACGTTATTTCACGGAAAAAGGAAATCCTCCAGAATAAGGGGGATTTTTTTGAGTTTCTCTCGTTAACGAAGTTTTCCGAAAATATGTTATACTGGAAATGTAAACGCATTTATTTCAAAAGTGAAGAGAGATATATTTAATTAACATTATGTTATTTTTCATACAGGGGGCTGGGCTAATTATGGTAATGAAAGAGCAAGTAGTGGAAGCGTTAGAAGGGATTGTAGATCCGTTTTTACATAAAACGTTAAAAGAAACAGGGGCAATTAAAGAGGTAACAGTCAAGCCTGAGAAGAAACATGTAAGTGTTAAAATTGCAATCGTAAAAACCGGTACAGCGGAACAGATGCAATTGCAATCTGGAATTGTAAAGTTAGTAAAAGAATTAGGAGCAGCAACAGTAGGGCTTCGCTTTGCAGAATTTACAGAAGAGGAATTAGCTCAGTTTGCACCGGAACAAGAAGAGCAAACTGAATCTTTATTGTCACCAAATTCGAAAACGACATTTTTAGCAGTGGCGAGTGGAAAAGGTGGAGTAGGAAAATCAACAGTTTCTGTTAACCTTGCTATTGCTCTAGCACGTCTAGGGAAAAAAGTTGGTATCATTGATGCAGATATTTATGGTTTTAGCGTACCTGATATGATGGGGATAGAGAAACGACCTGTAGTAAGAGGAGATAAAATTATTCCAGTGGAGCGTCTAGGTGTAAAGGTAATCTCAATGGGGTTCTTTGTAGAAGATAATGCACCGGTTATTTGGAGAGGGCCTATGCTTGGGAAAATGTTAAATCACTTCTTTACGGAAGTAGAGTGGGGCGATTTAGATTATTTAGTTTTAGATTTACCACCAGGTACAGGTGATGTTGCGCTAGACTTACATTCGATGTTGCCGGCTTGTAAAGAGATTATTGTCACAACACCGCATCCCACAGCGGCATTTGTAGCAGCACGTGCTGGAGCAATGGCTTTACGTACAGAACATAGTATTCTTGGTGTTGTTGAAAATATGGCTTATTTCGAAAGTAAAACAACTGGTGAAAAAGAATATGTGTTTGGAAGAGGTGGAGGAGATAAGTTAGCTACAGAACTTCAAACAGAAGTACTTGGCCGAATCCCGCTTCAACAACCTGATTGGAATAAAGAAGATTTTGCGCCGTCAGTATATGAAGATACGCATACGACAGGTCTTATTTATCGCACGATAGCTGAAACAGTAATTGATAAAACAGCTTTTGCGCAAAAATAAAATAATAATGAGTGGACGATACATATATTGTCCACTCATTATTAGTGTTATTATTTTTACTGCTGTTCCTTTTTACCTTCTTGAGAACCACCTTCACCGCCTGCTTCCTTTTTATCGGAACCACTTTTTTCGGCTTTTTGGACACCTTTACTAATAATATCAATCATTTTAGCTTGGAAGAGTGGGCTTTCAGCAGTTTCTGTTAGTACTTGTTGTAAATATTGACGATATTCTTTGCTCTTCATCGTTTGTAACATCATTTTTTCTACTTCAGGGTTTTTCATAATTTCTATAACACCTGCTTGGTATTCAGGGTCTTTTAGTAATGTTTTCATTAAGGCTGTTTGTTCTTTTCCCATACTTTTAGCAAATTTCGATGAGAACTCAGGGTCTTTAAAGAGCTTTTCCCAGAATTGTTGCCCTTTGTCGGATACCATTGCATCTTCAATCGTTTTCTTTACTACTGTTTCATCTAGTATGAGTGCCTGTTTCATTTTTTCATCAGTTAACACATCTTGAATGGCTTTCTTACCTTGATCGGTTTTTAAAATATCAACAATCATTTTCTTCGTTTGATCATAATCAAGTTCGGACTTTGCTTCTTTTTCTTGTGCACATGCTACAAGTACAAGAAATAGAAAAGAAGAAGTCAAAACGAGCAGCATCCGTTTCATAAGTTGGAACTCCTTTCAGCACAGTTCTCTCTTTTTAATATAAATATCTTTAAGGAATTTATACATGAACATGGCTAGCTTTTTGAAATTGTCATTGATACAATTTAATTAGAAATATAAGGATAATGGGGGATGTGTTGTGAATAGCCGCAAGTGGGTACGACTATTTTTTACGACGTTGTTTCTTGGTGGGATTAGTACAGTCATTATTGGGTTTGTTTTAGAGTGGGACAAGTACGCGAAATTTTTTCAAAATTTCGACGGAAAGGAGATTTTGGCAGTTTCCTTCTGGTTGATGGGTGTAGGATTCATTTTTAGTGTAATAAGTCAAATGGGGTTCTTTGCTTATTTAACAATCCACCGTTTTGGACTAGGGATGTTCCGATCGTCTTCTTTATGGAATATAGTCCAGCTCTTCTTTATTGCATTCGTTTTATTTGATTTCGTGTATTTAAGATCGGTATTGATTGCAAATGGAGAAGTTTCATTAGGGAATAACATACTTGTTGCTGGTGTGTTATTTATGTTTGGGGCCATCGTTGCTTATATAAAAAGTAAAGAAACGAATAAAAAGGCATTTGTGCCAGCTTTGTTCTTTATGGTTGTTGTAACAATTCTGGAGTGGGTACCAGCGCTTCGGATTAATGATACAGATTGGTTATATTTAATGGTGATACCACTTTTATTATGTAATGCATATCAGTTACTTATATTACATCGTTTAATTGGAAAGACGAGTAAGTCGGCCTAATTAAGAGCGTTTTTACGCAGGATAGTTGTATGTATGAAAATATCGGGATGAAAAAAGCTCCATTACCTGAATGAAAGGTAATAGAGCTTTTTATGTGTAAAAAATTATTGAACATCTTTACTTTTCGTACTTGTGTTGGAAATAAGTTGTGATACGGATATTTGCTCATAGCCGTCACTCTTTAATTTCTGTAGAAGCAGTGGCAAAGCTTTATTTGTTTGAAGGGCAGAATCGGATGCATGTAATAAGACGATATCTCCACCTTTTAAATTATTAGAGACGGTGGAAACGATATTGTTTACGCCAGGGTTTTTCCAATCGTTTGAGTTATTACTCCAATGAACGACAGTGTATCCGAGTGATTCTGCTATTTTAAGTGTTGCTTTGTTAAAGTCTCCACTAGGTGGACGCAATAGCTTGATTTGTTTCACACCGAGTTTTGTAAAAACATCTTGTGCTCGCAGAAGATCTCTTCGTATTTCATTTGTCTCTAGAGAAGTGTAGGATGTGTAATTATAACCCATACTACCGATTTCATGTCCATCTTTTATGATGCGTTCAACAACATCAGGGTGTCTTTCTGCCCATGCAGCAGAAAGGAAGAAGGTTGCATTCTTAATATCTCTTTCTTTAAGTGTATCAAGGATTGGAATTGCTTTTTTGTCTCCCCAACTAATATCAAACGTGAATGCAACTTGTTTTTTAGAGGTGTCGCCTTTGTAAATAACTTTAGGCCCTGTAGCAGTTGAAAAAGCAGACTCGTGTGAATATGTTTTCAAAAAGAGTAGCCATGCGGTAAATAAGGAAAGTATCACTATTAAGCTAATGTGTTTAAAGTTTCTTTTACTCGTAATAAAAAAGAAAAACATAATATTACGCCCCTTTGTCCAATCCTTTTCAGTTACATATATGCTGTAAATATAAAAAAGAGAACAAGGGATTAATATCGTAAGTAGTGGATATAATGGATGGTAGGATTTTGTTAAATGAAAATCGGCATAATGTTTATTGCTCTGTAAGAAATGATTGAGGTGATGATTTGCTTGGGTTTATGTTAACGAAAGAAGAGAAAAAAGAAATGGAATACATATTGAAGAGAGAGTTAGAAGAACTTTTATTTGATTTTGAAGATGAACGTATTCATGACGTTGTAAAAAAGGCGATGGAAGAAAGATATAAAATCATTTTTTGTTTGTTTCGAAGAGTCGCTAATGCAGAGGACTGTATTCGTTACGTAAGAAAAAGAACTTTTTATTAAAAAGTGTTGACGTTCATGGTTATTATATGATAAATTAATAACCGTCGCTGATGCGGAAACGCAGAAAACGACAAAAAAGAAATTGAAAAACTTAGTTGACATTGAAAAACGAAGATGTTAACATAAGGAAGTCGCAAATGAGCGACCAAGTAGTTCTTTGAAAACTGAACGAAACAAACAACGTGAAACGTCAATTTTTATTTTAGATGCTAGACAAACTAACTTTATTGGAGAGTTTGATCCTGGCTCAGGATGAACGCTGGCGGCGTGCC
>NZ_JBVVNL010000009.1:0-82611 GCF_055825275.1 Bacillus sp. GS3m_15504 | reverse complement strand
GAATTATATTTATTATTACAATAATAAAAGGATTAAGGCAAAATTAAAAGGATTGCCTCCTGTAAAATACAGAATTCAATCCTTATTAGCTGCTTAAATATATGTCTAACTTTTCGGGTCCAGTTCACTTCGTGGAAAAGGTAAGGGCGGTTCTCGGCTAAAACGTTAATGTAATTGTCTTATAACCGCACCTACTACCACCACAATAGCAAGTTAGGTTACAAAGGCAGAAGTTTCTCAGGCTTCTGTCTTCTTTATTTTATGCAAAACTCATACTACATACTCTATCATCATTGTAACACATTCTAATTATTTTTAGTCAAGAGAAAAAACACCTAAAGGGCTCGCCTTCAGGTGTTTCTCTTTTTATGCTAACGCAGCTGCCTGCTCTTGTTGATCTACAGGAATGACAGCGTCTGTTAATGCTTTCTCTAATTCAGCTGTGTATTTCATTTGTTCTTCTTTGCTCCAGCCTAGTTTCGCAGCCATGTAGTTGATTACTGCTTCTTTCCACTCGTATACCCAGTGGATGTTGAAGAATACAGCGCCTCTGCGGCGTACGAAGAAGTCGACTGGTTTTGCTGTCATTTCGTAATCCATTGCGTATACAAGTGGGATTAGAACGTCTAGCGGCATGTTATATTCTTTCGCTTCGTCTTTATGTTTTTTCGCTAGGTCAAATAGTACGTCAACGTTAGAGCCGTAGAATTTCGCGAATTCTTCTGCTTGTGCTGTTGTTAAACCGTATTTCGTACCTTCACCTGCTTTTTTCGCGATAAATGCTGGTAATCCTTTAGAGCCATCTACATGTCCACCAGAGATTGGCATATGTTTCGTTGAGCTCTTCGGATATGCACTATGGCCTTCTTTTTGTAGTAAGTTCGTTACGTAGTCTACTACCATTTCAGCCATTTTGCGGTATCCTGTTAATTTACCACCAGCGATTGTAATTAAACCAGATTCAGAAGTCCAAATTTCATCTTTACGAGAAATTTCAGATGCACTCTTACCTTCTTCGTAAATTAACGGACGTACACCAGCCCAGCTTGATTCGATGTCTTTTTCCGTAATTTTTACGCTTGGGAACATGTAGTTAATCGCATTAATGATGTATGTGCGATCTTCTGTTGTCATTTGTGGTACAGCTGCGTCTTTATCATAGAACGTATCTGTTGTACCTACATATGTTTTTCCTCCGCGCGGAATCGCGAATACCATACGTTTATCTGGTGTATCGAAGTAAATCGCTTGACCTAATGGGAAACGTTTTTGATCAATTACTAAGTGAACACCTTTTGATAACTGAAGTACTTTTCCTTTTTTCGAGTTATCTTTTTCACGAAGTGTATCTACCCAAGGGCCAGCTGCGTTTACAATTTTCTTACCGTAAACTTCGTATACTTCTCCGTCTAGTAAATCGATTACACGTACACCACATACTTTTCCATCTTTATATAAGAAACTATCTACTTTTGCGTAGTTAACAGCTTTTGCGCCGTGCTCAATTGCTTCTTTCATTACTTCAATTGTAAGACGCGCATCGTCTGTACGATATTCTACGTAGTAACCGCCGCCTTTTAATCCTTCTTGTTTTACAAGAGGCTCTTTCTTCAGCGTTTCTTCACGGTTAAACATTTTTCTGCGCTCGCTTCGTTTTACACCTGCTAAGAAGTCGTATACACGAAGACCAATTGATGTACTAAATGATCCGAACGTACCTCCTGTATGGAACGGAAGTAACATCCACTCTGGTGTTGTTACATGGGGACCGTTCTCATATACGATCGCACGCTCTTTACCCACCTCTGCTACCATTTTCACTTCAAGTTGTTTTAAATAACGTAGACCACCGTGTACAAGCTTCGTTGAACGACTTGATGTACCTGCTGCAAAGTCCTGCATTTCAAACACAATTGTTGATAACCCGCGTGTTGCTCCATCTAATGCAATACCAGAACCAGTAATACCTCCACCAATTACGATCACATCTAATTCTTGTTTATTTACTCCGTTTAATACGTCTTTACGTTGTTTACTTGAAAATTTCATGGTAATTCCTCCCTTTGATAACGAAAAAAGAGACCACAAACTCCGCTATAGATTTCGCCTCTATAGCGTGTTGTGGTCTCTCCAAATCTCCTACCGAATTATTAACTTGTCACCATTATAACACTGTTTATGATTATTTGAAAGCTTTTGTTGCTTCAATTGCTTTTTTCCATCCAGCATATAGCTCTTCGCTTGTTTCCGCTTCCATCGTTGGCTCAAAGCGTTTGTCCATATGCCACTGTTCTTTAATTTCATCTTGGTTTTTCCAATATCCAACCGCAAGACCAGCTAAGTACGCTGCACCTAAAGCTGTTGTTTCATTGATCACTGGACGCTCTACAGGAACGTCTAAAATATCACTTTGGAACTTCATTAAGAAGTTATTTTTAACTGCTCCGCCATCAACGCGTAATGTTTTTAGTTCAATACCTGAATCTGCTTCCATTGCGCATAATACGTCTTTTGTTTGGTAAGCTAAAGATTCTAATGTTGCACGAATGAAGTGTTCTTTCGTCGTACCGCGCGTTACACCAAACATAGCGCCGCGTACTTCACTATCCCAGTAAGGCGTACCTAATCCTACGAATGCTGGTACAACGTATACACCGTCAGTTGATTCAACACGAGAAGCATATACTTCACTCTCACTTGCATCTTTAAACATGCGCATTCCGTCACGTAACCACTGAATTGCAGAACCCGCTACGAAAATACTTCCTTCTAATGCGTAGTTTACTTTACCATCTATTCCCCATGCAATTGTTGTTAATAGGCCGTGCTCAGAAGCTACTGCTTTTTCACCAGTATTCATTAACATGAAGCAACCAGTTCCGTAAGTATTTTTCGCCATACCTTCACCGAAACAAGCTTGTCCAAATAATGCCGCTTGTTGATCACCAGCTACACCTGCAATCGGTACATTTTGACCGAAGAAGTGATAGTCAATTGTTTCTCCATACACTTCAGATGATGGACGTACTTCTGGAAGCATGCTCTTTGGTACTGTTAACATGTCTAGAAGTTCATCATCCCACTGTAAGTCGTGAATGTTAAACATTAATGTACGTGACGCATTTGAGTAATCCGTTACGTGCGCTTTACCACCAGATAGTTTCCATACAAGCCACGTATCAATTGTTCCGAATAATAGATCGCCGTTTTCTGCTTTCTCTCTTGCACCTTCAACGTTATCTAAAATCCATTTTACTTTCGTACCAGAGAAGTATGCGTCAATTAAAAGACCTGTTTTTTCGCGAACCATTTCGCTATAACCTTTTTCTTTTAACTCATCACAAATTTCAGCTGTTTGGCGAGATTGCCATACAATTGCGTTATAAATTGGTTTACCAGTCGTTTTATCCCATACAACCGCTGTTTCACGTTGGTTCGTAATACCGATACCAGCGATTTGTTCTGGCTTTACATCAGCTTCGCTTAAGCAAGTTGCGATAACCGCTAAAATAGATCCCCAAATTTCTTGCGCGTTATGCTCTACCCAGCCTGGCTTTGGAAAATGTTGTGTAAATTCTTTTTGAGCTGAATGAACAATTTCACCTTTTTTATTGAAAAGAATTGCGCGTGAGCTAGTTGTTCCTTGGTCTAATGAAAGAATATATTTTTTCATAATGGTTTCCCCCTTATGCTACTTTTCTACTATTTGTATTGCTTCCACTTTTTTTGCTTGTCATATAAGAGATTGCTAGTACAATCACAGTTGCAATAATTACATAAATAAGTGCTGCATTTTGTTTTCCTTCAAATACAACTTGATGGAATAATCCTGCAAGTGATCCACCTAAAATCGGACCTACTACTGGAATCCATGCATACTTCCAGTTTGAACCGCCTTTTCCTGCAATCGGAAGGAGGAAGTGCGCGATACGCGGACCTAAATCACGTGCTGGGTTGATTGCATATCCTGTCGTTCCACCTAATGATAAACCAATACTTACAATTAAGAAACCTACGATAAATGGATTTAATCCATCTGCAAATTTATTTGCACCAATTGCTAATATACCAAATACTAAAACGAATGTCCCAATCATTTCACTTAAAAGGTTTGCAAATGTGTTCGGAATTGCTGGACCTGTTGCAAATACACCTAACTTTGTTCCTGGATCTTCTGTTTCTTTCCAGTGTGGTAAGTAATGTAAATATACGATAACTGCCCCGATAATTGCCCCAATCATTTGTGCTGCGATATAACCAGGTACGTCACCCCATGGGAACGCTCCCTTAAATGCTAATCCTATCGTCAAAGCTGGATTCAAATGTGCCCCACTAATTGATCCAACCGCGTACGCTGCAACCGCTACCGCTAAGCCCCAGCCCATTGTAATAACAATCCAACCAGAATCTTTCGCAAACGACTTCTTTAAACTTACCCCAGCACAAACGCCGCCACCAAGTACGATTAACAACGCAGTCCCTATTAACTCTCCTAAAAATGCTGACATAGTATCCCTCCACAATCAATTTAAACGCTTTCAAATGTGATAGAGGTAAAATGAATGGCCATTCGTTTTTGTCAAAAGAAAAAGACCCACAGCTTTGCACGCTTCTATATAAATTTATATAGAAACAATGAAATGTGGATCTCTACTTTTCTCCGTCACGTTTATTAACTTGTCTATAATGTTAACCGTTAATGAAAGCGGTGTCAACAGAATTATTTCACATTTTCGTCACTTTTTTTGGTAATGTTTCCATAGTTCACGTTTTGATGTCGTAATTGCTGTCGCACCAGCATTTAAAGCTCTCTCTACATCATCAACAGTACGAATAAAACCACCCGCTAAAATCGGTACACCAGTACGCTCTTTCACTTCAGCGATCACATCCGTTAACGCTCCCGGAAGCACCTCTATATAATCTGGCTTCGTCTTTTCTAAAAGATTGCAACTCTTCTCCATTGCACTCGAATCGATTAAAAAGATACGCTGAATTGCCACAACACCTTTTTGCTTCGCCTTCATAATTACGCTCGCCTTTGTTGAAAGTAACCCGTACGGTCTAAACTCCTGACATAAATACTCCGTCGCATGCCCATCACTCTGCAATCCATGGATCAAATCCACATGTAAAAACACCTTTTTACAATATTGCTTCGCAAGTGATATAACACTCTTCAATTGACCGACATGAATATCTAAAATAACGATATACTCATACGAACTATGTAATAGCTTTTCCAAATCTTTAATTTGCCTTACTGCCGGCAAAATCTTTTGTTCATGAAATTCCATTCTAAATGTCCCCTTCTTTATGTCATCCTATCCTTTATAGTACACAATTTGAGTGAAAAGAACAGCTAGTGTAGGGGATTTCTTTCAAATCTTTCCTCTATTTATATATTTTCTTCAACTTATCAGAAGCAGTGCCACCTATAACCATTAATATGAAAGGTAAAAAACTCATTACATATGGTGCATCCGCTAAAATTGTAATGCTCGTTCCTGCAAACTTATTTAATGTCCATACAACTATTTTTGTAAGAAACAAAAATACCCCGACCATAAATAAACTATCAAAAAACACCTTCCATTTTGGATACGCTAATTGCTTACTATCTTCAATTACTTTTTGCGTCAATTCTTCATCGCTCCTTAGCAATTCATCAATCGTAATACCGAACAGATCGCTTAAATGAATAATAATTTCAATGCTCGGATAGTTCTTTCCCGTCTCCCATTTCGAAACAGACTGCCTACTTACATGAATTTTTTCAGCCAAATCACTTTGCGACCAATTTCGTTTTTCTCGTTCTTCTTTTAAGCGTTCACTAAAAATCATACTGTGTTTATCACCTCTCTACATCTAGTATGGACAAATACATGATGTAGAGTAAAGCGAGTTGTCGTTGCGTAGCCTGTGCAACTTGTGCGTTACAGCTTATAATGGTGCTATTTCATGTGCTATACGATGTAGGTTTCAGATATTTTTCTTCTATAATAATTTCCCGAACAATAATACAAAGAATTAATACGAATAAAGACTAAATGGGGCATAAAAAATACGCTATCCTTTCTTATCAGTCTCCAGAAAGAATAACGTAAAGTTTCATTTTCAAAACTTTTCATTAAAAAGAAAAGAAGCTAACAATAAATTGTTAACTTCTCAACTGAAAGCAAAATAGTATCTTTCCTTACCTTCTAATATCTAGGTTGTGATTGAATATTTGTAAGATGAACATCATACATATCAATGATTTCAAGAAATCTATCAGCTTCACGGAAAACGTGGTCTGCTAATAATGGATGAATGATACTCTTTATTTTACATTGCTCAATTAAATCACGTGCTGTTTTCTTAAAGTCCCGAAGAGATACAACCGACACACGATTTTGATCTAAAAATTGATCTAAAAGAGGGACTGTTTGGGATTGTGGTTTCATTGATTCTAAGTCAATTGCTTGATACATTAATGCATCAAAATCATTGCTAAAATTCCGAGCTGTATCTACAAGCTTTCTTTCCGATGGATCAAGAAGATGACCAATAAATTTAGCATGGTCTGCCATAATCCTCAAAAAGAAAACATTTTCTTTAATAATAGCATCAGGAAGGGCATCTAATTTCCCTTCATTTAATTCCATTAAACGTTTTCTAAAATAATCAGCTTCCCTACTCGTATGGTCAACTAACAGCGGAAAGTTATTTTGTCCTGGCAATTTACATGTGAGAATCAACCCTAAAATTTTTCGTTTAAACCCCCAAATATTAGTTGCGGCTTGTTGTACTTCTGCATTAAATCTTTTGATTTGCTCAGGATCTGTTTCATTTGTGTAGGAATGCGCTATTTGTTCAATATGTTCAAACAATCGATAAAATTGATTCGCCTCTTCAATTAGTTGCGTATCCTCGCATCTAAACCCTAAGCGAAGAAAAAGAGAATGCTCCTTCATGATTCTAGACCAAAAACGAATTTCATTTAATGAACGCTCAACAAACATTACAGATGTAACACCTGTATCCGGATGTAATGAAGTTTCATCCCTATGCATTGTTAATCCCCCCAATAAAATACCCCGCTAGTTCCATTCTTATGAAGAAACATATATATAAATGCCCTCAATAAAAGTTCATAATGAATTTCGTATACATGCTTCCCAAAAAAGAAAAAGGCTACCACCTAGATGTAAACTTCTACTAGATAATAGCCTTTCAACATTTCTATTAAAGCAATACAGAATCTTTATCACTATCCTGATTACGTTTCTCGCGTTCCTCTGCTAAACGCTTCATATACACTTCGCCTTCTTTTTCAATAAACTCATTATCCATCTCTTGCTCTTTTTTCGAAGTATATAAAACCATGTAGCCACTTAATACGATCCCAACGATTACAAGATACACCCACCATGGTAAAGTTTCCACTCTACTTCATTCCTTTCCTTAGACAAGCCTTATTAGTTTCACTGTATGAGGAAAGAAGTACATTTATGCTTAAAATTTTATCATTGTGGATTCTTCGCGAAGAACGCTTGTACATATTCCATAAACTCGATTGGTTCCTGGCGAAACGGTGCATGGTATCCTTTTTCAATAATATGGAACGTGCTATTCGCAAATAGCCCATGATACAGTTCACCATTTTTCCAAGAAACGCTCTTATCGTGTCGTCCCCATATAATTAAAGTCGGCACCTTAATTTTATCGGCTTCCATCGCAATGCGGCGCTCTCTCATTTTCGTCAGCTGATCATAATGCCCTTTATCATCGCGACTATTTTTCACTTCATTTTTATTGTAATCCGTAATCTCTGTTACCGTTTGTAAGTCTGTCGATAGTGGCGGCACTTCATAACTTTCTTTTTGCTGGAAAGATTCAATTCCTGTAGAGTCGGCTAAAATGAGATGCGTCACTGCGTCCGGATATAAATACGCTAAATTGAGGGACATCTCTCCGCCCATTGAATGACCGAGCACCGCAAACTGATCGTATCCGAGCTTCTTCATTAACTTATAATATAAATTCACTTGCGCAGGAAACGAATACTCAAAATCAACTGGCTTAGAAGAACGCCCAAACCCTAAAATATCCACCGCAATAATCGTATGGTCCCGCGCTAGTTCCGGATAAATATCACTAAAACCATCTGAAGAACCACCAAACCCGTGCAGCATAAGTAAAGGAGGCTTCCCCTCACCAATTTTCTTAAAATAAATCGTCTGCCCGTCAATTTGCGCCATACTCTCTTTCGTATTCAGCTTCATCATAACAGTATCTTTCACTTCTCCAACCTTCGCAATCGGCTTATCAACGAAGTTACATACGATAAGCAAAACGAGCACAATACCGCTAGTCATATAAAACTTAAACCGTTTCAACATTCCCGTCTCCTTTCTCAAATTGTTATTTAAAGTTTTTACATTTTTTGGTTGTTTTATAATTAATTTTAATTGTAACTACTATAGTTACAATTGCACTAAAAAAATATAACTCATTTCTATTACTAATGGTTATTTTGTAACTATTATAGTTACATATTTAAAGTAAGTCAATTCTTTTCTCTACATGGTCTAAAAATAGAAAAAGGGACTTCATGTTGAAGTCCCTTTCTTTGTTATTATAGTTGGCTTACTCCGCCGCCGTCTCCTCTATTATCTGCTGGTGCTCCACCCGTGTCTCCCTTATTAAAGCTAACATAGTCTGGTCTTGCCGGCGCTCCGCCTGTGTCTCCCTTATTAAGAGCAATAGCATTAAAATCGTGGGAACCTAAAACTGAAAAAGTAAATGCAAATCCAATTAATGCTAATACAATTTTTTTCATTATTTTAACGCCCCTTTTGCCACCTGTTTTTTCCTTGATTCATTACTCATGCGATAATATTTACTAGCCTTTTCATGATTGTTTATATTATAAAATTTATCTGCTAAGCGTTCTGTATATTCCTGAATACAGTCAAACAACTCTTCTCTTTCAAAGTAAGAAACTCCCGCTATAACAGCCTCCTCTAATGCATCAACATTTGTATTCATTACATTTAAAACCATGAATCGGTATTGATATTCTTGATTCTTCAACTGATTACAAATATGTAATCCTTTACTTATGATGACACTCGCTGTTTCAAATTCATTTATTTTTAAATATTCATCAGCTTCCAAGTACAGTGCTCTAAAATGATTAGGGGCTTTCTTTGTTACTTCGGATAAATGCCGAATTGCTAATTCTGATAAATTCTGATTTGCATATAGCAACCCTAAGTTATTTCTAACCATTAAAATATATTTTTCATGGTCAATTTGTTGAAAAATATTTAGTGAATGATTAAATATTTCCTCTGCTAACTCAAATTGATTTAAATCAACATAGCATAATCCCAATATATTCTCACATAAAGCCAAATTAATCTCATATCCTGGTTGCTTCTTAAAATCTTCTTTTGCCTTTTTCAAATAATCAATCGCATTGATTTGTTGATAAGAATGATAATAGAAATTCCCCATCCGATAATTAAACTCCGCATGCTCTATCGGATCTGCAATATATTTTAATAACTTCTCAGCTTGCTCATACTGTTCTTTCGCTTCGTTATAATTTGAAATTAATGTACAATGAAACCCTTTAAAGAAGTGATAATAATAAGCTAAAAAGCCCTCTGTTGGAATTTCGAAAGATTCCACTTTATCAAAACTATCTTCTCTAACCCCAATCCAATCAACTAATGCATCATATCTAAAATTCAATAATGTATGATAAAGCAATACCTCCTGATCCACATCCAACCCACTAATCTTACTTTCAATTTCCTCTTTCATTTCCGTAGCTTTCTCTATATTTTGCTGCAACATTACACGATACCAATCATCTAAAGAATGTTTCATTTGCTCCCGCGTTACTACATCTGCTCCCATACACTCCGCATCCCCTTTTCTCCAAAATTAGTATTTTTATACAATTATCAAAATTGTATATTACCACTCCTTTTCTATGCATTGAAAAACAATTATCAGAAAACTCACTAGAATAAATAAAAAAGCAAGCAGTTCCAGCACTCCGCTAAAACTACTTGCTCTACTTTTACTCTTTAATAAATTCCTTCGTGCTTCTTACTGTATCAATTGGACGAACTAATTTTTCGATTTCTTCACGTTTTGGCTCTAGGAATGGAGGTAAAGATAATTTTTCGCCAAGTGTTTCGTATGGCTCATCTCCCATAAATCCTGGACCGTCTGTTGCAAATTCAAATAAGATTTGTGGTGCAACTCTTGCATATAACGATTCGAAGAAGTGACGGTCTACATAACCAGATGAAGGAAGCCCTACGCTACTGATTCTCTCAATCCATTCTTCTAATACAGCGCGATCTTCTACGCGGAATGCAGCATGGTGAACCGTACCAAAACCTTGTCGTGCTTCTGGAAGAACCGTATTATGTTCTACAATAACAGATGCACCGTTTCCACCTTCATTCACTTCAAATAAATAGAATTCTCCTTCTTGCGCAACCTCTTTAAATAATAGAGCTTTTTCTAATACTTCTTTGAAGAAGCTAAAGTTTGCAATGCGGATAAATACAGGACCTAAACCAGTGATTGCATATTCTAATGGAACTGGTCCGTTTTGCCATGGTGTACCTGATTCAATTCCTTTATCTAATTCATCAGAAATTAATTGATAGTGTTGATCATCGAAATCAACGAAAGATAGAGTTTTCTTACCAAATTGCTCTTTAATTCCTGTATGTTCGACTTCCAGGCGGTCAAAACGTTTCACCCAATATGCTAACGCTGCATCAGTTGGAACACGGAATGACGTTTTTGAAATTTCATTTGTACCGTGTACTCCTTTTGGAATACCTGGGAAGTCAAAGAATGTCATGTCTGTTCCTGCACTACCTTTATCATCTGCAAAGAATAAATGATACGTTTGAATGTCATCTTGGTTTACTGTTTTTTTAACTAAACGCATTCCTAAAACGTGAGTGAAAAACTCATAGTTCTTTTCTGCACTACTTGTAATCGCTGTAACGTGGTGAATTCCTTTTAATTGGTTCATTTTATATTCCTCCAATGGTTTTAAAATTATATTTTCTCTTCTATTACTTCTCTTCAATAGGTGCTAAATTCGCTTCAATCTCTGCACGCTGATCTTCTAAGAACGGTGGTAAATCAAGTTTTTCTCCTAAATGTTCCACATCTCCATCAACTGTAAATCCTGGTCCATCTGTCGCAATTTCAAATAGGATTCCGTTTGATTCGCGGAAATATAAGCTTTTAAAATAGAAACGGTCGATGATTCCTGAAGACTGGAAGCCTCTTTGTATCACCTGTTCTTCCCAATAAGCAAGCTCTGTATCGTTTTTCACACGAATTGCTAGGTGGTGAATGCTACCGCGGCCCGGTTTTTCAGTAGGACCATCTAAATATTTCACAACGATTTCTCCAAAAGCCTCTCCTTTAATGGATTGAAAAATCGCTTCCTCTTCACTGCGGCTAACCTCTGTATAACCGAACATCTCTGTAAGTGTACTTGCCATTTTATCAAGTCTACGAACTGTCATTTCCACAGAACCCATTCCTTGAATTTGATGCTCTGCAGGAACTTCTGATTTCTCCCAAGTTTCCCAGTGCTCCACTTTTTCTCCATTTGAAACGAGTAGTACTAAGCGAAGACCTTCAGCATCCTCAAATTGCAAAGCAGGACGATTTGCGTATGTTGTTATTTCACTATGTTTCACATCAAATTTCTCAAATCGTTCTTTCCAGTAATGCAAGCTATCCTCGGAAGGAACGAGTAATCCAATTCGAGTAATGGCATTTGTACCGCGGTACGTTTTCCCTACTAAAGGAATTTCAAAAAATGATAATTCTGTACCCGGACTTCCTGTTTTATCTCCGTAAAATAAGTGATACATTGACGGATCATCTTGGTTTACTGTCATTTTCACACGACGTAAACCAAGTACATTTTTATAAAAGTGATTATTTTCATTTGCATTTTTCGTAACCATTGAAATGTGATGATGCCCTTTAATTTCATACATTGGTAATTCCTCCGTTTCGTTTTACTAGTCAAGTGATAACTAAAAAATAACATTTCCCACAACTAATATGGTTTTTAGCGTTTCAATTTATTCTCATTATGTTTTTGTAAATTCATCTTAGTTTTTACTGAATAAGTTACTTTGTTTTGTAAGTCGAAAGCAAGTGAGTGTATGTTTTTCATATGACTCAATCGCTTTCGTTACTATCACTTTACACCTCAAGTGATTAAAAAGCAAGAGATTTATCTCAAATTCGAGATATTTTTTTATTGCATAACATTTTGGACTGGAGAATGGTTTAGTAAATCTTAAAAACATGAGTGGAGAAAAGAACCGTCAATCTAGATTAAAGTTGCAACGCCATCACCAAAACAAAACATCATCAAATCAGGAGCTTGCTCACCCTATGAAACACCAGATGAGCAACTTAATGGATTGAAAGGATACCTTGATCATAGATGTTGGTGGTATGAGTTTAAGTAAGATAAGAGACTAGCCTCCTTTTACAAATTCAATGTTGATTCTATCAACTTCTATTTCAACATACTTGTTAAAGTATTCACTGCGTTCAAGGAATATTTCATCTTCGTCTGTAATAATAATCCCTGCATCAATAAAACCACGATTTAATATTCCACTAATACGATACTTAAAAGAATTATCAATTCTTTTTAAACTTTTAACTCCCTCTATTCCTTCGTTTATTTCAATATTATCGAAAACTGTAATATCGAAAATAACAGGATAACTTTTTCCTTCTTCAATTTTATATGAACAAACAGTGGAGAATCCTGTGAATACTACACCATTAATATTTATTGTAACTTCCTCATCGATTAGCTCATCGGTTTTTTCTACATATGCCCTGTATTTCATATTTTTTCTTCTTATTATTAATCAGCAGGGTTTATAGATTAATAATCTATGTTTCAATAATACTTTTTTTGGCAGGGTAAAGATGTTACTGTAAAAGAAGTCTATGTATAAGTCTATTAACCTAGTAACAGTATAAAAAAGAAACCGGCTCTTTATTTGAGCCGATTTTTTATATCCTTGTTTGTTTGGCTATACTCCATATGTCATTTCCTCCAAAAATTCTCCACCACTCTTGATGCATTTCATTAATCTACTACATGCGCAATGAAAGTAATGTTCACTTGTTGCAGCTGATTTTACCGGAACTGGATCTATTTCATGAAACATTTGTTCTTTTTTGTGAAAATACATTTTTCCGATTTTATCTGGATATTCTGAGGGATAAAATTGATATACAACTATTTCCTCATCTTCAAATTCTTTATTCATTGTGATATGAATCGCCATAATTTATCTCCTCTTCTGTTTATTCTTTATCTATATTAGGTATTTCCCAAGGACGGCCTGACCTTACAGTTGCCTTATGAGCCGTTTTGTAATCTGTTTTGAAAATGCCTTCAAATCTTGATTCAAAAATCTCATGCCGAAGTAAATCCATGTCTTCTTTCAAGAAATTACCATTTTCAAGGCGTTTCCATCCTTGAGCTATTGGATAATCAGGATCAAATCTATTAAATCCTTGTTCTCCTAAATCATGTTTTTTGTGAAAGACATGTTCTTTAGCTCTACTTACATGTCTTTCGTGTATGCCTGTATTTTTAGCTATAGACTGAATATCTGAAGTTGAATTTCTAATTTCTTCATATGTTTTTACAGCATGGGCATCTCGTCTAAGCCATTCATCTACAGAAATACTACCGTTTCTTCCACCAGAATTAATATACATTGAACGATCCATTTTAGTTGCTTTTTTAGCTGTATTAGCAGCCTCAGCCGCCTTTGCAGTCATTTTAACACCTTTTCCTACTTTGGCAATCTTTCCAACTGGTGTAAGACCAGCTACCGCCATTCCACCAGCAAAGATTCTATCCCAAGTGGAAAGTTTTTCGCCAGTAGATGGATCAATACCATCCCAAGCACGACGAACATCGTATTCACCACTGACTTCACCGGCAATATCTCTAGCTAATTTTTTACCATCAAAGCCTTTCTCTTCAGAAGATGGTTTACCACACATTGCACCTTCTTCTATTGTAACATCTTGATCATCCGCATTGCGAAATTTTTCAGCGATTCGTTTCAAATCTTCTTCTACTTGTACAAGTGAATTGATAGATGTAAAAGCTTTTGGTCGCGCATCATTGAACATTTGAATGAACTGTTGATTAGAGGCACCAATCCATTGAAAACACAAATGATCAATTTCATTACATAAATTATTATGTATAGATTCTAATGCGATTCTGGTATTACTTGCACGATTTGCGACTTCTTCTAGCATTTCAGGTGTTACTTTGATTTGAACCATTTCTTTCCTCCCTTTCCCCAATTAAAATTATGAGATAAAAAGAAAAAAATGTAAATACAGAAACTTTAGATTAGTATAATAATGTGTATATAAAATAAAATCTGCTTAATTGCAAATACAACCTATGTGTGTGCAATTACGCTAATAAAATAAAAGGGCATCCCAAAACGGAAATGCCCTTTTATTTCAGGTTTAAATTACAACCATCATCGAGTATGTACTTTTAAACAACCTATTCTTTTTCTTTCCACTACAATAATAAGTTATTTTCTTGTTGACTTGCCTTATGTGCTTTTATATCTTTTCAACTTTAAACATTAGATGCTCTTAATTACCTCATTAACAGATTCACTAAACATATCAGGGTCTTCATTTTTTATATCGATCAATAATTCTTTAATACTAATCGTAATTGATGGATCAAATTCCGAAAGTACTTTTCCATATGCTAATCTTACTTGAGGGTGATTAAGAATTCTATAATGTAAAATTTCTACCCATTCTTTTGCTGAGTTAATCATCTTCGGAACAGCTTTAGCAATACATACAAGTCCTTCTTCTATATTATTTTTATATAAGCTCTCTATTCCATGAATTAAACCAAACATAACCTCAAATTGCTCAGTCTCATCATCTAAAACTAAACATAAATCTGTAATAACAGAGACGTCGTTGTACTCTATTACTTCCATTAATGACTCATTAAAATCTCGTATCTCATTTTCATTTTCTAATAAACGATTATCATATAGTCTTTTTAGATGACTCTTAATATCCAAAGGTAATCATCCTTTCCATGTTTTATTTATCAAATAAATGCGGATACAGCTCTTTGTTTCTTTTAATAACTTCTCTTAAACCTTCTCTTATCTCAGCAGTATGTAAACCATCTTTTATATAAATTCTTCGAGCATCCAAAATATCATGAGCTAAGGCATCACGAAAGCTAAGGTTTAAATTACACCCATTTCTTTTAACATATGAATTAAACTAGTATAGAAGTATTCACATGCTTCTGTCTTACAATTAAATATCTTAATATTACTCTTTGTCCCTCGCTCACTATAATATTTTACATTCTTTTCGAAGATATTTAATAAACTCACACTTGGTAAATTTACATCTCCTCGAACCGTTTTACCTCGTTGTCTTTAGATTTTCGTATCCTCATCAAACTTCTTTACCAGTTAAATTATCAATAAATCTTATTTTTCCATTTTCAGAAACTAATTGTAAATCACTACCTATTGGTAGTTCGTATATTCCCAGAATAGCCGGTTCAATATTTGCTACAGTATTAAAATCACATACTACTAAATTATCATGATTATTAATGTAATTATCATCATCAATTTCTGAAAAAAATCTCCAACCATTATCTACCGCATCTATTGATTGCTCTCTCAATATCCATTTCAATTTTCCTGTTTCATTTATTATATTTTTTGAAACAATACAGGCCCCAGCTTTTTCAATAAATTCAATAGGCTCTTTTTTATCCATATTTTCTCACCCCTTCAATTAAACTTGATCTATATGGGAATTTTCTAGCGTATTCAATAGCTGAAAATCCTGTACTATCTTTTAACTATTTCATTTAATTTTCAACAAAAAAAACAGCCCCACTAAGCGTATTAACACTTAATGAGGCCACTTTATTCACATTATTAATTATGGAACGACGGTTTATAGAACGAACGATTATCAAGAGCAAAGACACGCTCTGTGTATTCGCCTGGTTTTGTGCGTCCTAATGCGCGGTCCATCATGTTCATTTTTGCATCTAAGTTATCGATGTAGTGCAGAATTTCTGCTTCTTTTACTAATGGTGGTTTTGGGCTACCCCATTCTGCTTTTCCGTGGTGAGAAAGGACGATGTGTTGAAGAATTAATACTTCTTCTGCATCGATTTGTAGCTCGTCTGCTGCTTTACCAATTTCGTTCACCATAATTGAAATGTGACCTAGTAAATTCCCTTCTAACGTATACGTTGTAGAAATTGGGCCAGATAATTCAATTACTTTACCAAGGTCATGTAAAATAACGCCTGCATATAGTAAGTCTTTATCTAATGATGGATATAGATTTGAGATAGCTTTCGCTAAATCAAGCATCGATACGACGTGATAAGCTAGTCCAGATACGAACTCATGATGGTTCTTAGTCGCTGCTGGATAGTCTAAAAATTCGTTTTGATGCTTATTTAATAAATGTCTTGTTAAACGTTGAATGTTTGGGTTTCTCATTTCAAATATGTATTGCGTAATTTTTTCAACCATATCTTCTTTTTTCACTGGTGCTTTTTCTACGAAATCTGAGATGTCCGTTACTTCATTTTCATTCGCAACACGGATTTGTTTCACACGTAATTGAATACGGCCTTTGTAGTTTAGAATGTCACCAGCCACTTTCACGATTGTTTCCGCTACATATTGTTTCTCAACTTCTGGTGATACGTCCCACAATTTCGCTTCAATATCTCCACTTGGATCTTGTAAGATTACTGTTAAAAATGGCTTTCCATTGCTTGCGATACCTTTTGTCGCTGTTTTAATTAACAAGAAAACATCGACTTGTTCACCAACTTCATACTCTGCAATTTTCTTTTTCATTCGAATTCCTCCACCAAATCAGTTACTTTTAGTATAGCACACTACAACTCGTTTTCTTTACGCATATGCGTTAATTTTATAATCTGTTTTTCTGTAAAATACGCGAGTAAATGCGCATGACATGTAAAGAATATGACTTGTCTATCCTTTGCAATTTCCTTTATAAGTTCAATCGTACGATTCGTCCTTACCGCATCAAAGTGCACGAAACTGTCATCAATAATAAATGGATAATCATGCTCAAATGTTTTCGCTAATGCAAATCTCAGCGATAAATACAACTGCTCCGCCGTCGCTTGGCTTAGTTCATGACTATAAAAGCGCATACCATCATTACGTTCCACAATAAACGGCTCTGCCTCTGACGGTGAAAAGATTTTACTATATCGTCCGCCTGTTAAATAGACGAAATACTCTTCTGATTTTTGTAAAATACGAGGAAGATGTACTTCATGATAATATTGCTTCGTTTTCGTTAACACTGTCTTTGCGGCCGCATAAGCAGCCCATTTCTTCACTTGTTCACGCACTTGCGCTTTTTTCATTTCCCATTCATGCATTAAATCACCGTACGTACTACCTTCTTCTAAATTCGCAATTTCCATACGATGTTTCGCAATACGCTCTGTCAGTTCTTTTTCTTGTGCCAGACAGTTTTGCGCGGCTGTCAGTTCTTGCTTTAATTTTTCATCATAACCGTCAGCTTCATAATGTTCCGCTAATGATAAACTCGTTAAACGTTGTTCTAACAGATCAATTTGCGGCAATAAACGCCCCACTTGTTTCTCTGCATCTTCACGTTTTTCCGCTAGTTTACCTGCCTCTAAAAACATCTCTTCATTTGTAGACTCTGCGATATGCCATAAACTGTCTCGTTCTACTAACAGTTGTTTCAACTGTTCTTGCATGAACTCATATTCTTCTTGCCATTCCGCCAGTTTTTCTTTTAACTGCTTACAAGTTTGGCGCTTCTCTTTCTCATTTTGCATACGGCTTTGTGCCTCGTGCAGCTTATTATACTCTGCACTACCGATAACAGTTTCTAGTTTATGTTCAAATTGCGAAATCATTTCATATAATGAAGATTTTCGCGTGCCTTGTTTCTCTAATTCACGATATAATTGCTGCATTTTTTCCATACGCTCAAACGCCGGCAATATGTGCGCATACGTATAAAATTCAGGGAACGTATAGCGCTTTTTATACACATTTACTTGTTCGCTCGTGCGGAACGTTTCCCTCTCCCATTCCTCATACGATGAAACGACTTTATCATACGCTCGCTCCATTTGCTGTAACTTATATGACTCACGCTCAAATAACTTACGAATCTCTTCGTCTTTTTCTAACTGGTAGCGTACAGTCATCGCTTCTTCACTTTGTCTCCCGCCAGCACTTTGCTGAAGAGTAAGAAGTTCTTCTTGTAATCCACTTGACGGATCTTTATATAAAACGAAGGCAAGAACAATCCCTACAAAAACAATGACACTAATAAATAAGAGTAGGCGGTTATCTATAAATAAACTTGTGAATAAAACGCCTGTGTTAATAAGAAGTAACAGAAGACAAACTCTTTGCCACTGTTTTTTCTTTTGCATCGCTGCTCCTGCTTTTTCCTCGTACTTGCGCTTCATTCTCTCAGCGCCCATACCGATAAACGCCGCATCTTGGAACGACTTCTCTTTCTCAACTAACGTATTTCGCTCTTCATCCGCTAACATTTGTTTCTGAATTTGTCTTATGTTTTCTTCTTGTTCTTCTAATTGCTCCTGCGCTACTTTAAAACGGTCATCAAGCTGCGCTTTTTGCGTTTCTAATTCGCGTGCCTTTTGCACAGTTTGCGTAATTAACTCTTTCGTTGCCAAACTCATATCAAAGGAAAGAACTGTTTCTTCTTCAAAAGTAGTGCCGATTTGTTGCTCGAGTTCTGCAAGCTCTTCTTTTATATTCGTAATCGCTCCTGTTATATCACGCATTTCTTGACGTGCATTTTCGTAAGACATATGCTGCATTCGAAGTTCTTCTACATAACTTTCTTTTTGTAAAAACTCTTCATCTATTTGAATCGATTCCATTTCCGATTGCACGTTTTCTATTTTTTTATGAAAGGAATCAACTTGTAACTGAAGCGGCTCCATTTTTGCCTTAATCGCTTCATAACGCGCCATTCCGTTTACCGGAAATTGCCCGCTCTCTTTTTCTAACACTTTCTCATGCGCACGCTTTTCAATAACGAGAGGTTCAAGCGCTGCTAATATTTCATAATCTTGCTTTCGTTTTTCTGCACTCTCTTTTTCTGCGCGAACAAACGCCAATTTCTCTTCACTTTCTTTTAACTGCTTCACCTGTTTTTCATACGTGCCAATTTTCCCTTGCCACTCTTTCATCTTCTCTTCCAGCTTCTTCATCTCTTGCAGTGACACGTTAATTTCTGGTTTGCGCCCACTCGGCTTAAAGCGCTGATCCATTTCTTTCTCTAGCTTTTTATCTAGCTGCAATAATGCATCACTTCCGACTGCACTTGCCGAAAATAAATAATTGCCGATATCCGCTTCGCCTAGCTGATGAATGTTTTGAAGACCATGCATATCAAAAGAAAAGACCGATTCAAATAAACTTTCATTCATCCCGGTTAATATATCGTGTAAAATTTCTTCGCCGCCCGTTTTCCCGTCTTCAAAATAAACAGTTACCTCACCAGCAGCCGTCTTTGGCAATCGTTCAATTTTTAAACGGCCGTACTTCTCGGTTTGCACAGTGATCGCACCGCCATACTTCCCGCCTTCTTTCGGCTCATAACGGCGCTGTCCTCTCGTCGGAAAACCGAATAAAATACTTTTCATAAACGAGCGAATTGTTGATTTCCCTGCTTCATTTTCACCGTATAACACCGTCAGCATTGAAAGATCCATTTCCACATTTTCTAATTTTCCGTATCCATAAATATGGAGTTTTTCCATTCTCATTTCTTATCCCTCTCTTGCTGGAATAATTGTTCTAAAATAATGTTTTCCGCTTCCTTTTGAATCTCTTTCTTCTCTTCTTCTGTAAAAGATTCAATACTATTACGCGCTATAGGAGATGTCCAAATACTGCGCAACACGCCGTCCATATTGGCGAAAGCTTCTAACTCCTTCAGCACACTACCGACGAAATGATTTTCTTCTTTCAAACGCTCGATTTCTGCAAAAGAAACCGTCTCATTTTTCCACTTCATCGTATATACGAAATCCTTTCGCTCTTCTCCAGATGCTAAAATATGAAAAATTTCTTCTACACGCTTTTCATCACGTAAATAAGGAGAAATTGGTCCCTGCCCTGTAAATACGACAGTTAATAGCGTACCTTCTTCTTCTCTTCGGCACTCATTCATCGCAGTTGACACACTTGTCATAAGTTCATCAACAGTTTCAAGTCCATCAATATTCACTTCTATCTCATCCCACACAACATCCGCCGTATGGAAAAAGGAACAGTGCGATCCTTGTTTCGTAAGTTCAATTAGGTATGCACCCTTCTCGCCCGTTTCCTTACGATGACGCCCTTGTATATTACCTGGATAAATGATGTATGGCTCTTCTAATAAAATTTCACGTTTATGTATATGGCCAAGAGCCCAATAATCAAACTGCTTTTCTTTCAGCTCACGAATTTGAAACGGTGCATAGCGATTATGCTCTGCATCGCCTTCCACACTTCCGTGAAGCATGCCAATATGAAAAGGCGCATCACTCATTTTCGTATATTGCACTGTCATATTATCCGTTACCGCTTGCTGCAAATAACTAAATCCGTAAATAGAAGCGAATAGCTCACCATTTTTATAAAAGGATTTCTCTTCTACATAAGGCTCCGTAAACACATGAACATTTTCCGGAAACTCAATTGCTGCCCAGCTTCCCCCTAAATGATCGTGGTTACCGTGAATAATAAAAACAGGGATATCGTACTGCGAAAGTCTCTTCATTTGCTCGCGCACAAACACTTGCGCCCTCAAACTTCTCGTCTCCGCATCATACAAATCCCCGGCTAGTAATACGAAATCAACGCGCTCTTGAATCGCTTTATCAATAATACGTTCGAACGATTCAAACGTACTCTGCTTCATTCTCTCCCAAACAGACTGCGGTACATTCATCTCCATTCCTTTAAACGGACTATCCAAATGCAAATCAGCCGCATGTATAAACTTCACTTGTTTCACAAATAACGATCCTTTCTTTTTCCGTACTTTACTACAAATAGTAAATCTAGTGTCCATAAAACTTTCACTCTATTTTAACACGCAATGTCATATATTTCTTTGCATATTCTATTGATTTATGCCAAAATAGTTATAAGATTCTGATTTTTATTATTGGAGGGAATTTTCATGGGAGTATACGTTCTAACAGTCTTTGAAAAAGATGGTTCAAAAGCATTAGACGAATCATTCGAGGCGGCAACTGAAAAAGAAGCGAAAGCAAAAGGTGAATCTATTTTACAAGAAAAAGGATTGTATGAAAAAACACATCGCTGCACATCTTCTGCAGGTAAGCTCGTTTTATTCCAGCGCTAAAAAAAGAAGCGTCATCCGCTTCTTTTTCACTCTACTATATCTTCGTCACACCACGTAAACACCACATCTAGAATGCGATTACCGATACGTACGCGCTTATTCCATTTTCCTGTTTGGATCTGATGTTGCAATTCTGCTTTCATCTTTTCCGTCCAGTCGTGAATCGTTTCACTACCGTCGTACGGATATACGCTTGGAAACTCTTTCTGCAGTAGATGCAAACTCTCTGCATCAAAATGAAAATGGAAGAAGTAGTTTGCTGTAAGCGATGGTTCTTGCAATCGTAAAAACTGATCATCAATTTGCTTTCTATTTCGATAGAAAGTAAAGATATTCACTTTACCGCTCGTAATTTGGTCAATTTGAATTTCGTGCTTCTCTATAATCACGTCTTGTCCACCTCGTTGTATACTATCTTTAGTATATATGTCTTTTGCAACAAAGTTAACCATTTTCGCGCGAAATTCATTTCCTTCATTATATTACCTGTACCTCCATATGCAATCAGAACAAATAAAAACAAAGTTGAAGGGGAGCGATTACATGTATTTCGGAAGCAAAGGTTGGTATGTAAAAGAACTTAAAAAATTAGGTATCCGTACTTATGAAGGTAAAAAACTAGAATCGTATCGTACGCATGTGTTATCTAGTTTACTTGAGAGAATGAAGAAAGCTTCAGCTTAATAGATGTAGGAAGCGACTACGGTTGCTTCCTTTTTATTTTGCTTATGTTTCCCTCCTACATGTAAATGAAACAAGCAATTGAACTGCAAATGTTATAATAATACCAATCAAACTAAGGGGGAACATTTATGTTGCACGGAACATGCATTCAATTTCACAAGTTCGGCAACCCAAAAGATGTATTACAAGTGGAATATAAAAATATAGAACCATTAAAAGAGAATGAAGTACTAATTCGTATGTTAGTTAGACCGATTAATCCGTCTGACTTAATTCCTGTTACCGGAGCGTATGCCCATAGAATTTCGTTACCTAACATACCTGGTTATGAAGGTGTTGGCATTGTAGAAGATGTAGGGGCTTTTGTTTCTAGAGAACTTATCGGCAAACGTGTTTTACCGTTACGCGGAGAAGGTACTTGGCAAGAATATGTGAAAACATCAGCTGATTTTGTAGTTCCTATTCCCGATTCCATCGATGATTTCACAGCGGCACAAATGTATATTAATCCTCTTACGGCGTGGGTCACTTGTACAGAAACGCTAAACTTACAGAGTAATGATGTTTTATTAGTGAATGCTTGCGGATCCGCTATTGGACATCTATTTGCGCAGTTATCACAAATATTGAACTTCCGATTAATTGCCGTTACAAGAAATAATAAGCATACAGAAGAATTACTGCGCCTTGGTGCTGCATATGTAATTGATACTTCCACTGCCCCGCTTTATGAAACCGTTATGGAATTAACGAACGGGCTCGGTGCGGACGCTGCGATTGATTCTATCGGAGGACCGGATGGAAATGAATTAGCTTTCTCCTTACGTCCAAACGGGCACTTTTTAACGATCGGCCTTCTATCAGGAATACAAGTGAACTGGGCAGAGATTGTCACCAAAGCAAAAGTACACGCGAACATATTTCATTTACGACATTGGAATAAAGAGGTATCACCATATAAATGGCAAGAAACGTTTCGTCACTTAATTCGCTTAGTAGAAAATAAGCAATTACGTTTTATGACGGTACATTCTACATATGACTTAGCGGATGTGAAAGCGGCAGTTGATGTTGTGCAGTCTGCTGAGAAAACGAAAGGGAAAGTATTTTTGACTAGTTATTAACTACAATTGAAGTGGGCTTTTTGATTGGCCTTTTAAATAGACTAGATAATACCTTTAAGAGCGAACATTTGTAAGTATCTGGTATAATTCTATTAAAAGGTGAAAGGAGATTTTCACATGTGGTTAATTTCGGCAATTTGGCCTGTTATACTAGTCGGGGGAATTGTAGTATTTGTAATAAAAAGATTGGAACATAAATATAAGAACGGAAAATTAGGTAAGAAAAAATCAAAAGAAGCTCAAAACTTATTAGATAGTCTCATACCTATAGGAATGCTTGTTGGCTGTATAATCGGTTTGATTTTCGGTATGTTTTTCCCGGACTTCTCCCTGCTTTCAGTTAGTTTAGGATCTGGAATAGGCTATTTATTTGGTTATTTCGCCTATGAAATTTATAGCAAGCCAGGAAACAACTTCTCATAATCCAAAAAGAATAAACGGGACAGTACATAGTAGTCATCAAAATATGTACTGCCCTTTATTTTTGCATCAACGTTATCACCACCCTACCTTCCACATCCTATACACCTTTTTTATTGATTTTCCTCTCCTCCCTCTGTTGTATATCCGCTTTTTTGTTTTCATGGGATCTATATCCAAAGTAAAGTAGCGCACATGTAATAACAGAACCTACAATGTATCCTAAAAAACATCCTAACCAAAACATATTGTAACCGCCTCCATTCATAATAAATTTTATGTAATATAACTCTTTACATGCTTCATCGTTTATTTCTATCAACTATACATTCTCTAAAATTATTCATACCACTAATTCTCTCCGTACCTCAAATAGCAATTTTATTATTTGTCATAAAGTTAACACCTTCATTAAATATATACAAATTTTCCATATTATTACTTTATATCTTAAAAATAATATACTACACTTAAAATAATTAGGCTAGTAATCAGCTCTTTTCCCTCTTAACTTTAGTTATGAACAAAAAAAACCCCCTCAAAGCATAATCTTCGAGGGGTGAGCCTGTTTTTTATTTACTTATATACGTACAGCTGTACCACTTACAGCAACCATTAACATTCCATCACGAACTACTTCGTAATCTACGTCAACGCCAACGATAGCGTTCGCACCTTTTTGTTTTGCAAGTTCTTTCATTTCATCCATTGCGATATCACGAGCTTCTTTTAGCTTACTTTCGTAAGAACCAGCACGACCACCGACAACATCACGAACAGAAGCGAATAAATCGCGGACAATATTTGCACCCATAATAGCTTCACCATTTACAATATCGATATACTCAATAATTTCTTTACCTTGAATTCCAGACGTTGTTGTTACAATCATGACTGACACTCTCCTAATAAGTTGTAGTTTTAATTAGCTTTCTTATGTCTTTATTATGACATGGAACAAGCAACGAATCTATTGAATTACCTTACAGGAATGTGACAGTTTTGTAAGAATGAACCGCACATTATGTTTCATTTTAATAAAGCGCTTTAACATTTGGATACATAAACGATTCCCTATTTTCTTTCCAGTCGCATTCTACTTCTTTAAAAGTTGGTCGTCCTAATTCTTCATTGTTTTCATGTTTACGAAACCATTTCTTCACATACTGATCCCCATTTTTATTTTGGACTGTGCAAAGGAAGCTATTACTACTATCCTTTAATATTTTTACAATCACGAATAGACACCTCTTTCCTTTTAAATAATAGAATAGAACTTGATCTTTTACTATAAGCCCTTCCTCTCTTATAGTCATACGACTCCTCGGTCGCGCCAAAATTGTAAGACCAAAAACGATATTTACTTTGTTTACATTTTATTTAAAGAAATCAGAGTTATAAGCATGATGCTTATCAAATATTTTGTAGATTTCTAACTTATCATCTAATTTTGCATCTACTAAAATTAATATATTTCCATCGTAAATATATTCTTCATACTTTTTAGCATGTTCTTCAGGGATTCCTAATCCTATAAATGCTCCTATTAAACTTCCAGCTCCTCCGCCAATACCAGCTCCCCCAATAGCTGCTGCGATCGGTCCTGCGGCTACAATTGGGCCCATTCCAGATACGGCAAGTACACCAAGACCTGTTAATAAACCACCGAGTCCGCCTGCTACTCCTCCTGCTACAAGCCCTGTTGCTGAAAAGATATCTGCTTTATGTGCAGTTTCGCTATTCACTTTTTCACCCGATTTTTCTTCCAGATGTTCAATTTCCTTTTGATCTTTCGCAATAGCTGAAATGTTATCTGCCGGGTATCCTTTTTCCTTTAATTCATTAATAACGAGTGCCGCATCATCAATTGTTGGAAAAACACCTACTATTTTTCTATCCATATTCATAACTATTAACCTCCTAAAGTTTTATATCATACATCTTTATTACTCTTCGTTTTTATATACACTAATTTTTTTATTCACATAACCATTTACGAAAAACGCTAACAATAAAAGGATTACAAGAGAACTACTTAACAAGTAAATGAAATCAAATGTAATATCCGTTATCATTTTATCCATATGTAACAGTCTCCTTTTTATTTAAAGTAAAAGTATATTTTTATAGACTAGAACTTTACAATTCATCTTCGGTCAATCTCTTTATGGTATATGTATACCCTTCTTAACCCTTTCTAAACGTAAAAAAACTATAATTATATTTTTTCTTATTTATATGTTTAACATTTTTTAAAACGGGTACGTTTATATTGTTATGCTTATTATATGGAAAGGAAAATTACGATGAACGCCATTCACTCTACTACTATTCTTTATAATGAAACACCTACAATAACGCAGATTCATCATTTTTATGCTTTAATGACAACATTTCAAACGAATGTATTTATAAGTAAACAAGGAACACTTACTTCTATTAAAAACTTAAGCACATTAGTATCATTTTTCCTTACTGTAAAAAAGAGAGAGCTTGTATTATTTATATTTGAAGGAATAGATGCAAAAAGAGCTTTAAGAACACTCTTTCCTTCTTAAAGGTTTTATTACCCCCTATTCCCTCGATTGTTACTTTTCATACATAGTTTTATACTTCAAAATGATTTCCTCTATTCAAAACGAGACCCCCTAATACAATAGGGGGATTTCTAGTTTAGCCCTATGAAAACTGATATAATATATATTACGTTTTTCATTCTTTAAAATAGAAAACTTTTAATAACCTTGAAGGTAGGAATTTTTAATGAAATCGGAAGCAAAATTTAGTATTCGCTACAAAATTATGGCTGGTTATTTAGTTATCATTTTGTTTTTACTTATTTCTTTTATTATGTTAAACAATCAGATTTCCAATTTACAAAAATCTCGTAATTTTATTATTGATCACGATTTTAAAGTTCTCAATTTAACGAACCAAGTGGAGAAAGACTTGCTAACAATTGAAAATAAAGCGAAAGGCTTTATCACTTCTAATAACGCGAACTATTTGCAATCTCTTAACTCTGCCGAAAGAGATTATGAAAAGCATTACCATGATCTTTTTTCTTTATTAGAAGACAATCCATCTCAGCAAGAAAAATTAAAAGAGATTAACGGAAACATTACTAATTGGATGAATAAAGAGATTCACCCGTTAATTGCAAATCATAATAGTAATAAAATACAAGAAATCGACACTACCGAAATCCAATCATTACAATCACAACTAACTGACTTCCGCAGCACTGAGGAGCAATTAACGAAAAAAAGAGCTGCACAATTAGATACTAAAAATAATAAATTAGAGCTTTGGTTATACAGTTTATTGTTCTTACTATCTTGTATTTCTATTATCGTTTCACTTTATATTTCGAATTCCATTACAAAAACGATTAAAAATGTAATTCAAGCTATTAAATCCATTTCTTCTAAAGAAAAAATTACGGAAAGAATTCATGTAAATACACATGATGAAATAAAAGATCTTGCTCATACGACGAACCATCTGCTAGACGAAATATCGAAAAGAGAGTGGTTACAAACGGAGATTGCAGAATTAATTTTAATGTATCAAGGTGTATCTTCTATTGAGATGTTAGGTAACAAAATTTTGAGTGGCATTATACAAAAAACGCAAACTTCTTGCGGTGCATTCTATGTACGTGAAGAAGTTGAAGAAACTGTCTACTATGTGAAAAAAGCTTCTTTTGCCGATCAAGGTGTTGATATTGGAAAACAATCTATTAAAATGGGTGAAGGTTTCATTGGACAGTCTGCTTTAGAAAAGAAAAGTTTTATTCTTAGGGACATACCTGAAGAGTTTCGTTACGTTACTACTGGATTATTAGAAATACGCCCTAAAAATTTACTAGTCATCCCTGTCTTATTTGAGGATGAAGTGATTGCAGTAATGGAGTTAGTAAGTGTAACTGACATTTCAGATTTACATCAAGATTTAATTCACCAAACTGTTGATAATCTAGGTTTAACAATCCATAGTATTATGGGACGCATGCGAATCCAAACTCTTTTACATGAATCACAAGCAATGACAGAAGAGTTGCAAGTTCAATCAGAAGAATTGCAAACACAAGCGGAAGAACTCCAAATGCAAGCCGAAGAATTGCGAACAACGAATGAACAGTTAGAATCTAGAACGGAAGAGGCTGAACAAAAGACAGCTGACTTACAAATTACTAAATTAGAATTAGAAGAAAAAGCAAGTGAGTTGTTACGTAGCTCAAAATACAAATCAGAGTTCCTAGCAAATATGTCGCATGAATTACGCACACCGTTAAATAGTATTTTACTATTATCTGAAATGTTAAAAGAAAATCATGATAATCATTTATCCGATGATGAAATTGAATTAGCAACCGTCATTCATTCATCAGGGAAAGATTTGCTTACTTTAATTAATGACATACTGGATTTATCTAAAGTAGAAGCCGGAAAACTAGATGTCATTTTTGAAGCAACGAACATAAGTGATATGGCTGCAAGTATGCAGCAAAACTTTTTACATATCGCTGCACAAAAAAATGTTAAATTTACTGTTGAAGACAGTGATACGATTCCTGATTTGTTTTATACAGATGCAAAACGGATTGAACAAATTATTAAAAACTTATTATCCAATGCATTTAAATTCACGGAAAAAGGATCCGTCTCTTTACATTTCGATTCAATCGAAACAAGCAATTTAAGTCATGATATGCAATCTATAAGTAAAGACTGGATTACAATTTCAGTAAAAGATACTGGTATTGGTATTGCTAAAGAACAACATCAACTTATTTTCGAAGCCTTTCAACAGGCTGATGGCGCAACGATTCGGAAGTATGGTGGTACAGGCTTAGGATTATCTATTTGTAAAGAGTTTGCTAGATTATTAGGTGGTTGGATTACGTTACAGAGTCATGTAGGAGAAGGCAGTACTTTCACCGTATATATTCCCAACCTTCCAAATGGATTACATGATGTACAGTTATCCAATTTAGAAGTCGCAGCAACGGTAGATGAAGTTATTCCTGCTGAAGTTATTGAAGAAACTATCGTTCTCCCAGAAGCAAATAATGTCTTCCAAGAGAAAACTATTTTAATTGTCGATGATGATCATCGAAATATATTTGCATTACAAAATGCATTAAAAAAACAACATGCCAATATCATTACTGCACAAAACGGCCTAGAGTGTTTAGAAATACTAAAAAACAATACAAATATCGACCTTATTTTAATGGATATTATGATGCCAAATATGGACGGTTATGAAACGATGGAACATATCCGAATGAACTTAGGATTACATGAAATACCTATTATCGCATTAACTGCTAAAGCAATGCCAAATGATAAGGAAAAATGTTTATCTGCTGGCGCTTCAGATTATATAAGTAAACCATTAAATTTACATCAACTCTATTCGGTAATGAGTGTATGGTTAATAAAATAAGTGAGGTTTCGTTTCAGTGGAAAATAAGTATTATAATTTTGATCCATCAGTAGATACGGATAAGCGTACGAACTTAGAAATTGACTTACTATTAGAAGCGGTATTTAAACTATCAGGATTTGATTTTCGCCAATATGCTCGCACATCTATTTATAGAAGAATTTGTAATCGAATGCAGATTTCTAATATCCCTACCATTTCAAAATTAATTGAAAAAGTAATTCATGAGGAAGGGGTTTTAGAACAGTTATTAAATGATTTCTCAATCAATGTAACTGAGATGTTCCGTAACCCTATCTTTTTTAAGGCGCTAAGAGAGCATGTTATTCCTGAATTAAGAAAGCATCCTGAAATTAGAATTTGGCATGCTGGATGTGCAACTGGTGAAGAAGTATTATCCATGTCCATCTTACTTCACGAAGAAGGGTTAAGTGAAAAAGCTGTTATTTACGCAACAGATATGAATACAGATGTGTTAGAAAAAGCAAAACAAGGAATTCTTCCATTAAATAAAATGCAAACTTATACGAAAAATTATTTACAATCTGGCGGTACACAAGCATTTTCTAACTATTATTCAACGGATAGTCGTTTTGCTTATTTTAATCCTTCACTGTTACAAAACATTATTTTTGCACAACATAATTTAGTAACTGATCAATCTTTTAACGAATTTCATATTATACTTTGCCGTAACGTTTTAATTTACTTTACAAGTAAACTTCAAAACCAAGTACAGCAACTCTTTTATGAAAGTTTAAGTCACAATGGATTCCTATGTTTAGGGAATAAAGAAACTCTTCGTTTCTCGGATATCATGCCGCATTATACGCAATTTAATCCACACGAACAAATCTATCAAAAAATACAATAAAAGCGTATGAAATCCTCTATTTGGATTTCATACGCTTTTTATTTCGCATTCATTTGTATCATAATGAGACACATATCATCTGATTGTGCTTCCTTCTGTTCTTCCTTATAAAACCCTTCTATCTCTTCTTCTAACTCTCCCCATTTTCTTTCTGTAAAAGTACGTAATTTCTCTTCAGCCTCAAATTCATCATTTGCTATTGCTTCAAGTACACCATCTGTAAACAATACGATTTGAGCGTTCTTCTCAAAAGGTATAACTGTCTTTTCAACTTTTATTTCATCAAAAAATCCTACCGCACAACTCCCGCGATTTAGTTCCACTACATTTGTTTCATCAACTAAAACATATCCAGAAGGATGTCCTGCATTTACATATTCAATCGTTCTATCTTCTGTATTAACTACTAAGTATATCGCTGTAAAATAATATGGAATATTGTCATTCTCATTATGTAAAAGAGTCATATATTTATTTAAATCTTTCATGACAAGTTCTGGATCGATTAAACATTTAATCGTTTCACGTAATACAGACGAAATGAACATGCAAACTAAGGAAGCAGATACACCATGTCCCATCACATCTAATAATATAATACCGTAGCGGTTTTCATCGATTTTATACCAGTAATACATATCTCCAGCTAGTTTAAATGAAGGTAAGTAACTTGCTTCAATTTTTATATGCTCTTCTCTTAATGGGCTACTTAATAAGTTTCTTTGTACTTGCGTAGCTAAATCCAGTTCATTCCGAAGATTTTCTTCCTGTTCTTTATGCCAATTTAATTCCGATTTCAAGCGTAATGCTACACGCATACGCGCTAACAACTCAACTTTATTTATAGGTTTCGTAATATAATCCATTGCCCCCATATCAAGAGCTTCAGCTAATTTATTTGCATCTTCTAAAGCTGTAACAAAAATAATAGGAATATCTTTAAACTTCTCCTCTTTTTGTAATCGCCTACAAACTTCAAGTCCATCAATTTCAGGCATCATAATATCTAATAGTATTAAATCAATTTCATTATGCCTGGAAGAATCTTTTCCAAACTGTATGTATTCGAAAAGCTCTTGTGCAGAATTCAGCGATACAAGATCCTGATATCCGGCTTGTTTTAAAATCTTTTCAATTACAAAGATGTTAACCGGATTATCATCTACAATTAAAATGGACACAAGTGATTTCCCCTTTTCTTATTTAAAATGTAAATCTGTTATCATTTTCTATTTTTCTAGTATTACATACTCAGTTATAAAATGAAAATTTCCTACTCATACCTATTTTTTATACAGCAAAAGAACAAACCCCCAGAAATGAGAGTTTGTTCTTTCACTCTATAAATTTCCACTTTTAATTTAGCACCATTGCTTTATCATTTAAAAGACGATCCAATTCTTCCATATGATTGGTTTCATCTGCAATCATATCTTCTAACTTTACAACTAACTCTGTCATATTTAAATTCGCAGCCTGTTCTTTTCGCTTTTCATAACGCTTAATTGTTTCATATTCTGATTCTCTAGCATATTCTAACATTTCTCTAACATCTTCTGCTTGTTTCACTCGTAAAGGGATCGTAGTAGGTGTACCACCTAGCGTCTTAATTTTCTCCGCTAAATATAGGGCATGTCCTTGTTCATCACTAATTTCAGATTCAAAGAAAGGTTTTAACACTTGTCTATATATACCAGAAACTGTAGCTGCATTATGGTTATACATAATAATTGCTGAGTATTCTCCTGCTAAATCTTCATTCAATCCTTCGATTAGTTCTTTCACATCGTGTGACATTTCATATCTCCTCCTATACTTAATAAGTACCCCTTTTCTCATGTTTTAAACATCATTATTTTAAATTTTTTATGTATCTAAAAATGCGGCTTGTTTCAACTTACTTATCGCTTGTCTTTTAATACGAGAAACGTGCATTTGTGAAATACCTAACCGTTCCCCTGTATCTTTTTGATTTAAATTTTCTTCAAATATATAATGAATAACACTCTTTTCCGTTTCATTTAATACGTTAAAAATATCCTTTAAAACGAGACGCCTTTCTGTCTCTTCATATCCTTTCTCTACTTCACCTACAGATTCAATTCTCGCTACCGAACTGCCATCAGATGCATTTTCAACTACATCATCTAAGGAAGATACTCGATAATTATTTTTCGCATCCATAATTTCTAGCACTTCCTCTTCGGATAGCCCTAAATGATTTGCGATTTCTATAATCTTCGGTGAACGTTGCAGGTGATCTGTTAGTTCCTCTATCGCAAGTTTAATTTTCCCGCCTAAATCTTTAATTCGCCTTGGAACGTGAATGCCCCAAGTTTTATCACGTAAATACTTCTTTATTTCCCCTACTATCGTAGGTATTGCAAAAGGCTCAAAAGCATTCCCTATCGAATAATCATACCTTCTTATTGCGCCTAAGAGCCCTAACATGCCTACTTGTATAATATCCTCATGCATCGGCCCGCCTTTTGAATAGCGATATGCAATGGAATATACAAGATTTTTATAATGATCAACTAACCTTTCCTGCGCTTCATTACATTGGTTTTGCTGAAATTCTGCAATTAGTTCAATAACGTCTTCTTTAGTAAGATTCGTAGGTTGAGATTGGATTTCCATCATTCTCCACCTGCTCTCTTTGTATATATTTTGTCATTAAAACTGTCATGCCCTCATCATGCATGATTTGTATATCATCCATTAACGTATTGATTAAATACAAACCTAAACCATTTTCCGGCAAATGTTCTACAGGTTTACTAATATCATACGGACCAACTTTCCTTTTTAAGTTATTAAAATCAAAGCTAACCCCATTATCCGCAACCATAATTTCTAATCGATTTTCATATAGCCCAAAGACAATTGCAATTTCTCCAACGTCTTCTTTGTATGCATGTTGTACAATATTTGTACATGCTTCACTAATAGCAATTTTCATATCTTCTATATCGTCATAAGCAAAGCCCATTCGATTTGCAACACCAGCCATTGTTAAACGAATAATAGCCACATATTCTGCCTTTGCAGGAATTTTCATTTCTATCTTTTCAAATCTCTCCATCATCCCTAGTCACCTTCTTTCTACTTTTTCAAAATCGGAATTCAAATTTAATATTTCTGTTAACCCTGTAATATCAAATAATCTTTTTAACCTTTTAGATACACCAATAAACTCTAGTTTTCCATCATTTTTCTTAACTGCTTTTAATAGCGCTATAAAAACACCTAAACCAGTACTATCCATATAATCTACCTTATTAAAATCTACGACAATATGAACCTCTTTTTCGCTTGCAATAGGCATGATCTTATTTTTCAAATCTGATGCTGTATATGCATCAATTTCACCATTAAGTTGTACCGTATAACCTACATCATTTTGCAAAATATTTATTCCCAAATTCATCATTTCCGCCCCCTTATCTCAAACTACTACTATCTTAATTACCCATAAAAATTAGTTTTAAACATATTTTTTTATTTTTATTATAAATAAATTTTCTATATCTTTCTCAGCTTAACACTAAAAAAATACTACCAAATGTTTAAACCTTATAAATTTGTGTATATATAATCTATAAACATTATTTTTAGGGGGATCTATCTATGGAAGAGCACAACTTTAAAAAGGGAGATTTCGTTCAATTTTCTTATCGACACGATCATGCTACAAAATTAGTTGGTTCCATTATTAACATACTAACGAATACAATCGTAGTTGATATAAGTAATAACGAAGACGTATCTCATATAGAACCAAGGCAAGTCGTAAGAATAAATAATTGTGAGAAAGCAACGATGGTTTAATACATAATAAAAAAGTGTAATTTCAATAAGCGGGGGCCTTCATCCCCCGCTTATTCCTATGCAGATTACATAAAAAAGCATCCAAATTAGTTTAATTGGATGCTTTTTTATGTATATTTATCACTCTTTTAACTTTATATCCATATATAATAAACTTGAGATTACTATTCATTATCATACTTACGCTTTCCGTAGCATTCTAGAGAAGAATGTAACGATTAAAATAAAGACGATTGCACCTAATAACGCTGGAAGAACGAAAATGCCTCCCCATTCAGGACCCCAATGACCAAATAATGCACTACCTACCCAAGATCCGATTAATCCGGCAATCACATTACCAACTATACCTAAAGGAAAGTCTTTTCCCGTAATCATTCCAGCTAACGCACCAATAAGTCCACCTACAATACACGTAATAATAAGTCCCACAATTAACCCTCCTATATTCGTTTTATATTGAATTTATCAAGCTTTGGTATGTAACCAAAGCTTGATAAACATGTATTATTCTTTATTATCCAACCCATCACTTATCTTTTGTTTCACTTTTCCGACTTTTTCTTTTATCGTTCCCTTCGTCTTGTCCCACTTCCCTTCATTTTTCAACTTTCTATCTTCTGTAACCTCACCAATTCCTTCTTTTACTTGTCCCTTTGTCTTTTCCACTTTACCCGTAATTTGTTCTTTTAGTCCGCTCTCACTCATATTTCCCATCTCCTTTTCGTAATAGATTTATAGATTTACAGGATACAAACTTAAATAGAATACATGCATCTTCTTTCTTGTAACCATTCACCGACTCTCTCTAAATCTTTAACGAATAACAAGATTTTCCCTTCATCCAGCTTTTCTTCGTAGAAGTTTGCTTCTTCTTCATTAAGTCCTAACTCTTGCATCTTATTTCTTAACTGATCTCCCGTGTTTTGAAAAACGTTAATAATGCTTGTCCCAAGTCCCTCCTCTTTTATACCAATTGTATTTACGTCTGCATTGTCTGCGATTCTATCTGTCCTTTCTTTCTCGTGTGTTAATACGTAAATATCTTTTTGGTCTATTCCTTTCTTCACTAGATCATTCGCCGCATTCATGACCTCTTTCTCCGTAATAAATTCATATACAAAAGGTTTACTATACTTCGTTTCCATCTTTAACTTCCTCCTTTAAAATGAATTATTTGTTATATTATATGTAGTACACCTATTTTCGAAATGTTAAACATAAAATATGAAAAAAGTTATGTGAATTTTGATTTTAATAGAAAATGAACAACATCATTTACCACTTTAAAACATCTTCTCCTTACAATAACTACCTAAATTAACAGAAAATTGTTATAATTAAATTAAGGAGGGGATATAATGAAAAAAATCACTTATATATGCGCTCTAACCGCTCTATCTTTCACTTTAATAGGCTGTGCCAGTACCTCAGCTACAGACAAATCTCCACAAGCTAAACAAGAACAGAAACAAAATGCCTTTCAATTAAATTCCGCAAATATTACAGATATCGAAATACTTCAGACAACCAATAATACTACCTCTAAATCTCAAACAGACAACAAAGAAATGATACAACCTATCGTTTCAGCAGTTCAAAAAGGCACGCCTAAAACAATTACACTAGATCAAAAAAAGCGAAAATCTGCACATTCTACTATAACCGTTACATATAAAGATGACGCAAAAGAAGAATTTCTTGTGTGGGTTGATAATAAGGAACACATTACAATTGCTAAAGATGAGAAAAAAGATAAAGTTGAAGGTGTAACGGTGAACATTAAAAATACTAAAATGATGAAAGATTTTTTTAAAATGTAAAAAGGATCTCCTTTAAGGAAATCCTTTTTCTCTTCATACAGCCTATTAAGTTCTACTCCTTATCATTCAAAGCAAAACTATTAATTATAACGTTTATTTACGCTGTAGTTATATACGTATTGTTACTATTGCAGAAAAGTACAACAAGCTGGACAACCTAGATTTCAAACTGTAAGATTAGATGTTGGTGAAATCGGGCAGCAAAGCATATATAGAAAATAGGTGTTAATTTTGAAAATCAATAAAAAATTTGAACCAATCATTTTTAATCTCTTTATGATTTTAGGTATATCTAGTATTATCTCTTTCGTCATGGTTTCAATGAACGTTGGGTATACAGCTTTATTTCTCAAATCATGGCTGAAAACATGGGCAATTGCTTTCATGCTTGCATTTTTAGCTTCTAAATTACTACCCTTTGTAGTGAAAAGAATAATGAAAATATTCATATTTGTTGAGAAGGATGCTTAAAAATAAAGTAATGTACTACTCTAGTTCATTTAAATGAAAAGAAATAATCATCACAAAACTTAACCTAGTAAAATGTTTTAACTCAAAGAAAGGTACTTGAAAAGTTGTCTTTTCTTTATATGTTAAAAAAGCTCGCCTATTTCCGTAGGCGAGCTTTATCTTTATTACACAATAAGAAAGTATACTCTCTTTTTCACTGAAATTTTATGTAATTATACATATTCATGAAAATAGAAGAAGTAAAATTGTCATTACAACATATTTCCCGTGTTCATCTTAGGTATCACTAGAATGTTTTTCTATAAAATCAAGAATTCTAGCATTAACCTCGTTAGAGAACTCACCATTAATTGCGTGAGATGCATTTTTCCAGTTCACTATATCTATATCTTTCACATATTTTTTCCAGTTCCAACTGCTTTTACCGAATTATGCATTGTACTTTTTTCAGCCATTAATGCAAGCACTGGAATATTGATATTTTTTAAGTCTTCTTTACTAAATAAATCAGGTGCTCGTGTTTTCAGTTTATAATTACGCATACCCGACTCGATTAACTTAGGTACAATAGGAATAGAAGCTGGAATAGATGCTAGAATCATCTTTATGGATATTTGTGCAAATACAAAAACTGGGTCCAATAAACTAGCCGTAGCAATATGCTCATAATTATATCTAGCCAAGTTCATTGTTATCCATCCTCCAAAAGAAACAAAAAATCCATTCTAATTAGTCTTTTATCAAGATCATAATCAAAATGAATTTTTTAACTTTATAGAAACTGTTTTTTAGCTATACATCTCTTGGAGTTTCACTAAGTTTTTTTTATGATTTGATAATCCAATTGTAAAACTATTGGGATTCATAACGATATCTCCTTTGTTACCTTTTAATGTAACAATAACTTTAGACTTTATTAGCCCTCTTTTTACTTTTATATCCTCTACATCTTCAATATTAATTATTATTTTATTACCATTAAACTTACCAGTTAAAGGATTCAATTCAAGCATCATTATCCTCTTATTAGTAAAACAAATCACTTGATGTTGATTTTCTAAAAATGCACCAGGTCCAAATTTAAGATATTCTGATGTTGCTGCCATTTTCATAGTGTAAAAATAATAAAAATACAATTCATCTTCATATGCTACCTCATTAAATAGTGCATCTAATACATTATTGTTTAACATTTTTATTCCCCCGGTATGCAAATAATCTCTTACCATTTATCCTTTTTCTTCCTATATGTCATTTAATTTTACCATAAATTAGAATAAGGTTAGAGTTTATATAAGATTAATAACAAACCCAAAAAGATTCACATATTTATTTCAAAAACTAATTTAATCAATGGGGTGAAGATAAATGATAAGTTATAAAAATTAGAATGAGGTTCCATTAGAACTTACAAAACTAAAACCCAGTAAAGAAGGTTTAAATCCTTTAGAAGCCCTGTAGCTAATGTATTCTAGGGAGTAAATAATAGGTATATAAACGCTCAAAATCAGAAAAAAACAACTATCTGATAAGCAAAAATTTGCACTACCAAATGGTAGAAAAGTAAGTTTGGAGCAACGGACTTGTAAACAGTGTGGTTATATCGTTCAAAGCAAAACTAAACTACGTCTAAGTCTCTACCCTAGCTGTTACGAACTTCAGGTAAGTATGAATCAATAGTAGGAATAAATTATTAAAATCAAAATAAGCACATCTCGTTAAAAAACAGATGTACTTATTTTTATATGAGAATTTCTTTATCACGTTTAACAATACGCTAAAATCTATTAAATCAAATTATTGTTTTATAAATTTAAATACTATTTCTTTGTCCATCTAACTAATATAATACTTTTTGCTTTATTTTATAAAATGAAGTATTTGACGCAAGTAATTTCTTCTAATAATAAGGTAGTAAATTATTTGTACACTAATAAAGGTTGTGAATATGAGAATAGAATTCCCTGCAACAGGTAAGTCTACGCCCACCCTGCTCTGCGCTAAAGCCCTTATTGCCAAAAAGGCTACGCTACTGTGAATAACAGAAATCACAATAGGCACAAAAAATAATATGCTAATTTGTTGGGTTACAATTTTTTTTAACTCTCTTTTAGTTAACCCTAATTTAGAAAGCATTTGAAATTGGCTTTTATCTCGATCTAAATCTGTGAATAAACGGAAGTATAAGAAGCTAATTGCAAATATAAAAAATACAACCCCCACTAGTACGCTAAGAATAGATAGCATTGCATTCATTTGTTTACGTTCTAACCATTGTAAGACCGAGCAATCAAACATAAAAGGTGGTTGTCCACTTTGATAATCATATAAAATTACCTTCTCAAGTTGTTTAGCAACATCTGCTGTTTCATGCATATTTTTAATTAAAAAACGATAGACTTTATGCTGATCAGCCTTTCCTTCTGCTAATTGCTTTGTATTTAGTATTGTTTCATATATTGAATCTGAAACAACAACAGAAAAATGATAAGATGGGCCAATAATATTATCCCTTAATATCTTATTCCTCGAAAGATTAAAATTCATATTACCCTGTTTTATTTTAAGAGATGAAGACACTTTCTTTAATTCCTCTTGAGAAGTTGTTCTTAAATATTTTTTTGATGGTAGAATCAGACTATCCGTTTCCTTTTTTAATGTTTCTACTGGGTATCCCAGTGTTTTGGCAGTTGCGTTGTAATCAGTCAGGCTCATAATTGTTGCACCTCCTTCTGTATTAAAACCAGTAGAAGTTACTAACTTATATGAGAATCCAGCATCATGTAATTGTTTCTCGATTTGAGAAATATGAGAGGACTCCTGCTTGTTGCGTTTAAATGATGTATACTCAAACGCATAAGGGCTGTCAACTTCCGCTAATGCTCCATTTCCAATAGCAAGACAAGCACCAATAGAGGTAAAGGCAACTGCCGAAAGTATACTTACTAGAAATAGTGTTCTTGCGTTATCTGTCATTCGATATGCTAACTCCGAAATCGTTAACATATTTGTTTTTTTAAAGAAAGTGTATTGACGATTTTTCAATATTGTAATGACATAAAAGCTGAGCTGAGTAAATAAAAAATATGTTCCTAATACACATAAGAAAACGCATATTAACATAACATATATATAATCGGTTCCTTTTTCCAATGCTGTATCTAAATAAAATGCTGAGGCATATCCAATGATAATACAAAGAATTGAAAAGGAAGCTAGCCATTTAGATGACTTTGGTTCCGTTTTTGGTTTTTCTTCAGATTTCATGAGTTCAATTACCTGGGATACTTTCATTACTCGTAAAGTGAAAAAAGAGACAAGTATAAATAAAATAAAAAACATAATAGATGTCATTAAAATTGCCTTAGTAGGAAAATAAAATGGCAGGCCACCTTTTAATAGGAAAAGTGAACTACATATCAGTAAGATTAATTTCCCAAAGACTAATCCAGTTCCAATCCCTACAATAATTGCAGAACATCCAATTAACATATTTTCCATGAAGATTAACTTTTTTAATTGTGTATCAGACATGCCATGGAGTATTAAGATACCAAATTCCTTTTTCCTTGTTTTTAAAAACATAGTAATAGAATATAGAATGAAAAAGAAGGAGAAAAATATAATTAAATATTGAGTAATTTTAAATCCTTGTGTACTTAAGGCACTTATGACCGCACTTGTCGATACAAGATTACCAGTGAAATTAGGATGAAATGCAAGTAATTCATAAATGAATAGAATCATCACGGCAAATGTACTACTTAAAAAATGGCCTAAATATAATCGCTTATTACGAATGACGTTATTAAGCGCGAACTGACGCAAATTCATGTTGATTGCCTCCTAATAAAGATATTACATCCATAATGTTTTTGTGAAATATTGAACGATTTTCACCGTAATAAATTTCATTATAAAAAGATCCATCTTTAATGAAAACTACTCGGTCACAGTAACTCGCTGCTACAGGGTCATGTGTCACTAGCATCATAGTTACTTGTTCTTCTTTATTTAATTTCTTTAAAAGTTCCATCACATCATTTGCCGCTTTTGAATCTAAATTTCCTGTTGGCTCATCTGCTAAAATTAATTGAGGAGAATGAATAAGTGCACGAGCAATGGCAGTTCGTTGGGCTTGACCTCCTGAAATTTCATAGGTTCTTTTATTTAAAATCTGTTCAATCCCCAGTTGTTTAGAAATAACTTCTACCTTTTCATTCATATCATTCAAACTTACATTATCTAATGTAAGTGGTAAAACAATATTCTCTTTTACAGTTAGAGTATTCATAAGGTTAAAAGATTGAAAGACAAATCCTAGTTCACGACGTCTAAATAGAGCTAAATCATTAGAAGATAAACAATAGGGATTTTTTTCGTTAATAAATACTTCCCCAGATGTTGGTGCATCAATAGTAGAAATCATATTCAGCAAAGTTGATTTTCCACTCCCTGATGCTCCCATAATCCCTACAAATTCTCCTTTTTGTATTGTCAAATCAATATTGGAAAGAGCTTTATAAGATACTTCTCCTGTATTATAAATTTTACTTAAGTTACGGACTGTTAATATACTCATTGTTGCTATCTCCTGTTCGTTTATTAGATATCTATAATTTAATCTAAAGTGTTATAGTCTTCATATTGAATTGCCTTACATTTACCTTACAAGAATGTAAGATTACAATAAGAAAGTGCAATTAATATTAAAGTAAATAGTAGTATTGTCAAGAAGCATTAAATGCGAAATCTAATGTGTTAGAACCGTTTCTTTCGTTTTGGGGGAGAATCAATTTCTTAAGTTAATAGCGATGGGAGCACCATATGAAAAAAGAAAAGACACCCTAAGGTGCCTTCCTCCGACTTGAACCATCTTAATTTTAATAATATGTATTGGACTCCCATCCAACTATTATTTTACCACATTAAATTGTTTTGTTTATTGAGAAATACAATAGTTTATTTAGGCTGGTCTTCCGTATTAGATCTTTTTGTAGTTCATGCAGCGAATAACAAGAGAACAAGCTATTAATTAAAGGGAAAAACACATGCTAAGCCGGTGTAACATACCAATAAAATTTATGCTTTCTATCATCTTCTCTCTTCATACAACCGATTTGCTTTATACGAGCAAACTAAATACATAACAATTGCTGCAGGGATAAATAACCATGCTAAGCCTCTCATCAATGCAAATGGTGTTTCAAATAAGAATGACCATAGAAATGATGCACCTTGCTTATCCCATAGACCTGGCGTAAAATATAGTTCTTTCGGATTTGCAAGTGCTCCTAAATGAATCGTGTCATTAAACATAAATAGGATTAATATCGGAATAGAGCACATAGCTAATTCTAAAAATGTTTTAGATAGGCGTTTATACTTCCCTGCTCGTGACATTTGATCTGAAAAAATATCATCTTCACTTTCCTCATTTACCTTTTTAAAATAGTGCGTACCTGACCACCAATTACCAGCTATATGCTCCCAGCCACTATCTTCAAATAATGTGCAGTAATTAATAAATTCACTTTTTCTACTAAATACTCTATGATCTATTCTAATCGTTGCATCTTCTGGTTCTGTATATCTAAATGTATAACCAAATGTATTGCTTTCTAGTTGGTAGCCTTTCCAAGCCATCTCTTCTAACCATTTTTCCTCTTTCTCAAAGTCTAAAAAGAATTTCAATCTCCACATCATCGTTTCCCCCTAACTATACATGTAATAAACTTTTTGTAACCTCAATAATGTGCTGCATTCTCATAAAGTCTAAGTGCAATACTTCTTTCCCGCGTTCCGTAATGACATACACTTTTCTTCGTTTATCTTCACTTTTTACCGATTCTATTAACCCTTGTTTTAATAAATTTTCAACCGCACCATACAATGTACCCGCTGCGATCTTTACTTGATGATTACTCAGTTCCTCCACCTTTTGCATAATTAAATAACCATGAGCTGGCTCTAATAAAGCTAAAAGAACGTAATACGTTGTTTCCGTTAATGGTAAATTTTTATCTCTATTCATAAAGACCTCCAATGTAACGATAAATATATAGCTAAACTATATAGTTCAACTATATATTTTGATTTTATACAGTTATACTGTATATGTCAAATTAAGTTATAAAAAACAACCTAGATCCAACATGGGATCTAGGTTGCTTTTTACATAAACGTAATCGTCACTAAAGAATATCCTTCTTTCGCATTATATGGCTCAGCTTTATAAGAAACACGGCTTGCTCCTTGCGGATAACCGATTTCTCCAATTACTTTTTTTACATCTTGCAATGCACCATCCATTGATTGTTTATAAAGAATTTCAATCTTTGGTGACTTTTCGTTATAACGTTGCTGCATTTTATTTTTGAATTCATTATAGTTATTTGCGATGTATTCATTTCCTAAATAGTTTAGCTTTGTATCTTTTAATATTTGCTGATATGCAGGAGTTTTCGTACTACCTGCCGCAATTTTATTTGTTAATGTACTATAATAATTTGTTGTAGCTTGCGGATAGTCCCCGCGGTTCCACTCATGATTTCTTGCGATTTGCTCATCTGATAAGTTGAAATAAGAATATGTTACGCGGCCTTGTTCATCTGGCACAGGATCATCGAATGTTGTATCAAGGTGATACCATTTGTTTTCGATTTTCACTAAGTTCCAAGCATGAGGCTGTCCGTCTCCAGTTCCTACTACAAAATGATTCTCAATTCCAGCTTCTTTTAATAATTGATAGGTTAATAGTGCGTAACCTTGGCAAACCGCAGAACGATTTACAAGTGCTTCATATGCTGTGTAAGCTTTATAAGACGTATCATAAGAAACGTGTTTTACGACATAATCATGAATCGCTTTCACTTTTTCGTGATCATCCATTCCAGCTTGCGTAATTGAAGAAACGATTGCCTTTGCTTGCTTCATTACATATTCCGTTTGTTCCTTCGTTTCACGGTATGTAATCTTTAACGTAAACGTATAATTACCAGGTGATCCAGAAAGTCCATATGAAACATTCGATCTATTATTATTTGTATACTCATTTTTACTTGCCACTTCTTTATAGGCGTTAAAAAGTGTATTCATCACTTCTTTTGTATTACTATTTGTCGTTTTATACGGAAGTGTAATATTCGTTTCGTACGTATTAATACGCTTCTGCACTTCATCTTTGAATGCTGCTAATAATGCCGCATCTCCTGTATCTTGCACCGCAACCGCAGGCTTTTTATATTGCAAAGCATTATATAAAAACTGTGCATACTGTTCACGCGTTACCGTTTTAGCAGGTTCAAATTTCCCGTCGCCTGTCCCAGATGCAATCCCGTTTGACTGCACCGCACTAATCGCGCCTTCTGCCCAAAAACCATTCGGAACATCATTAAATGTATGCTTTTGCTTAGCTGAAACTTGAAAAGCATTTTTAATAATTTGCGCCATTTCTGCACGGCTAACAGAATCTTTCGGTCTAAACCCTCCGTTTCCATCCCCGTTAAAAATTCCTAATTTCGTTAATGTTAAAACCTCTTCTGGAAACAATGTAGATCCTGCGCGAATATCTCGATATGGATTGTTTAAAGTAGATCCATCTTTTAATACATAACGAGCACCTTCGTTACTGAACGTACCACCTTGCTTATTCGGTAACAGCGCACGATAAATTAAAGCTGCAACTTGCTCTCTCGTCGCAACATCACCGAAACCAAACTTCCCATTTCCATAACCGGAAATAATATTTTTACTCGATAAATCTTTAATCGCCGGATACGACCAATGCGACGTAGGCACATCAGAAAAAATACTTGCCTCAGCTGCTCTCACATCACTACCATTTGTATATAGTAAAGCACCGCCTATAAGTGATAATGATGTAATTGATTTTAGTAGTTTTGTGTACATAATTCCTTCTCCCAATATCGTTTCTATTTATATTATTTTTTGTCGAAAAATCTAAAAGAATATGACAAAACATATTATACAATTAAAACTTTTTGAAGGATACACTAAGTTTTGAAATATGCAAAAACTCATATTAATATATTTTTCCGTATTAATTTTATGTTGTTTTACTTGCGAATATATAAGTAGTAACTCGTTATAACTCCCTCATGGTAATCTCTAATTTAGTATTGAAATTCTCTAAATCTCGATGTATTATATTTTTGTATTTTCTCAGTTTCCTAATCCGAGAAAACATCATCACTTCTAAAAGGACCCAAACTCCAGCGGGTCCTTTCTTATATTCCTTATTTTTATAAACTTATTTATCGTTTTATCTAGTACGATAATAAGAGACTCTCGCGTTTGCTTCCTTTCCATATCATCACTTATTTCATTATACAAGCTATAGCCTTTTCTAATTTCTGGAGAGCAATGTATTTCCTTACTAATCCTAAACCAATAGTATGATTTTTTAAATCGTCTATAATAGCTGTTTGTTCTTGGTTTCCCCTTGGAGATGAGCAGTTAGTTTTTGCTAACTGCTCCTTTATTTATAACAATGATCAAATTCTTTAAAATAATTCTTCTTTATTTCTCAATATAAGAAACCTTGGATTTTCATTAACACTCCTGTAGTATATAAACAAAGAGTAAGGTAAGAGTTACTCTTTGCCATTTTAGAAAAGGTTCTGTTGGAGACAGCAGAATCTTTTTTCATATAGAGATAGTTTTACTAAATTTTTCACTACTAACCACAAAAATATCCTATAATCTTTATATAACAAATAAACATATTAGGAGCGGATCAAATGCCAGTTACACTAGAACTTATTCTTTTCATTCTTATAGCAATTAGTGCTATTGGCTATTTAATAAAAGAATTTCAAAAAACTAGGAAAAGAACACTTGGAATTTCACTAGAATTCTTGGTTCTTGTCTGGTCAATATGGAGAATATCGACTATCGTAATCTAATTTATAAAATATGAATTCCTTCGAATAAAACTCAATATTATGTCCATAATGTTGATAGGCTGTATGCCAAAACTCATTTCGTTTTCTCTGTATCTCCTTGTATTGAGCAGTTAGCACTTGCTAGCTGCTCTTTTATTTGTAACCTTGTTAGACAAGCTTTCATATAATGTAGTCATTCCTTTCTTATAAATTAAGCTCGTCACTTGAATTATAAAAATGGGATTATATCCTATAACATTTTCAGGAATTATCCATATTTTATTTCTGAAAAAGTGCTTTATTTTGCTGAAAGGTGGTTGCGGAAACAACCGCCTTTTTATTTATGAAAAATGAGATTTTTATTAAGCTTCATTACAAAGTATGTTATTACTGGTACAATCTGGTATAATAGATACAGATCAAACACTGAAAGGAAATATGACAATGAAAAGATATTTTAACTTCATTTCACTTTTCTTAACTGTACTTGTAATAATTAATCTTACAAATATACATACGAAGTACCAATTCTTTATAGGTGCATCTATAGCACTATGTTTAACTATTATTTCTACAAATGAAATTATAAAATTCCTTGCTACTAGTAGCTTATTAGTTTACGGATTTGCCGCTTGTACTTTTTTAAGTATTGCTTACTAACTTTCAATTTCACTTTATATTAAAATAACGTTTTCATTTAATTTCATTACAATAATATTGAGGCACATACGACTTTTTTCTTTGTTTATGGGGTTCTTACATAATAGTAAGAACTCTTTTTTATTTCAATCACAATTTGTTCATTTTTTTGATACATTTATGAAACATTCATATGTTATCTTCAGTACGTTCTATTCTTTTTATAATGTCGTGTGAGATATACCAAAACATGAAACCCTAGACCCCCTAAACCTAGGGCGATTTTATTTAATTACTAGTTTTCATCAACCCGAGAGCTTAGTAATTACATCCTCAGGCTCAACTCTCTCCCTTTTGAGAATTGAGCCGTTTATTTATAATATTATCCCCATACTTCCTGCTTATTTGTACAAAATTCTAATTCAGCCTCTCTCAAAAACTTTAATATCACATAAAACTTACGTAAAGATTGCTATAATTCAATCATTCCACCCGATAAACGTTATATAATGAAATCAAGAACATCCAGTTTGTATACAACTGCCTTTCTGTACGACATATAACTCTTTTGCTAAGAGAAATCCTAGCTTTTTTATAGAGAATCAGTTTGAAAACTAAAAATAAAAGAACCTCAATAAATGAGGTTCAAAAAATCCACTATTTTAAATTACCTTCGTAAAAAGCAACTCCATGTTGAACATGTTTTAAATACCATGTAATCGTCCCGCCACAAACATTTTCAGTAAAACTATTAGCATATACTCCATTTGAGTAATACAGAGTTCTTTTGAATTTACCATTAGAATACTCATAAGGAATTGAGCATGTTGCTTGCTTCGGAGAACTCACAGCTTTTTGCGTATCAGCTGAAGCCGCTCCAATTCCTCCTGTTAATGCAATACCAGTTGCCAATAGCCCTACTACTAATTTCTTGAACATAATAAATCCCCCTTTAATAGTTTTTATAACTTACAACTTAAATGTATCACTTTTGTAATTTATGTAAATATCTTGAATATGTAGAAATATTTATTTAACTTTTGGTAATATTAGGATTTTATTTTATCAAATAAAAAATAGAGGGATTTAGAGAAGTATGTAACAATGCATAATAAATCAATCAGATATTATGATATACTCACAAGGAACTGATACAAAATTTCTTTAGATTGGAAAACTAAAGTCTTATCTACCTAAAAGGAAGGCGCCTAATGGCGTCTTTTCTTTATTTTCAAAAGGACCTGCTCCATTCATTCTTTAAAACATAAGGTAAAGTGAACCCATTAAAATCCATGGAATGAACCCTAGTTTTACCCTTTTATCTAAAGGAGGCACTATTGTTATGGGATATGGTGGTAGTTGCGGCGAAGGCTGCGGTTTCGCTGGAGGATTTGCTTTATTAGTTGTATTATTTATTCTATTAATCATTATCGGATGTAGTTGTTTCTGCTAAAAAACTATTAGAAAAGGTACCTATATGGGTACCTTCTCTTTATGTGCCTTATTCATGATCTAGTTCCAAACTTTTATCAAAATTGAATTTGGTTTTTCATTTTTCGCATTCATCACACCTCAAATAAGAATCGATTTCAGACATGCGTTTTTAACGAAAAGAATTCGGGACCATTCTTTCCCACAAAGGAAATACCTTTTTGAAAACCTCTACCATCGAAGGATCAAATTGTGTACCAGATCCTTCTATAATACGTCTATAAGCTTCTTCAGGAGATAGAGCCGAACGATATGCTCTTGAAGAAGTCATTGCATCGAATGCATCTGCTATTGCAACAATTCTTGCGCATAATGGTATTTGATTTCCTTTTAGTTTTTGAGGATAGCCCTTTCCATCCCATCTTTCATGATGAGAAAGAATTATATCTTCGCTACCTTTTATTAAAGATATATTTTTAAAAACTTCTAATCCTAATTGTGGGTGTGTCTTAATAAGATTATATTCTTCTTCTGTAAGAGAAGATGCTTTCTTTAAAACCTCATCCGGAATACCTATTTTTCCTATATCATGTAATAAACAAATAAAATGAAATTGTTTTAAAGAATTATCATCATATTCATTTGTTTCTTTAGCAAGAATCGTAGCATAATTGGCTACACGTTCACTATGTCCTTTCGTATATTGATCCTTTAATTCCATTATCCTCATTATCGATAAAGCTGTTTCTTTCATTTGTTTTTCATAGGATGCTTTAATTTTTTGGACTAAAAATTTTAATGAAAGAAATACAAAAAATGACGTAACAAAAATGATTAGAAACAATAATATTAATGATATTGGATAATTAATTTCAAAATAATAAATAGCAATTAAAAATCTACATACCATACAAATAGATACCGTTAGAAGATAATGAATACTTAAAAATAAAGGAGCAGAAATTACTAAGAAGCACTCTAAATATGGGATATGTAAAGAAGAACCTGGATCACGTATAAACATAAGATCATATGCCAAAAGATAAATAATACTAACACCAAGAAAAATATATTTTGTAAACATTTGTTTATTCATTTTTTGTAAACACTTATTACATAAAAAAAATGAAATGAAAATAAATAAAAATACGAGTTCAAATAAAAGCTTCTCTAGTGTAAAATCCTTTCCAAGAATAAAATGTTGATAAATATTATCAAACAAAAGAGTACTACAGGGAATAAATAGAAACATGTTTATCGGTTCTTTCGTTTCAATATTTTTAATCCCTTTCATCATTTTACACACCGCCAAACCTTTTTAATAAAAACATAAGTTCATATAGATATTATTAATAATATCCAAGAATAGATAATAGTGCAAAAAATACCCTTTCTCATAACCTATAAATGGGGTACCGCCATGATAGGAATGTATAAAGAGATGAATAAGATTATAGAAAAAGAAACAACCTCTACTACAATTGAAGTTGTATTTTCTTAGCTTGATAGGCATGGGGTAGCACCAACAAATAATAATTGCAACTATATTAATTTTACATTACATTAAGGTTAAATAATATTATACTAATAAAGCGCTAAATAGTAGGTGGAGAAAATGGAATTTAACGATTTGGGTATTACCATTAAAGAACTTCGAATAAAAAAATATATATCACAATCTGAATTATGTCATGGCATATGTTCACAAAGTCAAATTAGCAAGATCGAAAAAGGTGTGATTTATCCATCTAGTATATTGTTATATCAATTATCTGAAAGACTTGGTGTTGATCCAAATAATATATTTGCACTAACTCAAAACAAAAAATTAAAATACGTACAAAATGTAAAATATGTAATGATTGATTGTACAAAGCAAAAACAATATAAAGAACTTTATGAAATAGTCAAAAAAGAGAAAAACGAAAATAATTTCCAATCAAGAGAGGATAAACAATTTCTACTATTTTATGAAGCAATTGCTATATATCGTGTGAATAACGCAACAAAATTGGCTTTAACTCTTTTAAATAATGCATTAAAACTAACTGTAACGAATGTTGATTGTTTATCAGAAAGAGAAATAGATATTATGCAGTCAATTGCTATATTATATGCGGAAAATAAAGAATATGAAAAATCTATTAATATATTAAAAAAATGTTTAAGAAATTTTGATAATTTGGATTTCCCTAGAGATAAAGAAATTAAATTAAAAATCGTTTTTAATTTAACGAAATGTTTTAATCTAATGGATCAATATCAAGAATCAATAAAATACAGTGACAAGGGCATCAAAATAGCTATTAATCTAAATACTCTCTACCTATTAGGTGAATTATGCTATTTTAAAGCTTCGAATTTATTAAAACTTAAACACCCTAATGAAGAAGCTGTTGTTAATAACATGAAAAAAGCATTATTTATATTTGAATTAACAGAAAAAGAACATTATATACAAATGATTAAAGAAAAACTTATTGAAATACAGAATAAAAAACACTCATAATTTCGTAAAAACTACTTACAAAGCCCACAAGAAAAGTCCCTATAGTTTTTAAACTTAGCACTCTATTATTAAAATTAAAGTGGTTCAAGTCGGAAGGCACTGAACTGTACCCCAAATCATGGACACTAAAAAAAAGCCCCATGATTGGTCTTATCCCTGTCAAGTAGACAGTATTAAAAAGACTAAGCAGCCATCGAGATTCGATATTCTATCGGAGCTCGATGGTTGAGTCGTTTTTGGAAACGTTTATAGTTATAAAAGTAAATATTTTCTTCAATCGTAGCTTCCCTCACCGTTTAAATAACTTTGAACAGCTGATAACTTTATCTCATTTGAGTATGTATTAAATGTTGTACCTTTTTTGGCCATGAAAAATCCCCTCTAAGTAATAGTGTAGCATCCATGTGTATACATGGTCTTTTTCACACTGTCTACCTAAAGGGGATAATATCAATAAAAGGTCTTTTCTTTTATATACTTATTAAGATTTATATTTTTTGACTGTACAAGGAATAGTTACAATGTATAAATCTATAGCATAGATTGTAACCCAAATACCTTTACCTTCAGCCGCTAGCTTTTCATTCAATTGTGATAAATGCTCTGACACTTTTCTTTTACCCCATTTTCTAGGAAACCATTGAAAAACCTTAGGAACATTATGTTTCTTGTTATACCATACATGCAATCTCCAAAAAATAAAGAAAAACAAGACAATCACTACAATACAAAAAATATCAAAATATGAAATCCCTAAAATCATATAATAATTCTCCATTTCCATTAAAGCTCGGATAATTTTTTTCTTAATTCATCCTCTGTCTCAAAACCCTTAAATAATAAATGAACAATGTGATTATGGTTAAAAAACACATTATATTCTTTTGATAAATTACCATGAGAATTTGGACAAGCAACATAATCCCCTAATTTATTATCAGATTGTTATTGCTTTCTTCTATAAATCATAAGAGATTGATTAATTTCTTCTACAAAAACTACAGGAACAATAGGTAATAATTCATTTCCAATCGGTAATTTTGGTATATATATTTTTTCCATACGAAGTTCCTCCTAAATAAAAAGAATTGTTACTTTAAAAATAAAGACGTAATTTTATAAAAAATAAAACCAGTTAATGGCATAACTATACCAAAAACTAAAGATAACATCATTTTCTCTTTAAATGTAGCATCTGCTCCAAACCAAAGGGCTAATAAACTAAGAGGAACAGCAATAACACCAAAAATAATTAAGATTTTCCTAAATACCTGTAATGAAAGCAAAACTCTTCCTCCTTAATAAATACAACAATTTAACCTTTCTCTACGCCAAACTTTATTTCTAATCCAATACCAAGGCCGACACTTAATTCATTTTTTAATCCAAATTTAGCCTCTCCACCAACGACTACTTTCCAATCAGTAAAAGGTAATGGTACTTTAACTTCTCCCTCAGCCTTAGCTAAATCAATTTTTGCACTAAAATCGTAATAACCATCTTTAGCTACAACACTCAGTTCAGCACCTCCAAGTTTACCGTTTAATTTCCCATATTCATGATCTACACCAATATCATTTATTAATTGACTAAATAATATTTTCATAGAAAATATAAATAGAAAATTCGGTGTATTATATTGGTGTGCTGAATAAGTACATTATAGTAGGTTAAAAATTTAGCTTAAGGTGGGATTGTATATGACTGAAGGTAAAAGACTGAAAAAGCCGGTGGTAAGTTTTATATTACTAACCAACATTATTTTTTGGCCACTTTTTCTTCTTGTAGGAATTACAAAATTATTACATTTTCCAACTTGGATTTTTGATGTAATGCTCTGCATATCAGCTTGGTCTTCCACTTTTGCTTTTATGTTTCTATTTAAAAGAATTTATCCTGGACAGAGTTTTATCCAATTCGTAAAAGGTAGATTTAAAAATAAACTTAACTACTCTATAGTTCTTACTGTAAGTATGATTCAAATAATTATATTTTTGACGATGTTGTTTCTCATTTCGACTAACAGTGAAGCAAACTCTATTTTTAATAGAACTACATGGGGCGTATTACTTTATTATGTTGTTAAAACTATTGTATCCGGACCACTAGGAGAAGAATTAGGGTGGCGGGGTTTTGCATTAATGGAGCTCCAGAAAAAATACTCGCCATTAAAATCTTCAATCATTATTGGTTTTTGGTGGGGAATGTGGCATCTACCTATATGGTTTACTACAGGTTTTACAGGCAGTAATTTAATTAAATATATTTTATTTTTTATGATTGCAATTATATCTACTACAATTATCATGACAACATTTTATAATTTAAATCAAAATTTAATTGTTCCAATCATCATCCACTTTTTCTTTAATTTATTTATTGGCATAATAAATGGACAATTAATTGAATTAATTATGTATACTGCAATTTTTTATTTAATAGTTGCAATTTTACTTATAGTTATAAATCCAAAGAAAGTTTTATATGGAAATAAAATCAAAAAAATTATTAATAAAGAACAGGATTCGATTTAGTAATAGTTTTTAGTTTTTACATGCTTGCTCTATACAAAATTAGTAGACATAGCGTCTCATTGCCGATAGTCAACGATGCATAAAACTTTCGTTATAGGGGATAGATTAATGGTGATGTGTCGCAACCTCAACTTAGTAAAATATCATTAAAACTATTAATCCAATAGATTCTTGAAAAAACTAGTTATCTATACACTACTTTTGTTAAATATGGATATTTTTTTAAGAGGTAAAGTTAATATAGATCAACTAAATAACGCAAAGAAAATGTTTTATTTCATAAAAAAAGGCTCCATTGCTGGAGCGCTCAAAAATAAAATAAGTAAATGAATTAAAACAAATAACAGACAATTTAACTATATAGATTAAATATAAATAAATCTATATATATGCAATATTACATATTAAAACCTGTTTATTGATGCTATAATAGGCTTACTCGATGATTGTTATATTTTTTTATGGTTTTTAAGCAATATGATACCTTCTTAACACCAAGTGTACAAGTAAAAGAAGACATCTTAATTGATGTCTTCTTTTCTTATATAATAACAACACAATAAAATTAAGTTGATTCAAGCTGCAAGATGGCACCCTGATATGATAGTAAAGAATACATCATTACGTTGTCAGCAAGCAAAAGTGTATTCTGCATTTCTGAAAACAGTAGATGGCAGATTGTGACCTGCTGAATCTGCTAAGAAAGAATATACAAGAACATCCTTAACATCATCTTTATTTCCACTGATGATAACATCAAGAAAATCTTCTATTTGGAATTCTGGAGTAAACAACACAATCTTAGTTGTTCTGTTCGGTCCTAAAGAAACAAAAGTACGAGAGATTTCAACTAATTCATTTTGAGTTGGGAAAGAAGTGTTTGGACTTCTCTTAACAGTTACCGTTACATTACTAGTATGGCAGCGTGAATCATTGTTTAACATAATGTTGAGAGCAGTTGGAATAATCCCATTTTCAGAAACTGGAACTCGAAACACTCCGGTAGATTTATGAGCCATATCATCACATCCTTTCGAAATAATATATATTTACAATATATTAAATGCAAAAGACGTTCCTTTTGATAGGGACAAATTATGTAATTAATATATTTATAATAACCCTCGGTATTACTAAGCCAACGATGAAAAAAGATTAACAAGTACTGTAAAAAATACGGACTCATATTACTTCTTTTAAAATTCTTATCTCAGTATTTATAAAATACATATCTTTGTGGAGAGAACATCTAATGAAATTATATATATCAACTAAAAAAATCCCCTCCACAGTAAACAACTTACCGTGAAGGGGATTCTATCACACTAACATAATTCCTATTTCAAACTACCCGCAATCTCCGTAAAGATAACTCCAAGCGCATGCGCACCTGCATCAGGATAGCCTAAACTTCTTTCACCAACTGTACCGGCGCGGCCCATGCGAGCTACGATTTCTTTCGTGTACTCTGCTCCTTTAACCGCTGCTTCTGCTCCTTTTTCAAAGGCAGTTTTCATGTCTACTTCGTTTGAAGCGCTAGCTAACCATGAGTCTACACATGGAGCAAGTGCGTCAACAAGCGTTTTATCACCAACTACCGCTCCTCTGCCGAATGATCTTTCACCAATCGATTGTATGCCTTGCAGTGCTGCTTGTAACATTTCAGCGAATTCTTTCACTGTTAGCTCACGCTTCTCGCCTGCTGCTTTACTAGCTGCGCGGAATGCTCCGCCCCAAATTGGGCCAGATGCACCGCCGCAATGTTCCATAATAATCATCGAACAACCGTCAAGGAATGATCCGATTGTTACGTTTTCTTGCTCCACGATAGAATGCCACTCACGTTTTAATTGCTTAAATCCTTTTGCCACACTCATTCCGAAGTCGCCGTCACCTGCATGTGTATCTAACTCACAGAACGGTACTTCATTTTTAATAATAATATCGCTCATTTTATCAACGAGATAGATCATGTTGTTTAATGTGATGACATTATTTTTAATAACTGCGTGCTCTTCCGCCGTTTCTAGTTCAAAGGAAACTTCATTCTCTTCTGCCTCTTCAAGTACATTTACATACTCAACACTTTCAACTGGCCCGTCTACTTTAAACGCTGGTGTATTACATTCTTTCGATAGTAATGTTTTTAGCTCATCATCTAGCTTCATCACTGTTAAAGACATACCTGCCATATCGATACTCGTCATATAGTTACCGACAAATACTCTATTGATTTTAATGTTTCTAGCTGCTAATTCTCTCGTAACTGCGTTGTTAAATAAGTAAAGTTCTTGTAGTGGTGTTCCGCCAAAACCGTTAACTAGAAGTGCGATTTCCTCGCCATCTTTTACTCCTAAATCTTTCATTAAATCATTTGTCATACGGTTCGCTAATTCATCAGCTGACAACATTTTTTCACGTTTAATACCTGGTTCGCCGTGAATACCAACGCCATATTCCATTTCATCTTCCGCAAGTGTGAAAGTAGGTGATCCGCTCGCTGGAACTGTACAAGACGTTAACGCTAAACCGATTGTGCGCACGTTAGCCGCTGCTTTTTCCGCTACAGCTTTCACCGCTCCTAAATCCATACCTGCTTCCGCTGCTGCTCCGGCAATTTTATGAACTAAAATAACGCCCGCAACGCCGCGGCGTCCTACTGTGTACAGGCTATCTTCTACCGCAATATCATCGTCTACTTTTACGTAGTCGACTTCAATTCCATCTTCCGTCGCTAAATGAGCTCCGTTTTTGAAATTCATAATATCGCCGCTATAATTTTTAATAATTAATAACGTACCTTTTTTACTAGCTGTTGCTTTAATTGCTTGATATACCTGAATTTGTGAAGGTGACGCAAACACATCTCCGCACACTGCCGCATCTAACATTCCTTTTCCGACTAATCCTGCATGTGCCGGCTCATGACCACTACCACCGCCACTAATTAACGTTACTTTATTTTCATTCATTTCTTTCTTCTTAATGACTTTATATTTTTTCAAAAGCTCAAGCTCTGGATGAGCCATAACCATTCCGTTACACATTTCCATTACTAATGTTTCTGGTTTGTTTATAATCTTTTTCATTGTGATTCTCCCTCAATTCCTTTAATATATTGTGATATATTTGAAATCTTCTTCTTACTACTCATGTTAAAATGAAAGCGTTTTATAGTAAACGGACAAAATGGACAATCTGTCTAAAGACACCGCTCTCATTTATAGATAGGATTTTTATATTAATAACATTCTAGGGATGATTCAGATGACCTCTTCTATAATTTCTAAAAAGATAATCGCGAATTCATTGAAGTATTTAATGGAAACAGAGTCGTTTCATAAAATATCAGTGAGCGATATTATGTTACACTGTCAAATGCGTAGGCAAACTTTTTATTATCATTTTAAAGATAAATTTGAACTATTAAGCTGGATCTATAGAGAAGAAACGAAAGAGAACATTATCGACTTTCTCGACTATGAAACGTGGGAAAACATTTTTGATTTATTATTTGATTACTTTTACGAAAATCAAAAATTTTATCAAAACGCTTTTAAAGTCATTGAACAAAACTCGTTTAATCACTATTTATTTGAGCATACGAAAAACTTATATATGAAAATTATTGATGAACTATCTGTGAGCTGTGGATTCAGCCTTTCTGATGAGACAAAAAATACGATTGCCTCCTTTTATAGTCACGGCTTCGTTGGAACGATAAAAGATTGGATTGAAAGCAAATGCAAAGTAGATCCTTCCATTATGTCTTCTCTCATGAAAAATATGATAAACAATCAATTACTACTATTACTGGAGCAATCAGCAAAGTAATTAAAGGGTGGCAAAAGCAATGAAAAAGATTATGAATGATGTACAAAATATCGTTCAAGATATGCTGCATGGCTTTTATTTTGAACATAACGACAAAGTAAATTATGACGAAATAAATAACATCATTTATGTAAAAGATATCGAAAAACTGAAGCAAGACGTCGCTATAATAAGCGGCGGTGGTAGTGGACATGAACCAGCTGATATTGGTTATGTAGGAAAAGGAATGCTTACAGCGGCAGTAAACGGCAGTATTTTCACTCCGCCTACAGTAGAACAAATTGTGGCGGCAACTCGCCTCATACCGAAGGAGAAAAGCATTTTATTCATCATTAAAAACTTTAAAGATGATGTTCAGAACTTTTTAGCGGCAAAGCAAATCGCTAAAGAAGAAGGAAGACGAATTGACCACATCATCGTAAATGACGACGTTTCAATTGAAGATGATGCTTCGTTTAATAAAAGAAGACGCGGTGTTGCTGGTACTGTTTTCGTTCAAAAAATACTTGGTGCGGCTGCTCTTGAAGGTCATTCTTTAGAAGAACTAACAACAATTGGCCGTTCTATCACTGAAAACTTACACACATTAGGAGTCGCCCTTTCACCTGCCAACAATCCAGTGAAAGGACAAGCTTCCTTCACATTAAACGAAGATGAAGTCTTTTACGGGGTCGGTATTCACAGCGAAAAAGGTTACCGTAAAGAAGCACTATCCTCTTCTGAAATATTAGCGATTGAACTGATGAACAAACTAAAAAGTATTTACCGTTGGAGAAAAGGCGACAACTTCGCCATCCTCATTAATGGACTCGGCGCCACTCCATTAATGGAACAATACATTTTCGCAAATGACATTCGCCGTTTGTGTGAGCTGGAAGGATTACAGATTACATTCGTAAAGGTCGGTACACTGTTAACTTCTTTAGATATGAAAGGTGTTTCACTCAGTTTGCTTAAGATAGAAGATTGGGATTGGGTGAAGTGGTTAAAGGCGGATACTCGAGTGGGTAGTTGGTAAGTAAAAATTATGATGATAAAAGCCTTTAACTATAACAAGTTAAAGGCTTTTTGCAAATTGAAATATCGCACGAGCGTTCAAAAGAAATTCGTAATCACCTCACTGAAGGATGACAGGTCTTCCAAATAAAGCTGGATAATAAATTAACATCGCACCTACAAAGGAACACACTAAACAAAAAATAGCCTCGTATTTTATGACTAGTGAAGAGTTCTTATCAAGCTTTTTTTCCTCTCTTTTCAATATTAATTTAAATAACGCTGTATATAATACATACCCAATAATCGCCCCGAGGGTATTCGTAAATAAATCATCAACATCTGTAATTCTATTATTTAACAATTGATTTAACTCAATTGCTAATGAAAAAAAGAATCCCGCGCATACGGTGTTTTTTATTTTTCTAAATTGCGGCCAAATGGTCGGTAATAAAAAACCTAAAGGCATAAACAGTAAAATATTCAAAAGATACGTAGTACTACCTGCCGTATCAAATAGAGTCAAGTTGATTTGATTTACACGAATCCACGTTTCATATCTACTTATATCCCATACAGTCGCAATCTGCGTCACCTTATACACTAGCGAAAGGTAGAATAGAAAAACATATACCCATAAAAAATGTCGAATAGATATATTGTTTTTCGCTTTAAAATAAAATCCAATTTGAAATAAAATACAAAACATAATTGTAAAAAAATAAGTATACAAATAACTCATTAAAACTCCTGTATGCATGTGGAATCCCCTAACTTTACATTTTCATCTATTATTTAGAACATAGTTTAAGAATCGGTACTTTGTTCATATATTTAATCTTCTACTTTGTCTTCGAATATAGGGAATATATTAAAAATAAAAAATCCCCACTTCTTCATTTTCAGTCTCCTCCTTGATGTAACTTGTTTATAGGATAGGAAAAACTTTTAAAATAAAAAGTGGGGTAAATATAAAATTTTTCTTAAATTTTATGTTGGGTTTTATTATTACTCTCGTTAGGAATCCGCTATTCGTTGTTAGATAGCAACATGCTTACACCTATAAAAACATTGAACTACTGAAAAATTCTGCCCTCAATATGACAGCAGATTCACATCAAAAATGTAAATCCTCATTCCCCTCGTATTTTCCTTTATTCAGTCTTTTTCTTATGAATAATTCTGCAACAATTAAATTGGGTACCCACGCTAACCAAGCAATAACCGCGTAACTAAGTTCAAACCGCTCTATTCCAAATAGAACGATAAACAACGGTAGCCAAATTCTTAATGTAACTGCCGCAAAGGTTAAAGAGTAATTTCTGATCATCCAATTTCGATGGTCTTTCATTTTTTTATTCTTAACTCTATGTAACGCTTGATATGCTGATGTTAGCCAAAATACGGATAACAAACCGAAACCTAGCTTCGCTACCAATCCCCCTGTAGCATAAAAGGATAGGTATAGTCCAGAAATGCCTCCTAATAATATACCAACCATATAGATTCTCCCAGCTATTCGATGACGGTTGATATTCCTTTCTCTAAATTTAGTGGATAATGTAAACGGACCAATTACTAATGCTACTATACTCGTTGTAATATGTATAAATAGCATCATATACCAAAACTCACTTAATTTAGATCCATACATAAGTTTCGCTTTTACAAGTCCTGTTTGAAATCCATTCATAATAAAATATTGGACAACAATATAACTAGATACTAAAAGAGCAAAACAAGTAAATACATACCAAATTTTCCTGTTCAAATTTCACTGCCTCCCTATTACATTCATGGAATTTAAATTATACATTACTGTTCATTATTGGTAAATATAGAAAATAATTCTATATAAATGGAGTACCCCCGAAAAAGGGACATTTAATAGATTAAGATTTCCGAAAATAATGAATATATATGTTATATTGTTAGACGTACTAAAAAAGATAAACAGTACTGAAATGGGGGTTTTTCTAATGGATATGTTGCAACAAGTAATAGATAAATTTAAAATGAGCAAACTTTTTATATAATAAAAACCCTCAAGTATATCGTTCTATACTTGAGGGTTTACTCATCTATCTCTTCTCATCCCTCATACTGTAATACCCCAAATTAATAATAATCAAGAAATACCCACCCATAATTCCAGCTGCAAATGTCCACATGTACTCACGGTGTTCAATTTCATACATAATAATTGCGCCAAGTATTGCGGCTGCAAATCGATTCATCATGCCAAGCATCGGTGCCTTTTCTTTTTTTACAATGCTGTCTCCGAACTTTTCAATACGCCTTCCTAAAATCCAGGCGCAGTACATACTTACTAAAAGGCCAATGCCCATCCCTACAAACTGGGCTCGAAAAGGTGTCACAAGCCATCCTAATAACATCACGCCTAGCAAACAATACATTTGTATGTTGAATGATCTTAATGCCATACGAATCATGTTATGCTCCTTTATCTTTCTCATTAGTCCCATCTTTCGGACTTCAAGCTTTCAGATATATCTTTTTTAAAATGAGGGAATTTGATTTTGCTTACCATTAAATAAGCGAGTACGCATGTGCCAAACGCCACGGAAACTGGATTATTCAGGAGGCATAAAATAAGAAGACAAATTGCTGCGAATGGAATGGGCATGCCGATAAATGTCGGGAGTTTGCTTTGCTGCGTGTTAAATCTCGCAAGCCGAAGCATTCCGCACACACTATATGCAAGCGCACATATCATCCCGATAAATTGCAAATCTTTTAAAGCGACACTATAGGCAAGAATAGACGGCGCCACACCAAAGGTAACTAAATCCGCAAATGAGTCTAACTCTCCGCCAATTTCCGAAACAGAATCAAGTTTCCGAGCAACCATGCCATCAAACAGATCAAATACCATACCTGTAATAATGAACATAACTGCACCATACATATCGTGAACGAAAACAGCGTGAATAGCGAGAAGTCCACATACAAAGTTTGCTATCGTAATCATATTTGGTATGTGACTCATCACATGCTTCCCCTCCTTTTTACTCATTACAATTAAGATCCTTCTGTTTTTCTTCCAATATCACTTTATTTATTTTCTTTAGCGTATCCGTCATTTGTTCTAAAGCACCGATATCGATTTTTGAAAAATACTTCTCAATTAATACATCATCTAACTCAGACAACTGCTCCATATACTTACTACCGTTTGGACCAAGTGTAAGGAAATACTCCCTTTTATTATTAGGATTTACTTGCTTTGAAATCATCTTCTGCTTTTCCAATTTCGATAAAACTTGGCTCACAGCACTTTTCGATATATTAAAAGTAGTCGCGATGTGATTTGCTGTCGTGTTTTCATTTAAATGAATATGAAATAACATACTCTCTTGCTGTCCTGTAAGACCGTACTCATCTTTCAACTCCTGAAATAGTAAAATGTAGAATTCATTATAGGCTCGGTTCATTTCATTAATTATTTCTTTATATGTTCTCGTCATAGCACTCTTCCTCCATGCTGTTATTTTGTTTCGTCCAATAGTTAAGTTCACTTAACTTAACTATATTATACCGTTATGTTTGTGTAAAGGGAAATCTAGCTCTATACATTCCTATAACACGGAATAAAATATGCCCTTTGCTTTTCCACTGCTTTTAATAGATCAAATTCCGGATTATACATCTATCATTCCGAATAAATAAACGTAATAATTACAAAAATCCCATATAGACCCATTACTGGTTAAAATGTTATAATGAAATCATCCTACATAGTTACTCATATTCCGATTGAGGAACTAGCGTCTTATTAAGCAATGCGCATAACTCAAATAAAAAAGACACTTTTTAAAGTGTCTTTTTTATTTATATTCTATTCCAATAAACTCTCTCTTTTACAAACAAAATCTATTACGTGACAAAGGAGACGATCAAATGGAACATCCTGTTGCAAGAGAATTACGTAACATACGTATATGCCTTATCATCTTAATTATCGTCATCGCATTTTGGGACCGTGAGAAACCTGTAGAAATCACTGACCATAGTAGCGATCCTATGTTAAACACTAGTAATATGACCCAAGTTGGCGATCATACATTTGCATACAAAGACGAATCTAATCAAATTAAAATATTTAAGTTTGATCCAGATACAAATGAAATAAAACTAATAAAAGAGTTTTATGCTAACGAATATTGATTATATACAATAAATAATTCAAATTGATAAAAGGCACTTTAGGGTGTCTTTTCTTTATGGAGTAGGATTATGAAAAGACAGATTTACAATTCTAAGCGACTCGTTGGTAATACTCCATCACCATCAAGCTAATATTTTCATATCCCCCTAAATTAAAACTTTCTTTCTCTAAAGATAGTTATTCTGAGAAGCCGGGCATTTTTTCTTAAGTTGATGGACATGTATGGTGACCCCTATTAGACGATAGTAAATTAACAATTTCGGGGTTCAGTTCAACTTTATTCAAAATAAGATTTTTTTGCAGTAAAATCAATGTTGGTGGAACTTTTTTAATCAAACTTTTTTAAAAATTAACATAAATACTTGCAATATTTAAATTAGTACTATATAGTTCTAGTTATGACAAAGGTAAAATTAATGAATCAAAAACGTGTGATTGAAGTAGCTGCAACATTATTTTTAGAAAAAGGGTTTGCTTATACAAGTATGGATGAATTAGTACGTGTAAGCAAAGTTTCAAAGTCTAATGTGTATTATCACTTTTCTAATAAGGAACAATTATTAGAAGGAGTCGTTGATTATTGGATTGAAATGTATCAATCTGCAATTGATGACGTACTTTCTCAGAACCAATTTTTGGTTGAAGATCGTATCCAACTGTTTTTAAAGCAATTATCACAAGGAGTTCAGTCGAGAGAGTATAAGGGGGGCTGTCCATTTATTACTCTTTATATTCAAAGTCCTACACAGGCCACGCAAATAAAAGAAAAAATAGGTCTTTTTTTTACAGGATTACAAGAGAAAGTTTCTCTATTACTTAAACAAGGGGTAGAGAATGGAGAATTCAGAAATACGATTAATATTGATGAGGTTGCATCACTTTTTATTACAAATCTTGAAGGAGCGTTATTTATTTCAGAAACATTGAAAGATGCAACTGTAATCACGAAAACAGCAGATCATTTTTTTAAATTGCTTCGATAAAAGAAGCTTTTTTTTTACATCAAATTAGTACTAAACAGTACTATAAGGGGGATTTTATATGAGAACAGTATTTTTAACTGGTGGAACAGGCTTTATTGGAAAGCAATTAGTGAAAGAATTAGCCAAAGAGGATGTTAAAATTCTTCTTTTAGTAAGGTCGAAAAGCAAAGCAATACGCATTTTTCAAGAAAGAGGCAGCTTAAAAAAGGCATTCATGCACTTTATTGAAGGTGATTTGACGAAAATAGATTTAGGTCTAAGCGCTGAAGATAAGGAGCGGGTATTGAAAACGGATGTGATTATTCACGCAGGAGGCCCCATGGATATTCAAGCAACAAGTAAAGAGGCAGCTTCCGTATTTTTAAATGGCGCCAAACATATTAATGAATTAGCTAAAAGTATTCATCAATTGAAGGGCTTGCAACAATTTATTCATGTTGTAGGTTATATGAGTCCCTTTGATGATACAAATAGTAAGATTGCAATTGATGTGTTTCAAGAAGGAAACAATTATTTGAAAATAAAAAATCCATATGAGAGAACAAAATTTTTAGCAGATCTTTATATCCGTCAGCAGGCATCAGCAGTAGGTTATCCGCTTTCTGTAATTAATCCGCCAACTGTGGTCGGTAGTAGTAAAACAGGGAGTACAGAGCAGATAGCAGGATTAGGTTTGCTGGTGATGAGTATGCGAAGAGGGCTCATGCCAGTGATTCCTGGAGGTAAGGGATATAGGTTACCACTTATTTCAAACGATGAGCTTGCGAAGTTTATTGTACAGGTTTTCAGATTGGAGCAACCGACTATTCAAACATATACACTTGTTGAAGACAAACAGCACGATCAAAACATTGCTGAATTATTAAGTATTATGTCGGAAAGTATGAATATGAGGGCACCAAAAATCTCTGTTCCAATGCCATTTATGAAAGCAATTATGAATAGTGGAGGAAGTAAAATAACAAAAATTCCTTCTGATGGACTGACTTTTATTACAAAACAAAAATTTTCAAATGTTTCAGCGAAAAAAATTATGGGAGGAGATTGGTTTAAGAAGACGAGTGTAATGAAATTTTTCCCTGCCGTAGTAGCTGATCTGGATTATCGAATGATGTATCAAAATGGCCGGCATAATCATTTATTTAAACGAACATTATGCGATAACACTACCTTTTACCAATTACAAGGAAAGGGTAAACCGTTTATTTTATTACATGGTTTATTGAGTGATGGAGAGGATTTATTTCCTTTAGCACAAGAGCTTCATGAAAAAACTGGTCAACCTGTATGGATCTTGGATCTTCCAGGTTTGGGACGTTCTCCTTTTAAACGAGAGAAAAATCTTCTAGATATCTATTTGAATGTAGTGAAAAGGTTATTGGAGAAAGCTACTAATGGTGCACATCTAATTGGACATTCATTCGGTGCGTTTATTCTTCTGGAAGCATTGGTACAAGAGTACATAGATAAGAAGTATTCAATCACTTTACTTCAGCCACCTGTTGCTAAAAAAAATGCTAAATCGCTAAATGTTCCTCAATTTATGAACAAATGGACATTAAAATTAGCAACTACTAATTTGATAGGGCGTTATTTATTAAGTAATGGTTTGTTTGAAAGTATGGAGAGCATCCCTGAGCATTATATTGAAAAAATAAGTAACAGTTTTACTTCTCCTAGAATTTTAAATACTACGGTTCAGCTTAACAGTTTACTACTGAAAAACGATCAAGGTGATTTCAATGAAGTAACAAAGTATAATCTTCACATTATTTGGGGGGATTATGACAGAGCCTATTCTGCTCCATCGCATCTTGGTAAGGTTGATTTTGTTCCATATGGCCATCATTTTCCTCTTAGCCATCCGAGTGAAACGGCAACATTAGTAATAAAAAATAGTAATACTAGCAGATGAGAGTGTGGGATAAATAAAAGTGTGTAGTAAGATCGTTGTGTCTTTGAAATAAAATCGTACTGTTTTTGGGCCCCACCCTATGCCCATCAACTTCAAGATTTTATAACACCCCAAAACGAAAAAATGAGATTTTTATTACAAGTAAGCACAATTTTTCGTTCTAGGGGTAAAATAATATTCGGATGGGAGTCCAATACATATTATTAAAATTAAGATGGTTCAATTCGGAGGAAGGCGCCTTAAGGTGTCTTTTCTCTTTAAATTAAAAAGTTTGAGAAATGGAGTCTTTAGTCATAATTACGACTAAAGGCTTTTTTCTATATAAAAATTAAAACATAGTAAAAACGGAATACTTACTCAAATTGTTTTTCGTTTTACAAATTATATCCAAAATGTTGGATAGCTTCTTTTACTACTCATATTATTAATGAATAGAGCAATAACTACAATAACAAGAGAACCAACTAAAACTGGTGTTACTAAATAACTCCAACTGTATGCCCCTAAAATAACGACAATTGGATCAGCCCCTGCCGGAGGATGCGTTGTTCTTGTTAGCATCATAATAGCAATCGACATCCCAACTGCTAAAGCAATTGTCCAATATTCATTCCCAAACAAATGATATATTGATAGACCAATAAAAGTTGAAATTAAATGTCCTCCAATAATATTACGCGGCTGTGATAACGGTGCATTCCAAACTCCAAACGCTAATACACAACTCGCCCCAAATGGAGCCATTAACAATTCTGTAGAAGTTATACTCGTTAAATATGTTAAGGTGAGAATTGTTAAAAACCCTCCTAATAGTCCCGTCAAAGAGTCCTTTATGTTCACTTGTAACGGACTTCTTCCTTTCCCTTTCATTTTTGCAAAATATCGTACACTTATTGGTGGAGCCTCTTTCTGCTTAGCTGCTGTTATATTATCCATCGTTCTCCTCCTTTATTTACCAACAATTATATTTCAAACAAACTAACCGGTCAATATTAATTTTAGGGGTTAGTTTTAAAATACATAAAAAAAGATCAACTGCTATAAGTTGATCCCCTAAACTTCTTCACATTTTCGATCCTGGAATTTTGCTACCTTTTTTCGGTTCCCACATATTTTCATAGAACACCATTTTCGTTTCCCACTTTTATCTATAAATAATAAAACACAGTCGGGATTTGAACACCTTTTAAGGAAAATAAGTTTATTTTCTGCTACTAAGGTTAAAGCATCAAATGCAATTATCGATACGAGTACATCCTCAATTTCTCCAACTGGGATAGGTACTAGACTCTGTTCAATTACTTTATATGTAAATGGTGCCTTCTCAACTTGTTTTTCCAAATACGTAATAAAATCATTAGAAATTTCGTGCTGATCAGCAATTGTCTCAAACTGTTTTCTCAGTACTTCTCTTGCCTCTAATATGCTAGATGTAACTTGATCCATTCGTTCTTGAATTCCTATAAGTGTTTTTTCATTCCAAAAAGGCAGATTAACCTTTATTACATGTAGCCATTCTAATACATCTTCATCTGTTATTAATAAATCATAACGTTGTCCACGCCTAACTAGCTCTGTATTCACTAAATCTAATGAGAGATTTCCAGATATAAGCGGGAATTGTTTTGTTTCCTGCATGTACTCATCACCTACTCTTTAAATAATCATATTCCAAATTAATACAGAAGTACAACTTTTTTATAAAATACACAGTATGAAGATCAAAGCCTTTAGCCATAATTACGACTAAAGGCTTTTTTCTATATAACTAAAAAGGAGCTGACTGTATGGAACATAATAAAAATGGAATGCTTGCTTTAATCGTTTTATTTGTAGGACTCGCATTTTTTGTCTTCGGTATGGTTTATCATTTGTGGGGAACGGTTTAAAACGAAGATGAATCGCATCATTAGAAACGTTCTCAAAAAAACCTCTCCCCTCAATAATATGATTGAGGGGAGAGGTTTTTTTGAATAACCCTACCATTTTTAACCTTTTAACACATAATTTTCAAGAGCTAAAACATAAATTCACTAGTTCGTATATACTTCACACTACTCCCTTATTTTTCATCTATTACTATTCAAAAATAATTATCATAACAATATATAGATTCCGAAAATTTATTATGTTATTATTTTTCTATTAAGGGAGGATTAAACATGTTACTAAATGAAATAAAAGTTCCGCCTGAAGAACTTGAAAGAATTTCAAAAAATTTTCACCATGCAGGCATAGAAGCAAAAATGAAACATGAAAATCTCAAAAAAGATATTGATATGCTATATAACTGTTGGTATGGTTTATCATCGCAAAACTTTTTTATATCTTTCAATCTTTCAAAAGGCATACTTGATACATACGTAGACAAGCTAGAATATATTGAAAAAAAACTTGCGCAAATTGCCGAAAAATTTAGGGATACAGATGAAAGTTATATATTTGAAGAGAGTTCTAATCTATTAAAAACTAGTAAAGATTATATAGAAAGTGGACTGTATGGGGACACCTTAACATATGAAGTAACTGGAGAAATCCCGAAAAATTTTGATTCAATCCCCTCTAAAATCCTAGCAGGTGAACAAATTGGTGGTGAAGCTAAAGGGGCTGTAGTAGATGCTGGATATAAATTTTCGGAGGAAAGTACACTTCATGAACAATTGGTAAGTGGCGAAGCTAAATTAGCTATGGAACAGGGGAAATTTGAAGCATCTGCCGATGCATCCCTCATTGATTTTTCATATGATGGCGAACAAGGGCGTGTAAGTACAGAATTTTTACATGGTGAAGCCAAAGCAGAATTAGGTGCTGGCGGAGGAGAACTAGCAGCAAAAATAGATGGAGCTAAAGTAGAAGGTGAATTCAAAATACCTATATGGGGGAATTGGGAAATCACTGTTGGTGGAGATGCCTCTTACGGTAGTTTAGGTATCGCAGCTGGAGGAAAAGTAAGTAATTCTGGCGGAGAAGCACACGGAAGCCTGGGAGTAGGTCCTTTTGGATTAGGACTTAAGTTAGGCGTAAATAAACACAATTAATGTAAAAAAGGGGTACTTTCATGATTTCATTTGAAACTATAAAAAAAATTTTTATCGGTTTTGGAACATTAATTTGTATAATCAATATTATTTCTATTTCATTTTTATCCGATTTAGATATTGGTTCGAAAATTAAAAATATAGCTTTTGTATTAATTTTATTCCTTATCATTTGGTTTATCCTTTATAAAGTAATTGCATTTATTTATAAAAAATATGAAATTCGTAAAAAATACTAAGGGAGATATATCATGGAGAATACAAAAGAATTCCTTCCAATTGGCACTGTTATTACAATTTATGGACTAGAACAAAAAGTTATGATTTATGGAAGAAAACAACAACAATCTAACGAAAAAAAAATTTGGGATTATGTTGGTTGTCTTTATCCTTATGGTAACCTTTCAAAAGATTATAATGTTTTTTTCGATCATATACAAATTGAAGAAATTTTATTTACTGGATACGAAAATGAAGAAGAACTTTCCTTACGAAAAGAACTCATATGAATTTTTAAAGAGGATGCAAAGATGCATCCTCTTTAATTTATCTTCCGTCCGAAAAATGTAAAAACAAAAACATCTTTTGTCCATTTTCCTTTCCCATACATATAAAATACGAATCCACTAATACTAGTTAGTATAATAAGCACAGCGAAATATATCCAATTTTTGTTATTACCAGTCTTTAAGCTATCTATAATTTGCTCCTTCGTATTTCCTATATGAACAAATTTCCCGTACCTACTAGGTAATTCTTTTATTACTTTTCCATCTACTGTTCCAAGTACAACTACATTTTCTTTATTTTCTACTGCTCTAAATGAATAAAAGCGTTTTTTTCCATCTGCTAACTTTGTAGCATTCGCCTGAATATCATTTATTCTTGTTGAAATTACATTCTGATCATTTAATTCCATAAAGGGAGTTTCCAAAGACACATTTTCTTTATTTATTAATTTTAATTCTTTATTTCCGATATGTATTGGTTCATTATAAAAAGCTGTTACTTGGCCGTTACTCCATAACGAACGATTTGGTGCAGAAGTCTGTGTATAGTATGTCGTTTTTTTCTTTTGAATTCGATTCACTACCGCATATCCATCAGCAAGTAGCGTTTCATCTCCTGTTACACGTTCAGAATATATCTCTCCCCTTACAAAATATATACCATTTGCAGCCTCTTTTTCACTTGAAATCATCTGTATATCACCGAGTTCATTCCAGACTAAAAAACTATTTAAACTCCTATATCCATAAAACAAACATGCCATTAATAAAATGGTAAACATTGCCCCTATTTTAAATGTTGCCTTTTTATTCATTACTTGTTATTCCCCCATATATTACGAATGCTTTCATCTTAATTATAAGGATGATAATTTTTTCAGCAAGTAATATAGCCAATGAACCGATAAGTTTTGTTTCAACACTAGACAACTTTTGATAACCTACTGTCTGTATTGTCCTGAATATACGTTTCCGATTCTTTATTCAATAGTTTTCTTTTCATAAGAAATCCTTTACATGTAATATGTAAAGAGAAATAAAAGATAACTAAAATATATACAAAAAATCCTATAATTAATATATATGCATTATTTCATAAAAAATCTTTATTATTACATGCTATACTAAAAAAGGAGTCGACAATCGTTATTTTCTTCTTATTTTTAAAGCAATATGGATATACCTTCTTAACATCATTTGGATTGTACAAGTAAAAGAAGACATCTTAATTGATGTCTTCTTTTCTTATAGTTTTATGAATTTTTTTGAGCAGCTGCTCTCCAAGCACGAAAAGATGTTGGGCGTCCAGAATGAGCTCTTTGCTTTGCAGCAGCAACAGCTGGTTTTTCTTCAATAATCATTGGTTTTTCTTTAATAACCTTTGGTTTTTCTTCCACAATCGCTGATTTTTCTTCAAGAGTATTCACAGCTGTTTGTATTTTTTCCAACTGCTCTTTTAAAGCTTGCTGTTCAATCTTTAAATCCGTAAGTAATCGTAAAATCATTTCAGAATTGGCCATAAAGATCCTCCTTCCCCCAATACACAGAATAAAATACAATATGTCATCAGCCGAATAGCGGTGACAAAAATAATGTCGTCAACTCTTATAAAATTCCAAACACCTTTATTTTTCAAAAGGACCTGCTCAAGATTATCTGTAAAAACATAAAGTGAATTAAATCCATTAATTAATGGTCTTTATGGAAGGAGGAGTTAATATGGGCTATGGCGGTACTTGTGGTGGAGGCTGCGGTTTCGGCGGCGGTTTCGCTTTACTTGTTGTACTCTTTATCTTATTAATCATCGTTGGCGCTAGCTGTTGGGGCGGCGGATTCGGCTGCTAAAGGAAGGCACTCTTGAGAGTGTCTTTTTTTGTTTTTGGATGTACAGGCCCTATACATATTAATAGCTTACAAGTGCTAAAAACTACTATGAAAAATTAAACTTTTTAAAATTGACATAACACATCATGCACCATATACTGTTAACAACAGTATACTGTCATTAACAGTATTAATTATAATTCATTCTAGGAGGAAGATCCATGAAACATACAGGAAGACACACAGGTGCATTTCTTTTGTTATTTCTAGCTGAGGGTGATAACTATGGCGGGCAATTACTGCAAAAGTGCGAGGAAGAACTTCCCATCAATCCAATCGATAGTGCCATTTTATATCGTACGCTAAAAAAATTAGAAAACGAAGGTGCGATTGAATCTTATGTAAGTACAGATTATCAAGACAAACCGAGAAAGATGTACAAAATTACGCCTGCTGGAAAAGAACAACTGGCAGATTTTCAAATGGATATTGAAGAAAAAATGAAGAACTTATCCTTTTTCCTGGGCAAATATAAAGACTTACAGGAATCCGATCATGATTAACGGCGTGATTCTTTACACTTTAGCCATTATCCTTACTGGGATTTCTTTTATGAAGGACCGCAGGAAAACGAAAGATGCTTTAATGAAGTCATGGAAAATGTTTCGCAACCTTCTCCCTGCGATGCTCTCCATCATGCTTTTCGTTGGCTTATCGCTTTCTATATTAACGCCGTCCTTTATCTCTTCTATTATTGGGGAGCAATCAGGGTTTATCGGCATTGTGTATTCAGCAATACTCGGCTCCGTTGCACTTATTCCAAGCTTTGTCGTGTTCCCTCTTGGTCATACGTTAGTCCAACACGGTGCAGGCCTACCTCAAGTTGCGGCACTTATGTCTACACTCATGTCAGTAGGAATTACAACATTGCCAATGGAACAAAAGATATTCGGGCGAAGCTTTGCTTATGCACGTAATGCAGCCGCATTACTCATGTCACTTCTATTTTCCTATATCATTTGGATGGTGATGGTATGAAAGAATTAAAAAGATATCGCTTCTTTTTCATCTTACTACTCGGGCTCTTCATATTAACGTTTATAAATCAATCTTTAGGATGGACTGCATTGCAACTAACTGGAAATAGCATTTTAGATATGCTGTTTCTCCTCCCTCCTGTCTTACTATTTGTAGGGCTACTTGATCAGTGGGTGAAAAAAGAAACGCTCATGAAATATATGGGCAAAAAATCAGGTATATACGGAATCTTATTTTCTCTATTATTAGGAGGCATTGCAGCTGGTCCCCTCTATGTCGCCTTTCCAATCGCAGCACTACTCTTAAAAAAAGGTGCAAGCATTCGGTACATCGTATTTTTCTTAGGCGTTTGGACAACTGCGAAATTGCCAATTCTCGTGTATGAATATTCTTCATTTGGAGCAACTTTTACACTCATTCATATTGGTTTCGGGCTAGTATTTTTCTATGTAATGGGGATTATTTTTGAGAGGTTTTATGATCAGGGAGAGTTGCTTCGGTATGATGTTATGGAGGAAATGTAAAAGACATCTTTCCCTCTGAAAGATGTCTTTTTATATAAACCTTAATTTTCGTTCTGTAAAACTCCCTTTACTTCTACTCCCTTTTTCTCTTCTTTTAAGAATAGGGATACAATAAAAGCAACAACAATAAAGATTAACCCAAGTGCAAATGCACCTTGGAACCCTGATGTTAAACCGTTTAACTTCTCTACTGGGTCCATTGGATTTGCGGAGCTTTCCATATAGCTAGCTGTTCCTGAAGACATTTTCGAAATAAAGATAGCTGTACCAATTGCGCCAGCTACTTGCTGCAGAGTATTAAACAACGCTGTTCCGTGCGGATATAAATCTGGTGTTAATTGATTTAAGCCGTATGTCTGTGCTGTCATGACAAACATGAGTCCAACCATTAATACGCTATGCATCACAATAATTTGTACTATTGATGTATCAGGAGTAATGCCTTTAAATAAGAACATTGCAATTCCTACTAACACAATGCCGGGAACGATAATAACTTTCGGACTAAATTTATCAAATAGTTTACCTGCGATTGGTCCCATTATGGCGCTAATAACACTTCCTGGAAGCATGATGATTCCTGATTTAAAAGCTGTAACGAGTAAAACTGTTTGTAGGAACATCGGTAATAAAGTCATCGTTGAAAATAACGACATCATCACAATGACAATTAATCCGACTGATAATGTAAACATCGGAACTTTAAATGCTCGTAATTCTAAAATTGGATTATCAATTTTTAATTGTCGCACGATAAAAATACCTAATGAGATAAGCCCAACAATTAAAGCACCATACACTTTCGTATCAGACCACCCTAAATCACCTGATGCACTAAAGCTATACACAAGCCCGCCAAATCCTAATGTCGATAAAAGGATAGATGGATAATCTACTTTTGGTCTTGTTAACTCAGAAACATTTTGAATGTACTTCATTCCAATCATAATTGAAATGATCACGATAGGAATAACAATATAGAATAACCAGCGCCAATTTAATGAATCCACAATTACTCCAGATAATGTAGGGCCAATTGCTGGAGCGGACATCATCACAAGTGCGATCAACCCCATTGTGGCACCACGTTTTTCAGGCGGACAAATAATTAAAATCGTATTCATTAATAACGGTGAAATTAACCCGGTCGCTACAGCTTGGACGATACGGCCGACTAATAAAACGGAAAATGTCGGTGCGAATCCCGCAATTAATGTACCGACTAAAAATGTTACCATAGCGATCAAAAACATCTGCCTCGTTGTAAGCCATTGCTGAAGTAACGCTGTAATTGGGACTAAAACCCCAACTACTAACATGTAAGCTGTAGAAAGCCATTGAATCGTTGAAGCTGTTACGTCAAATTCTTTCATTAATACTGTTAATGCATTACCAAGTAACGTTTCGTTTAATAATGCAACCATTGCCCCTAAAAGTAATGCGATTAAAATGGGGGTATGTTTCATATTAGAAGTATCAACTTTGCCACTTGCAGGGCTCTTAGTTGTCATATTCATTTGCAGATTCTCCTCCTATTTCTTAATCAAAAAGCTTTATATAAACCCAAACACATGTAATATAATATACATATGTAGATTAAAAAGGGAGAATCAATTTTCAGCCACTGTATACTTAATCTACAAAAAGGGAGAATTGTAGATGAACGATAATGAAAAACAAATTGATTTACGTATTAGACGTACACATAAATTACTATGGGATTCCTTATTCGAATTAATGACGCAATCAAAACAGAAATATAGTACGATCACGATTAACCAAATTTGTGAACGCGCAATGGTACACCGAACAACCTTTTATAAACACTTTGAAGATAAAGATGCTTTATTAACATTTGGATTTAAACGATACAGCAAGATAGTTGCCGAAATACCTCTTTTAGATCGATTAAGCAAACCATTTCAAGTGATGGAACAATTCCTTCACCATGAAGAAATCGGTAAAATATTAGAGACACAAATGTCTGATGAACAATTCAATAGCTGCATTCAGTATTTAAGCCACGAAACAAGAAAACAAGAAACCGAAGCGCTAAATCGCCTTTGTAAAAATCATACGATGCCAAACGATTTAATAACGGAATTTTATTCAGGGGTAATCAACTCATTAAGCTCATGGTGGTTTCAAAATGAAAGGAAATTGCCTGCAGCTGAAATGGATAAGTATTTCCATCAACTTATTAATCGGGATATTTTTCAGTTTGAAAAGGAATAGGACTACACCTTTTCAATCATGCAATCAAATTGACCATAAAATAGGAATATGATATATTTTCGGTAGAGTACTATATAAGTATGACATCCACTAAAATGGCATATAATAAAAGAAGAGATGCGCTAACATCTCTTCCCTAACTGCTACCGTATGGGTGGTAGTTATTATAAGCTATTTCTTTTTACGAAACCCACCCTTCTGCTTCCTACGGCGCGGAGTGGGTTTTTTGTTGTCCTTATCTAGAAGTTGCTTCCGCAAAAAATACGCTGAAACTTCGCGCACAGTCGCTTTGACAAACTCTTTTACAAGATCAAACAAAAAGTCCATATTATCACCTCCTTTCCTTCCAAATAGAAAGAAGGGATAACCACCCACCCTCACAATATGCAGTTGACTTTATTTTATCAAATAATTGTAAAGATATTATGTGAACAAAATAAAAGGAGGTGAAAAAGATGGCAAGATCTTTCATTATAAAGAACAAATGTAGTTTGAATGGTGAAACAACAACACCAGTAATTGTAACAATTAAATCATGGCAAAGGTTAGTAGACGCTTTAGAAGGTAAGTATTACAATTTTAAAGATACTTACCTAGAAGACATTGTGAAGTTAATGTCCTACGAAGAACGAATTGCAGATGAAGAGGGATTTGTTGCAAAAGCAAAGCCATCTGTTTCACTGAAAATGAAAAAAATTGTAGATGAAATAAGTGCATTTGATAAAAACGAAGGCAGAAAACATAAGCTATACGGTATTACAAATGCTGATTTAGAAGTATTTCTATTTCTTCATAAAAAATGTAATACATATGGTGAGCTTTCACATGTATCGATCCACATGCTTAAGGGTTACAGCAGTTTCCAATAAAATATTACTTGTTTTAAAAATGTGAAACGTTATAGCTATATGATGGCTACAACGTTCAAATGAAAAATGTTAAAAGGAATTTCCTCCTAATATCTTCTTATATTTTATGTAATCTACATATTTGACCTTTTCTACGTCCTTTGATTACTTACTGCACATAGTCATACAGATTTTTCGCTAACAACAAACAAGTTACTGTAATGAAAAGGGCGCGAACATACCCGCTGCCTTTTTTTATAGCAAATTTGGAGCCGGCGATTCCCCCAGCAATTTGAGCAATCCCCATTATAAAACCATACACATAGTTTACTTGCCCTACATACATAAACATCAACAATGCACCAACGTTACTTCCTAAATTAAGAAACTTCGCCGTACCTGCTGCTTTTAAAAAATCATACCCAATAAATAAAAGAGAAAACATTAAAAATGAACCTGTACCAGGACCTAGAAATCCATCATAAAAACCAATAGCAAAAATAAAAAAGGTAAAAATAATGACGTGTCGACCAGACAATTTTTTATGAGTGGAAATACTACCCCAATCCTTTTTGAATATCGTATAAATAGCGACCACACCAAGCATGATCAGCATTAATGGCTTCAGCACTTCTGGATTCATTAAATGAACGGTCCATGCCCCTATTATGGAACCTATAAAAGTGATTGGAAATAATTTAAAAGCCGATTTCAAATCAAGGTTACCAGAACGATAAAACACAATATTACTAGTTGCACTTCCCATTGTTGATGCTAACTTATTTGTGGCTACTGCACTTGCTGGATTCAATCCTGTAAATAATAAAGCTGGTAAGGCAATCAATCCACCACCACCTACAACTGAATCAATAAATGCAGCTACAAATCCAAAAACAATCAAAATCATTAATACAGATGGGTCTAAATAAAAATCCATACTAGTAGCCTCCCCTTTAGTCACTATTGTAATAGTAACTACGAATTTGCTAAATGTAAAGAGTTATTGTAACGTTGAAATATAAAGTGAAATTTTAATCAGTGGGGGTTTTGTTCATCCCCACTGATTATCAGCCCTCACCAATCGGGCTTTTACGGGCAGCCCGACCCCCACCTAACTTCTTTGCTTCCGCTGAATTTTGAGGTGGGGGTCTTACTGCCCGTTAAAGCGGGATAAAAGCAAACATCGGAGGACAAAAAAAGTGGACTACATAGTGCAACAGCTTAAAAAAATTGGTTTTAATGAATATGAAGCTAAATCTTATGTATCTCTTGTGAAACAGGGGCCTGTCACAGCCTATCAAGTGAGTAAAGATTCGGGTGTCCCAAGAGCGCGAATTTATGAGATTTTAGGTAACCTTGTAGAAAAAGGAATTGTCATGAAAGAAGAAATAAATGACACTACTCGCTATTCACCTCTACCTGTTGAAATCTTTTTACAGAAGGCTCAATCAGAATGGCAGTCTACTTATGAGGGAATTAGTGATTCATTAAAAAAACTAGAAACTTCTGAGGAAAAAACGGATAATCGAGTAATTACGTTAAAAGACAATCAAACAATCATTAGCTACTGTCAAACATTAATAAAAAAAGCAGAAAAACGTATTGTCATTTCGATGTGGGATGAAATGTATGAAGCGTTAAAAGAGGACCTAGCTGAGGTAGCTGATAAAGTCACAGTACAAGGCATTACCTTGCATGTTGAAAATCCTATTAAAAATCTAGAAGCCCATCGTATAACAACTTATACAGAAACCCTCTCTACAGAGCATTGGTTTATTTTATCAATAGATTCTAAAGAAATGATTTATGGCCCATCACTTGAAGAGCGTAATGTTGCTTTTTATACAGATGACCCCGTTCATATATACTTATTAGAGGATTATGTATGGCATGATGTTTTAGTGAATCGACTTGTCCGACGTAGCCAAGATGACTTGGAGCAATGGATTACTGCGGAGAGAAAATCTTTCTTTATGGGGAAATAAGGAACATATTCAAAAAATAAAGCATAAGTGAATACAATGGAAAACTTATGCTTTATTTTATATGCAAAGTAATACTCAAGTCTTTTCACTATTTCCCCTCCACAAACCGTCCAAACTCCTTCAAAAACCGCAGCTTAAAACTCCCCACAGGCCCATTCCGATGCTTCGCCACGTAAATCTCCGTCATCTCTTTCTGCTTCGTTTCCTTATCGTAATAATCTTCGCGATACATAAGCATAATGACATCCGCATCTTGCTCAATTTGTCCTGTCTCTCTTAAATCAGATAAAAGAGGTCGCTTATCTTGGCGTGACTCTACAGAACGAGACAATTGCGACAACGCTACTACACAAACATTTAAATCACGTGCTAATAACTTAAGCTTACGAGAAATCTCACTAATCTCTTGAAATCGATTGCCCTTATGCTTCGGATCGCCCGTAATAAGCTGCAAGTAATCTACAATAATTAAAATCTTGTTATCTCCATGCTTCCTCTTTAACTTACGAGTTTGCATCCAAATATCTTGCACCGTAACACCTGCATTGTCGTAAATCTCAAGTGGCAACTCACCAATCTCCGCAAACGCCTTACTCACCCTTTCCCAGTCTTCCATCGCAAAACGGTGCTTCGGATTTTTCAATCTGCCTCCTGACACTTCCCCTAAGCAAGATGCCATTCTTTTCAGCAATTGCTTACTACTCATCTCTAATGAAAACAATCCAACTGCTACTCCAGATTTCGCCGCATGCAGTCCAACATTTAGCGCAAACGCAGTCTTCCCCATAGAAGGACGCGCACCAAGAACAACAAAATCACCTTCCTGCAATCCGCACGTCATTTTATTTAGCGATGTATAACCAGTCTCAATACCAGTAATCTCTTTCGCATCTTGATGCAGCTCTTCATATAAATCAACTAGCGCATCCTTCAAATCAAACTCACATACACAGTCCTTCTCCTCTAACTCACAAAGTGCCGTAATCGTCTCACCAATAATCTTCTCATTCTTCTCCGCAATAAGACGCTCTCCCATCTTGTGCCCGAGAACACCGGCCTGATACATTTTCCAGGCACCTCGAACAAGCCCCTCATAATACGGGAAGTTTCTAGTAGTAGGCACACCATCCATTAACCCTATAAAATACTCCAGTCCCCCGATCCCCTTCAAAAAATTCGGATCCACTCTAGAAGTGAACGTCACAAGATCAATCGGTTGCCCCTCTTCTTCCATTTTTCGCATTAACTGAAATATAGACTTGTGTACCGACAGAGAAAAATACTGCTCCGTCAAACGGCACTCCTTAATAAGCTCTCCATCAAGTAGTAGAGAACCTAACACCGTCTTCTCCGCCTCCACATTTTGAATACTCATGGACGCCACCCGCGCTCCGCTAAAAAGCGCTGCAATTCTTCCTCTGACGGTGCATTCTTCTCCCACTCCTCACACCTCGCCAAAAACTCCTCCGTCTCCCCCGTACTAACAGACGACTCCTTCTTCCTAAAGCTCGCCGTATCCGCCTCAACCTCACACACTTTCGTAAACCCTTTCCCGTGCCACCCTCTCAAAATCCCCTTCACATAAGCAACCGTCCGCTTATTATTCTCAAACGCAATCTGAAGAGCCTTCAGCACAAGCTCCTCTGACAAATCTTCCATCCACGCACTCAGTTCCTCCACAGTATGCGGAGACAAACTTCCGAAATGTTGCTCATAAAAAGAAAACACGCGACTTCCCGCCTCTTCCTCTATAACCTCTCCTTCCGCCTCTGTCTCCTCGCAAACTGGCTCAACATCATCCACAGCCAATTCACTCGGCATACCGAAATGCGCTAAAAGCATCGGAACATTCAGCTCCTCCTCTACGCACTTCTGAAGAAACATATGTACAAATTCCTTATTCTTCACACCCTTAAGCTCACGAAGCACACACTTCTCCACATTCGTATTTGTTACCGGATTATAACGAAGCCAATTCAAAACGAATAACTCCCGCGTATCCGCATCATAAAGAATCTTTCCATAATCAACAAAGCGTTGCACAAGCTTATCAACAGTCTCCCGATTATAACCAGTCTCCATCTCAGCTAACCGCTTCGGAAAAGGAAAAATCCCACACTGCGTCGTCTTCGAACAAGTTAATAAGTACACATAAAAATACCGCTCCTCCGGCGTCAAATCCAAAACAAAATCATCCTGCCAAAAATTCACCTGTACAGTACGATACACCGCCATCCTAATTCCTCCCGTCCTAATTCAAAAATGAAAATTTCCTCTTTGTACTATATATAGGAAGGAGGGCTGAGTTTTTGGCGTGTTATTTTAAATTTTTTTGACTACTACTACTACTACTACTACGGTGTTTGTTGGTGTTTTTGTTTTGTTATGTTTTTTCTTAGTGATTTATTACTTGGTAGGGGCTTGTAAGGGGCTTAGGAGGGGTTAGCATCATTCGTTTTTATAAACATACTCATTTTCTTATTTATGAATTAACACTCTTTACATGGCCTAATAAAAAAACGGGAGCATCTCTACTCCCGCTTCTCTCCTAATATGTAACTTAAGCTTTTCTTATCATTTGGTTATATAGGAATTGTACATACTGTTCACGTTTTACAACTGCATCTCCTGCGAACTTACCATTACCTACACCTATCGAAATTTTGTTTCCATATAAAATGCGAGTGTAGTCATATGCCCAATGACCTTTTGGTACATCTACATAGTTTTCATTACTTTGTGTCTCTAAGTTAAACGCCTTCTTCATTACAGCTGCCATTTCATAACGCGTTAAAGTATCTTTCGGTCTAAATTCCCCAGTACCGTCACCTACCATGATTCCCATACGACCTACTTTTTCAATATCCTTCTCGAACATATCACCTTTTGTATCTGTAAACATTGAACTACCCTGTACGTCCCCTAAATTCATATAACGACTAATTAATGAAGCCACTTGACCTCGCGTTACATTGTCTCCAAGTCCAAATCTTCCATCACCGTATCCGTTAACCAAACCTTTTTTTGCTAAATCGTTAATTGCGTCTTCAGACCAATGATCTTTCGGGACATCTTTAAATACGGATTGTTTTCCATCTTCCTTCTTCGGTAGCACCTTTAACGTTCTCTCTTCCACAGTCAGATTTCCATCACTATCTTTAACCGTAAATTGTACTTTGTATGTCCCTTCTTGATTTAAATCTCCCAATAGCTTACCCGTTTTAGAATCAAATACCTTAATCCGACTCGTTATATCTCCATCCTCAACATCTGTAGCTGTAACGTAATCAGAAGGATTGAACGTATCACCTACATGGGCAACCATCTCTCCATTCTTAAACGTAAAAGTAGGAACTCTATTATCTACAACATGGATAACAGCCTCTCCCTTACCTACAAACCTTGCTTTCCCATCATCATCTTTTCTATCCAAGACAAACACAACACGGTAGTCTCCTACTTTGTCTACATCCACAGAACTAAACTCATAATCTACATAATATTCTAGACTTCGAAGCCCCTCTGGAGTCTGTACCTTTGCCTTCACACCAAGTAAATCTAGTAAATTATTTAAAACACCCGTTGTACCCTTTTTCATTGTATATTCTGTCTTATCAAACGTAATAGGTACGTTGTACAGCTTAATCCCTTGTACATTTGCAACCTCGCTTACCTGCATAGTATCTACTGTTTGTGCCTGTACTCCGCCTGTTACCATCGTAACCGCCATTACAGCAGTTGCTGCAACTCCAGCTAACTTCTTATAATTTTTATTCATACTTAACCCCTCATCTCGATTATCATTTTATACACATTATACAATATAAATTCTCTCCTGACTTAGTTTAATTACAATTAATTCCACTTATAATCACCAAGGACATTAAACGAAAAACATTTCCATACAAAATAAAAGAACCTCTAAATAATAAAATGGAACTTGAATCCGTGCGGAGTATCCATCACTCACGGATTGTGAATTAAGTCAATCAGGCTTTTACAGCCAGTTAAATCTATCACTTAACATCTTGTAAGAAGATTCTATTTTGGAATCCGCCCCGCTCTTCTGCTTTCTTTCTACGAATTTTATCTATTTCTCCTAGTGTCGTGCCTTCGTATTCGGCTAGGGCGTTTATTAGTTCTAGGAGGTCGGATAGCTCTTCTAGCCTATCTTCTTTCGTTGTTGCTTCTAGGTATTCGATTAATTCTTCTTGTGTTTTTTTGCAGATTTCTTTTATGTATTCGTCTTGGGGTAGGATTCTTGTTGTGGGTGTTTTTCCGTTCGCTTTTATTATTTGTGGGATTTTGTCTCGGATTAGTTTGTTGTAGGTTGGCATGTGGTTTTCCTCCGTTTGGTTTTTCTTCTATTATAATGGAAAAGCAGCTTAACTAGTTGTTAAACTGCTGCATTGCTTCTTTTATATAGTTTTCTTCTTCAGTTGTGAAGAGGGTTGGGAATTCGGATAGTGGAAGGTTTGATTTTTGGATTATATCCTCTATATCACTTTGAGGTGTATCAAGATAGTTCGTTACCTCTTCTATTACATTGAAAAATTCCTTCAAAGTAACTTGAACTTCATGATGACTCGGATCCTTCTCTTCTTCCTTATACTTTTTTAACTTCCCTATCACATCCATAAAGCGCCGATCAAACTTCTCTTTTAGTTCCTTATTATTATAAAACGACTGAACACTATCCTTTGAAAAATGTTCCTCTAACCATTCCTTATTTTCTTTCTCCCAAATAAAAGTTTGCAGAAAAGAAGAAAACAAAGCAACATTTACTCTTTCTTCCTTTTGAAACTTCTTCGTCATCTCATCCATATGCGAAAGCACCTTCGCAATTCTTTCTTGCTCTGCCAACAGCATCTCTCTTTGAAAATGCATTTGTCTTAAAAATTCTTCCTTCTCTATATCACGCTGCAATATAATATTTTGAATTTCCCCAAGCGAAAAACCAAGATGCTTAAACGATTGAATTTGCTGTAGCACATACAAATCATCCTTCGTATATAACCGATGACCTCCCTCAGTATAATCGCTCGGCTTCAATAAATTAATCTTGTCATAATAACGAAGCGTCCGCACCGTAACATCCCCAACACTTGCAAACTCACTAATCATCCAAGCCATATCATCACCTACTCCGATAACTTCTCTTTCACGTACTGAAGCATATGAGAAAAACTCATCTCATTCTGCCTACAGTATTGAAACAAACCTACAACAAATAATACAAAAGAAACATTCCCTCTATAACGATTTTCATACTCACTAATACCATCATAAAAGTACTCATACTTTCTTCTTCGTAAAACAATATAAATAGCAATAAACAACACGGCAATCATAATAAAAATTCGCTTTCTCCTTATCTCCACTTCTTGTTTCATCACCTATTCTCCTTCCACCGTGTACTTATCCTCTTTAAATAACGGAATTCGAATGAAATAACGATATGGTTCGTCGCGTATTACTTTCCACGCAATAATGATCACTTGAACGACCTCAAGAACAAATACAATCCAAAACAAAACATCACTAATACGCGAACTAATATTAAATAGAAGAAAGATTAACAAATGAAAGTTGAACGCCTTTCGGCAATGATATTTGTACACCTCATTTTTACGTGCCAGTGTGATGTACATGAGTAGTGGTGAAAAGATTCCTATTACAGCTGAGAGTAATAGCATGATGATGGTGTTTCTTTTTTCTTTTGTGGTGGTTTTCATAAGTGGTTTCGTCCCCCCTTTTTGATTTGTCTTCTTTAGGTTAGGGGGTGACGTTGGGGAAGGTGCAAGAAATAAACTATAATTAGTTCTGAAAAAATAGACACAATGAAGTATCTTACATACTCCATTGTGTCTATTTACCTCATAAAAAACTAATCATCTATCAAAAAACATTTGAAATACATACTGCAGCCAAAATAACATACATGTAATAAACATCCCAAACGCTATATTTTCATTAAATTTCTTAACAATAAAATTCCATTTAACAACAATATATTGATTCACAACACACCAATAGAGAAGAAATAAAATTGAAATACCGGTCAAAAGAATCATAAAGTTCAACACTCTTCCTCCTTTCAATTTTATGATTCTCTTATTATACCCCCCACTAAATTAAAAGATCAACTATATACATACTCTTTAAACACTAAACTTTTCTCTAATTATGAATTCCCCTCACCTTTATCTATATAAAAATCATTCAAGAATTTTAGAAGACTTGACAAGGAAGACCTTCTATTATTTCTAAGTTTCAACATGATTAACAATACAAAAACCACCTCAAACTGAACCGCACCCAATTTGTTAGACAAATAACTAACAATTGGAGGTGCGGTTTTATTATGTCTAGAAAATATAAATTCGAATTAAAAAGAAATGCCGTTGAACATTATTTAAATACAAATGATTCTTT
>NZ_JBVVNL010000008.1:0-102916 GCF_055825275.1 Bacillus sp. GS3m_15504 | reverse complement strand
TTCACGGCGGTAACACGGGTTCGAATCCCGTACGGGTCACCACTTTTGGAGGATTAGCTCAGCTGGGAGAGCACCTGCCTTACAAGCAGGGGGTCGGCGGTTCGATCCCGTCATCCTCCACCATATATATTTAAAATGTCGGAGGGGTAGCGAAGTGGCTAAACGCGGCGGACTGTAAATCCGCTCCTTCGGGTTCGGCAGTTCGAATCTGCCCCCCTCCACCATTTTCTTTAAAATAACCTGAGAGGGTTTATTTTTTTGAAAAGATAACCATACTAGTAAATATTAATGGGCTATAGCCAAGCGGTAAGGCAACGGACTTTGACTCCGTCATGCGCTGGTTCGAATCCAGCTAGCCCAGCCATTTACGAGCCATTAGCTCAGTTGGTAGAGCATCTGACTTTTAATCAGAGGGTCGAAGGTTCGAGTCCTTCATGGCTCACCATTTTCGCGGAAGTAGTTCAGTGGTAGAATACAACCTTGCCAAGGTTGGGGTCGCGGGTTCGAATCCCGTCTTCCGCTTAATTACTAAGGGGCCTTAGCTCAGCTGGGAGAGCGCCTGCCTTGCACGCAGGAGGTCAGCGGTTCGATCCCGCTAGGCTCCATCTAATAGAGAAAGCTTACATCATATGATGTAAGCTTTTTTTGTGTTTAAAAAGACAACTTTCATACTTGTCATTTAAAATGGAGAAAACGTGAAAATAAAGGATGGAGATAGTTATGAAAGTTGTTATTGCATCTGATTCATATAAAGAAAGCTTAAAAGCTATAGAAGTATGTGAGGCTATTGAAAGAGGTTTTGAAGCAATTTTCCCTAAAGCAGAGTATGTAAAAATACCAATTGGAGATGGAGGAGAAGGAACGGTTGATTCACTTGTTGATGCCGCAAGGGGGAGAATTATATCACTTCATGTAACAGGGCCGCTTAGAGAACGTGTACAAGCCTTTTACGGTATGTCTAAAGATAAAAAGACAGCGTTTATTGAAATGGCAGCAGCATCAGGATTACAACATGTTCCGGTTAAAAAACGAAATCCACTTGTTACAACGACGAAAGGAACAGGAGAACTTATACTACATGCGCTAGACGAAGGCGCTGAGCATATCATTTTAGGACTTGGAGGAAGTGCTACAAATGATGGAGGAGCGGGGATGTTGTCAGCTTTAGGAGTCAGGTTTATAAATGGAAAAGGAGAAGTAATAGATCCATCTGGTGGAACGCTACATTCGATTGTCTCTATTGATTTTTCACAAATGGATTCACGCTTAAAGCATATAAAGATAGAAGCAGCATGTGATGTAGATAATCCGTTAGTTGGAATAAGGGGAGCATCTTTCGTGTTTGGGCGACAAAAGGGTGCGGATGAAGAGATGATGAAAGAGCTGGATGAGAATTTAAAGCATTATGCGCATATTCTTAAACAATACCTATATTGCGACGTATCTAAAATACCTGGTGCAGGAGCTGCGGGAGGTATGGGAGCAGCTGTTATTGCAGTGCTAAAGGGAAACTTGCGTAGAGGAATTGAAATTGTATTAGATTATACAAATTTTGATAAGCATATAGAAGGTGCAGATTTAATTATAACTGGCGAAGGAAGAATAGATGAACAAACAGCATATGGAAAGGCCCCAGTAGGTGTTGCGGAGCGTGCAAAGCATTTTCACATTCCTGTCATTGCTATTGGAGGATCTGTATCTCCGAATTACACCGCTGTTCATGAAAAAGGAATTGACGCAGTATTTAGTATTACACCAAGTCCGATGACATTAGAGGAGGCATATAAAGTAGCAGAAGAGAATATCGAAATGACAGCGAAGAATATTGCAGCAGTGTGGAAAATAGCATCAGAAAAACACTTCTAAATGGGGGAGTGTTTTTTATTATTATTTAATAATAATGATGGTAGTTGCTTCATTAAGTTAACTTTATACATAGAATAGTCTTAACATTTGGATTTTTAAGCGGATATAAGTGAATAATTTGTATATCCATACAGAAAAATGTCGAGTTGAGTCAGACTATATAAAAGATTTAAAATATTTAGTGAAGGCACAGAAGGGGGATACTATCTATGAAAAAAGAAATTTCGGTTATTGGAGTTCCAATGGATTTAGGGCAGATGCGTCGTGGAGTTGATATGGGACCGAGCGCAATCCGTTATGCAGGTGTAATTGAAAGAATTGAAGAAATTGGATATGACGTTAAAGATATGGGAGATATATGTATAGAGAGAGAAAAAGAAGTAGATGTAAATACAAGCTTAAGAAACCTTACACAAGTTGCAACTGTATGTAACGAATTAGCAAGTAAGGTAGATCATATTATAGAAGAAGGGCGTTTTCCACTTGTATTAGGTGGCGATCATAGTATCGCTATTGGTACATTAGCTGGTGTGGCGAAACATTATAAAAACCTAGGTGTTATTTGGTACGATGCACATGGTGATTTAAATACAGAAGAAACTTCACCATCTGGGAATATTCACGGTATGTCACTTGCAGCAAGTTTAGGGTATGGACATCCCACGCTTGTAGATTTATACGGGGCATATCCAAAGGTGAAAAAAGAGAATGTTGTCATTATCGGTGCACGTGCATTAGATGAAGGAGAAAAAGACTTTATTCGCAATGAAGGTATTAAAGTATTCACAATGCACGAGATTGATCGTATGGGTATGACAGCTGTTATGGAAGAAACAATTGAATATTTATCTCATACTGACGGTGTGCATTTATCATTAGATTTAGATGGTCTTGATCCTCATGATGCACCAGGAGTTGGAACACCTGTAATTGGTGGCCTATCTTATCGTGAGAGCCATTTAGCAATGGAGATGTTAGCGGAAGCTGATATTGTTACATCTGCGGAGTTTGTTGAGGTAAATACGATTTTAGATGAGCGAAATAGAACGGCAACAACAGCGGTTGCTTTAATGGGTTCTTTATTCGGTGAAAAACTAAAATAAATGTAAGAAAAGCAACTGAGAAGTTGCTTTTTTTATTTGAAAATAGGCGTATAATAATGATTTATATTATACTGTACGATAAGAATGTTTGACATCTTACCAATTTAGACTAAAGGGGGTTGTTTGTAATTGTCGTTTGTTTCATGTATGGTATAATTAACTAGTTGTTGGAAATACATACAGATAGAGCATAAAACAATATTTCAATATATGGATAGAATTGCTCGTAAGTAGGAGGAAGGGTTAGCATGCCTTTTGAAGATACGACCATTTTGAAATATCTTAGTACGGCATTAGATATTGCCGTTGTATGGTTTATTATATATAAGCTAATTCTCATAATCCGAGGGACGAAAGCTGTTCAACTTTTAAAAGGGATTACAGTTATTATTGTCGTTCGGATGATCAGTATTTTCCTTGAATTGCGAACGCTATATTGGCTAACTGAACAAGTATTAACGTGGGGATTTTTAGCCGTTATTATTATTTTCCAGCCAGAATTGCGAAGAGCACTTGAGCAGTTAGGACGCGGGAGTTTATTTTCGCGTACTGGAACTCATGAGGATGATGAGCCTGAAATGGTTGCAACAGCGATAGCGAAAGCAACGGAATATATGGGTAAACGTAGAATTGGTGCGTTAATTACTTTGTCAAAAGAGACAGGTATGGGGGATTATGTAGAAACGGGTATTCCGCTAAATGCAAACGTATCATCGGAATTACTCATTAATATTTTCATTCCAAATACACCTCTTCATGATGGAGCAGTAATTATGCAAGGAAGTACGATTAAAGCAGCAGCTTGTTACCTTCCGTTGTCGGAAAGTCCATTTATCTCTAAAGAGTTAGGAACTAGGCATCGCGCTGCAATGGGGGTTAGTGAAGTTACTGATAGTATTACAGTAGTTGTGTCGGAAGAAACAGGCCAAATTTCTCTAACGAAAAATGGTAAGTTGCATCGTGATTTGAAGACAGAACAACTGAAAGATATGTTGTTAGCTGAATTTAGTGCGAACGAAAAAACGACTTCTTCGTCTTTATGGAATTGGAGGAGAAAGCGTCATGGATAAGTTAATGGAGAATCATTGGTTTTTAAAAGGAATCTCATTACTATTGGCGTGTATGCTTTTTATGTCAGCGACTTTAACTGAAAAAAATACGACATCGGGGATATTACCTTTTGCAAATGATGCGAAAGAAACACTAACTAATTATGCTATTAACGTTAAGTATGATGAAGAGAAATATATTGTAAGTGGTATTCCGGCAGAGGGCGTTAAGGTGAAGTTAGAGGGTCCAAAAGCAGCAGTTGCTACAGCAAAGGCGAAAAAACAATTTGATATACCAGTTGATTTGAGAGATAGCGAAAAAGGAACTTATGAAGTTTCTTTGAAAACGAACGGACTTCCAGATGATGTGAAAGGAACAGTTCAGCCATCAACAATTAAAGTTACTCTTCATGAAAAGGCGAGAAAATATGTTCATGTAGATCTGAAATTATCAAATGAGGATCAGATGCCAGCGGGGGCTATTCTCGAAAAATCAAGCCTTAAACCGGATACTGTTGAGGTAGTTGGGACGAAAGAAGAAATTGAAAGTATTTCATCTGCCAAAGCGTATGTTGATTTAAAAGGTGTTAATAAAACTGTTACAAAAACGCCCGAAGTTACATTATACAATAAAGAAGGAAAACGTTTAAATGTAAGAACAAGTCCATCTAAGATTAGTGTAACGTTGAATGTGGCGACGCAAGCTACGGCCAATAATACTGAAAAAACTGTTCCTATAGCATATACGAAAAAGGGGAGTTTACCGGAAGGATTGGCTGTTACAAATATTAGCGTTGAGCCGAGAGAAGTAACGATAGCAGGTCCAAAAGATATATTAGATAATATACAATCGATAGAGGGGATCGAAGTAGATCTTAGTCAATTGACAGAGTCTACAACATTCGATACCTCTGTTTTATTACCAAAGGGTGTAACAAGTGCGAAACCAAATCAAGTTAAGGTTTCAGTAGGCGTACAGAAAACAAAACAAACGAAAACAAGAACGATTGATGGTATATCAATTCAAAAAAATGGACTTTCGAAAGACGTTACGGCCCAGTTACTTTCGCCGCAAGATGGGAAGATAAGCGTTGATATTTCAGGAGAAACAAGTATAGTAGATAAAATAACAGCTAATCAAATAACAGCAGTGATTAATCTACAAAATGTGTCTCCTGGGACGAAGGATGTTGCCATTCAAGTGAGTGGCCCTAGTAATATTTCAATAGAGCCAAAACAAAAAAGTGCTAAAGTCACAATTGTGAAGAAAGAAAATCCCGATAAAGAAGTACAGGGTAATGGTGAACAACCAAATTCAAATAATAATCAAGATAATCAAACTGAAAAACCAAAAAATCCTGAACCAGAACCTAATCCTGATCCTGATCCGGAAAAGGAGAAGGAACCGGAACAAAATAAAGATAAAGAAACTAGCCAAGAGCCAACAGTAGATAATCAAAAAGAGCCAGAAAAAGGAGCGAATCATAATGGGTAAATATTTTGGTACAGATGGAGTACGCGGGGTTGCGAATAAGGAGTTAACACCTGAATTAGCGTTCAAAATTGGACGTTTCGGTGGTTATGTATTAACAAAGGATACAGATCGCCCAAAAGTAATTATTGGCCGTGATACACGTATATCAGGACATATGCTAGAAGGAGCTTTAGTAGCAGGTCTATTATCAACTGGAGCAGAAGTAATGCGTCTGGGTGTTATTTCTACACCAGGTGTTGCTTATTTAACAAAAGCGTTAGATGCACAAGCAGGTGTTATGATTTCTGCATCTCATAATCCAGTACAAGATAACGGAATTAAATTCTTCGGTTCAGACGGTTTCAAATTAACAGATGAGCAAGAAGCAGAAATTGAAGCTTTATTAGACAAAGAAGTTGATGAATTACCACGTCCAACGGGTACTAACCTTGGACAAGTGAGTGATTATTTTGAAGGTGGACAAAAATATTTACAATACATTAAACAAACTGTAGAGGAAGATTTCTCTGGTTTACATATCGCTTTAGATTGTGCGCATGGTGCTACGTCTTCTTTAGCTCCGTACTTATTTGCTGATTTAGAAGCTGATATCTCAACAATGGGAACTTCACCAAACGGTATGAACATTAACGATGGAGTAGGTTCTACACATCCAGAAGTATTAGCTGAATTAGTAAAAGAAAAAGGTGCTGATATTGGTCTTGCTTTCGATGGTGATGGTGACCGTTTAATCGCTGTAGATGAAAAAGGAAACATCGTTGATGGCGATCAAATTATGTTTATTTGTGCAAAGTACATGAAAGAAACTGGTCAACTAAAGCACAATACAGTTGTTTCAACAGTTATGAGTAACTTAGGTTTCTACAAAGCACTTGAAGCTAACGGTATTACAAGTGATAAAACAGCAGTTGGTGACCGCTACGTAATGGAAGAGATGAAACGCGGGGGATATAACCTAGGCGGAGAACAATCAGGTCACATTATCTTACTTGATTACATTACAACTGGTGATGGAATGTTAAGTGCACTTCAACTTGTAAACATCATGAAAATGACGAAAAAACCATTATCTGAGCTTGCAGGAGAAATGACAAAATTCCCACAATTACTAGTAAACGTTCGTGTAACAGATAAAAAACTAGCATTAGAAAACGAAAAAATTAAAGAAATTATTCGTGTTGTAGAGGAAGAAATGAACGGTGATGGCCGCATTCTTGTTCGTCCATCTGGAACAGAACCACTTATTCGTGTAATGGCAGAAGCACCAACACAAGAAGTTTGTGATGCATATGTGCATCGCATTGTAGAAGTTGTGAAAGCGGAAGTTGGCGCTGAATAATTTGATAAATTTATTGAAAAAGGAGCACAAAAAGTGCTCCTTTTTCATATGTTTTATAGATGATGAAAAAAATTTCATTGACGGTTTATCCATGTTTGTTATAAGATGGTCTTGTTCTTTTTCTCAAAGGAAATATTGTAAATTATAGAAGCGCCAGAACTACAAGTAGTGTAGTTGACGAGGTGGGGTTTATCGAGATTTCGGCGGATGACTCCCGGTTGTTCATCACAACCGCAAGCTTTTACTTAAATCATTAAGGTGACTTAGTGGACAAAGGTGAAAGTGTGATGAGAGAAAAGGAACGGATACAAACTAGCTGTATAAGTATATACGGACTTAAACCCAATCGAGAGGAAGGTGAAAGCCGTTACAAGCTTACAGGGCTAGCAATATGTAATCCGTTTTTTAGTATAAATAAAAATGGTATCGGACTATGTCGTTACATGTTCGCAGAGCAGTGTAAGCATTTGTAACGGCGACTAAACATGTGTGGAATCGTAGGATTTATTGGAGAGCAAGATGCAAAGGAAATTTTATTAAAAGGTTTAGAAAAGCTAGAATATCGTGGATATGATTCAGCAGGTATTGCAGTACAAGCAGAGAACGGTGTTGTTGTATACAAAGAAAAAGGCCGTATCGCAAAACTTCGCGAAATCGTAGATGAGAACGTAGCAGCAAGCGTAGGTATCGGACACACACGCTGGGCTACACACGGTGTTCCAAGTAAAGTAAACGCGCATCCGCATCAAAGTACATCAAAACGCTTTACACTAGTTCATAACGGTGTTATTGAAAACTATGAATTAGTGAAAAAGGAATATTTACAAGATGTAACGTTCGTAAGTGAAACGGATACAGAGGTTATCGTACAGCTTATGGAACAACAAGTGAGCACAGGACTAAGTGTAGAAGAAGCGTTCCGTAATACGCTATCTCTTTTACATGGCTCTTATGCAATCGGATTACTTGATGCTGAAAATCCAAACATGATTTATGTTGCTAAAAACAAAAGCCCGCTATTAGTAGGTGTTGGTGACAACTTTAATGTTGTGGCGAGCGACGCTATGGCGATGTTACAAGTTACAGATCAATTTATTGAATTAATGGATAAAGAAATCGTAATTGTAATGAAAGAAAGTATTACAATTAAAAACTTACAAGGTGAAACGATTGAACGTGCACCGTTTACAGCGGAATTAGACGCAAGTGATATTGAAAAAGGAACATACCCTCATTTCATGCTGAAAGAAATCGATGAGCAACCACTTGTAATCCGTAATATAATCCAAAAGTATCAAGATGAAAATGGCGAGATTGAATTAGATCAAGACATCCGCAATGCTATTTTAGATAGCGATCGTATTTACATCATTGCATGTGGAACAAGTTATCATGCAGGTCTTGTTGGAAAACAATTTATCGAGAAGTTTGCAAAAATGCCAGTTGAAGTGCATGTAGCAAGTGAATTCTCTTATAACATGCCATTATTAACAGAAAGACCATTCTTCATTTACATTTCACAAAGTGGTGAAACAGCTGATAGCCGTGCAGTACTTGTACAAACAAATGAAATGGGTCATAAAGCATTAACGATTACAAACGTACCTGGTTCTACACTTTCTCGTGAAGCGGATTATACACTTCCGTTATACGCGGGACCAGAAATCGCAGTTGCATCAACAAAAGCTTACACAGCACAGCTTGCAGTACTTTCAATTTTAGCTGCGGATATTGCTAAAGCAAAAGGTGAAGTTCTTGGTTTTGATTTAACACATGAACTAGGACTTGTAGCAAATGCAATGATAGAACTTTGTGATCAAAAAGAAGAAATGGACGCATTAGCAAAACAATTTTTAGCAACAACTCGTAACTGTTTCTTCATCGGACGTAGCGTTGACTTCTACGTAGGATTAGAAGGCGCGTTAAAGCTAAAAGAAATTTCTTACATCCAAGCAGAAGGATTTGCTGGAGGAGAATTAAAACACGGAACAATCGCTTTAATTGAAAATGGTACACCAGTTATCGCACTTGCTACACAAGAGCACGTAAACCTAGGAATTCGTGGTAACGTGAAAGAAGTAGTAGCACGCGGAGCTAACCCATGTATCATCTCAATGAAAGGCTTAGAAATGGAAGGTGACAGCTTCGTACTACCAGCTGTACACGAAGCACTAGCACCGCTAGTAGCCGTTATTCCATTACAACTTATCTCATACTACGCAGCACTTCACCGCGAGTGTGACGTTGATAAGCCACGTAACTTAGCTAAGTCTGTTACGGTTGAGTAGGAGATTAGTAGGTTAGTAAATATAGTGTAGTTTTGAAATAAAGTTAAGACGTTTATAAAAAAGGTGCGATGCTTTATCTCTTTAATCAAAGAATTGTAAATAAGCTATGATCAAACTTTTTTATAAAACATAAGCATACACCTGTTGGATAAGAAACCATTTTGATTAGACTTTTTCAAAATGGTTTCTTTTTATTCATCATAGAATACGGTTTAACACAATATTTTTAATCAAACTTTATTTTAAAGCCACACATTGCTTTTTCTTATGGTGAATTTGTTTCTTAGTTATTTCCTGCATTTTATATCGTTCACCAATCATGTAATGTTAAGGGAGATGACAAAAGAAAGGAAGAATGTACAAATGAGTATAGTAAAAAACGGAACATTGCAAGTAATTGGAGCAAGCATCTATTATGAGGTGCGTGGCTCGGGTCCAATTCTTCTTTTGATTCATGGTGGGGGTGGTGATGCCGACAAGTTCCATAATATCGCCGACCATCTTGCTAAATGGTATACCGTTGTTACTTACGATCGTCGTGGTCATTCCCGTAGCAATCTCGTCAATAAAAATGAGGATTACCATGTGCACACGCATAGCGAAGATGCTCATCGGTTGCTAGCTAATCTGACCAAAGAACCGGCTTATGTATTCGGAAGTAGTTCTGGTGCTGTTATCGGACTTGATTTGTGCATACGTCATCCTGAGCAGGTACAGTTACTAATTCCACACGAACCGGTTTTATTACAACTTTTATCTGAAAATGAGTTGAAGCAGGCTATAAATTTCCTGGAAGACCTTAAAGGGAATCATCAAAATGAGGTCATGAAGTTATTGTCAAATATTGATGATAGTAATTCCGAACCATCGAAGGATATGCTAACAGAGCGACTACTTGGCAATTCGATGTATTTCACTGAGTATGAAATCCCGGGAATTCTCAGCTATACTTTAAATATCGATGCATTAAAGTCCCTATTAAAACCTGCATCGATACAGGTACGTCCAGCTGGTGGAAGTATTTCAAGAGAAACTTTTCCTTATCATTGCGCATTCAACTTAGCAGAGCACCTCGGAACAGAATTCGCAGAGTTTCCAGGACATCATGTGGGTTATAACACAGTGCATCATAAAGAGTTTGCTGAGAGGTTACATGATGTTATTGAGAATTAATCGGGAAACTATCAATGAGCAGTATATAAACACAATAGCGCGAATAGATATTCATGGAGTTACAAGACAATACGTAATTTAGGGTTTTGCTTCTATGTCTAAATTGATTTCAAAGCATCAGCAGAATATGAACAACTAAAAAAGCAGCTACCTCTCCATTTAAAGGTAGCTGCTTCTTTTTACATAGATGCTATAATTATTTGTCTTTCATACCACTTGTTTAGTTTTCCATTCCCTAAATCTTCTTTATCAACAATAATAGTTTTGGGGTGACTTGTTTGTTAGCTTAATAATTATGGGCTTTCCTCTAATAGAACCAAAGTAAACGATAAAAGCGCTTGCATAATTGAAAATCCGAGTTATAATACTTGTATACAAGTATACTTGATTAACACGAGGTGGGTTTATGACGAAATCAATGGAATTTCTTTATCCTGAAAAATGGCTTTCAAAAGCTTCTACAGGTGATCGTGTTGCGAGCGAATTGAGAATGCGCATTATTGCAGGTGTGATTGAAAGCGGTACCATACTGTCAGAAAATAAAATAGCTGCCGATTTTTCTGTAAGTCGGTCACCCGTTCGTGAAGCATTAAAATTACTAGCTTCTGAAAATATTATTCGCTTAGAAAGAATGGGCGCAGTTGTCATTGGTTTAACCGAGAAAGAAATTGAAGAAATATATGATGTTCGTTTACTTATAGAAACGTTTATCTTTGAGCGACTTGGAAAGATGGACACAAATGATTTAGTAAGAGAACTAAATAAAATAATGGAAATGATGAAAATCGCCATTAAATATCATGATTCTGATGAATTTTCTTATCAAGATCTCTTATTCCATGAAACGATTATTCGAACCATTGAGCATTCCTACATCCTGATGATTTGGAATAATTTAAAGCCTGTTATGGAAAGCTTAATCCTTTTATCAATGCGTACTCGTTTCAAGGAAAAGTACGAAGACTTTGAACGGATTATTAAAAATCATGAGCTTTATATAAAAGCAATCGAATCAAAAGATCGAGCCCTCATGATTGAGGCCTTACATCAAAACTTTGATGATGTTCAAGGGAAAGTCGAAGACCTCTGGATGTCACAACAAATGTTATCTAAAGGAGTTGAGCAAGGACATGAGTAGCTATATGTTAGGTATAGATATCGGTACAACAAGTACGAAAGCAGTTTTATTTACTGAAAAAGGCGAAGTCATTCAAACCGAGAATATTGGTTATCCACTTCGCACACCGGATATATCCACAGCGGAACAAGATCCAGAAGAGATTTTCCAAGCTGTTTTACAAGCGATATCAAATATAACGAAACAGCATTCAGATAAAAAACCATCGTTTATTTCATTTAGCAGTGCTATGCATAGTGTCATTGCTATGGATGAAAATGATCAGCCGCTGACACCTTGTATCACTTGGGCAGATAATCGCAGTGAGGCATGGGCGCATAAAATCAAAGATGAACTGAATGGCCATGCAGTTTATAGACGAACAGGAACACCTATTCACCCAATGTCACCATTAAGTAAAATTACATGGATTGTGAATGCCCATCCGGAAATTGCTATTAGAACGAAAAAATATATTGGAATCAAAGAATATATCTTCAAAAAATTCTTTGATCAATATGTTGTTGATCATTCCATCGCCTCGTGCATGGGTATGATGAACTTAAAAACGCTAGATTGGGATGAGGAAGCTTTAAAAATTGCTGGTATAACATCAGCTCAATTATCTAAACTCGTACCAACCACCAAAATATTCAGCAACTGCAATCCAGATTTAGCCCAAAAGATTGGTATCGATTCCCAAACACCGTTTGTCATTGGTGCCAGTGATGGGGTGCTTTCTAATCTAGGTGTGAATGCAATTCGGAAAGGGGAGATTGCTGTCACAATTGGAACAAGTGGTGCTATTCGGACCATTATTGATAAACCACAAACAGATAAAAAAGGAAGAATATTTTGTTATGCCTTAACCGAAAAGCATTGGGTAATTGGTGGACCGGTAAACAATGGAGGGATGGTCCTTCGCTGGATTCGTGATGAACTTGCTTCATCAGAAGTAGAAACTGCGAAAAGACTAGGAATTGATCCATACGATGTATTAACTAAAATAGCAGAACGCGTGAGACCTGGTGCAGACGGATTATTATTCCATCCATACCTCGCAGGGGAACGTGCACCATTATGGAATCCAGATGTACGTGGCTCCTTCTTTGGTTTAACGATGTCACATAAGAAGGAACATATGATTCGTGCAGCTTTAGAGGGTGTTATATATAATTTATACACTGTATTTTTAGCATTAACAGAATGTATGGATGGTCCTGTAACTCGTATTCAAGCAACAGGCGGCTTCGCAAGGTCTGACGTTTGGCGACAGATGATGTCCGATATTTTCGCATCTGAAGTCGTTGTTCCAAAGAGCTACGAAAGCTCTTGTCTAGGTGCATGTATATTAGGTCTCTATGCCACAGGAAAAATTGATTCTTTTGAAATCGTTTCCGAAATGGTTGGTAGTACCTACAAACATACACCGAAAGAAGAAGCAACAAAAGAATACAGACAATTACTGCCTATATTTATTAACCTATCAAGGGCGTTAGAAGATGATTATACACGCATTGCAAATTATCAAAGAAATTTAATAAAGTAAAACTTTCATCAGTAACCTCCCACGCCTCGCTTCTATCTAAATCTCGAGGTGATGGGGGCCTTACTGCCCACGAATAGCGGGATAAATACAAATACAGCTAAGATTAGGGGGGAACTACGATGCCATTAGTCATTGTAGCAATTGGGATTTTAGCATTACTTTTACTGATTATGCGCTTTAAATTAAATACCTTTATTTCATTAATCATTGTATCCGTCGGGGTTGCTTTAGCACTTGGAATGCCACCAGAAAAGATTTTTAAAACCATTGAAGCGGGATTAGGCGGAACACTTGGGCACTTAGCACTCGTTTTTGGACTTGGTGCGATGTTAGGTAAGTTGCTTTCAGATTCTGGGGGTGCACAACGCATTGCCATGACCCTTGTGAAAAAATTTGGTGAAAAGAACATTCAATGGGCTGTTGTGACTGCCTCATTTATTATAGGGATTGCATTATTTTTTGAAGTAGGATTAGTATTATTAATTCCGATTGTATTTGCAATTTCAAGAGAATTAAAAGTTTCTATCTTATATCTCGGTATCTCGATGGCAGCTGCTTTATCTGTAACACACGGATTTTTACCACCACACCCAGGACCAACTGCTATCGCTGGTGAATTGCATGCAAACATCGGTGAAGTATTACTTTACGGTTTTATGATAGCGGTTCCAACGGTTGTGTTAGCTGGACCTGTATTTACTAAACTTGCAAAAAAACTAGTACCTGAGGCGTTCACAAAAACCGGTAATATCCAATCATTAGGTGAGCAGAAAGTATTTAAACTTGAAGAAACTCCTGGTTTTGGAATCAGTGTTTTTACCGCTTTACTGCCTGTTCTTTTAATGGCAGTCGCTACAATTATTACTTTGTTGCAAAAAACAATGGGATTCAAAGATAATAGTTTACTAGCAACGATCGAGTTTATTGGGAATGCGGATACTGCCATGTTGATATCCTTACTAGTTGCGATCTATACAATGGGATTGGCAAGAAATATTCCAATCAAAAGCGTGATGGAATCTTGTACAACAGCGATCTCGAATATTGGGATGATGCTCTTAATTATTGGTGGAGGCGGCGCTTTCAAACAAGTATTAATTGATGGCGGCGTTGGTAACTATGTAGCCGAATTATTCAAAGGAACTTCATTATCACCGATCTTGCTCGCATGGATTATCGCTGCCATCTTACGTATTTCATTGGGGTCTGCTACGGTTGCTGCATTAACAACTGTCGGTTTAGTGATTCCGATGTTAGGTCAATCTGATGTTAACCTTGCTTTAGTTGTCCTTGCAACAGGGGCTGGTAGTTTAATTGCTTCACACGTGAACGATGCTGGTTTCTGGATGTTCAAAGAGTACTTTGGTTTAAGCATGAAAGAAACATTTGCAACATGGACTTTACTTGAGACTATCGTTTCTGTAGCCGGATTAGGGTTTACTTTATTATTAAGTTTATTTGTATAGATCTTTCTAAACAGTAAAAGGGATACGGAAGCTGTTTAATGTGATTTTTCATAATTAACCAGTTATTTTTCATGATTGATTAATAAGGATGAAAATTTCTCTTTATTTTTTAACTTGATAGTGATGTGCCGTGTCCCTTTAACCTTTTGCACGAATACTGGCAGAGCCTATTGAAATGAAAAAGTTGGATTATTTGATTAAAATGTTATTTTAGGTATATATACTATAATACAGAGTAACATACATGGAAAGGAACGATAGAATATGGAAAAGTTACAAATTGGAGTTGTTGGTGTGGGTGTTATGGGAAAAAGCCTCGCACTTAACTTTGAGAGTAAAGGGTATTCTGTTGCCCTATATGATATTTCAAAGGAAAAAGTTGATGAAACCATTGAGGAAAACCGTGGTAAAAACTTAGTTGGTACTCATATAGTTGAAGAGTTTGTTAACTCACTCGAATCACCTAGAAAGATTTTATTAATGGTTAATGCGGGGGAAATTACAGATAAAGCGATTGATTCTCTAGTCCCTCACCTCGATAAAGGTGATATTTTAATTGACGGTGGTAATACATACTTTGTCGATACAATTCGCCGAAACAAACGTCTTGCCGAAGAAGGAATCAATTTCATCGGGGCAGGTGTGTCAGGCGGCGAAGAGGGTGCATTGAAGGGACCATCCATTATGCCAGGCGGACAGAAGGATGCATACGAAAAAGTAAAGGATATGCTTGAAAACATCTCTGCAAAAGTGAATAACGAGCCTTGCTGTTCTTATATCGGACCTAATGGGGCAGGACACTATGTAAAGATGGTTCACAATGGTATTGAGTATGGAGATATGCAATTAATTTGTGAAGCATATTTCTTCTTGAAACAAACACTAGATTTGACTGCAGAAGAGTTCCATGAAATATTTGCTGAATGGAATAAAGGTGAACTGAACAGCTATCTAATTGAGATTACAGCCGATATTTTCAAGAAGAAAGATGAAGAAACTGGTAAGCCATTAGTGGATGTTATTCTTGATACTGCAGGACAAAAGGGTACAGGGAAATGGACAAGTCAAAGCGCACTTGATTTAGGTATCTCTCTGCCTATTATCACGGAATCTGTATTTGCACGTTGCATTTCTGCTTTAAAAGAAGAGCGTGTGAACGCAAGCAAAGTTTTATCTGGCCCTAAAGATAAAACGGCAATTGGAGTTGAAAAAGCCGAATTAATTGAAGCGGTGCGCCAAGCTTTATATATGAGCAAAATTTGTTCTTATGCACAAGGATTCACGCAATTGAAGGCAGCTTCTGAGGAATATGATTGGAACCTTGATTTTGGCAGCATTTCTATGCTTTGGAGAGGTGGATGCATTATCCGTGCTGCCTTTTTACAGAACATTAAAGAGGCTTATGAGACTAACACTGACCTACCGAATCTTTTACTTGATCCATACTTTAAAGAAATTGTAGAGTCATATCAAGGTGGATTACGCCAAATTATCTCAATGGCGGTACAACAGGGCATTCCGATACCTGCATTTTCAGCAGCAATTTCTTATTATGACAGCTATCGTACTGCCAAACTACCTGCAAACTTATTGCAAGCGCAGCGCGATTATTTTGGAGCGCATACGTATAAACGAGTAGATAAAGAAGGTACATTCCATACAAAATGGATATAAAATAATAAATGGACTAAGATTAAATTCTTAGTCCATTTTTCATTCCATAATTCGTAGGCTATAAGACTCCCACTGATGGAAGTTCACTTTAAACGAATGTATGAATCAAGATGCGTTTATTTTTCCCCTTTAGATATTTTATCTAAAGGGGGTGTTTTTATGTCCAAAAAGAATATCTAAAATTGGTAAGTGGATAGAACCCTATAGATTAAAATTTTACTTTATCGGATCTACTTTTATTTATCTGAATTTTCCGTTACTATTTTAAGTGTCCGTGAACAATTTCCTTTATTATGAAAAAAAGAGACGAGAGATTTATGGACATTACAAGGGGGCATATTGATGAAAGTGAGTGAAAAAACATATTTAAGTATAGAAGAGATTATTTCATTACCAACCGTATTAAGTACAAATATAAGCGATGATGGCAAAAATGTAGCATTTGTTAAGAGAACAGCTAACTGGGAAGACAATACATATAGAAACCATGTATGGATATATGAAAAAGATAAAGGGAAGAGTTATCCACTAACAACTGGAGATATAGATAGTATACATCCATTATGGTCTCCAGATTCTAAGAGCATTGCTTACCTTAGCTCAGGTGGTGACGGGGATATGAAAAATCAGATCTTTGTTAAATCACTAGACGACTATAGTGAGGTTAAAATTACTGATGAGAAAGAGGGAGTCAGTAATTTTAGATGGGATCCTACCGGTAAAGGTTTTTATTATATTACACAGTCAAAAGAATGTGAAGAAATAAAGAAACGTAAGGAGCTATATGGAGATTTTCAACATGTAGGTAAGGAACATCAGAATAATTGTTTATGCTACATTGAAATAGAAAAAGTGATACAAAATGATAAAGAGGAACGAGAGATTAACGGTGTTTATCAATTAACTGGTGGTAAGGATTTTTATATCCATGGATTTGATATTTCAGATAATGGGAAAAAGGTTGTATGTATGGCTACACCAAGCCTAAACGATCATATGAATGGTGATCTATATATATTAGATGTCGAAGCCAGGGAACTACAACAGATGAATGTAGATAAGTTGTTGGGCGGGAGCGCTTGTTTTTCTCCAGAGGGCAACAAAATATGTTACTCAGCAAGCATAAGAGAGAAGGATTATTATAGAAACCATATACAAGAAAGTACATTAGAGATATATGATATGAATACTGGGGAGGTAATTCAGCCCTTAACAAACTTTGATAGTACGGTTATGCCATTACAGTGGACAGCTAAAGGAATTTTAATTCGATGGCAGGACAAGACGAATTACTTTATTGGTTTGCTAGCTGAAGATGGCACGGTAGAAACATTAAGGGAAAAAGTAGATGGCTTTATAATGGATGCCTCTATAACAAGAGATGGAAATCATATAACCTATAATAAGGCTATAACAAATGAAACCTTTGAAATCTATTTGGATGATAAAAAGATAACGAATGAAAATAGCCTTTTCGAGGGGAAGCTTAAAAGTAACAGGGAAATCATTTCATGGCGAAGTAGTGATGGTCTGGAAATAGAGGGGGTTTTATCAACACCAGTAGAGTTTGACGCAAATAAAAAGTATCCTTTATTAGTAGTAATTCACGGTGGTCCGGCTTGGGCATCCTTTCCGATATTTTCAAACTGCTTCAATGAGAAATATCCGATTGAACAGTTTGTTGAAAAGGGCTTTATCGTTTTAGAGCCAAACTATAGAGGAAGTTCTGGTTATGGTAATGAATTTTTAAAAGCAAACTATAGAAAACAAGGACTTGCTGATTACGATGATGTTATATCTGGAGTGGATGAACTAGTTGAAAAAGGGATGGTAGATAAAGATAGAGTAGGAGTTATGGGATGGAGTAACGGAGGATATATATCAGCTTTCTGTTCTACATTTAGTAGTAGATTTAAAGCTATTTCAGTTGGGGGAGGAATTACTAACTGGAGTACTCATTATGTAAATACAGATATCCCTTATTTTATTAGAATGTATTTAGGAAATACTCCATGGAATGATCCAGATATATATAAGAGAACATCACCAATGACATATATTAAATCAGCCTGTACGCCTACCTTAATCCAACATGGCGAAAAGGATGCAAGAATACCAATTACAAATGCATATGAATTACATCAAGGGTTAAAGGATATGGAAGTTGATACAGAACTCATTATATTTAAAGGAATGGCATATAGTTCTGACCAACCAGGAGTTCATGTGGCTATTATGAAGCAGAACTTGATGTGGTTTTCACATTATATTCTTGGAGAAAGTATGGAGGATTTTAGTACTATATAATGGATATCCGCACAGGGATTATTCGTTGTGCAATTGGGCCAGATTGTTGTAAACTGCAAGTAAACCATTATTGAGAAGATTTAAGTGGTTATAAGGAAGCTTAATTCGGAGGACGAATATGACAGAGAATAAAAATGAGTTATCTGTAGAACAACGTGAAGAACTATTAAAAGTATTACAAGACCGTTTTGAGAAAAACATGAACCGCCATGAAGGTCTTGAATGGGCTAAAGTTGAAACGAAGCTAGCTACTAATAATGAAAAATTGTGGACACTTAATGAAATGGAAGTAACAGGCGGTGAGCCTGATGTTGTTGGTTATGATGAAGAGAAGGACGAATATACTTTCTATGATTGTTCAAAGGAGAGTCCTAAAGGGCGCAGAAGTCTCTGTTATGATCTGGAAGCGTTAGAATCAAGAAAAAAACATAAGCCCGAAAATAACGTTATTGATGTTGCAAATGCTATGGGTATTGAACTATTAACAGAAGAACAATATCGGGAATTGCAAAAACTTGGAGATTTTGACATGAAATCATCAAGTTGGGTACAAACACCTTCAGATATTCGAGAACTCGGTGGTGCGCTATTTTGCGATTATCGCTTCGGGCATGTTTTCGTGTATCACAATGGGGCAGATTCTTATTATGCTGCCAGAGGTTTTCGTGGCTCGTTAAGAGTTTAAATTTGGAGTAAACAAAAAAGAGCCTATACGCAGGCTCTTTTTCTTATTTATATTTTAAGAGTAAACCGTTACTACGCAGTTTTGCTTAATTTATATGTTCCGTGGCTGTTTTTACGGAAAAGTTTTGGGAAAACATAGCCATCTAATCCAATACGTCCGGCGTTCTGTCCTGCAACTAAAATGAACATAGTTAAAATAAGCAGGTTTGGGTTTACACTAACAGTTCCGCTTAATAAAAATGCAAGATTCATTATGATTCCGAAAAATGCAGCTGTTTTTGTTAATCCGCCTAAAATCAAACCTAGACCTACTAAAATTTCTCCCCATTGAACTAAAAAGCTAAATAGGTCTGCATTTGGAAGAACAAAGTGTTGAAGGAAATCTGCCCACCAACTTTGTACGGCAGGGTGGTCACCTGATGCTTGAGCAATAGCGCCCTTTAGAAAACCACTTGCGTCAAAAGATTGTCCAAAGACTTTGCCGATTCCAGCAGCGAGCCATGTATATCCTATGTAAAGTCGTAAAAATAATAATATGAAAGCAGCACGTTTATCAGTTCTTAAAAAATTGATAACCATTGAAATCCCTCCAATATTGTATTTACAAGTTTATTATATATCCATTGTGAAAAAATTCACAATGGATATAATGTGAACAAATATATGATTTTTTATTTATAAAATTGCACCTAAAATATTATGAAGTTTATTTTTGAAAATTAAGCAATAAATGAGAGATGGGAGCTATCTATTGTAGCGGATAGCTCCCGTAGTAAACAGGTTTATGTGTGTTCTTTAAGTTCATCTGGGCGTTCCTTATTATTTCTCTGGTTTTATATAAGGAACAATTTGTGCAGTAACCCCTACAGAAGCACCACGAATAAAGTTTTGGTTTTCTAATGCCTTAAAGTTTTCCGTTTTTCCTGTTAGCATAACACCTAAAATTTTCACTTGATCAAATGGTTTGTTTTCATTTGATTTTAAAAACTTTTGAATGTCCTTGTCATACCCATCATTATATTGTTTAAGGGAATCAAAGAACCCTTTGTACGATTCTTCGAGAGGGGTTCCTGGCTCAAATCCATAAACTGGCATACCGGCAGGACCTCCGCTTTCATCTCTAATAGGTGAGACCATATATAGCCATACGATATTTAAGTTGTCTGGTATTTTTGTTTGAATTTCTTTTAATGTATAAGGTTGATCGAAAGAGATAGCGACTTCTGCAACATAGTTTTCCATTTTGGAAACTGCACTTAATTCATTTTTGACTCCATCGTAATATTCCTTGATAGCTGGATTATAAAATGTGGCAACTTTATTTTTCGTTTGTTTATCGTAATTATAAGACTCTGTATTAGACCTCCCCCAATGAGTTCCTGGTATTACCTCATTGTAATCGATGTTAGAGCGAAACCAATTGTAAGGGCTTGTCAGTGTATTCCATTTCACTACGTAACCATTAATATTTTTAGAACGATTTGATGTAATATTGCCGCCAAACATAGAGGAGCTACTCGTTACTTGAGAATCAATTTGTACATTCGGTTCTGCAATTGAATTATATAAAAAGAGTTGTTCGTGAAGCCTCATAGAGCCTTTCGCTGCGAAGTAATTACCTACTTTATAAATGATAGGGATAAGTATGATGACAACGAGAATAGAAGTAATGATGATTTTAAGTAACTGTTTCCTTTGCGCTTTTTTTAATGCATTTTTTAAAGAAGTATCCATTAAGGTTTTCCCCCTACTGTAGAATGAATTGTTTTACGTGCACGATGTAACTTTTGTTTGACGCTATTTACTCGAATATCTAGTATTAGTGCAATTTCTTCATATGTAAAATCGTAATAATACTTTAAAAAGAAGGCTTCTTTATATTCTAGTTTTATATCTTTTAATAGATAGAAAATCTCATCTTTATTTAAAACAGCATCCAGTTCTCGGTCTGTATATTGTAATTTTGAATAAATCTCTTCAGTTAAATAGATGTTCTGTTGCTCTTTTTTTCTCTTCAAGTCAATGTATTCGTTTAATGCAACCCTAAAAAACCATGGACGTATGTTATTCTCTGTTAGGTCATCTAGCAACGTATATACTTTATAGAAAGTATTTTGGATGATGTCTTCTGCGTCTTCTTTTATAGCCCCTTTCGCTAATAATAGTTTGAACACTTCCTCCCCTAAATTGATAAGATAGGAGGTCAATATATTTTCTTTTCCCATCATTTTTCCTCCCTACACTTATACAACGAATAGGTAATAGTAAATGTATACACTTAAATTAAAGTTTTGTTCTTGATACAAATAAAAAAGGCATATAACAATCATATGTTATATGCCTTTTCTATTATATATTTAGTAATTTATTTAGGTAATGTAAACTTAGCTTTTTTACCTTGTGAAATATCTTTAGCTTCTTTATTTCTCATAGGTCCTAACTCAATCTCGAAGCTTTTTTCCTTCCAAATCTTCTCATACTGCTCTTGATCTAAAATAAATACTTGCAGTAACTCTCCAGATGTTCCCGTTTTGACTGAAGCGTTATAGTCGTAATTTAGTAGCATACCTTCATTAATCGTATATTGTGTACCATCATTCACTCTCAATGTAGAGCTTATAGGAGATAGTGAAACGTCTTGAGTATCTTTGTTATCAAGCTTGAATTTCACCGTTAATAGAACAATACCGTTTTTGAAATTTGCAAAGCGCGGTGCTTCGACGGAATTTGGTGTGAATTGAGTAAATTGGTATCCATCTAATGTAACATTAACAGCGCCTAATTCTTGGCTGTTATTAATACTTGATTTCTCTTTTAACATTTTTTTATCGCCCATGTTATTAGCTGTAGCTTTATCTTGGTAGAAAGCTTTATCTGTTGCAACCTTTTCAGCACCTTGTTTGTTTAAACTTAATGAAAAGCTTCCGGGACTGCCGATTGGAGCATCGAATTTTCCTTTATTAGCTTGTGCAGTTGGGACTGTGACTGAGACTGTTGAGAGACTTGAAATTTTTGCTAGATCATCTTTTCCAAATGGATACGCGATATAACCAGAAATAGTTTCTCCTGCTTTTACTAAGTAATCATTCGTTGGAGCAAGCTTAGTTGGCAGTTGATCTTCTTTTGGAATTAAATCTTTATAGTTACTATATACTTTCTGCGCACCAGTAAACGATATGTCCAATGCTGGCATATAATAAATATCTTTAGCTGAACTATTTTTTACGCTATAGTTCACAAGAATAACTCCGCCCTCTGTTTGACGGTTAAATGGAATATTAAAGTCCGTATGGAATCCATTTAATTCAACTAATGTATAACTGTTCATCGATACTGAAACATCTTCAGATTTATAGACTTGTGGTTCCTTATTTTCAAAAAGAACTTTTGTTTTTCCGCCTGTTTCTTTTTCCATGTAGGAAATAAGTTTAGAATAATCGCTGGAGCTAGTAGCGGTATTTTCCGTCTTTTTATCTTCAGTTTTCTTGTCTTCGGATTTTTTTTCTTCAGGTTTATTTTCTTTTGTTGTATCCGTTTTTTCTGTTTTGTTTTCTTTGGCTGCATTTTCTTTTTGTTCTTTATTTGTCGTATCGCTTTGACCACAGCCGGTTATTACAAAAGCTGCTACGATTACTGCAGAAAATAAAGAAAGTAATTTTTTTGACATGTTTCTTCCCCCTATTTGTTTAAAACTAAACTCTCATATTAGCCCCACGTTTTATTATAAGAAGGCTAGTCAATATTTACCAGTGTTTTTTCTATTTATTTCCATTATTTAAATATTATAATATAATAAATTTGATAGAAGTTTGGAATGGAATATTGGTTTTTATTTTTTTATCATTTGAAATATTACACCATATTGTTATGATAGAAATAGAGGTATATGGAAAGGAGACAAGGACTCAATATGTGGATGAACTTGTAATGATTAGAAATTAGATAGATGAATTTTTCTCTCATAAGTGAGGGATTATTTGGCTATCTGTAAATCATGCAAGGACTGCATATTTGGCTTGTGCGTCCCCTTTGTAAGGATAGATACTTATGTGGGGAAATTCATATCTCTTATATAAAATATGCGTCCTTTAAAACTGGAGGAGTATATGATGAATCAATTAAAAGATAAAGTAGCAGTTGTTACAGGTGTAAGTCGTTTAGATGGTATAGGCGCAGCAATTTGTAAAGAATTAGCTGAGGCTGGATACAATATATTTTTTACGTATTGGACAGAGTATGATAAAGAGATGCCTTGGGGCGTTGATCAAAGTGAACAAATACAATTACAAGAAGAGTTACTAAAAAACGGTGTGAAAGTATCGAGTATGGAGTTAGATTTAACTCAGAATGATGCACCGAAAGAGCTTATAAATAAAGTTACTGAACAACTAGGCTACCCTCATATATTAATTAATAATGCAGCGTATTCTACGAATAATGATTTCTCTAATTTGACTGCTGAAGAATTAGATAAGCACTACATGGTCAATATTCGTGCGACTACATTATTAAGTAGTCAATTTGCCCGAGGATTTGATAAGAAATCTGGTGGTAGAATTGTGAATATGACTTCGGGGCAATTTCAAGGGCCTATGGTTGGAGAACTGGCGTATGCAACAACGAAGGGGGCTATTGATGCTCTTACTAGTTCGTTGTCAGCCGAGGTAGCTCATTTAGGAATAACAGTGAATGCAATTAACCCAGGTCCAACTGATACAGGCTGGATGACTGAAGAGATAAAGCAAGGATTAAAACCAATGTTTCCTTTTGGCAGAATTGGTGAGCCAAAGGATGCAGCAAGACTCATTAAGTTTTTAGTAAGTGAAGAAGCAGAGTGGATTACGGGACAAGTTATTCATTCAGAAGGTGGATTTAAAAGATAAGAAGAAGGTATCTCACCAGGGTGAGATACCTTCTTTTTTAATCTTTCTTCAATCTTCGTGCAATACCATTCCCTAAAGACTGTAATCCTTGAACGAGGATAATTAAAATAAAGACAGTTGCATACATTACTTCAGGTTCATAGCGTAAATGTCCGAAGCGATATGCTAAGTCCCCTAGCCCACCAGCGCCTACAAGACCAGCCATTGCTGTAGCACCGATTAAGCCAATCGTTGCAATTGTTAATCCAAGTACAAGGGAGGGACGAGCTTCTTTCACCATAACGTGCCAAATAATTTGTATAGTAGAAACGCCCATCGCTTGGTAAGCTTCAATCACACCACGATCGACTTCTAATAAAGCTGTCTCCATCAATCTTGCGATATAGGGAGCAGTGAAGACGACAAGCGGTACGATAACACCTTGCACACCAATGGATGTTCCCATTAGAAACTTTGTAAAAGGTAAAATGAAGAATAATAGAATGATAAATGGAAGAGAGCGAATGATATTAATAATTGTATTAAGAATTGAGTAAATGATTTTATTTTCGTGCTGCCCACCAGGTCTTGTTAAAACAAGTGTGACACCAAGTGGTAGTGCAATAAGGATAGAGATGAATAGTGAAATAGATGTCATTTGAAATGTTTGAATGGTTGCTTCCCATATGACTTTACCCCATTCATCCAAAAAGGACTTGTTTTCCATAGTCTGTTCTACCTCCTTCTACGATGATTCCTTGTTCTTGTAAAAATGATAAAGCGTGGTTGATTTCATTTTGTTCCCCTTGCATATGAATGACAAGTTTCCCGTATGCCTCATGTTTTAATTGAGTAATATTACCGGATAAAATATTTGGATATACTTGGAATCGTTTTGTGGCAACAGCTAATGCTGGTTCACCAGAAGAATTTCCTATAAAAGAAAGAGTTACGATTTCTCCGGTTCTTTGTAGTTCTTTTTGTACTTCAGCTGGGATTTTTGCTGCAAATGCACTATTTACAAATTTCTTCGTTGTTACATGTTGTGGGTTTGTGAATATATCCTTCACAGTCCCGCTTTCGACTACTGCTCCATGTTCCATAACAGCAACTCTGTCGCATATACGCTGGATAACGTTCATTTCATGTGTAATTAATAAAATTGTGATTCCGATTTCCTCATTAATCTTTAATAATAGGTCAAGAATAGAATCAGTTGTTTCTGGATCTAAAGCACTCGTTGCTTCGTCGCTTAATAACACTTCCGGTTCATGTGATAGTGCACGGGCGATAGCCACACGTTGTTTCTGGCCACCAGAAAGTTCACTCGGATAGGCATCTTTTCGATTAAAGAGATCGACAATACGTAAATACTTTTCTACCCTTTTTTCAATTTCTAATTTTGGAACGCCAGCAAGGCGTAACGGTAATGCGATATTTTCATAAACGGTAACAGTTTTAAGTAAATTGAATCCTTGAAAAATCATCCCGATTTTTTGTCGTGCTTTTGCTAGTTCTTTTGTAGACAGTGTTGTTAAATCTTGCTCGTTTACAATAATATTTCCTGTCGTTGGTTTTTCTAATAAATTTACACAGCGAATTAATGTACTTTTGCCAGCGCCACTATATCCAATGATTCCAAATACTTCGCCCTTTTTTACTTGGAGGGAAGTAGACTTAAGAGCTTCCACATTCCCCTTTTTTGTTGTAAATACTTTGGATACATTTTTTAATTCAATCATTATCGTCAGCTCCTACCAAGACGGTAAAACAGAACCATCAAATTTTTTCTCAATAAATTCTTTTACTTCTTTAGATTGATAAGCTTTCTTTAATTTATTTACAACCGCATCATCTTTATTTTCAGTACGAACAACGACCCAGTTTACATATGGTGAATCTTTTCCTTCACGGAAGATAGAATCTTTCGCAGGGCTTAATTTTGCACCTAATGCAAAGTTTGTATTAATTGCAGCTGCTTTTACTTCACTTAGTTGTGTTGGTAATTGAGATGCCTCTAATTCAACGATCTTTAAATTTTTTGGATTTTCAATTACATCTTTCGCAGTCGCTTTTTCTGTCGCTTTTGGATCCACTTTTAAAACTCCTGCTTTTTCAAATAGTTTTAAAGCTCGAAGTTCATTCGTTGGATCATTTGGTACAGCAATTGCATCACCATCTTTTAAGTCTTTTACATCCTTTAAGCTTTTTGAATATACGCCCATAGGGAATGTTACTGTTGAAAATACTTCGGTTAATTTCATATTACGTTCAGCTTTAAACACGTCTAAATATGATTTTGTTTGATAGCTATTTACATCAAGGCTTTTTTCATCGAGGGATACGTTCGGTGCTACATAATCATTAAATACTTTTACATCAATTTCGAGACCGTCTTTCGCTGCCACTTCTTTTACCTTTTCAAAAATTTGTTCATGCGGCCCGCCTGTTACACCGACAGTAATCTTTTTCTCATCTAACGCTTTTACTTCTTTATCCGAACCAGCGCTACATGCGCCTAATAATAGTACCGCTCCGCTTACAATGCTTAATAATACTTTTTTCATCTATAGTTCCCCCTTCATATATGTTCCAAAATAAAAAGCACCTCTCAAAAATAAGAGAGGTGCCGAATAGACAAAATAGGATCCTCTCTTATCTTCCAAAACGAAAACTCGTTTTGCAGGAATTAGCACCTTAGCTTATACGTCATAAGCTCGGTTGCCGGGCATCATCGGGCCAGTCCCTCCGCCACTCTTGATAAGAGTATGTGTATGTAGTTTTTAATATGGTACTAATAGTAAATCTTACAAAAAGAATTGTCAATGTTATTTTCTGAATATATTTTATTTTAAGGTAATCGAAACGTTCCCTTTTTTATGCCCTATTTCCACATACATATGAGCTTCAGCAATTTCTTCTAATAGGTAAGTTCTATCAATAACAGGTTTTAAATGTTCTGTTTCAGTTAGTTTTTTTAGTAGAATCATATCCTCTTTACTTACTTTTGCCATCATTCCATTCACAGATACATATTTTCCATTAGGCGCTAATACTTGTTTACAAAGGGATTTTTTATGCTTTCCAACTGCATCAAATATAATATCGTAGCGCTCGCGCCGCTTAGTAAAATCTTCTTTCGTATAATCAATTACTTTATCCGCTCCTAAAGATTGCACGAGTTCAAAATTTGAATTACTACAAACAGCTGTAACGGTCGCACCAAAATATTTAGCGAGTTGTATGGCAGCTGTTCCTACTGATCCAGACGCACCATATATGAGAACTTGTTGCCCCTTTTTTATCCGGCCTTTTCTCAGAAAATGCAAAGCTGAAGTTCCACCAAAAGGAATAACTGCCGCTTCTTCATACGTTACATTGGTAGGTTTTAATGTTATTAATCCACTTTCATGCACGCATGTGTATTCGGCATAACCACCAAGATTGAGTTCTGTTAATGCAAAAATTTGATCCCCTTTTTTAAATTGAGTTACATCTGTCCCGATATCCTCTATCTCTCCTGCTAATTCTACGCCAAGTATAGGGTTTCTCGGTTTTCTAAGTCCTAATATAAGTCGCATAGGAATCCAAAATAATAGAGGGCTATTAAATCCGCGTATTCTACAATCTCCAGTCGATACACTTGTTGCGTGAATTTTAACTAATACTTCGTTCTTTTTAGGTATAGGTTTCTCTATATTTTGAAGCTGAAGAACGTTAGGTGGTCCATACTGTGTGCAAATGATTGCCTTCATAATGTCCTCCTGAAATGAGTTGTCGTTATTTACATCATATTTAAGATCTTCATTAAACATGTCGCTATATAGCGAGTATAGATTAAAAATTATATAGATTTCATAGGAAAAGAGGTGATATTATTTTGGGAAAGGGGGCAACAGTATGAAAAAAATTATTTTTGTTTCAAGTTTAGTACTTGCAATCAGTCTAGGGGTAGGGTGTAGTAATGAGAAAACAGCAAAGACGGATGAGCCGAAAAAAGAATCCGTTCAAAAAGAAAAGGAATTAACGGCGAAAGATGTTTTCAAGAAAACGAATGAAGCTTTTAAAAATGAAGAACATGTAACGATGACATATGGTGTAGGGGTAAAAGCTGAGGGAACAGAGATGGATATAGTAAAGGCTAAGATGCAATTAGAGCCAAAGACAAAGAATTCTCGTTCTGAAATGAATATTTCCGGTACAGATGTTGTAGTGTATACTGTGGATGGTAAAGTTGCTGGTGAGGTAAAAAACCCTAATACAGGAGAAGTTATAACCGTACCAGAGGAGCAATTAAACGCTGGTGGAATGAAAGCGACTCAAGATATTATAGATAAGTTAGAAGTACCGGAAGTAGTTTTAGATAAAATGAAGTTGGAGAAAAGCGGAGATAAATATAAACTGAAATTTACATTAAAAGGGCAAGAAACAGAAAGTATGTTAACTAGCATGGATGAAACGCAGAAGAAAATGTTACAAGCACAAAATGCGAAGATAGAAGAAGTGGATGCAGAATATATCATTACAAAAGATTTTAAATATGAATCAGCAAAGATAGACATGATTATGAGTAATAATGGAAAGGATAAAGCACACATTATTACGAACGCAAAATATACGTCGTATGAAAAGTTTGACCCAATACAATTGCCAGCAGCAAAGTAACAGTTTTGATGAGGAGGGACCTAAAATAAGGTCCCTCTTTTTTGTATTCTTTCTTCATAGGAAAATAGGTACAATATAAAGAGGAAAAGATGTAGAAGAGGAGAGTGTCATTTGAAAAAAGGAAAGATAGCGGTGGTCATTGTAGCATATACAGTGTTGCTTGCAACGTCTGTACATACATATAAAAAACAACTCGATCATCCTATTATGAGTGATGTAGGTAAATTGCTTCCGACAAAAATAAAACGTGTTGAAAGTGCTACTGATGAGCACTCGTTAATACAATTAGTGCAAGATGCAAATGTTTCTGGAGAGAAAATTTCTATTGCTGGTATGCAACATAGCCAAGGCGGACAGACATACTATCCACATGGTACGATGCTTGATATGAAAGGATATAATAAAATATTAGAATTTGATCCAGAGAAGAAGCGCATTACAGTTCAAAGCGGCGTCACGTGGAATGATATTCAGAAGAAAGTAAACCCATATGGTCTTGCTGTTCAGGTGATGCAATCGCAAAATATTTTTACGGTTGGTGGTTCATTAAGTGTAAATGTACATGGTCGTGATATTCGTCATGAGGCATTGATTGATACAGTCGAATCATTTCGATTACTAATGGCAGATGGCACTGTACGTAATGTAAGTAGAGAAGAGAATGCGGATTTATTTCCTTACGTCATTGGCGGTTATGGGTTATTTGGTGTCATTTTAGATGTGACTTTAAAGTTAACAAATGATGAATTATATGAAACGCATACGAAAATGCTAGATTATAAAGAATACACGTCTTATTTCAAAGAAAAAGTGAAAAAAGATGCTAATGTTCGTATGCACTTAGCTCGTATTTCTGTTGCTCCAAATTCATTCTTAAGAGAAATGTATGTGACAGATTATACATTGGCACAAAATCAAAATATGAGGGAAGAGTATAGTGAACTAAAAGAAGAAACTATTATAGCAGCGCCGAAATTTTTACTTGGATTATCACGCTATAGTGATTGGGGAAAGAATACGTTTTGGGATATACAAAGAAGTTATTTTGAACGTACAGATGGAAAGTATGAGACGCGAAATAATGTTATGAGGTCAGATAGTGCATTTATGGAATATGAAAACCCGAATAGGACAGAGGTGTTACAAGAATATTTTGTGCCTATAGATTCTTTTACGGAATACATAGATGATTTACGTAACGTATTAAATGAAGAAGAGTTTAATTTGCTCAATATTACGATTCGTTACGTGGAAAAGAATGAAAATGCAGTTTTATCCTATGCGAAAGATGATATGTTTGCACTGGTTCTTTTAATTAATCAAGGGCGTTCTGAAAATGAGATAAAGAAAACAGAGGATGTTATTCAGAAGATGATTGATGTTACGTTAAAGCATAACGGTAGTTATTATTTACCGTATTATTCTTATCCAACGAAAGAGCAGTTAAAGAGAGCATACCCTCGTATAGAAGAATTTCTTGGGAAGAAAAAAGAAGCGGATCCAAAAGAGAGATTTGTGAATTTATTTTATAGGGAGTATACGAAATGACATATAGAAGATTTATAGCTTCACAAAGCATTATTATGATGGCGGGAAGTATGGTGTTTCCTTTTTACATTCTATTGCTCCGGAATGTTGGAAATAGCTTCTCGCAGTTTGGCTGGGCTTATGGTTTATTTGCCTTAACTTCAGCGCTTGTGTACCCGTTAGTAGGAAAACTGTCTGATCGAGTAGGCGATCAAAAATTATTAATTATATATGCCTGGACCATGGCAATATTAATGCTTTGTTTTCCTATTGCAACAGAAGTATGGCATGTATACATTCTTCAAATTTTAATGGGAGTTTTAGGGGCTGTGCAGCGTAATACGGAGAAGACGTCGTTAGCACGAAAAGTTGTACAAGAAAATGCTGGTTATGAGATTGGAAAATATCATGTGTGGACATCGATTGGTGGAGCAGTTGCGATTATTGCAACGGGATATTTAGTAGACTTCTTTACGATTGGTACAATTTTTTATATAGCATCTATCTTATATGTAGTGAGTGGAGTTGTATTAAGTAGTAAAAAAATATAACCATTCCCATTTTTACCTGAATAACCTTTATTTGTTATACTAAAGGGGAAGACAAAAGAAAAGGGGACATTGCCTTTGATGAAATTTTTAATTTTAGCTATTCTCACTTTGTTTTTGATTCCATGGACAAGAAGAAGCGGTAGTAAACTTCGAGCAGTGGATAAGAAAGGGGATGAGAAGGTTGTAAAGGGTAAGAAATCATCCATTTTAGTTATTCCAGTTTTATTTTGGATAGGTATCGCAATCTATGAATATTTTTGGTTAATCGATGATCGAGCAGATTCAATTCTTACTCATTATTCTGTTGCAGTAGCAATTTTAATTGGGCTTGTTTTATTTTCACAAGATCAAATAGGAAAATTAGAAGGTACGTTAAAAGGACTTCTAATGTTTGTTTTACTTGCAAGTTACGGCTACTTTGGTTATTTGCACGATATAGTAATCTCGCAAACGAAATATGATTCTGTTGTAAAGATAGAGAAAGATATTTCAGAGCCATTTACTGAAAATGATCAGCCGTTTACAGTGCCGCCAAAGACAGCGGAGAATAAGATGAAAAAAGTATTTGGGGATATTCCAAAAGTAGCTTATTTTGAGCTAGGAGAATTAACGCCACAAATGGTAAATGGTGAGGCTTTATATGTAGCACCGATTGAAGTTTCAGGATTTTTTAAAGCACGTAAAGCGGAGACAATTCCAGGGTACGTAACGATGTCAGGTACGAATCCTGATGCAGAAGCGAAACTGCACCTCGGTTATAAAATGAAATACGTGCCAAGCATGTTTTTCGGAAATAATTTAGAGCGTGTGGTAAGGCAAGCGGAACCAAATTTAATCTTTAAAGGAAAACCGAAATTTGAAGTCGATGATAAAGGGAAACCGTATTATACAATGACGTACGGTGAATTTATTTCAGGAAGATCTGGATTTGAGGTAGAGGGCGTTGTAGTAGTAGATGCACAAACAGGTGAAGTGAAAAGATACGATAAAGGAAAAGCACCGAAATTTATTGATGGCGTATTAAATCACGAGACTGCATCTACGTTAAATACGTACTTCGGTAAATATATTCACGGATTTTGGAATACGAAATTCTCACAAACTGATATGAAGATTCCGACTGAGTGGGGAACGAAAGAAGGAGTTACACCTATTTTTGGTAAGGATGGAACGCTATATTACTTTACTGATTTCACTTCTCCGAAAGAAGGAGTAGATTCTGCGTTAGGTTACTCACTCATTGATGCACGTACAGGTAAGTTGTATTACTATAATGGAAAAGAAGTAAAGGGAATTATGGATGGTTCGGCTGCCTCGGAAGTCGTGGATAATTCCTTTAAGAGAGAAAAGTGGCATGGAACGATGCCGGTTATTTATAATGTGTACGGTAAACCTTCTTGGATTGTACCTGTTATTGATGACGGAGGGTTAGTACGTGCCCATACTGTTATCTATGCTTCCAATGCGAAAATATTTGCAACAGGTTCGACGCAAAAAGAAGCGCTTGAGAATTATAAAAATGCGCTGAGCGGAAGTGGAGATTCATTTAGACCAACTTCAAGTGGTAAAGAGGCACAAAAAGAAGGCGTTGTACAACGTGTGTATAAAGAAAAAACAGGTGAAAATACAATTGTTTATGTACTGTTAGAGAACGAACAAAAAGTGTTTATGATACCTGCGAAAAAGTTCCCATATGCTATGTTTACAGAAGTGGGAGATCCAATTCAAATCACATATTTAGATACAGGAGAGGCGATGTCTTCCGTATCCAAATTTACAAATAGTAATTTGAACAAGTAAAGCGATAGAGATTCTATCGCTTTTTTTTACAAAATTAAACAGGAAAATGCGCTATACTTGACGTATGTGTATGTTGTAACTATAATTGTTACGATTTAGTATGTATAGGAAAGGGTGAACGAAAAAAGTGAATGAAGTTAATCAGGAAATATATAAGCCTGTAAAGACAAACAGGTTATGGATGATTCTTGTATTAGGGACACTTACGGCAATTGGGCCGTTATCTATTGATATGTATTTGCCTTCGTTACCGAAGTTAACGGATGACTTGCAAACGGGTGCATCTCTAGCACAGCTTACATTAACAGCTTGTTTGCTTGGGCTTTCAGTAGGACAATTATTTGTTGGCTCAATTAGTGATATTTACGGAAGACGCAAACCTCTTATTATTGCTCTTATTATTTATGTTGCTTCTTCTTTACTTTGTGCTGTTGCACCATCTATTTGGACTTTAGTGTTATTACGCTTCCTACAAGGAGCTTCAGGATCAGCCGGAATTGTTATATCACGTGCAATGGTACGTGACATGTATTCAGGTTCTGAAATGACGAAATTCTTCTCACTGCTTATGTTAGTAAACGGAGCAGCACCTATTTTGGCACCGATTATAGGGGGACAATTATTACAGTTCACAACGTGGCGCGGTGTCTTTATCGTTCTCGGAGCAATAAGTGTATTTATGTTAATATCAGCTACTTTCGTATTACGTGAAACATTACCTCCTGAAGAAAGAGAAACAGGCGGTTTGTCAGGGACGTTAGCGACGTATGGAAAACTGTTAAAGGATCGTTTGTTTATGGGATATGCATTGTCACAAGGATTAGTAACGGCGGCAATGTTTGCATACATTTCGGGCTCACCATTTGTGTTGCAGAACATATACGGAGCATCACCACAGCAATTTAGTTTATTCTTTGCAATCAACGGTATCGGTATTATTATTGCGAGTCAGGTTACGGGTCGTTTAGCAGGGAAAGTGAATGAGAAGACATTATTTGTCTCTGGTATCGTTATTGCAGCTGTTGGTGGTTTATCTTTACTACTAACAATCTTATTAGGAATAGGGTTAATTGGTGTTTTATGTTCATTATTCCTTGTTGTATCAAGTGTTGGGGTTGTCTCAACAACTGGGTTCTCATTAGCGATGAGAAATCAAAAACAAGCTGCGGGAACAGCATCAGCTTTATTAGGCTTATTACAGTTCATTTCAGGAGCGCTTGTTGCACCGCTAGTAGGTATTGGTGGAAGCAACACCGCATTACCGATGGGTGTTGTAATAGCCCTTTGTGAAATTGGTGCGGTACTATGCTATTTATTTATGGCCAGAAGAAGTGAAAAGCAGTTTGAACTGCAAGCAAGACAAAATTTAGAGGTTTAATGTATAAAGAAGAGCTGATTCAAATATTTTTTGAATCAGCTCTTCTTTCATTTCTTTGAAATAACTCATACAGTGTTGTAAGGTGATGCAAAAGTTATTTGTATAAAGTGACGATACTGTGACAAACATGTTGGTATATATATTACGATGTCGTCTTAAGTGTAAAAAGTAGGGTGTTCTCGGTATAATAACAAGTGGAGATAAAAGAAACTATAATGAGTAGTAGTTGTAGATAAAAGGAGAAGAAGAGATGAAGAAGGTTTTGGGTATTGCTGTAATGGGAAGTATGATCCTTCTAGCAGGATGTAATGGAAGTAAAGATACGAAAGAACCGAAAGAAAAGGTAGAGCAGTCTACTGAGCAAACAGAAGAGATGAAAGTGTATCGTGAAGTACATGAAAAGTACGATATGAAGATAAATAAAGAAATCAATAAAGCATTACAGCTATGGGAAGTAGCAAAAGAAAAGGGCGGTAAGGAAATAACAAATGCTACATATAAAGAAGACGTGCAAAAGGTAACAACGAACATGTTAGAGGATATTGATCATATACGTAAAGAAATCCGTGTACCGAAATCCAAAGAGCAAGAGCACGAATTATATGTCGGTTTCTTGAATGAAGCAGAACAAGCGATAAAAAAATTACAGAAACTAGCTAAAGAAGAAGACTCATCATTAATTCGGGATATAGAAATTAATTTTTCAACAGCATCGACATACTATAAACGTTTTCAAGCAGAAACGAAAAAATAACCTTGCCTGTGCAAGGTTATTTTTTCTTCTTGCCATCGCCGTCTTCATCCTCAGATACTAATACCTTCTGTTCTTCGTGAAATTCGGAAATTGTTTGTCCGGTAATATTATCAAAGGGTGTGTAAAAAGAGGTAATGCTTTTCTTTTTAATGAAAAGTTTATAAAATCCAATGATAACAAGTATAACGATTGTTAATGGTAATCCTATAGTTGCTAGAAGTAAGGGATCCATCATATAACTCCTTTAATATCGTTTTTTTTATTATAAGCGAGAAACTGTAATTTAGATAAATATACTATCAAAAAACTGATTTTTCTAAATATATCCAATTTGATTGACTTTTCATTTTTTCAGAATTATAATTCGAAATATACAATTTGAACCAAATAATAATATAGCAATTTACTTATCCAGAGAGGTAGAGGGACTGGCCCTATGACACCTCAGCAGCGGGTTCTGCAAGATGAACACCGTGCTAATTCCAGCAAGCAAGTCTTGAAAGATAAGTGATGGGCCTTTGTTTATTAAGCCTTGATCTTATTTTTTAGGATCAAGGCTTTTTGTATTCTAAAAAGAGAAAAGGGAGTAATGGAAAAAGTACGTTCATAAAACAAAGTAAATTCATGTGTTTAGGGGGTTATTGAAGTGTATGTAATTAAAAAATTATCGGTTATGGTGTTCACACTATGGGTTATTACGACAGTGACATTTCTAATTATGCATATTATTCCGGGAGATCCATTTTCATCAGATGCAAAAATCTTTCCTGAAGAAGTGATCCAAAACATGAGGGCGAAGTATCACCTTGATGAACCGTTATGGAATCAATATGTTGCTTATTTAGACGGTGTAGTTCATTTTGATTTTGGTGAATCCGTTCAGTCGACGGGGCAAGGTGTATCAGAGATTATAACGACCGGATTTGGTCCATCAGCGATTATTGGTTTACAAGCACTTATTATTTCATTATTAGTTGGAATTGCTGCAGGTACATTTGCTGCTCTATATCATGGGAAAGTAATTGACTATAGTGTGAGCTTACTTGCGATTCTCGGTATTTCTATTCCAAGTTTTATTTTAGCACCATTATTTATACAAGTATTCGCTATACAGTTTGAACTTTTACCAGTAGCGTCTTGGGGCACCTTCGAACATACGGTATTGCCATCCTTTGCATTAGCACTAGGACCAATCGCGGTTATTACAAGATTTGTTCGTTCTAATATGATCGAAGTTTTGCAGAGTGATTATATTAAGCTAGCGAGAGCTAAAGGTATACCAATTAAGAAAATCATTATAAGACACGCTCTTCGAAATGCAATTGTTCCAGTACTTACATTTGTTGGACCGTTAATGGCTGGACTTTTAACAGGTACTTTCGTTATTGAAAAGATTTTTTCAATTCCTGGTCTCGGGAAATATTTTGTAGATAGTATTTTTAATCGAGATTATCCAGTGATTATGGGAACAACCATTTTTTATAGTGCACTTTTAATCTTATGTATTTTTATTACAGATATTATTCACCGTATTGTTGATCCACGTATTCGTTCTATTACGTAAGGAGGGGGATGTTTAGATGGGGGCTTATGAAATTAATAATCAGTTATTAACGAATGAAGAGAAAAAAGAATTAACGATAAATAAAGATCAGCAAAAGATTAGCCGAAAGAAAGAAGTGTTTCGTAAGTTTGTATCGAATCCAATCGCAGTTTTAGGATCAGTGACGTTATTACTCATTATTGTTTTCTCGCTTATTGGTGAAAGTTTAACGCCATTTACTGCGAGTGAACAGGTAAAAGAGGCAACAAACTTACCACCGAGTAGTGAGCATTGGTTCGGAACCGATGATTTAGGTAGAGATATTTGGGCGCGTACTTGGGCTGGCGGGAAAATTTCACTAACAGTTGGGTTAGTAGCAGCAGCTCTAGACATAGGGCTTGGTGTGCTAATTGGAGGTTTTAGTGGATATGTAAGAGGACGTAATCGTCTTGGAACGTTAATTGATGAGTGGATTATAAGAGGGATTGAAGTGCTATATGGCATCCCATATTTATTAATTGTTATTTTACTATTAATCGTTATGAAACCAGGACTCTTTACAATTATAATCGCTCTTGCGTTGACGGGGTGGATTGGCATGGCACGTCTCATTCGGGCGCAAGTCTTATCTTTAAAGCAAAGAGAATTTGTTATTGCAGCAGAACGATTAGGCACATCTCATATGAAAATTATATATGGACATTTAATTCCAAACTTAACAGGAATTATTATCGTAAATTTATCATTTACAATTCCAGCAGCTATTTTCTCAGAATCATTTTTAAGCTTTATCGGACTGGGAGTACAATCACCAGCGGCAAGCTGGGGAACAATGACGAATGATGCGCTTGGGACATTATTAAGCGGAGAATGGTGGCAACTTTTCTTCCCAGCAATCATGATTGCACTCATCATGTTCGCATTTAATGCAATTGGTGATGGTTTGCAAGATGCAATTGATCCGAAAATCATAAAACGTAATCGAAAGGAGAAAAAACATGGCGCAAGTCTTATCTTTAGAAAACGTAACATTAGCCGTTGAAAAAGAGAATAGTAAGCAAGCGATTGTGAAACATGTTTCCTTTTTTATTAACGAAGGTGAAATAGTGGCACTTGTAGGAGAGAGTGGCTCTGGAAAAAGTGTTACAGCGCAATCTATTATCGGCTTAAATCAAGAATCAATTCAATTTGATGATGGAAATATATCTTTCGAGTCAAAGGATTTAACTAATTTACAAGAATCAGAATGGAATCAAATTCGTGGGAAAGATATTTCGTTTATCTTTCAAGACCCACTTTCATCTTTAAATCCGACGATGAAGGTGGGAAGGCAAATTACAGAAGTGATTTTGCAGCATGAAAAGAAATCGAAAAAAGAGGCAAAAGAAATTGCGATTAATTTATTAAATGATTTAGGGATACATGAAGCAGAGAAACGTTTTGAACAGTACCCACATCAATTAAGTGGAGGTATGAGGCAGCGTATTTGTTTAGCAATTGCATTTGCGTGTCATCCGAAGCTTGTTATTGCAGATGAACCTACAACGGCATTAGATGTAACAATTCAGAAACAAATTATGGGGTTATTAAAAGAGCGGAAAGAAAAACAAAATACGAGTATTTTGTTGATTACACATGATTTGGCACTTGTACGTGAAGTGGCTGACCGAGTAGTTGTCATGTATGGAGGACGTATTGTTGAAAAAGGAACAATACAGGAAGTAATAGGTTCTCCTAAACATCCATATACGAAAAGCTTATTGCAAGCTATTCCGAATATGGATGATGCTGAAAAGGTACTTAGAGCAATTGAGGGAACAACACCATCAATTGAAACATTGAACAGCTTTGGGTGCCCATTTGTAAATAGATGTCTAGTAGCAATACAAGAATGCATTCATCGTTTCCCAGAGAGAACAACATATTCCGCGGAACACAGTTCACATTGTTGGCAGCATGTTCTAGAGCATGATAGAGCGAAATCAAAAGAGAAGGTGAATGCCTCATGACGAGAGATTTAATTACTGTAAAGCAAGTAACGAAAACGTATGGAAGTAAAAATAAAGAAATCGCAGCGTTAAAAGACATATCACTTGCGATCCCGAAAGGAACAACGCTTGGCATTATTGGAGAAAGTGGTTCAGGAAAAACAACACTTGGTAAGCTCATAGCTGGGATCGAGAGCCCAACGTCTGGTGAAATTGATTATAACGGTCAAGTCGTTCACAAGCTGAAGGCAGCTCATAAACGTGATTTCTTACAGAAAGTACAGTTTATTTTTCAAGATTCCACAGCAGCATTAAATCCGCGCTGGAAAGTACGCGATAGCGTAACAGAAGGCTATATTTCATTCGGTTTAGGCGATAAAGGGCTGAAAGATAAAGTCGCAGGTGATGCGCTAGAACGTGTTGGACTAGATAGACGATATATTGATCGTTACCCGCACGAATTTAGCGGAGGACAACGTCAACGAATTGCTATTGCAAGAGCGTTATTGTGTGAGCCAGAAGTATTGATTCTTGATGAACCAATTTCAGCGTTAGATGTTTCATTGCAAATTCAAATTGTACATCTGCTACAAAAGATTCAAAGGGAACAAGGCTATACATATTTATTTATCGCGCATGATTTGCCAATGGTTCACTACTTGTGTGAAAAGGTGGCTGTCTTATATAAGGGAGAACTTGTTGAATTTGGAAATACGGACGAAGTATTCCGTAATCCACAACATTCTTATACAAAAACATTATTAGCATCAACACCAAAAATTTCAGGGTAAAGGGGAATGTAAGATGAAGAAGTTTTTATTATTTGTCATTATGACCGTATTAGCAATTACTTCTGTCGCTTGCGGTAAGAAAGAGACGCAAAAAGCAAGTGCTGGTAAGGGAGAAGGAGATCGATTAGTAACGAATATTAGTAGTGATCCATATACTCTTGATGCTGCTATTTCGACAGATAGCACGTCAGGTTATGTAATTGGACATTTATTCTCAAGCTTATATACGCAAGATAGCGATGGGAAATATCAAAATGAATTAGCAGAGAAAGAAGAAGTAAATGCTGATGGAACGGAGTATACAATTCATTTAAAGAAAGATATTAAATGGTCAGATGGTTCTCCTATTACAGCAAATGACTTTGAATTTGCATGGAAGCGATTATTAAATCCGAAAACGGGTTCTATGAATGCTACAGAAATGTATTTTATTAAAGGGGCAGAGGCATATAATACTGGAAAAGGTGAAGAAGGCCAAGTTGGTATTCAAGTTGTTGATCCTCAAACATTAAAGATAACACTTGAGCACCCTGTTTCTTCTATTAAACAAAAGCTAGCAAGTTCATTATTTATTCCATTATCTAAAAAATCAATTGATGATAATAATAAATTAAAAACAAATCCAAAAGAGTTAATTACGAACGGACCATTCACGTTAAAAGAATGGAAGCATAACCAAGCTATTACAGTGCAAAAAAACAAAGAATATTATGATAAAAAGGTGACATTAAAAGAAATTGAGTTTCGCATTATTCCAGACTCTAAAACAGCGTACCAATTGTACAAATCAAAAGAATTAGATTTACTAAGTGGTTTACCACAAGAGATGATTGAGAAAGAAAAAGGAAATAAAGAATATAAGCGTGTTGCAGGATTCTCATCTTATATTTATTCGTTTAACGTAGAAAAAGAGCCATTCACAAATGCGAAAGTGCGTAAAGCCTTTTCATTAGCAGTTGATCGTAAGTTTATCGTTGAAAAACTGTATAAGAATAATGCACAAGAAGCATATGCATTCGTTCCAGAAGGAGCAAAAACACAAGGTGGTCGTGATTTCCGTAAAGAAAAAGGCGATTATGTTAAATTCGATCCGGCAGAAGCGAAAAAATTATTAGAAGAGGGTATGAAAGAACAAGGTTGGTCTACATTACCTGCAGTAACATTGAAATTCACTACAGATACACAACATAAAAAAGTAGCAGAAGCAATGCAAGAAATGTTTAAGAAAAATCTTGGCGTAGATATTAAGTTAGAAAATAAAGAGTGGAAGAGTTACATCGATACATATAAGCAAAGTGATTTTCAATTAGCTTATATGGGATGGGGAGGTTCTTTACTAGATCCAATTACTAAACTAGATTTATATGCAGGTGATGGTCCCAATAACTATGCAAAATGGCATAATAAAGAATTTGATGCTTTAGTAAAAGAAGCCGAAGTTGAACAAAATGAAGATAAACGTTTTGACTTATTGCATAAAGCAGAAGATATTATGTTTACAGATTCACCGTTAATCCCAATTATATTCCCTTCTGATTCTTATTTACAAAAAGAATCAGTATCTGGACTTCAATATTATGTTGGATCTAAACCAGATTTAAGATATGTAAAAATAAAGAAGTAGGCAACCGCCTACTTCTTTATTTTATTTCTCTTTTATATTCTTTTTTCGTTCCATCAGAGAAGACAACTTCTAACTCGAATTTTTGATAGTCTTTATCAAGTTTGAACACGTTTAAGACTTGATCGATTACTTCTTGGTCAGGAGTATCTTTATCAAATTTCAATTCTTGTAGAAGTGGGCTTAATTTTGTGATAGCTTCGTCTCCTGTTAAATTTACATCTGCTTTATGATCTTCAATTTTTGCTTCCATTTTCTTATCAGCCGCTACATTTTTATAATCAGCTTCGTAGTCTTTCTTCGTATCTTGATAGTCTGCATCTAAACTAAATTCATTAAAATTAAGTTTTAAATCTGCAGGAGTCTCATTTTTTGCTTCTTCAGTAGTCTTTTTATTAGAAGTTGTATCTTCTTTTGCAGGAGCTTTACATCCCGTTAATGCAGGTACTAGCATAAGAGCTAATAAAACTGATAGTAGAGTTCTCATTGAAAATTCCTCCTTATGTAAATTCGTTCTATACAAGTTTTTCCCAAAATCATGTAATTATGTATGCGTTGAAAATAAATTATTATCCTGTAGCTACAAGGGTTAATCCGCAATTTAAATCAAAAAAAATTTGTATGTATATGGTAAATTTAAATTGTGAGGAGGGACTAAAATGCATGAAGAATATAAAGAGATGATAAAAAAAGCTATTGAATATATAGAGAATCACTTACATGAGGAGCTTACAACAGAAAGAGTAGCATCTCACAGTGCAGTATCGATGTACCATTTTCATCGTATTTTTCAAAGGTATATTGGGATGAGTGTAACGGATTATATTCGAAAGAGAAGGTTAACTCATGCTGCGCAGGTTTTAGTGTCGACCGAGAGAGCTGTTATTGATATTGCGATGCAATATGGTTTTTCCTCACAAGAGGCGTTTACGAGAGCTTTTAAAAGAATGTTTCAATTGCCACCAAAGAAATATCGAAAGTACTTCCAGTCATTTTATATAGAAAGAGAGGGTGTTTCAATGCAAAAGGGTATACCGAAAGGATGGATCTTAAGTGGAAGTCATCCTGCTGAATATGAGATGGGTTTAGATTATGAAGTTGTCCATCAAGGGAAGGTATCTGCATACATAAAAGCAAAAGAGAATGTTACGCACGGAGGATTTTCAACATTAATGCAAATGTTCCGAGCGGATAAATATGTAGGGAAGAGATTACGTTTTACAGCATTTGTTAAGAGTGAAAATGTAAGAGATTGGGCAGGATTGTGGATGCGAGTAGACGGAAAAGAGACAGAACCGCTTGCTATGGATAATATGCAAAATCGTCCCATTAAAAATACGAATAATTGGCAATCGTACTCGGTTGTATTAGATATAAAAGAAGGAGCGCTTGGTATTGCATTTGGTGTTTTATTATCAGGAGAAGGTTGTGTGTGGCTAGATAGTATTCGATTTGATGAAGTAGATGAAAAAATTCCTACAACAGATTTGGCAGAGAACTTTTATGAAACACTTTTAGAAGAACCGGTGAATCTACAATTTGAAGAAGTAGAAAAATAAAAAACAAGGAGAAAAGATATGCTCAAATATGTAAAACTAATAAGTATTAGTTTAGTAATATCGTCTTGCATTATGGGAATTAATTATTTAGTTAGCTATATTTGGTCAGGGCATACACCTTCTTTGACATGGAAAACATATTTGATGTTTTTGTTTATATTTATGATGAGTTTTAGTTCAATGCAAAAAGAAGGGGAAGAGGATTATTGACAATTGTTAGAAAAGTTATATAATCTAAATGTAAGTGATCACTTGCATGAGGAAGAGAGGATTTTATGGCGCGCTCAAAGACAGCAGAAAAAATTATTCAAGCAGCGATTGAACTAGTGAAAGAAAAAGGATATACAGCAGCGACAACGAAAGAAATTGCAATGCGTGCGGGTGTTAATGAAGTAACGATATTCCGCAATTTTAAAAGTAAGAAGGGTGTTATTGAAGCGGCGGTTGCTGAATTTTCATATGTACCGCATTTAAAACAGTTTTTACAAACAGAAATTGTGTGGGAATTAGAAACGGATTTAAAAAATTTAGCAAGGCATTATCATAATTTTTTAGATGGGGTAAAAGATATTATTGCTATTGGTATACGTGAGGCTGGAGAATTTCCTGAATTAGACGGGGAAATTGCTAAAATACCACAAGGACTAAAAGAAGAATTAAGTATCTATTTTGCAAAAATGCAGGAAAAAGGAAACATTATTGATACGAATATTGAAGCGCAAGTAATGAACTTTATCTGGATTAATTTTGGATACTTCTTATCTAAATTACGTTTTGCCGATCGTCTGACAGAAGTTGATGATGAGAAATTTATTGAAAATAATATTGTTTTATATGCTAGGGCATTAAGACCCTAGTATTTATTTAAAATAAAATGCAAGCATGTACTTGCTTGCTAAATAGGAGAGTGAGAAGATGGAAGCATTAAAACAATTTTTAAAACGACCTGGTACGTATGTAGGAATGGTAGTGGCATTATCGTTCCAACTTATTTTCTTTTGCGTTTGGTTAACGGCGTATGATGGAGTGAATGAAAGAGCTGATCAAATGCGTATCGCTATTGTGAATGAAGATGTCAATATAGGTAGTAAAATAGCAGAAAGCTTACAGAGAAATTTACCATTTCAAGTGAAAGCAGAAAGGTCTGTAGAAAAGGCAACTAAAGAAATGAATGACCATGTGTACGATATGATCATTGAAATTCCAGCTTCTTTTTCAAAAGATATAAATGGAACAGGAAAGACAAATTTACACTTCCATATTAATCAAGCGAATGCCATGATGGCAAAGCAAATGATGGAAGGAGCTGCAAAACAAATTCAAGATAATGTAAATAAAGAGATAGCAAATTATAAGAAACAAGCGATTGTTGGAAAGCTACAAGCTGTAGGACCTGAGAATGTAGAAGTGATAAGAGGGTTAACCGAAGATTCAATTGGTTTTACAGTTCATAAAGTAAATGATGCAAAAGGATTTTCAGTGAATATGGTACCGCTAATGATCGTATTAGCTTCATTTGTAGGAGCAATGATTATGAGTATGGAACTATCAAAAGTTGCAAAAGAAGTAAAGGGCGGTTGGAGTAATTTCTTATCAAGACAAATCATAAACGGTACAGTATCAATTTTACTTGCATGTATTACAATTGGTTTAATGAAAGGGTTCCAAATCGAAATGCACGAAACGGTATGGAGTGTATGGATATTTCAAGCGATAGTTTTCTTTGCATTTCTTTCATTAACACAAATGTTTCTAACTGTGTTTGGAAACGCAGGTATGATTTTTAATATTATCTCGCTATCACTACAACTTGTAAGTTCGGGTGTAATCGTACCACATGAGATGCTTTCTAAAACATATCAAACAATTGGCGAGTTATTTCCCGCAACATATGCAGCAAATGGCTATTATACAATAATATTTGGAGGAGTTAGTTTAGAGAGAAATATTATTTCATTATTAGTTATTGTATTGGTTACACAATCAGTAGCAGTGATGACTTTAGCTATAAAAGGAATAGTAAAGGGGAGAAGCTCTGTAGTTAAAGAAGCATAAAATAAAAAGGTATCCTCGGTGGGATACCTTTTTATTAGCACTTATTATTTTGCAACTTCTGTCCACTTGTAGTTAAACTCACCACCGAAGTCAGTTGTTACAAGTCCTTTAATGAAAGAGCGTTGTAAGTAAGAACGACCTTGTTGGTATAAAGGAGCGACAGCACCGTCTTGTAATAGAATTTTTTCAGCTTGCTTCATTGCTTCAAACCGTGCCTTTTCATCACCAGCTAAATCTGTTTTTACTTTATGAATTAGCTCATCGTACTCTTTGTTAGAGTATTTATCGAAGTTGTAAGCACTATCTGTTGTAAATAAATCTAAGAATGTAATTGGATCAGCGAAGTCAGGGCCCCAGCCATCAATACCGATTTCGTAGTCACCACTTAATAGTAGTTTTAACTGTTGTTTACGTGGTTGTGGTTTTAAATTCACTGTTAATCCATCTAAGTTCTTTTCTAGTTCACCTTTTAAATATTCACCAGTTTTTTTAGCTAAAGCATTATCACTTGTTAAGAGTTCAATTGTTACTTTGTCAGTACCAAGTTCTTGCTTCGCTTTTTTCCAGTTTTCTTTCGCTGTTTTCACATCATCCTTGACTAGATTGCCATTTTCTTTACGGAAGTCGTTGCCATCAGGACTTTTTGCAAATTTCGCAGGAATCATTCCTTCAGCTGGAACAGCGCCGTTATTTAAAATTGTTTCTACGTAGGCTTTTTTATTCATTGCGCCGTTAATAGCAAGGCGCGCATGCTGATTTTTTAATGTTTCATTTTTTTGATTGAGTCGTAAAAATTGAATGCCAACTTCAGCGCGTTCTTTGAAGTTTGGATCGCCTTTATATTTATCAACAAACTCCGCAGTTAAAGCAACGCGATCAATTTGTCCTGAATCATATAAGTTCACTTCTGTAGACTTATCTTTAACGACATTGAAGTTGATTTCTTCTAATTTTACAGTTTTAGCATCCCAATAGTTAGGATTCTTCTTCAATTGGAAGCTTTGCTCATGTTTCCAGTTATCTAATGTGAAAGCACCGTTGTAAATTAAATGATTTGTTTCTAAACCGTATTTATCGCCTTGAGACTTTAAGTACTCTTCATTAATTGGCAAGAATGTTGAGAATGTCGTTAAGCTTAAGAAGTAGGGAACAGGACGATCTAGTTGTACTTCTAACGTTTTATCATCAACAGCTTTAATACCTAATTGATCAACCGGTAATTGTTTTTGGTTTATTTGTTTCGCATTCTTTATATCGAAGAATAAGAATGCATATTCAGCTGCTGTATCAGGGTTTACGGCACGTTGCCAAGCAAAGACGAAATCCTTTGCTGTAACAGGAGTACCGTTTGACCATTTTGAATCACGCAGGTGGAATGTATATTTCGTTTTATCGGCACTAACGTCAACCGACTCAGCAACACCAGGAATCGGTTTATTATCTTCTCCCATTGCATATAACCCTTCAAAAACATTGCGCATTACGTTCATGGATTCCCCATCCGTTGCTTTTGCAACATCCATTGTTGGAATTTCTGAAGCAAATGATAAGTTAATTGCCTGTTTATCAGGTGCTTTATCATTTGCTTTCGCTCCGCTTGCATTATCTTTATTTCCCCCGCAAGCAGTTAGTAATAGACTTGCCCCTAAAACAGATGCAACAACAGGTACAACTTTTTTCTTCATTGTTCGTTCCTCCCTAAATGTGTTGTTCGTAACGTCATAATGTCCATGTCTTAAAGTGTATTTATAGAAGAAGAGAAAACCTATTATAAATGTGTACATGTAGGTAATCAGGTGTTCTATATGTATATACATGTTGAACTATAATCTATCGTTATATGTTTCAACGTAGTAGACGTTATATTATGATGGTGAAATATTTTGTTTCTTTGATTATTTAGAATATTAACACTGGAAAGAACTATATGTCAATAATAAAAAGTGAAGCATTAATTTTTTAAAATAATATATTAAAAAAGCGGATTTTCTCTTATTGAGAAACCCGCTTTTAATACATTTTTTCAATAAAACAATTGGTGTAGATAGAAAAACTTCAATTCAGGTTGTCTTTTATTTTTCAATTTGTGCCCATTTGAAGTTTAATTGACCTGCAAAGTCTACTTGCACAATTCCTTTCACATAAGAACGTTCTAAATAAGATTCGCCTTTCTGGTAAAGAGGAGCGATAACAGAGTCTTTAAATAATATTTTCTCGGATGCTAGTAATGCTTCCCATCGAGCTTTTTCATCACCAGCTAAAGTCGTTTTAACCTTTTCAATTGTTTTATCGAATTCCTTATTAGAGTAATGATCTAAGTTGTATGGATTATTCGTTGTAAACAATTCAAGGAATGTAATTGGATCAGCAAAGTCAGGGCTCCAGCCATCAATACCGATTTCATAGTCACCTTTTAATAAAAGTGAAACTTGTTGTTTACGTGGTTGTGGTTTCACATTTACTGTTAATCCATCTAAATTCTTTTCTAGTTGTCCTTTTAAGAACTCACCCGTTTTCTTATCAAGGTCAGCATCACTTGTTAATAATTCTAATGTAATCTTTTCAGAACCAAGCTCTTGTTTTGCCTTTTTCCATAACTCTTGTGCAGATTTTGTATCAACTTTGGTTAAATCTCCGTTTATAGTACGGAAGTCCTTTCCATCAGGCCCTTTTGCAAAGTTTTTTGGAACGAGACCAAAGGTTGGTGTAGAGCCATCATTTAATAACGTATTTACAAAGGATTTTCGATCAATTGTTTGATCGATTGCTTGGCGTGCAGAAACGTTTTGCAGTACTTTGTTTTGTTGATTCATACGTAAAAATTGTACGCCTACGTTCGGGCGTTCTTTAAAGTTTGCATCTTTTTTATATTTATCAACGAAATCAGATGTTAATTTTATACGGTCTAATTGTTTTGATTCGAATAAGTTTACTTCTGTTGATTTTTCTTTTACAACGTTAAAATTGATTTCTTCTAGTTTGACAGTATCTTTATCCCAATAGGTAGGGTTTTTCTTGAATTTAAAGCTTTGTTCATGCTTCCAATCGCTTAGTGTAAAAGCTCCATTGTACAAGATTGTATTATCTTCTAAAGCGTACTTATCACCTTGTGCTTTAAAGAATTCCTCGTTAATTGGTAGAAATGTTGGGAACGCTGTTAAACTAATAAAATACGGAACAGGACGCTCTAATTCTACCTCAAACGTATGGTCATCAACTGCTTTTACACCAAGTTGGTCGGCTGGAAGTTCTTTGTTGTTAATTTTTGTTGCGTTTTTAATATCAAAGAATAGAAATGCATATTCAGAGGCTGTTGCTGGATCGACAGCTCTTTGCCAAGCGAAGACAAAATCTTTTGCTGTAACAGGAGTACCGTTTGACCATTTTGAATCTCGCAGGTGGAATGTGTATTTCGTTTTATCACCACTTACTTCATGAGATTTTGCAACACCAGGAACAGGTTTGTTACCTTCACCAAGATTATACAAACCTTCAAATACGTTTCTCATTACTTGACCAGAATCAGTATCTGTAGCACGAGCTGTATCCATTGTTCGTATTTCAGTAGGTGAAGATAAGTTTAAAACCTGTTTACTAGGTGCCTCGTCTTTTGCATTTGCTCCGCTTGCTTCGTTTTTATAACTACCGCAACCAGTTAATAAAATACTTACTCCTACAACTGATGCAATACCGGGTACAAACTTCTTTTTCATTTGATTTTCCTCCTAAATAATTAAGTTTGGATGATGATGAGGGAAATGAAAAATAAAAAATCCCTCTTTTCGTATTGAGAAAGAGGGATTTTTACGTACAAGTTATGCACCCGTATATAAACGAAGTCCCTCATTCTATCTTTCAAGCTATAAAGCTTGCAGGAAGTGGCACAGTATTCAAAAATGAACCTGCTGCCGAGGTTTCAAAGGGCCAGTCCCTCCACCTCTCTTGATACAATGAGTAAACGAATAAATTTTATTAATTTTTTTGTTTCTTTGATAATTCAAAATCTTACACCTTGCACAATAAACTGTCAATTAAATTGAATATAGTTTAAATTTTCAGTTTTTAATCGAGAAAAACCACTGCATTATGTACAGTGGTTTTTCGCTTAGAAATTAAAGTTATCTGGATCTGGACCAACGCGGCGATCTTCATTTAAAGCTTGAATTGCTTTCATATCATCAGAACTTAATTCAAAGTCGAAGATGTTTGCATTTTCAATAATGCGATGTTCTTTAATTGATTTAGGAATTGTTACAACTTCGTTTTGTAAATCCCAGCGTAAAATAATTTGCGCAGTTGATTTATTATATTTTTTCGCAATGTCTTGTAATGTTGGGTTATCCAGTAGTTGTCCTTGCATTAATGGTGACCAAGCTTCAAGCTGGATGTTATGTTCTTTACAGAAAGCGTGTAACTCTTCTTGTGCTAAACGTGGGTGGTATTCCACTTGGTTGACCATTGGTTTAATTTCAGCAATTTCAAATACGTCTTGTAAGTGGTGAATGTGGAAATTGCTCACACCGATAGCACGAACACGGCCATCTTTATAAAGCTTTTCTAACGCTTTCCACGATTCAGTATATTTCCCTTTTACAGGCCAATGTACTAAATATAAATCTAAATATTCTAGACCTAATTTTTCTAACGTAGTTTCAAATGCTTGAAGTGTTGTTTCATATCCTTGATCGCTATTCCATACTTTTGATGTGATAAATAATTCTTCACGTGAAACACCTGATTCACGGATCGCTTGTCCAACGCCTTCTTCGTTTTGATAGATTGCTGCAGTATCGATACTGCGGTAGCCATTTTTAATTGCTGCTTTTACAGAATCAATTACTTGTGAACCATCTTCTACTTTAAAAACACCTAAACCGAACCAAGGCATTTTTACACCGTTATGTAATGTTGTATAGTCTTTTAAACTTGTTAAACTCATATTACTTCCCCCTAGCTTTTTTGTTTGTTGCTTCTACTGCTTTTTGAATTGCCTCTGAAAAATTATATTCATATAAAGCTTTGAGACCTTCAGCTGTGGAACCACCTGGCGTTGTTACTTGTTCACGGAGGTTAGCTGGATCTTGTGTTTGTTCAAGCATAGAAGCAGAGCCAGAAATCATTTGAATGACAAGGTGTTTTGCGGTTGCTTCATCGACTCCATAACTTTTTGTTGCTTCAATTAAACTTTCAGCAAAGTAATAAAGGAAGGCTGGTGCACTTCCAGTAACTGCAGTAAGTTGATGAACTTCTTCCTCGGTACAAAGTTGCGAAGTACCAATGCCCCTTAAAAGCAATTGCAGGGTTTCTTGATGAGTCTCGTTTACGAATTGTCCCATCGTGTATAAGGAGATAGACTTTCCAATTTCAGCAGCTGTATTTGGCATAATCCAAGCAACAGGCGTCCCCCCGGGAAGTCTTTCTTCTAAATAAGATGGGCCGATGCCAGCAGCTACCGTTACGACAAGTTGATTCGATAGTAACGGAGATAACTCTGCTAATAATTCTTCATGTGCAGAAGGCGGCATTGCTAAAACAATCGTATCAACAGATGTAACATGTTGCTTCCAATCTGTTGTAGTAGACACATTATATCGCGCTCGTAATTGATCTAGCTTTTCTACGTTACTTCGGTTAGAAACGATAATCTCTTCGATGTATTCTTTGCTTGTTTTAAGTAATCCGGAAAATATAGCTTCTGCCATACGACCAGCACCAATAAATAGAATTCGATGTTTAGTTAGCATATCCTCTATTCCTTTCTAGTGGAGATATGTTATAAAAAACGATACCATTTTTAAGAGAATTTTGTAAAAAGAAAAGGCTTATTGTAGATGGAATAGATAATGAAAAGTAGGAAATTAATGGTGAAAGGGAGAGTGATTCCTTATACTGGTGATAGGGAATTTATTACACATCTGGGGAGAGATGATTATGATTAGAAGTCCGCTCTTTTTACTCATTACTAGTATTATTTGTGTATTGGTTGGATTGTATATTCAATCGAGCTATATTGAAATCTTTGCATCGGTCATGGGAATTATTAATGTTTGGCTATTAGCAAGAGAAAAAGTATCCAACTTTTTATTCGGTATGATTACCGTTGCGGTATTTCTATATATTTTTATTACACAAGGTTTATATGCAATGGCAGTATTGGCAGCCTTTCAATTTATATTTAATGTATATGGTTGGTATCATTGGATTGCACGTAGTGGGGAGGAAGAGGTAAAAGCAACAGTTCGTTTAGATTTGAAAGGTTGGATTTTTTATATAATCTTTATTTTAGTTGCATGGATTGGTTGGGGGTATTATCAAGTCCATTACTTAGAATCAACAAGTCCATATTTAGACGCTTTAAATGCTGTACTAGGATTAGTAGCTCAATTTATGTTAAGTCGAAAAATCTTAGAAAACTGGCATTTATGGATTTTATATAATGTAGTTAGTATTTCAATTTATATTTCCACTGGGTTATACGTTATGCTAATATTAGCTGTTATTAATCTCTTTATATGTGTAGCGGGTTTGCTAGAGTGGAAGAATAATTATAAGGGACAAAAACATACAAATAATTATATCTAGAAAATAATTAGAATTAAAAAACCCCTGAAGCATATGTGCCTCAGGGGTTTACTAATAGATTATAAGTTTATGCTTTTGTCATACCAAGTAATACAGCGCCGCCGATAATTAAAACACTACCTAGTGCAATAAAGATCAATTGACGTTTCGTTTTCTTTTCGCCTAAGAAGACAATCGCACCGAATGTTGAGATAACGATTCCAGTTTGAGATAATGGGAAGCTTGTTGCTACTCCAACACGTGGTAATGAAAGAAGTAAGAATAAGTTTCCAGTTCCCCATAGTAAACCAGATAAAGCGTTACGGATTGCATATTTATTAAATGGTTTATGTTTAGATGTCAGTACAACCGCACCAACAAACATACCAACTGCTTGTGGTAAAATAGCAGACCAACCATCGATATTATACCAACGAATAATAATTACATATACAAGGTAGCCGAAAGTAGAAACAATTAAAGTAAGAAGTCCTTTTTTCAATTGTCCTGGTGGCTGAGCATTTTCTTTATCATCTAATGATGTGAATACAACACCAACTACGATTAATAGGATTGCAATCGTTCCCAGAATGATCGTTGTTGTAGTAGTCCACTCACGGAAAGCGATAACTCCAAAGATAGAAGTTGCAACAAGTTGCATACCAGTAGAAATCGTTACAGTAGTAGAAACACCTAACTTTTCAACTGTTTTTAATTGGTTTACTTGTCCTAAAGCCCAGAATAAACCTGAAATAAAGCCAACAATCAAGATTGTCATTGTTAAAGCTGGTTGAGTAAATACATACATAATTGTTGCGAAGAATAGAGCACCGATTGTCATACCTACCGTTTGGCTATATGCACCACCGCCCATTTTTACGCTTACTAATAAGATGTTTCCCCATGCAATTGCAGGAAGAAGCGCTAATAAAATGTCCATTACAAGACTCCCTTCGGTTTGCTATACCAATATAATTACATATCGTTCTAACGATCGGTAATGCCCCACTAATAGAGTAGAAGATTACCGATCGCTAAAACAGAATGAAGAATTCACGATATAAATGCGTTTTCATTTCTTCAATTTTTGAAACACCTCCATATAATAACAGGAAATTGCCTATTTTAGAAAGTAAATTCAAATAGAATGTATATTTAAATAAAAGGTAAAATTCAGTTATTTCCCAACGATATATTTTTATTTCCTAAGAAATAAAAAAGCAGCTTCAAAAAAGCTGCCTTAAGAGTTAGTAATTCTTTTATTAATAAGCTGAATACATAGCAAAAATAGGAGTGACATACTAATAGTGATAACTACAAGTGTCCAGGCGAGTTGCATATTACTTGCATCAATCGCCATGTAAATGGCAGTTGGGATAGTCTGTGTTTTACCAGGAATGTTCCCAGCAAACATGAGTGTAGCACCAAACTCACCGAGCGCACGAACAAAGCTCAAAATCATTCCGCTTAGTAATGCAGGAAATGCAAGCGGAAGTGTGACGTGTAGAAAAACTTGATATTCACTTGCACCAAGGTCACGAGCGCTTTCTTCAATTTGTACATTCGCGATAGAAAATCCTGTTTTTGCTGATTGGTACATAAGCGGAAATGCAACAACTGTAGAAGCAATGATAGCAGCAGTAGATGTGAACATAATAGACTGCTGAAATATTGATTCTATCCACATTCCAATGGGACTGTTATTTCCAAAAATGATAATGAGAAAAAAGCCGATTACAGTTGGCGGAAGTACCATTGGTAATAAGAAAATCGTTTCTAATATCACTTTATATCTCCATGAGGAGCGTGCTAACGCTCGGCCGATAATCGTCCCTAAAATTGTAACGATAATGGTGGCACATGCAGCTACTCGTAAAGATAGAAAGATTGGTGACAAAATAATATCAAAGCTCATGGTAATTATGGTAGGACTGTAAATCCATATTTCTTAAAGATAGATTGTGCATCTTTTGACTGCAAATACTCATAAAATGAAGTCGCCTCTTTCTTATGCTTCGATTCTTTTATAACGCCTAAAGGATAGTGGATTGGCTCATGAGAAGTAGTTGCTGCTGTCTCGCCGATTTTTACTTTGTCTGAAATAAGAGCATCTGTTTTGTATACAATACCAGCATCAACATTACCTGTTTCTACATATGTTAACACTTGGCGCACATCTTTTGTAAATATGACTTTATTTTGAACGTCATTCCAAAGATTTTCATGTGTGAGAGAAGCTTTTGCGTATTTTCCCGCAGGTACAGATTCAGGTGTGCCAAGTGCGATTTTTTTTATTTTTTCATCTTTTAAATCTTGAATTTTTGTAAGAGAACTATCTTTTGGGACGACTAGAACGAGCTCATTTCCAAGAAGATTTTTCCCTTCCTTTTCATTAATGAATCCTTTTTTAACAAGAGTTTGGAATTTATCTTCGGCTGCTGAGAAGAATAAATCAGCAGGTGCACCTTGTTCGATTTGTTGTTGAAGTGCACCAGAAGCGCCGAAGTTAAAAGAAAGTTTAATATTAGGTTCTTTTTCTTTATATTTTGTTTCAATTTCTTTTAGCGCATCTTGTAAGCTTGCAGCTGCTGATATAGTAAGTTCAACTGTTTTTCCTTCTGTAGCAGTTGATTTCTCTTTCTTATCTCCGCTTGTACATGCAACACTAAATATAAGAAGAAAAGAAAGGATAAGTGCCCCGATGGATCGTAATGTAAACTTATTCATAAAAAAATCCCCTTTCGTTTTGACATAATTAATTATAACTAAATATAACTAAATATAACTAGTTATAATTGAATATAATTTGAACGATGTAGTTGTTTTTAAAATATAGGAGAAATATTCTTTTCTTTGTTACAATGAAGAAAGAAAGTGAGGAATCGTCTATGGATCATCATTCCTACACAACGGAAGAAGTAGCAAAGCGATTAAAAGTATCAAAACTAACTGTATACGACTTGATTAAAAAAGGGGAACTTCCTTCTTATAGAGTTGGTAGACAGATGCGCATTGATGCAGCAGATTTAGAACAATATATTAAGCAAATGAAAACAGGGAAGGTACAAGTTACTCCTGTAAAGAATGACAGTAATAGTATCTCGAATACATGTATTATTAGCGGACAAGAACTAACGTTAGATATGTTGGCGAAGCGTATAGAAAATCGTCTACCAAGTTCAAATATATTACGGGCATATCAAGGTAGTTTAACGAGTTTAGTAAAAATGTATCAAGGAGAAGGAAGTATCGTTAGTTTGCATTTGTTTGATGGCGAAACGGGTACATATAATGTTCCTTACGTAAAACGTATTTTAGTTGGACAACCATGTACTATGATTAATTTGCTATCGAGGAATGTTGGATTTTATGTGCAAAAGGGAAATCCAAAAAATATAAAAACATGGGCTGATTTATCTCAATCATCTATACGATTTGTAAATCGAGAAAAAGGTTCTGGTATTAGGGTGTTAGTTGATGAACAATTGCGCATTCAAAATTTAAATAAAGAACGTATTAGTGGATATGAATGGGAAGAATCGAACCATCTTGGTGTTGCCACGCAAGTCGCGAATGAAAAAGCTGATGTGGGAGTAGGATCAGAAAAGTTTTCGCAAATTGTAAACGTAGACTTTATTCCAATCATGAAAGAACAGTATGATTTAGTGATTTTGAAGAATAAAGAAAATGAAGAGTTGATCGAAGTTGTAAAAGACATTCTGCAATCGGAAGAATTTCATAATGAACTAAAAGCGATCGGCGGATACGATATGACGAAAACAGGTCAAATTATATATGAAATAAAGTGAAACTTTAATCAGTGGGGGGTCTTCAGCCCCGACTGATTATTAGTTGAACCAATCGGACTTTTATGGGCAGTTGATCCCCCACCTAACTTCTTTGCTTTCGCTGAATTTTGAGGTGGGGGTCTTACTGCCCATTAAAGCGGGACAAACTAAAAAGCTGCTTGTCTATAAGACGAGCAGCTTTTTCTATATATAAAGGGGTTTGGGGAAACAAAGTGTTAAACAAGACCTTGAGCAAGTGAGTAAATGAAAGCTGTAAGAAGAGTCGCTCCACTTGCAAGTCCGATAAAGTCTGATTTGTTGAAAGTAATGTTGTTCATTATAATCTCTCCTTATTTGTTTAATGTAGTTGCAACTGCTTTTGCATCGACAAGTGCGGATAGCACCATGCCCATTGTATTTAAAAATTTGTTTGATTTCATTTTGTTCATCATGCGTATCCGCTCCTTTTCGAATTGTTGTTGCCCTGCTTTATGTCTTAATTATAGGAAATATGATCGCCTGCAACTATCGAATTAGCTTACGGAAGACTTACACTTTTGTAAGAAAAAAAGACATTCGTGTAAGAATGTCTTTTAAAGCATATTAATGTGGTGGTGCTCTTCGATTGTTTTTAAAAAGCTACGCATTGAATTCGTCATATAGCTATCTTTGCGGCGTATGAAAACCGTTGAAATACTACCATATTTCTCAGGAATTGCATGGCAATGAACTTTACCTGCTTTAGAAAGATGATGGACAGCAGACTGTGGTACGAGTGTAATTCCAAGGCCGAGTGCAACACTGTTTAATATGGTCTCTAATATATTGAATTCCATAATTCTTTTTGGAAGCAAACCTTCATCTTTCAGCCATCGTTCTAGTTTAGAACGGTATCCACATCCTTGATTAAAAACGAGTAGAGGCGTTGTTGTAAATTCTTCAATATGAAAAGCTTTATTTTGTGTTACAAGCATTAATTTTTCTGTACTAACATCGTATTGTTCAATAAGTGGATGTTTTATTGGTCCTGATATAAAAGCGCCATCTAATTGATGATCGAGTACTTCTCTAATTAATTCTTCTGTTAAACCTGCTTGTAATGACAAATCGACGTTCGGATAGCTTTTATAGTAAGAAGATAAAATGGTAGGTAATGTACTTACTGTTTCGACAGTACCGATTTTTAATATGCCAGAGGGTGTTTCGCTATCTAAAAATACTTGTTTTAGCTCGTCAACATCTTGCAAAATTTTATTAACATAAACGAGCATTTTTCTTCCTTCAGCTGTTAAAGTCATGCCTCGCTTATGACGATAAAAGAGCGGTGTTTTTAGCTCGTTTTCTAGTTGTTTAATACGTGCAGTTACATTTGATTGTACGTAATTTAATTCCTTTGCTGCGCTACTTACACTACCTTGGTCGGCAACGCTCTGGAAGATTTGCAAGTCTCTTAATTCCATAATACTGTCCTCCTTGATGTTAACTATCATTATAAATGATAGTTAATATCATTTTGAATCATTTTACGTGATATATTTTTTCTTTTACAATTCTCTTTGTGCAAATAGAAAGAAGCGGGGGATTGTGGTGAGAAGAGGTCAAATGATAATAGGAGCTTTAGCATGTTTGATTGCAAGTATGTCATGGGGAGCGATGTTTCCAGTTGCTGATCATGCGTTAGAATACATAGATCCGTTTTATTTTTCGCTTATTCGCTATGGAGCGGTGGCGATAATGCTGATTATATTGTTGTTAATGAAAGAAGGGAAACAGGCATTTCGTTTAGAAGGAAGAGGAAAGTTACTCGTCTTTTTCGGAACGATGGCGTTTACTGTATATAATGTACTTATATTTTTAGGTCAAATGTTAATGGGAAAATCAGGCGTGATGGTAGCCTCCATTATGGAAGCACTTATGCCGATGATTTCTATTTGTATCCTATGGGGATATAAGCATGTAAAACCGAAAAAGTATATGATAACGAGCATGCTTATCGCTTTTATAGGGGCTGTATTTGTTATTACAAAAGGTGATATGAGTTTCTTTTTAACATTGAAAGATAACATGTTTTCGCTAGCGTGTATATTTGTTGGAGTTGTGGGCTGGGTTATTTATACGATGGGTGGTCAAACGTGTAGCGATTGGTCAACATTACGTTATTCTACGTTGACGTGTGTATTCGGTACGACTGTTACAGGAATTATAACGATAATTATAACGGCGTTTGGATATGTTTCAGTTCCGAGTATGGGAACGATTTCTATTGTGAAATACGATTTATTATTTATGATGACATTACCAGGAATAGTAGCGTTACTAGCTTGGAACTATGGTGTGAAAATTTTATCGTCCATTAATGGGATTTTATTTATTAATTTGGTACCCATTACAACTTTAGTTATTATGATGATGCAAGGATATCAAATAACAATGTTTGATATTGTAGGGACTTTACTTGTTATTGCAGCACTTATTCGTAATAATGTTTGTCAGAGGAAAGAAGAAAATATCAACAAGAGAATTTTAGAAAAAGAGCAATTACGTCAAGCTGTTTAATAGGCAATTGGAGGATTTTACATGTTAGAAAGTTTATTGTTTTTCTTTGCCGTCGGAGTTGCTTGTGAGCTTGCAGCAATTAATCGAAATGGTCGTAAGAAGATAAAACAACAAGCTGAAATGATAGAGCTTTTAAAAGAGTTAAAAGAAAGAAACATTTAAAAAGACGACCGGGCATAGACGGTCGTCTTTTTCTATATAAAGGGGAAAGGGGACACAAAGTTATACAAGCGTAGCAGTGTAAATAAAAGCAGTAAGAAGAATTGAGCCGCTAGCTAATCCTAAAAGATCTAATTTGTTAAAAGTGATGTTTTGCATAATGAATTCTCCTTACTTGTTTCTTCCTGACTTAATTGTATGAAATATAGCAAGAAGTAACTATCGAATTAGCTTACAAAAAAATTACACTTTTGTAAGAATTGAAATGTAACAATTAATACTTAAATTTATTACCAACTCCTAAAACTTAGTGTTATAATTATTGTAAGAATATGATTATACTTCGGATGTTCAGAAAGGAACGAAACAAATGTATAAACCAATTACATTTTTGTTGAAATATATATTTAAAACAGCTGGGAAAGTAGAAGTGCAAGGAAGAGAAAAGTTACCAGAAGGTGGCCCATATGTTGTTGCGTGTACACATACAAGTTTTATGGATGTATTAATGTTAGCTACAGGGATGTACCCGACGGAAATTCATTACATGGCCAAAAAAGAATTATTTGAAGGGAAATTCAAAAATTGGTTCTTTAAAAATGTAAATGCATTCCCTGTAGATCGTGCAAATCCAGGACCGAGTACACTTAAAATTCCATCACGCTTATTAAAAGAAGGAAAAGTGGTAGGGATTTTCCCGAGTGGAACGAGATCGACAGAAGACGTTTCGTTAAAAGCTGGTGCTGTGACAATTGCGATGCGTTCTAACGTTCCATTAATACCGGCAGCTTATATTGGTCCCTCAAGTGTAAAAGAATTAATAAAGGGAAAAAGAGCACAATTAATTTTTGGAGACCCAATTCAAATTGATGCTGAAGAACAAATAGATCGAAAAACAGCTATGAAAATGATGACGGATCAATTAAATGAGAAGTTTGAGGAGCTTAAGGAAGCTTTACAATCAAATCAAAAGTAAGAAAAGACGACCGGGCATAGACGGTCGTCTTTTCTATTACTATTTATAATAAAGGGGAAAGGGGACACAAAAGTTATATAAGCGTAGTGGCGTAAATAAAAGCAGTAAGAAGAATCGAGCCACTAGCTAGTCCTAAAAAATCTAATTTGTTAAAAGTAATGTTATTCATCGCATATTCTCCTTACTTGTTTAATGTAGAAGCAACAGCTTTTGCATCGATAAGAGTGGAAAATATCATGCCCATTGTATTTAAAAAATTATTTGATTTCATTTTGTCCATCATATAAATCCGCTCCTTTTCGAATAATTGTTGCCTTGTTTCTAACTTAATTGTATGAAAAATAGTGGAGAGTAACTATCGAATTAGCTTACAGGAAAATTACACTTTTGTAAGAAAAACGAATGAAGATGTAATGATGAGAAGGTTTGACATATGTTCATGGAATTTATTAATTTAAAAGTAGAGGTGAGTGTATGGCTAATATTAAAGATATTGCAAAAATGGCGGGAGTTTCAGTTACGACTGTTTCGAGAGTGTTGAATGATCATCCGTATGTAAGTGAAGAAAAAAGGAAAGCGGTTATAGAGATAGTTGAGAAGTTGAATTACTCACAAAACGCAAATGCTGTTCATTTATCAAAAGGAAAGACGAATATTGTTGGTGTGATTCTCCCTTACATCAATCACCCGAGCTTCGATGCAATGGTAGGGGGAATGATGGAGGGAGCTTTAACTCATAACTACAGGGTGCTACTTTGCCAAACGAATTATAATAAAAAAGAAGAAATGAAAAGTTTACATATGTTAAAAACGAAACAATTGGATGGTCTTATTATTTGTTCACGTGCAAATGATTGGGAAATGATAGAACCGTATGCTTCTTACGGCACAATCATTGCTTGTGAAGATAATGATATTTCAAACATCTCAAGTGTATATACAAATCATTCGGCAGCTTTCCAGTTAGGAATGAATCACCTGATTGAAAAAGGTTATAAAAAAATTGGTTATTGTACGGGAAGAAAGCTAGGACCGAGTAGTCAAAAGCGTTTTGATGTGTATAAACAGCAATTGCAATCTATAGATGAAGAAGTGAATGAAGAATGGATTTTCACAGAATGTTTTACATTAGAAGATGGTGTGAGAGTCGCTCATAAGTTAAAAGGTATGCAGAATCTCCCTGAAGCGTTAATAGTAGCAGGAGATGAAGTTGCGATTGGGGTTATGACGGAAGTTGGGAAGTTGGGTATTCAAGTTCCTGAGGACTTAGCGATTATTGGTTTAGATAACCAACCTATTTCGCAAGTGTTGCAACTTACAACCATTGATCAAAATTTGAAGGAGATAGGGAAAACAGCTTTTGAAATGTTTTACCGGCATATAAGTGACAAGAGCTCTAAACAAGAAAAGGTGGAAATTCCATATGAACTTGTGGAGCGATCTACAGTGTAATTTTAATCCGTTATGTGTATAAGTACATAACGGATTATTTTTTTGAAATATCTTTGACAGGAAACGCGTTTCATACTTTATAAAGGACTTAAACCGGTTTGTAACAATCCATGGATTCTTTTCGAGAATAGTATTTGGAGGGATATGCATGAATGAGCTTTTATTAAGTGTGAAAAAGTATTTAGAGAATGACGAAAATATTGTAGCCTTTGTGATAGGGATCTTTGAGAAGGATAATTTCACGTTATGTTATCAACATGGAATTTTTGTTGCCACTACTAGACGTCTCCTGTTTTACGGGAAATTTCCTTACTATCCTTCAACATTTAAAGAGTACTCATATTTGCATATAGATAGCATAGATTTCTGTCCGTATTTTGAATTTACTTGTAACCATGAAACGGTTAGAGCTAAGTGTATTCAGAAAGGGAATGTGGAGCAATTTGTCCGTACAGTGAGAACAAATATGAATAATTAATCACCCCTTTGTTTAAACATAATATCTTGATTTTTAAGAGGTAAAATGCGGAATAAAAACAACTTCTAAACCTCTAGGAGATAGTGATACAATGTCAAATGGGGGGAGGGTATGAACTATGGTTAATCAACGTATAAAGGAAATAACACTAATTACAATTGGTTCATTATTATTCGCAATTGGTATTAATTACTTTGCAATTCCAAACCGTTTATCGGAAGGTGGAATTATTGGTTTAACGGTTGTTACGTACTACTTATTTGATTGGTCACCAGGGATTGTGAACTTTGCTATAAATGCAATTTTACTAGCTATTGGTTATAAGTTTTTTGATAAAAAAACGATGGTTTATACAATTTTAGGGATTGTAGAAACATCCTTGTTTTTATATGTTACAGAGCATATTGAGTATCATGTAAATAGTGATACGCTATTAGCAGCTTTATTTGCAGGCTTGTTTGTAGGGATCGGATTAGGCTGTATGTTCAAAGCCGGAGGTACATCAGGGGGATCGGCAATTTTAGCGCAGTTAGCAAATCAATATTTAGGTTGGAGCGTTGGTAAAGGCGTACTTATTATTGATATCGTTGTAATTGCTGGTTCTGTATTTATAATAGGGCAAGAAAAAGCGATGTACACACTTGTTGCAGTATTCATCGGAGCGAAGGTGATTGATTTCATTGTAGAAGGGATGGATACAAAAACGGCTGTTACAATTATTTCAAATCAACCAGACTTAATACGCGAAGCTATTACGAAAAACATGACACGCGGTGTTACTGTATTAGAAGGACGCGGCGGATATACTGGTAAAAATAAAGAAGTTTTATATGTGGTTATTAATAAACAAGAGCTTGTTAAGTTAAAGCAAGTTATTAGCCGAGTGGATGAAGATGCTTTCGTCGTTATCCATGATGTACGTGATGTACTTGGCGGTGGCTTTAAAGCAAGCTAAAAGGTGAACGAATAAATTCGTTCACCTTTTTTATTCTTACAAAAATGTAAGTGTAATGTAATGAGATTCAATAGTAGATTTTATTCCTTCTTTTTAAAATGGATGTATATATATCCTGCAGAGGAGGAATGTTTATTATGAAGAAAAAAATGATCACTACTATAATAGCAATGCTAGTGATAGTAGTGATGTTACTGCCTACAAAACTTGGCCCAGTTATCGATAAATATAATCCGTTTTATAAGACGAAAGAATACTATACGGTTGTGAATACAATTGGTCAGCATGTTGGTGATGAGTGGTATGAATATGAATTTATTGCGTTTGATGAACGTGGGAAAGAACAAAAAATAAAGAAGACTGTTAAGCATATGTTAAAGAGAGATGAAATGTTAAAGGTGTACGCGAAGGGACGCTACGGCGAGTCGATTGAAGAAATTGAAGCTGCAAATATTCCTATTAATGCGAAGAGTAAACTTTTATCGATGAGATAGTGAAATATACCCCTACCTATTTTTTGTCGAAAATGAAAATACTAGGTAGGGGTATTTTTAGGGGGCGTAAAAAAGCCTTAGTCCAGAGGGACTAAGGCTTTTTTTATTATATAAAGGGGAAGGGGGTACATTGTAGTAGCATGAGTGAGAGATATAAGAAGAGTAGCTACTAGCAATGTAATTTGGTTATGTGAATGTTCTTCTTATTTGGCTTACTTGCTAACTTTATTGTACGAGATGTAAGTGAGGGAAACTATCGAATTACATTACACATAACTTACAAAAATGTAAGTCTTCTGTAATGTAATTCGATGGTTAAAAGATAGTGAATTTCATATAGTGTAATTAGAAAGTCTTACTGTATTACTTTCTGTTTATAGTGTTAATGAAGAATGAAAAACCAACTACTTTTTAATAGCCCTCATCTGTATGATGGGGCTCTTTTTATAAACCTTACAACATTGTAAGGTTTACGTAAGTTAATTCGATAGTAAATTTGTCATATTTTTTGCATAATAAGTACAAATAGATAAAAATAATTAGGGATATAGTAAGAAGGGAGAAGAATGGGATGCGTAAAGAAGAAGTAGTGAAGTTTCCAATTAAAGATTTCTGTAGCTACTTTACTGTTGCCGTAGTATGTATTGGATTATTTGATATCATAACAAACTTAATTGTTAAATAATATAGATGACAAAACAAGAAGGGAGATCCTTTCTTGTTTTTTTTATGGGGGAATAAAGATGAAATGGATTGATAGTCATATACATGTCGACCAATACAAGGATGAAGAGAAAAGTAGATTACTGAAAGATGTGGAAAATAGTAAAGAGATACAGGGGCTTATTGCGGTATCTATGAATTATCAATCAAGTAAAGAAATCTTATCTTTAGCAAAACGATATTCCTTTGTACATCCAGCAGTAGGTTTTCATCCGGAGCAACCGATTCATAAAGAAGAATGTGAGAAAATTTATAAATTAATTGAGGATCATGTAGAGGATATAGTAGCGATTGGTGAAGTAGGCTTACCGTATTACTTAAGAAAAGAAGATGAGCATATTGCTATCAATTCGTATATATCAGTGCTACAACGGTTTGTTGAACTAGCTAGTAAATATGATTTACCAATTGTATTGCATGCAGTGTATGAAGATGCTGATGTTGTATGTGATTTACTGGAGAAACATAAAGTTTCGCGTGCGCACTTTCATTGGTTTAAAGGAAGTGAAACAACAATGGAACGGATGATGAGGAACGGTTATTATATTTCTATTACACCAGATGTTTTGCATAAGGAGAAGATTAGAAAAATTGTTTCGTATTATCCTCTTGAATATATGATGGTAGAAACAGATGGACCGTGGGAATTTCAAGAGGGTGTTATGACACATCCGGGAATGATTCGAGAGGTATTAAAGGAAATTAGTGTTATAAAAAACGTAGCTGTTGATAAGGTTGCAGAAACGATATATGAAAATACAATTCAATTTTATTTGAAAGGATAGAAGTGTTATTTTAGCCCTTCTTATTATAGAGAAATAGAAGTTGAATTTATTTATGAACATAATCAATGGGTTATTAATAATATGCCACGTTTTGGTTTAAGTTAAAAAAACCACCAAGCATTTTGCTTGGTGGTTTTGTATTAGGATTCTAATTTTTTTGCACGTCTTAATAATAAGAGAAAGACAATAACGAGGAAACCGAGTATAAGGAAGAATCCATATTGTTTTATATAATCCATTACGTCACTTGCGCTTGTTGGTTTTTCAACGTGAATACCGTCTTTATTAGTAGTGATATGAATATTTTTCATTTTCACTTCATTTGTTTCCTTTTGTAAATCAATCCATTCTATATTTGGAATACTTTCTAAATCCTTTAGTACTTCTTTTAATGGTTTTACACCTAAGTAAGGATGATAGAATGCACCAATAACTCCATCGGATAATTTGGCAATAGATACAGCATTTGCTTTCATTTTAGCAATAGCGTGTGGTTTATCTTCTTCGATAAATCCAACTGTTTCAGGCATTAATTTCATGCCATTTAAAAATGATGGTGTACTTCTGTATGCCGGAGAGTGCATGGATTTCCAAGTTGTATCACTTAACTGTAGTTGTCCCACATAAGTTGAAAAGTATCTTGATAATATTTCATATCCTTTTTGAGACATCGTGTAATGAGGTGCTTCAAATGCGACAGGATATAATTTGGCATCTACAAGTTCTTGAATGCCTTTTTCAATATGATCAGTCGTATATTTTTCTTCAAATTCTTCCCCTTTTTTTACGTATGTATTATATGCCTCTATGTTAGGGAAATCATCTTTTGTTTTTGGTTTTTCATGCTTCGGTTGACGAATTGGTTGGTCTGTTTTTACGTCCCAAAATTCAAAACCTTCACCAGTTTCACTATCATAAAATTGGTGAGTATAACCATGCATAATAATTGCTGCACCATCATCTTGCATAGAGCGTAAAAGATCGACTAGTTCGGGTTTATCTTTTAAATGTAGTGTTTTACCTGTTTCTGGATCCGTATATACAGGAATAACAGTGATCATGTATGGCATCTTTTTCTCTTTTAGTAATTCAGCAATTTCTTTTAATTGATTTATATCTGCGGCTGGATGAACGTCTTCAAGACGTAAATAAGCTTCTACCTTATTGTTCGTGGGCTTTTGTCCGAAGTAAGAAAATAACACTTCACCGATGTAATGAGACATCCAGTCAAAGAGATTTGGCGTTGCAACATAATAAGAATTATTTTGTTGCACAATTAATGGATAAGTATTCTTTCCTTTTAAAGCATTGGCAAGAATTGTTCCATTTGTATCAAGGATTTTAATCGATCGTTCGTCCTCTAATGTATTCTTTAGTTTACGTGTTGGATATTCAATTGTATCAGAGTTTATATCTTCATTTTTAAGTGTGATAAATGAAAAACGTTTGGATAATTTTTCTATATTTTGACCTAAAACGAGTAGTGGTCCTGAGAAATTTTCTAGAAATTCTTTTGTTTCAGTGGGAAGTTCTTCTTGTTTTTCACCTATGTAAATAACATGTGTATATGAAGATTTATCAGTTATTTCAGCTAACTGTTTTATACTTTTTATTGTTATGTTATTAGTAAAATGTCCTACTTGTGTATTAAGTATTTGGGTGTCACTTGTAATTTGATCATCGCTCGAACTGTATAAAATAAGGACTTTTGGATTTTCGTTTTTTTGTGCGGAAATAGGGACAGGAATTAATAGTAGTAAACTAAATAAGAGTAGCAACCATTTTTTCATATTATTATTCTCCTAGTTTATATTTAGAATTCAGTTTACAATTATATACAAAAAATGCGTTTCAGTCTATGAAAGTTACATTTTTGCACGTATTTACCAGCTGTTTTTTCACAAAATCGGTCTAAAGCATGATGATAATATGTATAGTTATTTGCTATGATAAAAGGGTAAGAGAATGATAGAGTGTGGGTAATTGTAAGGGAAGAAGGCTGAAAGGGGACAAATTTCAGCGGAGAAAGAGGTAGAGGTAGTGAAGAAATTCTTTGTAGGATTTTTAGTTGTTCTTGGGGTGTACTTATATTTCCAAGGAAAGTCTGAAGGAATGGGCAAATTAGTAAATGAGACAAGCTATGTTGACTCAGAAGAAGCAAAACAGATGAAACAAATTATTATAGAGGAAGCAAAGAAAGTCAATCTTCCAGAATGGATACCTCTTACAATTGCCGAACATGAAAGCCGTTTAAATCCAAGAAGTGTTGGAGATAACGGAACTTCATTCGGATTGTTTCAATTGCATCGCGGTGGTGGACTTGCGCCGGATCATTTAACGGATGATGAGCTAAAAGATCCACGTACAAACGCGCAAATTGCAATGCCGCATTTAATGAAAGGATATAAGCGCGGGGTGCAAAAAGGTTTGACGGATTTTGCATTACTAAAATATATAGCAAATACATCTGGGTGGCCAGGGAATTTAGGGCCAGAGTGGACGGATAATAATATGAAGTATAACGTCGGGTTAGAAGATGTGTACTATCGAAATAAAGGTATAATTAAAGAGTAGGTTTTGATACCTACTCTATTTTTGTGGATCATCATGTCGTTTTGTGAAATACTCCGCTAGCTGTATTTTTACGTCTTCTAGTTTTGTGGAAACTTGCGGTATTTTATATCCTACATATAACGGTGAAACGACAAATCTAGGAACAACTTTACAAATGATCTTTCCGCTTACGTGATAGAAAAATAAGTTATAACTACTACATCCTTTATGAAAATCTGTCAGTATGTAACGTACAGTTTGCTGAATATAATTTGCCATTTCATCTATGCATTCAATATCTTTAACGATGATATTAAATTCAGTAAAACCGATAATAGGACGATCTGAAATATTGAGTTCAATATTTTTGTTTTTTTGTACAATGACTCCTTGGAAGTTGTCCTGTTCTACGTTATCGAGGTAGTTTACATATTTCATTCCAATAATCTGCATGTGTGCATGATGCAAACTTCCACCTGAGAAGGGACCATGATTTTTGTATAAAATCACAGATTTGAATTCTTCATTCTTCTGTAAGTCTAACCAATGTTTAACGGAGAAACGGATTAGCGATCTCATATGTTCTTCTGTATATGTCGCAATATGGTCCTCACAATTATCTGTTTCGATTAGCACCGTTTGAAATGTATCTTTTAATGTAGGAAATTTGTTTTTCAGCCAAATAATTGGGCCTTCAGTTGCTAAAATATCCGTTAAATTTTCTCTGTCACAAAAAGGACAGGCAGCGCTTCTATTCCGAATGCTTTCTGGCTTTTGTTTGCCAATATCGTTTAAAAAGTATAGTTGTTGTGTATCCATTGGTATGTATGCCCCTTTAAAATATGTGTAAAAATCCCGCTTAATACATTCGGGAAAAGGAGAAGAAAATCCTTTAAAGGGAATAGGAAAAATAAAAGACAAGATATCCTCATTACAACAGGGTACCTTGTCTTTTATTTTTTCTTTAATAATGTGTATGGATAATATAAATCGTTTTTATTATGCTTCTTTTTTCTATTTTTTATTGTGTATAAGGCAATCGCTGTACTTGCGATGACAATAATGGCTTTCTTCATATTCGTTTACCCCTTTTTTATTGTTGGTTTAATTCTTGGCTAACTGCTTTTGCATCAACTAGAGCGTGTAAAATCATTTTTACCATGTTCATCATATTCTTTCACTCCTTTTTATAGTTCATTTAGTTCTTTTACAACTGCTTGTCCGTTCACTAATACCTCAAAGATTGCTTTTACGATTTCTTTCATCATGATTGTTTCCTCCTTTTGTTGTCTCTCTTGTTTACATCTTTATTGTATAGGGAGGCATCTTTTCGTACTATCGCTTTCCATTACGTGAACATAACAGTTTTGTAAGATTTGATGTCACTTATTGAAATGTTTAGTCTATCTTCATTATTTTCAGAAAAATGACTATTCAAACATGAAATGGGAAAGTATAATAAAGAAGTAAGTATTAAATTCCGTACGAAAGAGGTGAATGAGATGAAACGTTCTTTAGCTGCACGTGCCAAATTTTTAGATTTTATCTATTTTTGTCGTGCGATTTTTCATGATGTAGTTGTTAACGGGATACGTCTGTCCTTTTTTAACAATTGCATAGTAGCTATAGAACGATAGAAATCTCTTCACCCATTTTTAATACACGTGTGAAAAGGGAGCTATTTAGCTTCCTTTTTCTATGTCGAAAACCATGGGGAATGTTTCTTTCCCATGGTTTTTTATATTGAAAGGAGTACGGAAAATGACAATTTGTAGTGTAAATAATGTAACGAAATCTTTTGGTGGAAACATCATATTTGAAAATATATCGCTTGAAATAAAGAATGGTGAACGTGTTGGATTAGTTGGTCGTAACGGTAGCGGGAAGACAACAATCTTTCAGCTTTTAACTGGAATGGAAAGTTTGGATGCAGGGGCCATTCATATGAAGAAAGGTACACGTATTGGTCATGTGGCACAAATTCCGAAATTTGATGAGAGTATGACTGTATATGAAGTATTGAGTTCCGCTTTTAAAATAGAAAAGGAATTAGAAAGAGAAATGCGTACTTTAGAAAAAGATATGGCGGAAGAACAGGGATCTTCTGTTTTACAAAAATTAATGGAAAGATACGGAATCATCCAAGAAAAGTTTGCGTTTCTTGGTGGTTATGAAATCGAAGCGAACATTATGAAGGTAGCAAATGGTTTACAGGTGACAGAACTATTCCCTCGGTCATTTTTAGAGTTAAGTGGTGGGGAACAAACAAAAGTAAGCCTTGCATACATGTTGCTGCAGAAACCACATTTACTTTTATTAGATGAACCAACTAATCATTTAGATTTATTTGCCGTAGAATGGTTAGAGCAATTTTTAAAAGAATATAACGGAACGGTTATGGTTATTTCACATGACCGCTATTTCCTTGATGAAGTTGTAACGAAGATTTTTGATTTAGAAGATGGAGAGATTCACGTGTATCATACAAACTATTCTCAGTTTGTTGAAGAGAAGGAAGAAAGGTTGCTTCAGGAGTTTCAAGCTTATCAAGAACAGCAAAAGAAAATAAAGAAAATGAAAGAAGCAATTAAGCGACTACGTGAATGGGCAAATCAGGCGAATCCTCCGAATGAAGGATTGCATAAGAGAGCAAGAAGTATGGAGCGTGCACTGGAACGTATGCAAAAACTAAAGAAACCTATTTTAGAACGAAAACAAATGGGACTTCAGTTTGAAGGACAAGATAGAAGTGGAAAAGATGTTGTTGTAATAAAAGAAGTGAGTAAAGGGTTTGCTGACCACCCCTTATTTAACGAAGTGAATTTACATGTTCGTTTTCAAGAGCGTGCGGCCATCGTTGGTCGTAATGGTACAGGAAAGACAACGCTACTAAAATTATTATTAGAACAAATAGAACCAGACGCGGGAGAAATTCGAATTGGTAGTAGTGTGAAAATCGGTTATTTATCCCAGCATGCGTACGGAAATAGGAAGAGTAATGTATTAGAGGCTTTTAGAGAATATGTAGCTGTAACAGAGGGAGAAGCGAGACATATATTAGCTAAGTTTTTATTTTATGGTCCAGCGGTGTTTAAGAAGGTGACGCAACTGAGCGGTGGAGAAAAAATGAGGTTAAGACTTGCGCAACTTATGTATCAAGATATCAATTTTTTAATTTTAGATGAGCCGACAAACCATCTCGACATTGAATCAAGGGAAGTTTTAGAGGAAGCTCTTGAACAATATAATGGGACGATTTTAGCTGTTTCACATGATCGTTATTTTTTAAATAAGTTATTTGAAAAGACGTATTGGATTGATGAGCGTAAATTATTTGAGTTTGCAGGAAACTATGCATGGGCGCGTCAAAAGTGGGAGGAAAAGCTTGAGACACAAGTGATAAAGCAGCAACGCCAAGGAAGAAAAAGTATGGAAACAGTCCCTGTAAAAAAGAAAGAAGTTAGGAATATTGAGGAGATTGAAACTGAATTAATGCATGTTGAAGAAGATATATATACGCTTGAGTGTAAGATGGAACATGTAGTTGATGTTGAAATGCTTGAACAATTGTATGAAGAAAAAATGAAGAAAGAGTTGTTACGAGCGGAGTTATATAATGAGTTAGAGAATATCGTGGAGTAAAGAAATTAGAATGAAAGAGCAAGTTGTTTTCTCATATTTTGAGGGGGGCTTGCTCTTTTTGTGTAAGAAAAGAGAAGTAATTGGTATAATTTTCTTATTATCACAATAAAGAGATGCACTTTAGGTTATTAAAATGTGAGGAGAATTTTATGTTAGGATACGCGCGAATTGTTACAATCGTCATGATCTGTTTTGTTTATGCAAACCATGTTTCACGTGAAACAGCAAATTTGCAATTTTTTGTAGGTACAGCACTTTTTATTTATATTGTGAATCATATTTTGCTAGTAAAAGTGAATGGGGGTAAAAAACTTGTTTTTTATACACTATTAGCAAATGGGATAGTCACAGCTTTATTAGGATTTTTATTTCCCGAGACATGTTTATATTTAATTATATTTGGAATTGATGCAGTGGGATTATTTATTCATGAATTTCGTAGAAGTATGACGTACTTTTTTATTACTTTTTTCTTTCTTTGTTGGTTTATAAATATACTACATGCGTATCAACATACAGGTAGTTTAGACTTAGAGAGTAATGCCATTAATTTTATGTTCATCGTTTTTAGTGCTTTAGCTGGAAGTTTAATAAAAAAACTTACAGCTGCTCGGAAAATAGTAGATGAGCAATATGAGGAATTAGCATTATCTCATACAGCTCTAAAAGAAGCGCATGAACAATTACGTCTATATGCCAAAGAGGTAGAAGGATTGACAGCCGTTCGAGAGCGAAATGATATTGCCCGAGAAATTCATGATACTGTTGGTCATAATATGACAGCCTTACTTGTCCAATTACAACTGGCAGAGGCTTTGTGGAAACAAAAGTCGGACGCTACGGAAGAGGTTTTACATACATGTCATGGGCTAGCCAGGAAATCACTTCAAGAGGTGAGAGCGTCTGTACATGCCTTAAAAGAAGAAGGTAAACTAGGGAACATAATAGAGAATATGCGTGAAATGTTACATGGATATTCTAAAGCGACGAAAGTACAAGTATCGTTTCAATTACAAGGAGATCCGGTTGTGATTCCACTGTCACTACAACCTACACTGCTCCGGGTTATGCAAGAGTCTTTAACAAATGCAAAGCGGCATGGCAAGGCGAGTTTATGTGAGGTGAGTTTAACTTGTTCGGCGAAACAAGTTAAACTATGTATTTTGGATAATGGCGTGGGAGTTAACGAGGTAAGCCCAGGTTTTGGTTTACTTAATATGAGAGAACGAGTAGAGGAACATGGTGGAACTATTCAATTTGAGAGTGAGATAGAAAAAGGCTTTCGGTTACAGATTGAATTTCCACTTCAGGAGAAAACGTGGTTAATAGGGGGAACTGTATGATTCGGATTATGATTGTTGATGATCAATCACTCATTCGTGATGGTTTAGCGATGTTATTAAATTTACGTCAGGAACTTGAAGTGGTGGGAACTGCTACAGATGGAGATGAAGTGATACAAAAGGTGAAAGAGCTGCAACCTGAAATTATTTTGATGGATATTCGGATGCCTCGTATGAATGGTGTTGAAGGGACACGTTTAGTTAGAGAACAGTTCCCTCATATAAAGGTTCTCATGTTGACGACTTTTAGTGATAGTGAGCTTATTTTTGAAGCATTGGAGCAAGGAGCAAGTGGGTATTTATTGAAGGACATGGAGACAGATGCAATCGCTCAAGCAATTTTAACGGTGCATAGTGGAGGGGCTGTGCTTCCTCAGGATATAACAGCGCAAATTATAAAAGAATTAAAAAAGACAAAAGTAGCAGTAGAGTGCACCACACCAGAACAATTAGCGCAATTAACTGAGCGAGAAGTAGATGTTTTAAGGGAAATTGGACTTGGGTTAAATAATAAAGAGATTGCGGAAAAGTTATTTATTACAGAGGGAACTGTTAAGAATCATGTTTCTAATTTAATTAGTAAGTTAGAACTGAGAGATCGAACGCAAGCAGCCATATACGCAGTAAGGTATGGCATCACGATGTACACATGACTTTTGGCATATATAATTGTGAAAAAGCAGCAGAATTTGCTGCTTTTTTATTTTGTATTTCTATCTCAAGGATGATGGAGAGAAGAAGAAATTTTTCTACAATGAAAGTGTAGATGAATGCAAAGGGGCTGAATCAGTATGTTAGTCATAGATCATATTACGAAATCATTTGGTAAGAAGGAAATCATAAAGAATGTTTCTTTTGAGGTGAAGAAAGGGGAAACATTTGGATTGCTTGGTCCAAATGGAGCGGGAAAATCAACGACGATATCAATGATTTGCGGGTTAATTTCATACGACAGTGGTGATATAAAAGTTGGTGGGAAATCTGTAAAAGAATATCCATTAGAGGCGAAAAAGAAAATTGGTATTGTTCCACAAGACATTGCGCTCTATCCAACACTTTCAGCGAAGGAAAATTTGGTTTTTTGGGGAAAAATGTACGGTTTAAATGGAAAAGTTGCAAAAGAGCGAGCGGAGGAAGTATTAGCTTACGTCGGTTTACAGGACCGTGAAAAAGATAAAATTGAAACATTTTCAGGTGGAATGAAAAGGCGTATTAATATTGGTGCAGCACTTATGCATGAGCCAGAGTTGTTAATTATGGATGAACCGACAGTTGGGATTGATCCGCAATCGAGAAACCATATTTTAGAGACTGTTAAAAAGTTAAATGAAAAAGGGATGACAGTTATTTATACGAGTCATTACATGGAAGAAGTAGAGTATTTATGTGAAAGAATTGCAATTGTTGATCATGGAAAGGTAATTGCATTAGGAACGAAAAGGGAACTATGTAATCGCCTAGCGGATGGGTTTATAGTGAGATTGCAATTAAATCGTTATAGTACGGAACTGCTACAAAAGTTGAAAGCACTATCTGTTGTTGAACGAATTATTTTTGATGAAGATAATAGTACGATTGATATTGGGCTAAATGGTGGCGAGTCCATTGGTACAGTTGTGTCAGTAGTTGTGGAGAACAACGCTCAAATTTTAAAGCTTGAAGTGCAAGAACCGAATTTAGAGGCACTCTTTTTACAATTAACAGGACGTTCACTTCGTGATTAAGGAGGTTAGTGCGAGATGAAAAGTTTTATTATTGCATGGAAAGATTTAAAAATACGTTTAATTGATCGGCGCGGATTTATGATGATGTTAATTATGCCGCTTTTATTAACAGCGATTTTAGGTTCAGCGTTAAGTAATATATTTGATAATGGTGGACTACCCAAAACAGTGATTGGCTATTATCAAGTAGGAAATGATGAGTTTGCAGATGTCTTTCAAAAAGACGTATTGCAATCTAAAGAATTAAAAGATGATGTGAAAGTAAAGATAGTTAATTCTCAGGAAGAGCTTGAAGATATGTTAAAGGAAAAGAAAATCGATGTGGGAATCGTCATCCCGAATAAATGGAGCGAACAAGTACAAGATGGAAAATTAAAAGAACCAAAGGTGTTTATAGACCCATCAAAAGATATACAAGCGAAAATCGCTGAATCAATGGTCCGCTCTTTTTCAGAGCGTGTTCAAACAATTGCGGTATCTACTAAAAGTGTTGTGACGGAATTAGCAAATTCTCAGCATAGTAATGTGGAACAAGTTGCAAAAGAAGTAAGTGGGGATTTACAAACAGTAGCAACTTCGGGTGCAGATAACATTGAAAAAGGAACGATAGGTAAAAAAACAGTTGCAGCGATGCAATATTATGCCGCAGCGATGTTAGTCATGTTTTTACTATATAACATAACAGTAGGTGCAAAGTCAGTTGTAACAGAGCAACGAACTGAGACATTGGCGCGTTTGTTCAGTACACCGACGAGCTCATTTTCAATTTTATTCGGGAAGTTTTTAGGTACATTATTATTTGCTTGTATACAATTTGGGATATTTATAGTTGCTACACACTTTATGTTTCATGTGGAATGGGGCGGAGACTTATCTCAAATAGTAGCGGTGGGAATGTCTTATGCAATTTGTGTTTCGGGTTTATCTATGTTAATTGCCGCTTTTATTCGTGAGGAAAAAACGGCAGATGTAATGGGAGGAATCGGTATTCAAATACTCGCTATATTAGGAGGATCGATGTTACCAATTTACGTATTCCCTGATACACTTCAAACCATTGCGAATGTTGCTCCGAATAAATGGGCACTTACAAGCTTTTTAAATATTATGTCGGGAACATCTTGGGATGTGTTACTCCCTGTTATTTTTAGTTTATGTGGTGCAGGAATTGTCTCCGTTATGATAGGAACATTACGTTTACATACGAGATAGGAGGGAGAAATGATGAAGAAAGTTTGGACACTTTGTTGGCTAGAGTTAAAACAAATTTTAATAAAACCACAAAGTTATATACTTATGTTTGGAATGCCTATTATTTTTACACTCATTTTCGGCGGACTTTTAGGTGGAAGTGGGAATAAGAAAGTAAATGTTAGCTTAGTAGATGAAGATGGTTCTGTATTATCTAGCAAGTATTACGAGGACATAAAGAAAAGTGATTTAATTTCTATAGAGAAGGTAACGTATAAGGAAGGCAAACAGAAGATTGAAAACAAAAAATCATCCGGTATAGTTCTTATTCCGAAAGACTTTCAAAAGAATATGTTAGATGGAAGGGTAGAAAATATTCAGTTTCAAGCTAGTGCTGATTTTACTGGTGGAACTTCTGTAGAGCAAGTATTGGCAAGTGCATTAAAAAAAATGGAGATAGAAGTTAGTGCAGCGAGAGATTTTGAGAAGAAAAGTAACGCTTCGTGGGAACCTATGTATAAAGAAATCTATACAAAAGTAGAACCTGCTTCAATTCAAAAAGAATCAATTTCACATGATGATCAAAAGTTAAATAACGTTACAGAGCGAGCAGCGGGATTTTCAATTCTATTCGTTATGATTGTTATGTTAAGTGCGACGGGGACTATTTTGAAAGCTAGACAACTTGGTGTTTGGTCTCGTTTATTAGAAGCACCAGTTTCAAAAGTTCAAATACTAACGGGATATATCCTTTCATTCTTCTTAATAGGATGGATTCAATTTGGTATTCTAATGATATTAACTCATTCCTTATTTAATGTGCAGTGGGGAAATTTGTTAGGGGTTATTATACTCGTTTCCGTGTTATTATTAGCTGTCATTGGTCTAGCCTTATTATTAGCAAGTATCGTGAAAACAACAGAACAACAGTCTGCATTAGGTAATATCGTTGTGATTTCAACATGCATGATTGGTGGCCTGTATTGGCCAATTGAAATTGAACCAGCATGGATGCAGACGGCAGCAAATTTTGTTCCGCAAACTTGGGCGATGCGTGGCTTTACGGAGTTAATTGTAAGGGGAGGTACATTGGCAGATATAGGAGGATATATTGGTATACTCATTTTATTTGCAGGAGTCTTTTTCATAATTAGTTTAACAAGAATACGTTACGACTGAAAAAAACAGAGTTACAGCTTTACACGCTGAACTCTGTTTTCTTTTTGTGTAGTATCTTCCTTTGTTGAAATGATAATAGCGATCCCGAGCATAATAAAAAAAGCTAAAAAGAGGACGAACTTTGGGAAGAATGGGAATAGTAATAGCGCCCCGACTATCATAATTGTTAATAATACGTAGTGTAGGACGTATTGGAATAGGTTGTCCATGTTTTCGCCCCCTTTTTGGTAATTGGTTATTAGTATTCTATGTTTCATAAGGAACGAATAGAAGTGAATTTTAAATTTTTTTATACGAAATAAAAAGGAACGATTGACATGTTTAATAGTAAAGTTGTGTCTGCACATCATGCACGCATGCAAGGATTGCAAGAAGATAACTATAACGGTATCTTGTTAAGTTTAAAAGATAGAATAATAATTTTTAAAAAATTGTCAAAATATTTATTTAGAAAGAATTGACAAAATATAACGGAAGATATAAGCTAATAACCATAAAGTCTACCGGAAAGATCGGAATAGGATTGTTACCCCTCAAAAACATCTATTTTTTTACGATTAAAACCGACTTTTCCGATTGGCTATAAATGTGCTGTGGGAGGCATACATAAGGTAATAAGTTCACAGGGTATAACTATTAAAAAGTTAGGGTGGGGACAATGAAGAAAAAGACAAAAAAATGGGCTGGTGTATTTTCGGTATTACTGAGTAGTTCGCTTGTGTTATCTGCTTGTGGGGGACAGGAAGATACTGCTTCTACAGAACCAGTTAAACAGCAGGATTTAAAAAATATAAAAATTGAAAAGATCGCTGCTACAGATAAGACGAAAGAACCTGATAAGGCGAAGAATAGAAAAGATACCTTTATTTCTGGTATCTCAAAACCTGGAGGAGTTTTCTTGCCTTACTTTCAAGAGAATGGTTGGGATGGCAATGTGACATCAGTTATCTTTGCTTCTCTTGTTACAACAGATAAACAAGGAAAACCGATACCAGATCTTGCTGAGAAATGGGATGTTTCTTCAGACCAATTAACGTATACATTTCACTTACGTAAAGACTTAAAGTTTAGTGATGGGTCGCCATTAACTGCAGACGATGTAGCATTTACATTATCACTTCTACATGATAAAGCGTATGAAGGCGGCGATGATATTTCACAATATGCAATTAAAGGTGGAAAGGAATATAAAGAAGGAAAAGTGACATCTATTGAAGGAATTCAAGTTGTTGATCCACAAACAATTAAAATTACGACCGAAAAAGTTAACTCACAAGCACTAATTGCTTTAGGTGGTCCAGTATTATCGAAAGCTTATTATGGAAAAGAGTATAAACAAAATACTAGTTTAGACTATTTAAAAGAGTTATATGGGAAACCGATAGCTGCGGGACCATATAAGTTTGAAAAATATATTCCAGGACAGGAAGTTCGTTTTACAGCAAATGAAAATTATTATGCAGGTAAACCGAAAATCAAAAACTTTATTTATAAAATTACATCACCAGATACAAAATTCCAATTATTCCAAACGGGTGAGATAGATTATACAGGAGTTGGGTATGGGGATGAAATTTTAGAACAGGTGAAGAGTTTGCAATTTGCAAATGTTGAAATAGAGACAGCAGCATCATTTAGTTATATAAGAATGAATAGTAAGAAACCGTATTTAAAAGATAAGAAAGTTCGTCAAGCTCTTATTTATGGATTAGATCGCAAAAAATATGTAGATACAGCTCTTAAAGGATACGGTACAGTAGCTAACGTTCCAATTCATCCAACATCTTGGGCGTATACAGAAGAGGGCATCAATAAGTATGAATATAATTTAGATAAGGCGAAGAAGTTACTAGATGAGGCAGGATGGAAAGCTGGTTCAGATGGAATTCGTGAAAAAGATGGTCAAAAACTTAAACTAACATATTATGGTGCAAGCTCAGCAAAAGATGGCGATTTATTTATTCCGATAGCAAAAGAAAATTATAAAGAATTAGGTGTTGATTTTAATCCAGAGTTTATGGATTTTAATACAATGCTTTCGAAGGTAAATAAAGGAGATTATGATTTGGCCTCAGTATCTACACCGATTACTACTGATCCAAGTGAACCGGTTAGTAGCTATCTTTCTGAAGGTGATGGTAATAGTTTAGGATATAAGAATGAAAAAGTAGATGAATTAATTAAAAAAGGTATTGGTACAGTCGATATTGAGAAACGTAAACCAATTTATAAAGAACTATATAAAGAACTAAGTGATGATCCACCAGTAATTTTATTAAATTATCGCAGAATCATCACAGCTTACAATGGAAACATTAAAGGGATTGATCCTGAGAAGTACGACAGTATTAGTTCTAATTCACCAGTATTATCTATTGAAAAATAATAAGAAGAATGTATAAGTAGGAGGCATTTTTTCATTCGGCTAGTAATGTGCTGATTCGAAAAAATGTTCTTCTATTTTAAGCATAAGATTGGAGAGAAAAAGGGTGAAAACGTACATCGTTCGTAGGTTATTACAAATGATTCCTACACTATTTGGAACGTCAATTATTATCTTTTTCCTGTTCGCACTTCTTCCGGGGGATTATATTGATTCGAATCCTAAGATTACACCGCAAAGGGCGGAAGAACTTCGGGAATTGTACGGATTAAATAAGCCAATTGTTGAACGCTATTTTCACTGGCTAGGTAATGCGTTACAAGGAGACTTTGGTTTTTCGCTTCAATATCAAGAACCTGTAACATCATTATTAAATAAATTTATTTGGAACTCTTTTATTGTAGCAATTGTTGCATTGTTTTTTATTTGGCTAATTGCACTTATTATCGGTGTATTTTCAGCGACAAAACAACACTCTTTATTCGATAAGCTTGTAACAATTGGTATTTTTGCAGCAATGTCATTCCCTTCATTCTTTATTGGTCTATTTCTAATTAAGGTGTTTGCAGTTGACCTTAAGTTATTGCCGATTGGTGGAATGATTGATGTTGGTAGTAATTCAACAGGGTTTGCTTATGTAATAGAGGTAGCAAAACATATGGTTTTACCGGTATTTATTTTGACACTTCTTGGAGTGGGTTCATTAACTCGTTATTTTAGAACAAGTATGTTAGAGGTTGTAAGACAAGATTACATACGGACGGCACGAGCAAAAGGTTTAAAAGAGAAGACCGTTATTTATAAGCATGCATTAAAAAATGCGATTTTACCGGCGATTACTTTATTAGCATTTGAATTACCAGGTTTATTTTCAGGTGCGATTATTATTGAACAAATCTTTAATTGGCCAGGAATTGGTAGTATTCAATTAGAAGCACTTAATTTTAGGGATTACACAGTATTGATGGCATTTACGATGTTTCTTTCTTGTTTAACAATCGTGTCAAACTTTTTCGCGGACATTGTATATGCAGTTGTTGATCCACGTATTCGGTTGAAGTAAGGAGGGGAATTGGATGGAAACTATTACAGTGATTACAGAAAAAAAGGAGAAAAAGAGAAGAAAAAACGAATCATCACCGTGGCGACAAGCTCTTAAAAAAATAAAGAAAAATAAGATGGCACTAGTAGGATTGTATGCATTAATTTTTATGTTTTTATTTTGTTTTATAGGACCATTTTTCTCACCATATGCATCAGGAAAAATACAAGTTACATTAATTAATAAACCACCTAGTTTTTCGCATTGGCTCGGTACAGATCAGTTGGGAAGAGATATTTTAACGAGGCTTATGCAAGCAGGACGAATCTCATTAACGATTGGCCTAGCTTCTATGGTTTTATCAGTGATATTAGGAGCTGTATTAGGGGCTATTGCAGGATTTTATCGCGGCATCGTTGATAATATTATTATGCGTCTTGCCGATATTTTAATGTCGATGCCAGGATTACCGTTACTTATTATAATGGGAGCGATTTTATCAGAGTGGAAAGTACCATCTGATTATCGTCTATATGTCATTATGATTATTTTAAGTTTAGTAGGTTGGCCGGGGCTTGCGCGTCTTGTAAGAGGTCAAATTTTATCACTTAGAGAGCAAGCGTTTATGCAAGCTGCTGATGTGTTAGGGATAAAAGATTACCGAAAAATTATATATCACTTAATTCCTAATGTTTTACCAATATTAATTGTTGTATCCACATTAGGCGTTGCAGGTTCTATTTTAGGAGAGTCCGCACTAAGCTACTTAGGTCTCGGCGTTGTCCCACCTACACCATCATGGGGGAATATGATTAGTGCAGCGAACTCATTACTTGATTTCCAAAAGCGCCCGTGGTTATGGATTCCGCCTGGTTTTGCAATCTTTATAACAGTTGTATCCATTAATTTACTTGGTGATGCACTTCGTGATGCGTTAGATCCAAAGATGAGACGGTAGGTGAGGGAATATGAGTAAAGCGGTAGTAGAGCTGAAAGATTTACAAACACACTTTCAGACAGAAGAAGGAACAGTAAAAGCTGTGAATCATGTTAGTTTTTCTGTTCGAGAAGGTGAAACTGTTTGTGTTGTAGGTGAATCTGGTTGCGGGAAAAGTGTAACAGCTTTATCCATTATGGGACTTATTGCTGAATCAGGTAGTGTAGTAGGCGGAGACATTTTATATGAAGGAAAAAGTCTTTTAGGGATGAAAGAGAAAGAGCTTCGTAGTTTACGAGGGAATGATATTGCGATGATTTTCCAAGAACCGATGACATCGCTAAATCCAGTTTTTACTGTAGGGGAACAAATTGTAGAGACGTTAAGGGAGCATGAACTGCTTAGTAAAAATGAAGCATATAAGAAGGCAATTGAGTTAATTCGTAAAGTCGGTATAGCCCGCGCGGATGAAATCGTCCATTCTTATCCACACGAACTGAGCGGTGGTATGTTACAACGTATTATGATTGCTGTTGCACTTAGTTGTAATCCTAAGTTATTAATTGCTGATGAACCGACAACGGCTCTTGATGTTACGATTCAAGCTCAAATATTAGATTTATTAAGACAAGTAAAAGAGGAATTTAAAACATCCATTTTATTAATTACACATGATTTAGGCGTTGTAGCAGAAATGGCTGATTATGTTGTCGTTATGTATGGCGGGAAAGTTATTGAAGAAGCACCGGTACTAGAGATATTTCAAAATCCGAAACACCCATATACGAAAGGATTGTTGAAATCAAAACCAGTGATGGGAAAACGAATAGATAAACTATATTCTATTCCAGGGCAAGTTCCTAATTTAGTTGGTTTGGATGAGTTTTGCTACTTTAGCGGTCGTTGTGAGCATTGTATGGAAATATGTAAAGAAGAAGCACCAAATTTGAATGTACATGATGAGAATCATAAAGTAGCTTGCTGGTTATATGAGGAGCGTGCGGAACAATGAGTGAACCATTATTAGAAGTAAAAAACTTAAAAACATATTTTCCGATTAAAGGCGGCATATTTAGTAGAACGGTTGGACATGTAAAAGCAGTTGATGGAGTAAGTTTTACTATTAATAAAGGCGAAGTATTCGGTCTCGTTGGTGAATCAGGAAGCGGAAAAACGACGATAGGAAAAACAATTTTACGTCTCGTCCAAAAAACGGAGGGAGAAGTGAAATTTAAAGGACACGATGTTCATTCTCTATCAAAAGAGGAATTAAGAAAACATCGTCCTAATATGCAGCTTGTGTTTCAAGATCCATTTAGCTCATTAAATCCGAGAATGAGAATTGGAGAGGCACTTGGTGAGCCGATGTTGGCTCACGGATTAGCGACGAAAGAAAATGTTCGTGAAAAAGTAACGGAAGTATTAGAGTTATGTGGCTTAGCCCCATATCATATTGATCGGTACCCTCATGAATTTTCGGGTGGACAACGTCAACGTATCGTTATCGCAAGAGCTATGGTATTAAACCCAGAATTTATTGTAGCTGACGAACCTGTGGCAGCATTAGATGTATCTATTCAAGCACAGATCATTAATTTATTTAGTGAGCTACAGGAGAAAAAGGGACTATCTTATTTGTTCATTTCACATGATTTAAGCGTAGTAGAGCATTTATGTACGAAGATTGGAATTATGTATTTAGGAACAATTGTGGAGACAGCACCGCGTGATGAGTTATTTACGAATCCACTTCATCCGTATACAAAAGCATTGTTATCGGCTGTGCCAATACCAGATCCAACAGTGAAGCGAGAGCGAATTATACTAGAAGGGGATATTCCAAGTCCAGCAAATCCACCTTCGGGCTGTCGTTTTCATACACGTTGCCCATTCGCAACAGATGTTTGTAAACAAACAGTACCAGAATTCCGTAATGTTGGTGCAGAGCATTTTGTTGCTTGTCATCACATATAAAAGAGAAGGACTCTTTCAAAAATTGAAAGAGTCCTTTTTTTATTTACTAGATGAAGTTTGTTTCAATACAAATTGCTCGATTGCATGAGCAACACCGTGTTCATTGTTTGTTAATGTTACAACATCACATAGTTTTTTTACATCTTCTTCAGCGTTTCCCATTGCAACTGATAAACCAGCTGCTTCTAACATGGGTACATCGTTAAAATTGTCACCGATAGCAACTGTATCTTCAATTGGTATATTAAAATGGGCTGCCATTTGTTTCAGTCCATTTCCTTTATGTCCATTCTTGTCCATAATTTCTAAATTAGTAGGAGCAGATGCTGTAACCATAATATCAGTATCTTCTTGTAACATACTTAATAGCTGTGCGCGATGCCCTGCGTTAAATGTCAAAATAAAGAATTTAGATATTTCTAATTCTGGATTATTTACAACATCTTCAATCTTTTGGAAATCAGTAATTAAGTTTGACTTCTTTTGTTTTTCTGTAATTCTTTCAAGTTCCTCAAGTGTAACATCTAGTGCATGCTTGTTTTCTTCGAACGCTTGCATGACTTGATCTTGCCATGTATACGGAGAATAAACTCCTTTATTCGTATATAGTTTATAAGGGAAACCCTCAGATTCTAGTAATTTTGCAAGCTTGTATACTTTATCGTTTTGTAAACAACGCGAGTTAATTACTTTTCCATCCACATAAACAATTGCCCCATTGCTCGCTCCAACTGGAAGAGATAGTTTATACTCTTCCAATAATTTCAAAGCATCCTCTTTTGCACGGCCAGAACAAATCATGACAATATGACCAGCCTCTTTTGCAGTTTGGATAGCTTGTAAGTTCTCTTTGGAGATTTCAAGATTAGATGATAGTAGTGTACCATCCATATCTAATGCGATTAATTTCAAAATGACCACCTCTTTGTTCTTATTATACATAGTTATATAGAGGAAACATATAAACTTATCTTGGAAAGATTGTATTTTATCTCTCATAAACTATCAGTAAGAATTTGATAGATTCTACTTTATTAATGAAAGATTTATCTTACTTTGTAACAAAAGTAGAGGGAGGTATGGGGATGTTTCGTTATATGACTGTAATATTACATGAATGTTACAAACGTGGATTTAGTAGAAAATGCATTAAATCAAGGTTTTTGAAGGTGTTTATAAAAAAACGTAAAAAAAGTGTAATAAAATTTACGTAATTATATTGCAAGGTAACGATAGTTATGTTACATTAATGTTACAAACGTTACGTTATCAAATTTAATGTAACGTTAACATAAAAACTATGAAATAAACATTTCTTAGAAATTACATATAGATAACTTATTAAAAAGGAGGATACATAATATGAAAGAGCAAGTATTACAAGTAACAAAAGGTGACTTCGTAGGATCAGCAAGTGGAGCAGTAGTATTAACAGCATTAATCGTATTCCTATCAAGCGTATTAGTATAATAGAAGTTTTGTAAAAAAGAAAAAGAGAGGAGAATGCAAAATGAAAGAGCAAGTATTACAAGTAACAAAAGGTGATTTCGTAGGATCAGCAAGTGGAGCAGTAGTATTAACAGCGTTAATCGTATTCCTATCAAGCGTATTAGTATAATAGAAGTTTTGTAACAAAAAACAAATGAAGGGAGAATGCAAAATATGAAAGAGCAAGTATTACAAGTAACAAAAGGTGACTTCGTAGGATCGGCAAGTGGAGCAGTAGTATTAACAGCATTAATCGTATTTCTATCAAGCGTATTAGTATAATAGAAATTTTGTAACAAAAAACAAATGAAGGGAGAATGAAAAACATGAAGGAGCAAGTATTACAAGTAACAAAAGGTGACTTCGTAGGATCAGCAAGTGGAGCAGTAGTATTAACAGCATTAATCGTATTTTTATCAAGTGTATTAGTGTAATAGAAGTTTTAAATCTTATAAAACGAAAGGAGAATGAGGAATATGAACAGTGAACAAGTGTTACAAGTAACAAAAACAGATTTATTAGGATCATTAGGTGGAGCGGTAGTATTAACATCATTTATTCTATTCCTTGCAAAAGTATTAGTATGAGACATATAAATACAATTATTCAAAAAAAATAAAGACTCTAGCATATTAGTAAGTAATTAATATGTTGGGGTCTTTTTTATTTTTCTTCTATATATCCCTTCAAGTATTAATAGCCCCTCTATATTTTAAAGAGAAAAAAGTCGAATTTTATATGTAAGAAAAAAAGAGGAATTTGACAGAAAAAATAGAAAATTTTAAAGGTCAGAATTTGTTAGCTTGCTAACTAATTTCTATTAATTGATGTTGGAAGCGTTTTCGGTTGGTTTTAAGTATGAACCATTTAATCTATTTACAGGGGGATGAGGATTTTATGAAACAAAAATCTATGGATACGCTAGCTGCACAAATGGAGGACTTTTTTCCAGTACGTGATGTAGATCATTTGGAATTTTACGTAGGAAATGCAAAGCAATCAAGTTATTATCTTGCGAGAGCATTCGGATTCAAAATTGTGGCTTACTCTGGATTAGAAACTGGTAATCGTGAAAAAGTATCTTATGTTCTTGTGCAAAAAAACATGCGTTTCGTTGTGTCTGGGGCTTTAAGTAGTGACAATCGTATTGCAGAGTTTGTAAAGACTCATGGTGATGGCGTGAAAGATGTAGCATTACTTGTTGACGATGTTGATAAAGCATACTCAGAAGCAGTGAAACGTGGTGCCGTCGCAATTGCTCCGCCTGTAGAGTTAACAGATGAGAACGGTACATTGAAAAAAGCAGTTATTGGTACGTATGGTGATACAATTCATACGCTTGTAGAGCGTAAAAATTATAAAGGGACATTTATGCCAGGATTCCAAAAGGCTGAATTTGATATTCCATTTGAAGAGTCAGGTTTAATTGCTGTAGACCATGTAGTTGGTAATGTTGAAAAGATGGAAGAGTGGGTTAGTTATTACGAGAACGTTATGGGCTTTAAACAAATGATCCATTTTGATGATGATGATATTAGTACAGAGTATTCAGCATTAATGTCGAAGGTTATGACAAATGGAAGTCGTATTAAGTTCCCTATTAACGAGCCAGCAGATGGAAAGAGAAAATCACAAATTCAAGAATATCTAGAGTTCTATAATGGAGCAGGTGTACAGCATCTTGCTTTACTAACAAATGACATTGTTAAAACAGTAGAAGCGCTACGTGCAAATGGTGTGGAGTTTTTAGATACACCAGATACTTATTATGATGAGTTAACTGCACGAGTTGGAAAAATTGATGAGGAAATTGATAAGTTGAAAGAATTAAAGATTTTAGTAGATCGCGATGATGAAGGATACTTACTACAAATCTTTACGAAACCAATTGTAGATCGTCCAACTTTATTTATTGAAATCATTCAGCGTAAAGGTTCTCGTGGATTTGGAGAAGGAAACTTTAAAGCATTATTCGAATCAATTGAAAGAGAACAAGAGCGTCGCGGGAATTTATAAAATTTATATCCACCAGCAATAATTCTTTTGCTGGTGGAAATTTCATTTTCATAAGGAGGAATCATGATGAAATTTGTTACATTTCGTCTTCCTTCAAAAGAAATGCGAGCTGGATGGCTTGAAGGTGACAAAGTAATCGATATGAATCTTGCTAGTGATGGGAAATTACCTTCTTCTATGTTCGCCTTTTTAGAGAAAGCGGATGAGTATGTAGAAGTATTGCGTAATATTAAGAACCCGGAAAAGGGCATATATTCTTTAGAGGAAGTGCAATTAGCAGCAGCGATTCCTAATCCGAGTAGTATTCGGGATTTTTACGCGTTTGAGCAGCATGTAAAAACGGCACGTGGCCGAAGAGGGCTAGATGTTGTACCAGAATGGTATGATATCCCGGTTTTTTATTTTACGAACCATCGTGCTGTAATTGGTCCGAATGATGTTGTAATTTGTCCGAAAAAATCTGAAAAACTTGATTATGAGTTAGAGATTGCTTGCGTAATCGGGAAAGAAGGAAGAAATATTTCTCGTGAGCAAGCAGAGGAATACATTTTTGGTTATTGTATTATGAATGATTGGAGTGCAAGGGACTTACAAGCAACAGAAATGAAGGTAGGACTTGGTCCAGCGAAAGGAAAAGATTTTGCAACTTCATTAGGAGCGCACCTTGTTACGAAAGAGGAATTAGATATTTATCGCAACGGTGACCGTTATGAGTTAGAGATGACTGCTCATGTGAATGGAAAGCTATTATCAAAAGGGAACTTCCAAGATATTTACTATACATTTGCTGAAATGATTGAACGTGCTTCGGAAGATGTTACGTTATACCCAGGTGATGTGATTGGTTCTGGGACAGTAGGAACAGGTTGTATTTTAGAACTAGGTACAGAAGAGTGGCTGCAAGATGGTGATGTGGTAGAGCTTACGATTACTGGTTTAGGTACATTACGTAATACGGTCAAAAAAGAAAAGGAAGCAGGTGATGAGCATGTTTTATCGTCACATGGGGGAGCTACCTCATAAACGACATGTACAATTCCGTAAAAAAGATGGATCGCTTTATCGTGAACAGGTAATGGGAACAAAAGGTTTTTCTGGTACGCAATCTATTTTGTATCATCATTATATGCCAACGGAAGTAGGGCATGCAGCATTATCACATTCTTGTCAGTTGCAGTATGAAGAAGATGTTGCTCTTTCTCATCGTCACTTTCGCACGAAAGAAAATAAAAAAAGTGGTGATGCAGTAAGTGGCAGAAACTTTATACTTGGAAATGAAGATTTATTAATCGGAGTAGTGACTCCGACAGAAAAAATGGATTATTTCTACCGTAATGGTGATGGCGATGAAATGTTGTTTGTCCATTACGGAACAGGAAAAATTGAAACAATGTTCGGAACGATTCACTATCGAAAAGGTGATTATGTAACAATCCCAATTGGAACGATTTATCGTGTTATTCCAGATGAAGGAGAGACTAAGTTTCTTGTTGTAGAGGCAAATAGTCAAATTACAACACCGCGTCGCTATCGTAATGAATATGGACAATTGTTAGAGCATAGCCCGTTTTGTGAGAGAGATATTCGTGGCCCGGAAAAATTAGAGACGTATGATGAAAAAGGTGAGTTTGTCGTAATGACAAAGTCACGAGGATATATGCACAAACATGTTTTAGGACACCATCCGTTAGATGTAGTTGGATGGGATGGTTATTTATATCCCTGGGTCTTTAATGTAGAGGATTTTGAGCCAATCACAGGTCGTATTCATCAGCCACCTCCAGTACATCAAACGTTCGAGGGTCACAATTTCGTTATTTGTTCTTTCGTACCACGTTTATATGACTATCATCCAGAATCTATTCCGGCACCGTATTATCATAGTAACGTGAATAGCGATGAAGTACTGTACTATGTAGAAGGTAACTTTATGAGCCGAAAAGGTGTGGAGGAAGGGTCTATTACACTTCATCCGAGCGGCATTCCTCACGGTCCACATCCTGGGAAAACAGAGGCGAGTATAGGGAAAAAAGAAACGCTTGAATTAGCTGTTATGATAGATACATTCCGTCCGCTTCGTATTGTAAAACAAGCACATGAAACAGAAGATGAAAAATATATGTATAGCTGGATTGAAGAGGGGTCATATACTGTGAAATAAATAAAAAGAGGCATGCTCAATAACGGAGCATGCCTCTTTTATGGAATCGACATGTATAATAATACCAAAAAAAGTTATAGAAAGATATATAGAAAGGATGATCAAGATAATGCGTATTCATAAGAATTTCTACTTATTTCGACAAAGATTAATGTGGTAATTTTAGTTTGAAAATTTGTATTTTTCTGATTCTATATATAATATAATTGTTGGGGAACTAAGGGGGGAATTTATGAAGAATACGTGGCGTGAATTAAGGGAGATGGACCGTAACGTATGGATTCGGTTTATTGGTGAGACGTTAAATGGAATTGCGATGATGATGTTGATGCCTTTCTTTGCGTTATATTTAAAAGATAAGGTGGATTCATTATTACAGGTTGGAGTTATTATGGCGCTTTCTCCAATTGCTGCGAGCTTTGGATCCATTATAGGTGGAAGAATTGCTGATATATATGGACGAAAGCCGATTATGATATTTTCGATGACGAGTAATGCATTATTAATGCTCGGTTTTTTATTTATAGAAGGATTTATTCCCTATGCAATTTTATCGGTTTTTTTAGGGTTAAGTAATTCTTTATTTCATCCAGCTGCATCAGCGATGGTTGCGGATGTAACGGCGCCAGAAAAAAGAACAGAAGCATATGGTTTGTTGCGGATGGGGCATAATATAGGTGCTGCAATTGGCCCGATAATGGGGGCTTCAGTAGTTATGTTGTCGAAGAACCTTGTGTTTATTATTGCCTCGTCTACGATGTTATTCTATGCATTACTTGTATTCGTTCTTATTCAAGAGACAATGCCAAAGAGTACGAATAAGGAAGAGGATAACGAAAAGGAATCAGGAGTGGTGTGGAAAATTGTATTGCGAGATAAGGCACTTATGATTTATTTATTAGCAGGTATCATTATTTCGATGGGATTTTCTCAAACAGAAGGCATGTTGCCATTGCATTTTGATAATGAAATGAAAGATATTTTTGGAACTAACAATCCATACCCATATTTAATGGCGTTAAACGGACTATTAGTTGTGTTGTTCCAATTTCAAATTTCAAAATGGGCCACAGATAAACCTGTCGGAAAGACGATGTTATATGGTGCATGTTTGTTCGGGATAGGTTTGTTTTTTATAGGCTGGTTACCGAAGTGGTTTGGAGGATTAGATACAAATGCTACAATTATTTTAATAATGTTACTGTTTGTGTATGCCATATATACATTAGGCGAGATGATTATGTCGCCTGTACAGATGACGTTTGTAGCGAATTTGGCCCCTGAGCATTTAAGAGGGACTTATATGGGGGCTGCAAGTTTGCAGTGGATTACAGGAAATGCATTTGGTCCACTTCTTGGGGGGGTTTTATTAGATCGATTACTTGGTCACTTCCTATTTACAATTTTAGCTATAGGATGTGTAGTTGCAGGCGGTGTATATATTTCTTTAGATCGTCTCGTTGAACAAAGGCAAAAAGGCACACTAACCAAACAATCTTCTTAATGATTAGATGACATACACAAAAAAGGGATTTCTACATATTTTAGGTACATAACTAGATTGGGTTGCAATTTTATCCCACTTTAATGGGCAGTAAGACCCCCACCTCAAAATTCAGCGAAAGTAAGGAATTTAGGTGGGGGATCAACTGCCCATTAAAGTCCGATTGGTTCAACTAATAATCAGTAGGGGATGAAGCCCCCCACTGATTAAAGTTTCACTTTATATATTTATGAAGAAAGTTAAGTGGAAAAAGTATAGAGAACCAATAAGTGGTGTCATTTAATTATTTGTGGAAGTTGCATTTTATTTCAAATAGGAACTACCTATTTTTATAAAAAGTGCTAAAATAGAAAAATGAAAACAATTGGTTAGGGTGATTTCAGTGACAAAAATTAAATTAGGTTTATTATATGGTGGAAAATCAGCTGAGCATCAAGTTTCGTTACAAACGGCTCTTGCTGCTATTAAAGCATTAAATCAAGATAAATTCGAGATTCATCCAATTTATATTACAGAACAAGGTCAATGGATACGCGGTGAACGTATTGAAGGTGAAGTAGCAAATGTTGAAGTTCTAAAAATGAGCGGTGCAGAAAATGCGATTTCTCCGTTATCTTTAAGCACAGAAATCATTCCATCTGCAAATGCTGAGGAAAATGCTATCGACGTTATTTTTCCATTACTACATGGACCAAATGGTGAAGATGGAACGGTTCAAGGTTTATTAGAATTAATGAACATTCCTTATGTAGGAAATGGTGTTCTAGCATCTGCTGCTGGTATGGATAAAGTTGTTATGAAAAACATTTTCGCAGAAGCTGGATTAAAACAAGCGAAATATGCATCATTCATTCGTAGCGGATGGGAAAAAGATCGTGAAACAGCATATGAAAAAGTAGAAGAAGTATTAGGATACCCTTGCTTCGTAAAACCAGCAAACCTTGGTTCAAGTGTTGGGATTAATAAGTGTAAAAATCGTGAAGAGCTTGAGAATGCATTTGAAGAGGCATTCCAATTTGACCGTAAAATTATTGTAGAAGAGAATATCATTGGACGTGAAGTAGAAGTTGGTGTACTAGGTAATGATGAACCGAAATGTTCAGTTGTAGGTGAAATTGTACCTAAAAAAGACTTCTATGATTATAAGTCGAAATACATCGATGGTGATACAGCATTAATTATCCCAGCTGAAATGACAGAAGAAGAGTCTAATGTTATTAAGCGAGATGCGATTGTTGCCTTCCAATCGTTAGATGGTGCTGGCTTAACGCGAGCTGATTTCTTCTTAACGAAAGATGGAGAAGTATATATTAACGAAGTGAATACGATGCCAGGATTTACGCCGTTTAGTATGTTCCCTCTACTGTGGCAACATACTGGATTACCGTATCCGGAATTAATTGAAGAGCTAATTCGTTTAGCAATGGAGCGTCACGAAGAAAAACAAAAAATTAAATATACAATCTAACAAAAAAGGAGGAGGCACTATTCGCAGGAATAGTGCTTCCTCTATGTAAGGAGTGTTTTCATGATAAATCGAACGTTAAAACAAGTAGAACAAATGATAAATGGTACGGGATTAGCAGAGCAGTATGAGGGAATTACTATACAAGGGGTGTCTATTGATACGAGAAAAATCGAAAAAGGAAACCTATATGTTCCGATTCAAGGTGAACGTTTCGATGGACATGCTTTTGTAGATAAAGCTGTTGAAAATGGAGCTGTGGCGACATTATGGGTGAAAGATGTAGCAAATCCACCTGAGAATCTTCCGGTTATTTTTGTAGAAGACACGCTATCAGCATTACAAATGTTAGCGAAACACTATCGCGATCAATTGGATGTTAAAGTGATTGGTGTGACAGGTAGTAACGGTAAAACATCTACAAAAGATATTGTAACAAGTCTTCTTGCAACTAAATTCAAAGTTCAAAAAACAGAAGGAAACTTCAATAATCATATCGGGCTACCTCTTACTATTTTAAACTTAGAAGAAAATACAGAAGTAGCTGTATTAGAAATGGGAATGTCAAGCCGCGGAGAAATTGAATTCTTATCTAAGTTAGCTCGTCCAAATGCAGCTATCATTACGAACATTGGTGAAGCACATTTAATGGACTTAGGCTCTCGTGAGGCAATTGCCGAAGCGAAATTAGAAATCGTGACAGGATTACAAGAAGGTGGAGTGTTCGTATATAACGGAGACGAGCCATTATTAACGAATCGTGTTCCTGAAATGAATTTAATAGCTGAAACAGTTACGTTTGGTGATGCTAGAGCAAATGATTATTATCCAACGACTGTAACGTTACAAGCAACTGGGACGCATTTTAAAATGAATAGAGAAGAAAACATTTCATTCTATCTACCCGTATTAGGGAAACACAATGTGTATAATACGCTTGCTTCTATGGCAATTGCGAAATACTTTGGTGTAACGTGGGAAGAGATGAAAGAAGGTTTAGTAACACTTCAAATGACGGGCATGCGTATGGAAATTGTAAAAACAGACAGTGGATTAACAATCATCAATGATGCCTATAATGCAAGTCCAACAGCTATGGAAGCGGCATTCCACCTAATGAATGGTTTAGATGGATTCTCTAAAAAAATTGTTGTTCTCGGTGATATGTTAGAGCTTGGAGATCAAGAAGTGCAGTTTCATTATGAAGTAGGTAAATTAATTGATCCAGCAAAAATCTCCTATGTGTTCACATATGGTAAATTAGGGGCTCAAATTGCTGAGGGAGCGAAAATTAATTTCCCTAACGAACGTGTAAAGGCTTATGATAATAAAGAAGAGTTAGTAAAAGAGTTGCAAGCAGTAGTCGATACAAAAGATGTTGTATTAGTAAAAGCATCTCGCGGTATGAAATTGGAAGAAGTAATTACGATGTTGAAATAATTGGTGTATATAAATAGGGATGATAGCTACGAAAATAGAAGAAACTTATAATAAGCGCTTACAGTAAATATAAAAAAATAAAAGTGAAGAAAAAAACTCTTAATATGAAAATAAGGTAACAGTTGGGTTTGCTTTTTGCACATACAAAACTTATAATTGATAAAGTGTAATAACGTTTAGAAGTATTTTCGTGAAGAATATACGCCCGTTTATATACGTGAGCATTCAGGAAAAGGGCTTTTCCGCAAATTCGGAAAACGCCTTTTTTTAAATGATAAGTATAGGATAGAAAAGGAGAAGTAACATTGACAACATTTCGAGAATTAGGATTAAGTGATTCTTTACTGCAATCTGTTGAAAGTATGGGCTTTGAAGAGGCTACGCCAATTCAAGCTGAAACAATTCCACATGCATTGCAAGGTAAGGATATTATTGGGCAAGCACAAACAGGTACAGGGAAAACAGCAGCATTCGGATTACCACTATTAGATAAAGTGGATACACATAAAGAATCGGTTCAAGGTATTGTTATTGCGCCAACGCGTGAATTAGCAATTCAAGTTGGAGAAGAGCTATACAAAATTGGTAAACATAAACGTGTTCGTATCTTACCAATTTACGGTGGTCAAGATATTAACCGCCAAATTCGTGCTCTAAAAAAACACCCACACATTATTGTTGGTACGCCGGGTCGTATTTTAGATCATATTAACCGTAAAACACTTCGCTTACAAAACGTAGAGACAGTTGTTCTTGACGAAGCGGATGAAATGTTAAACATGGGCTTCATTGAAGATATTGAAGCAATTTTAACAGATGTGCCAGAAACACATCAAACATTACTATTCTCAGCGACAATGCCGGACCCAATTCGTCGTATTGCTGAGCGTTTCATGACTGAGCCTCAACACATTAAAGTAAAAGCAAAAGAAGTAACAATGCCAAACATTCAGCAGTTCTATTTAGAAGTGCAAGAAAAGAAAAAGTTTGACGTGTTAACACGCTTACTAGATATTCAATCTCCAGAGCTTGCGATTGTGTTCGGTCGTACAAAGCGTCGTGTTGATGAATTATCAGAGGCATTAAACTTACGTGGTTATGCTGCAGAAGGTATCCATGGTGATTTAACTCAGGCGAAACGTATGTCTGTATTACGTAAATTCAAAGAAGGTTCTATTGAAGTTCTTGTTGCAACAGACGTTGCTGCACGTGGTCTTGATATTTCAGGCGTAACACACGTATATAACTTCGATATTCCACAAGATCCAGAATCATATGTTCACCGTATTGGCCGTACTGGTCGTGCAGGTAAAAAAGGTATTGCAATGCTATTTGTAACACCACGTGAATCTGGACAATTAAAAAATATCGAGCGTACAACAAAACGTAAAATGGACCGCATGGATGCACCGACACTTGACGAGGCACTAGAAGGTCAACAACGTTTAATCGCTGAAAAACTTCAAAGCACAATTGAAAATGAAAACTTAGCATACTACAAGCGTATTGCAGAAGAAATGTTAGAAGAGAACGACTCTGTAACAGTAGTAGCTGCTGCTTTAAAAATGATGACAAAAGAGCCAGATACAACTCCAATCGCTTTAACATCAGAACCACCAGTTGTTTCAAGAGGTGGCGGTTCTAAAAAACGCGGCGGTAACGGAGGCGGATACCGTGATGGTAATCGTAATCGTAGTCGTGATGGACGCGGTGGCGATGGTCGTAACCGTGACCGCAATCGTGATGGTCGTAATCGTGACGGTAACCGTGATCGCAATCGTGAAGGTAGCCGTGATGGTAACCGTGGTCGTCGTGGCGAAGGTCAAGGACGCCCAGGATCTTCAAACGGACGCGGCGAAAGAAAACATCATAGCCGTAAGCCACAAGCTTAATAATAAAAAAAGAGAATGCCCTTTGCCGGCATTCTCTTTTTTTATTTCTGTAATTGTACATACTACATAATAACTTGTGTAGAAATGAGGTGCCACATGCTTGTAAGGCTTGGGTATGTCGCGATGAGTGTACATTTGAAAAATGCATCTCCATCTCAAACGATGACGTACGCACAGTTTCAAAAAATAGATGATCGGGAAGCGGCAATTCGTAAACTTGAAAGAATTGCTAATTCGAATTTGGAAAATTGCTTACGGTTATTAAAACATAATAAAGGCCATGATATATCCTTTTTTCGACTTAGTTCTAAGTTGATTCCTTTAGCGAATCATGAGGAGTTGTTAGAGTGGAATTATATTCGCCCATTAAAAGAAAATTTAAAAGTGCTAGGTGATTACGCTATTCGAATGAATATGCGTATTGATTTTCATCCAGATCATTTTGTTGTACTCAATTCACCTGAGGAGAATATTTTTAAACAATCTGTAAAGACGTTACAGATGCATAGAAAATTATTAAAAGGTATGGGGATTGAACATAAGCAACGATGTGTAATGCATGTTGGGGGCGGATATAAAGATAAAGAGCTTGCATTAGAGCGTTTTATAGAGAATTGGTCTAATGTCCCAAGAGGTATTCAGGAAATGATTATGTTAGAAAATGATGATACAACTTTTACGCTCGAGGATACATTATATTTAGGAGAAAAACTGGACATTCCCGTTGTATTTGATTTACATCACCATATGATGAATCATGATCGAGAAGATTGGCATGAAGATTGGGCGCGTGTTGTACATACGTGGGAATCGTCTTTGTTACCAGTGAAAATGCACATTTCTAGTCCTAGAGAGGGAAAAGACCCGAGAGCACATGCGGACTTTATTGATGTAGATACTTTTTTATCTTTTTTAAAAAAGATAAAGGGAAGTGTTCCGCAAATTGATTGTATGATTGAAGCGAAGATGAAGGATGAGTCTTTATTTCAACTTATGAGGGATTTAAGTGAACAAACAGATGTGGAAATTATCGATGGTGCGAGCTTTTATATTAAATGAGCTCTGCACCATCGAGTTTTTTTATTAATAAAGGGGTGCAAATACCACCAATGATCAATCCTGTTAAATGGCTGATAGGGTTGGCAGAGGGATTGAAGAAAGTGAATAGTAGTAATATACATATCATGATTGAAAAAATAGCAATGTCTTTTGGATTGGAAGAACGATATCGGCTATACAATAGAAATAACTGTGCACCTAGCAATCCGAAAATACCACCAGATGCTCCGGCATGAATATATTCATGGGGCATAATAAGATAAGAGAAAATATTTCCGAGAATGCCAGAAAGGAAAAAAATAATGATGAAAGAAAAGCGGCCTAGTTGTTTTTCAATAGAAGAGCCAAGGACGAATAAACAAATACTATTAGAAAGAAAATGTTGTAAGTCTACATGTACGAACAGGGAAGTTATGAGACGCCACCATTCTCCATTAGCGATATATTCATGATAAGCTGCCATAGGAAAGAGGAAAAAATCGCCTAACATAATCATAATGAATTGTATGAGAAGTAAAGAGATGACGATTGGTTGTAAGGAAATGCGGGCGGATGGTATGAGCATGTTATGAGTATCACTCCTTTTGCATCAGAAAGATTCTCTGTTATTCTTACAATATGAAAAAAGAAAGCTAAATAGAAGAAGGGGATTTTGAAATGATTGTAGGGATTGGAATCGATATTATTGAATTGAATCGAATTGAAAAAATGCTAGATGGAAAGCTTAAATTTATGGAGCGTATTTTAACTGAAAATGAACGTAATGTTGCTAAGGGACTGAAGGGAAGCCGCCTTACAGAGTTTGTAGCTGGAAGATTTGCAGCGAAAGAGGCGTATTCAAAAGCGGTAGGAACTGGTATTGGGAAAGAAGTGAGTTTTTTAGATATTGAAGTAAGAAATGATGATAGAGGGAAGCCGATTCTTATTACGAGTACAGAACATATTGTTCATTTATCGATTAGTCATAGTAAGGAATTTGCTGTTGCTCAAGTTGTTTTAGAAAGCTCGTCAAGCTAGTCTGCATATTTTATATCTTTGTCTCATATATTTGTGGTAGCGATAAGGAAGGTACATCTTCCATTCATTTATAGGGGCAAAGGGGCTGAAGTGATGAAAAGGCGTCTGTTTTTAGTTCTTGTCGGTTTATTAACCGTTTTTGTGTTGGCCGGTTGTATGGAAAAGAAACAAGATGATGTTGTGAGAGATTTAGAGGCGAAAGTAAAAGGGTTGAAAAGCTATCAAGCTGAAGCGAAATTATCTATTAAAACAGGGAATGAGCCTCAGGAGTATAAGGTAGAAATATGGCATAAGGAACCTTCGTTTTATCGTGTGAATTTGCAGAATGCGAAAAAAGATCAAAGTCAAATTATTTTAAGAAATGAAGAAGGAGTATTTGTATTAACGCCAGCTCTTAATAAGAGTTTTCGTTTCCAAAGTGATTGGCCGCAAAATAGTAGCCAGGCTTATTTATACGAATCGCTTGTGAGAGATATTTTACAGGATAAGAAAAACCTTACTTTTGAAAAAACAGATAAGCATTATATTTTTAAAACAAAAACAAACTATCAGCATCAAAACATGTTGCCGAGACAAGAGATTACGTTGAAGAAAAGTGATTTAACGCCAGTTTCGGTGAAGTTAATGGATAATGATCAAAATGTTCTTGTGAAAGTAGATTTCTCTAAAGTGAAATTCGACGCGAAATTTGATAAAGGTGCATTTGATACGAAACAAAATATGTCTAGAGCGCAAGTAGATGTTCAAACAACAGCGAAAGAAGACAAACCGTTTGCTATTTTATATCCACGTGATACGCCACAAGGTATGACTTTGAAAGATGAAAAAGAGTTGAAGACAGACAGTGGCAAGCGTGCAATACTCACATACACTGGAAGTAAGAAATCCTTTACTTTAATACAAGAAAAGGCAAAAGTTGCAGAGGCTTCGTCAGCAATAAGTGTGAGCGGAGAATTGGTTGATCTTGGCTTTACAATTGGAGCATTGACGAAAGACTCTTTAACGTGGTCGCATAACGGAGTAGAATATATGCTCGTGTCTAAAGGTTTAGAGCCGAAGGAGCTATTAATGGTTGCTCGTTCAGTTACAGAGAAGCAAGTGAAGTAAACTTCTTAGACGTGGTGATATATGTGCACCACGTCTTTTCTTAGTTTGAAGGGTGGATTTCATAAAAGAAGCATATAAAAGAATAAGCTTCGCATATCGTGTATAAGGAAGTGTATTTATGGAAGAAGCACCATTTTATCGTGACACTTGGGTGGAAGTGGATTTAGATGCCATTTATAACAACGTTACACATATTAAAGAATTTATCCCGAGTGATGTAGAAATTTTTGCCGTTGTTAAAGGGAATGCATATGGGCACGATTATGTACCGGTGGCTAAAACAGCATTAGAAGCGGGGGCGACAAGGTTAGCAGTTGCGTTCTTAGATGAAGCTTTAGTGCTTCGAAGAGCTGGTATTACTGCGCCAATTTTGGTGTTAGGTCCTTCTCCTCCTCGTGATATAAATGTAGCTGCTGAAAATGATGTAGCATTAACTGTTTTTCAAAAGGAATGGGTAGATGAAGCAATCAAACTTTGGGATGGTTCGTCTACGATGAAATACCATATTAATTTCGATAGTGGTATGGGGAGAATTGGAATACGTGAACGTAAAGAATTAAAAGGATTTTTAAAAAGCTTAGAAGGTGCACCATTCTTAGAGTTGGAAGGAGTTTATACGCATTTTGCAACAGCAGATGAGGTGGAGACTTCTTACTTTGATAAGCAATATAACACATTTTTGGAGCAGTTAAGTTGGTTGAAAGAATTCGGAGTGGATCCTAAGTTTGTTCATACAGCTAATAGTGCTGCAACGCTACGTTTTCAAGGGATTACATTTAATGCAGTACGAATTGGCATTGCGATGTATGGGTTATCTCCATCTGTAGAAATACGCCCTTTTTTACCGTTTAAATTAGAACCAGCGCTATCATTGCATACGAAAGTTGCTCATATTAAACAGGTGATTAAAGGGGATGGAATTAGTTATAACGTCACTTATCGAACGAAAACTGAAGAATGGATTGCGACCGTTGCAATTGGTTATGCAGATGGCTGGCTTAGAAGATTACAAGGATTTGAAGTACTTGTAAATGGTAAAAGGGTACCGATTGTAGGGCGAGTAACGATGGATCAATTCATGATTCACCTTCCTTGTGAAGTGCCTCTTGGTACGAAAGTTACACTCATTGGAAGGCAAGGAGATGAATATATTAGCGCTACAGAGGTTGCGGAATATTCAGGGACTATTAATTATGAAATTATTACGACGATCAGTTTTCGTGTGCCGAGAATATTTATACGGAATGGAAAAGTTGTGGAAGTAATTAATTATTTGAACGATATATAGAAGGTAGTATGATTTGCTTCTTGTCATGTGAGAGAACTGTTCATTGGTTAAGAATAAGTTCGTTTTTGACGAGAAGCTTTTTACTTATAGTTACTTTTAACATAATATAACGTGAATTTTGCGGAGGAACTTTCATGTTTCTTGCTTGTAATGAGATAAAAATAAAAGAATATGAATGTTTTGTTTGTGAATTGGAAAACATAAGCAAGGAATAAGGAAGTCTTTGCAACAGGCTCCATACAATGGTATTATTACAATAGGTGTCATATATATATTTGGGTGTGTAGTTGACGGTGGAGGTGTATTTTTGTGTCCGAATCAAGTGTAACTACTGAAATCGTGGTTCGGTTGCCAAAGCAAATGGTAACGGAATTGGACGGAATTGGAAAACAAGAGAATAAGAATCGCCATGAACTAATTTGCCAGGCAACACAACTGTTATTGCGTCAACATAAGACGAAGAAACGCTACCAACATGAATCAATGCGACGTGGGTACATTGAAATGGGAAAAATTAATCTTGGTATTGCATCTGAAGCTTTCTTAGCAGAGTATGAAGCAGCTCATACAGTAGAACGCTTAGTTAGCGGGGGGTAATATTTTGATTGTAAAACGCGGCGACGTGTATTTTGCAGACCTTTCCCCAGTTGTTGGTTCTGAGCAAGGAGGCGTTCGTCCGGTTCTTGTCATTCAAAATGACATCGGAAATCGTTTTAGTCCAACGGTGATTGTAGCGGCTATTACTGCACAGATTCAAAAAGCGAAATTACCCACTCATGTGGAAATTGATGCGAAAAAGTACGGTTTTGAGAGAGATTCTGTTATTTTACTTGAGCAGATTCGAACAATCGATAAGCAGCGCTTAACGGACAAAATCACTCACTTAGATGAAGTGATGATGATTCGTGTAGATGAAGCGCTACAAATTAGTTTAGGACTAATAGATTTTTAAATCGGCAGTTTAAGTTGCTCTCTTTGAAGGGCAACTTTTTTTATTATAGAGGAGGTTACGGTTGTATATGGAAATGGTAGATAATCGACAAGCGTTAATGAAAATGTTAGTGAAGGAATTAGGCTTTACCGAAAAGCAAGTTCGTCATGTTATTCAATTAACAGAAGAAGGTAACACAGTTCCATTTATTGCTCGTTACCGAAAAGAATGGACAGGCTCTTTAGATGAAGTGCAAATTCGTACAATTTTAGAGAGATGGCAATATATAATGCAGCTTGAAGATAGGAAAGAAGAGGTTCTTCGTCTTATTGATGAGAAGGGGAAACTGACAGGAGAATTACGTCAGCAAATTTTGAAAGCTACAAAGTTGCAAGAAGTAGAAGATTTATATCGTCCATATAAAGAAAAGAGAAGAACGAAAGCAACGATTGCAAAAGAAAAAGGATTAGAGCCATTGGCTGAATGGTTATTGTTATATACGAAAGAAGATCCGAATCAGAAGGCAATGGAGTTTATAAATGCCGAGAAAGAAGTGCAATCTGCAGAAGAAGCATTACAAGGTGCTCAAGACATCATTGCAGAAATCGTTTCAGATGAAGCGGCATATCGTAGTTGGATTCGGAATGTTACTTTTAGAAAAGGTGTTATGTCTTCGGTTGTAAAAGATGAAGAGAAAGATGAAAAGAATATATATGAAATGTATTACGATTATGAAGAACCGTTGCAGAAAGTAGTACCGCATCGCGTGTTAGCGATGAATCGCGGTGAGAAAGAAGATATATTGAGAGTTTCTGTTGTTCCGCCAGTAGATGAGATAGTAACTTTCTTATATAAGAAAGTAATTCGCGATAACGATTCAAAAAGTGCACAGTATGTAAAGTTAGCAATTGAGGATGGTTATAAAAGATTAATTCAATCCTCTATTGAAAGAGAGATTCGAAAAGAATTAACAGAAACAGCTGAGGAACAAGCGATACATATTTTCTCTGAGAACTTACGTAATTTGTTATTACAACCTCCAATGAAAGGAAAGGTTGTGTTAGCTGTAGACCCTGCATATAGAACGGGGTGTAAATTAGCTATTGTAGACGATACGGGGAAAGTTTTATATATTGATGTTATTTATCCGCATCCACCAGTGCGTAAATATGAAGATGCCAAAGCGAAAGTTCTTTCTATTATAGATAAATACCAAGTTGAGATGATTGCGATTGGGAATGGTACAGCTTCTAGAGAATCGGAAGAATTTATAGTTGATGTATTACAAAATGTGAAACGAGAAGTCTTCTATATTATTGTGAACGAAGCTGGTGCGAGTGTGTATTCGGCTTCTGATTTAGCCCGTGAGGAATTCCCGGATTTACAGGTTGAAGAAAGAAGTGCGGTTTCTATCGGTAGACGTCTGCAAGATCCACTTGCTGAACTTGTAAAGATTGATCCTAAATCAGTTGGGGTTGGACAATATCAGCATGATGTATCTCAAAAAAGATTAAATGAATCATTAACGTTTGTAGTAGAGACAGCAGTTAACCAAGTCGGTGTGAATGTAAATACAGCTTCAGTTGCATTGTTGCAATATGTTTCAGGCTTATCAAAAACTGTTGCGAAAAATATTGTAGCAAAGCGTGAAGAAGAAGGGAAATTTACAAAAAGAACAGACTTAAAGAAAATACCACGTCTAGGTGCGAAGACATATGAACAATGTATAGGTTTCTTGCGTATATTAGAAGGGGCAAATCCGTTAGACCGTACAGGTATTCATCCGGAACAATATAAAAATGTTGAATTGTTATTAAAGAGTCTAGGGTTATCAAAAGATGACGTAGGGCAACCACAATTACAAAAGAGTTTAGAAGAAGTGGAGATTTCTAAGTTGTCGGAAGAAACGGGAATTGGAGAGCCGACATTAGTCGATATTATAGATGCACTCATTAGTCCAGAGCGAGACATGAGGGATGAGTTGCCTAAACCGCTTCTGAAAAAAGGGATTTTGAAATTAGAAGATTTAAAACGTGGTATGGAACTGGAAGGAACAGTACGTAACGTTGTTGATTTTGGTGCTTTTGTTGATGTAGGTGTGAAACAAGATGGGTTAGTACATATTTCTAAACTAAGCAAACAATATGTGAAGCATCCGTTAGATGTTGTATCTGTTGGACAAATCGTCAAAGTATGGGTAGATGATATTGATACGAAAAAAGGTCGTGTTGCATTATCTATGTTGCCAATTGAATAGTAAGAGAAGAGAGCAGATGAAACTGCTCTTTTTTTATAGGGCAAAACGTGTAATGGATTAGGAACTTTGATGTATTTTGCTATAATAAAACCAGCATTCATTTAATAATTTAATTTGATACCGGTTTTTTTCAAAATATGCGCGTTGCATTTGTTTTTTAAGCCATGTAGGCATAGGAATCCCTCCTTGTTTAATCCTACTCTCATAAATGTAAGGTACTATTGATGAGAGGTTGGTGAGTGGATTTCTATTTTTGCTATGTTTTTAGAAACCACGCTTCTTGAATGAGGATGGGTATATGTACTATTTAATATATGTATAAGAGAGGAGAAAAGTGTAAAAATATTTTTTTGTTTAGGAGGAATGAAAATGGATGAGCAAGAAATACAGCGGCTAGTGGAAGAAGTATCGCTACAATATTTCGGAATGCCATTTTTACATAAGGCGATGTTTAATAGTAGATTGCGCACAACTGGTGGGCGTTATCTATTGAATACACACAATATTGAACTGAATTATCGATATTACGAAATGTATGGGAAAGAAGAATTAGTTGGAATTGTTAAACATGAACTTTGTCATTATCACTTACATATTACAGGAAGAGGGTATAAGCATCGGGATAAGGATTTTCGAGAACTATTAAAGGCAGTTGATGCACCGCGCTTTTGTAAACGTATGGTGAATGCAGAGAAAGAAAAAAGGGTTTATGTGTATGAATGTATGGAGTGTTTGCTTCAATATGTAAGAAGACGTCAAATTAATACGAAAAGATATGTCTGCGGAAAGTGTAAAGGTAAACTAAATCTGATAAAGAAAACATCTTGACAGTGAAAACGCAATCCAGTATATTATAAACATGTCACGTTTGTACAAGATGTTGTGAAAAAACCTCTTGACTTACGATGAGAATTTTTATAAGATACAAATTGTCTTTATTATTCCGCAGTAGCTCAGTGGTAGAGCTATCGGCTGTTAACCGATCGGTCGTAGGTTCGAGTCCTACCTGCGGAGCCATACAGAGAAGTACCCAAGTGGCTCAAGGGGCTCCCCTGCTAAGGGAGTAGATCGCGAACGCGGTGCGAGGGTTCGAATCCCTTCTTCTCTGCCATTCATATTGGCCCGTTGGTCAAGTGGTTAAGACACCGCCCTTTCACGGCGGTAACACGGGTTCGAATCCCGTACGGGTCACCACTTCGGAGGATTAGCTCAGCTGGGAGAGCACCTGCCTTACAAGCAGGGGGTCGGCGGTTCGATCCCGTCATCCTCCACCATAATATTATAATGAAAAGTAAAATGATATTAATGTAAAGATTAAATGGTCCCGTGGTGTAGTGGTTAACATGCCTGCCTGTCACGCAGGAGATCGCCGGTTCGACCCCGGTCGGGACCGCCATTTTAACTTCTGCTAATTAGCAGTTGTTTTTTATTGGTCATTATGGTACAATAACATTTGTCTTTGAAAAGAAGATAAGTATTTCGATGGGCTATAGCCAAGCGGTAAGGCAACGGACTTTGACTCCGTCATGCGCTGGTTCGAATCCAGCTAGCCCAGCCATTTACGAGCCATTAGCTCAGTTGGTAGAGCATCTGACTTTTAATCAGAGGGTCGAAGGTTCGAGTCCTTCATGGCTCACTTTTGTTTTTTCCGCGCGGTCGTGGCGGAACGGCAGACGCGCTAGGTTGAGGGCCTAGTGGGGGAAACCCCGTGGAGGTTCAAGTCCTCTCGGCCGCATCAAAAATCTTTTTAAAAAAAGTACTTGCATTTGAAAATGTAGTATGATAAGATAATTGAGTCGCCAAAATACAACGACGAAAAAACATCATGAATAAGCGCCCGTAGCTCAATTGGATAGAGCGTTTGACTACGGATCAAGAGGTTAGGGGTTCGACTCCTCTCGGGCGCGCCAATTACGGGAAGTGGCTCAGCTTGGTAGAGCACCTGGTTTGGGACCAGGGGGTCGCAGGTTCAAATCCTGTCTTCCCGACCACGCGGGTGTAGTTTAGTGGTAAAACAAGAGCCTTCCAAGCTCTGGTCGAGAGTTCGATTCTCTTCACCCGCTTTTAGTTCTTTGAAAACTGAACGAAACAAACAACGTGAAACGTCAATTTTTATTTTAGATGCTAGACAAACTAACTTTATTGGAGAGTTTGATCCTGGCTCAGGATGAACGCTGGCGGCGTGCCTAATA
>NZ_JBVVNL010000007.1:0-142029 GCF_055825275.1 Bacillus sp. GS3m_15504 | reverse complement strand
TTCGCTCGACTTGCATGTATTAGGCACGCCGCCAGCGTTCATCCTGAGCCAGGATCAAACTCTCCAATAAAGTTAGTTTGTCTAGCATCTAAAATAAAAATTGACGTTTCACGTTGTTTGTTTCGTTTAGTTTTCAAAGTTCAACATCGCGTTTCAGCGACTTTTATAATATATCATAGTATATTATTTTCGTCAACAAGTTTTTTCGATAACTTGTATCTCTCATTTGCTGACTCTGCCTATTATATAGGCTTTCTCTTCCCCATGCAAGTATTATTATAAAAAAATAAAGAGAGGAGATATCTCCCCTCTTATTCTTCTGAAGAAACCTCTTCGCTCGTTTCTTCCTCATCATCTTTTTGTGCTTTTGCTACTGTCGCTACCTCTTGCTCATCCTCTAATCGAATTAGACGAACACCTTGTGTATTACGTCCCATTTGAGAGATTTGATCAACTGGCATACGAATAATAACACCTGCTGCTGTAATTAACATGATATCTTCTTCACCTGTTACAGATTTAACAGCTACTAATTTACCGTTTTTATCTGTAATATTACAAGTCTTCAGACCTTTACCACCACGGCTTTGCAAGCGATATTCATCAATCGGCGTACGTTTTCCATAACCATTTTTCGTTACAATTAAAACATTTACATCCTCTTCGACAATTTCCATACCTACAACTTGATCTTCTTCACCTAATGTAATTGCTTTTACACCAGCCGCATTACGTCCCATAGAACGTACATCTTGCTCGTTAAAACGAATTAGCATACCATTGCTTGTACCTACAATAATATCCTTATCACCAGATGTTAAACGTACAGATATTACTTCATCCTCTTCACGAAGAGAGATTGCAATTAAACCATTTGTACGTATATTCGCAAATGATGAAAGTGGTGTTCTCTTAGAAATACCTTGTTTTGTTGTGAAGAATAAGAATTCATCGTCACCAAATTCACGAATTGGAATAATGGCGTTAATCCATTCACCCTTATCTACACCTAATAAGTTAATAATAGGTATACCTTTCGCTGTACGACTATACTCTGGGATTTCATATCCTTTCGTACGGTATACTTTCCCCTTATTAGTGAAGAATAGAATATGATCATGCGTAGAAGTAGTTAATAAATGCTCTACGAAATCATCATCATTTGTTCCCATTCCTTGCACACCACGTCCACCACGGTTCTGTGTTTTGTACGTAGAAGCTGGCAACCTCTTAATATAACCATTATGAGTTAACGTAATGGCGATGTTTTGTTCTGGAATCAAGTCTTCATCTTCAATAGACTCCATACCACCAATTGTAATTTCTGTACGTCTCTTATCATTGAAGCGCTCTTTTACTTCTGTTAATTCTTCACGAATAATCTCAAGAACCTTTTCTTCATCTGCTAAGATTGCTTTTAATTCAGCGATTAACTTCATTAAATCTTGATATTCTTGTTCAATTTTTTCGCGTTCTAATCCTGTTAAGCGTTGCAGACGCATATCTAAAATAGCTTGCGCTTGTTTTTCACTTAAGCCAAAACGTTCCATTAAACCTTGCTTTGCAATTTCCGCTGTTTTCGAATTACGAATTAATGTAATAACTTCATCCAGATGGTCTAAAGCAATTCGTAATCCTTCTAAGATATGAGCACGTGCTTCTGCCTTTTCAAGTTCATAAGCAGTACGTCTACGAATTACTACCTTTTGATGTTCCAAGTAATGATATAAATTTTGTTTTAAATTCAGTACTTGCGGTTCTCCATTTACAAGAGACAGCATGTTAATACCAAAACTTGTTTGAAGTGCTGTATGTTTATATAAGTTATTTAATAATACATTAGCATTGGCATCACGACGTACTTCCATAACAATACGCATACCATTTCGATCTGATTCATCACGTAAATCTGTAATACCTTCAATTTTCTTATCGCGAACTAATTCTGCAATTTTTTCAATCAATCGCGCCTTATTCACTTGATAAGGTAGTTCCGTTACGATAATAGATTGTTTGCCATTTGACTTCTCTTCAATTTCAACTTTAGCACGAAGTATAATAGACCCGCGTCCTGTTTCATAAGCTCTACGAATACCACTTCTTCCTAAAATTAAACCTGCCGTCGGGAAATCTGGTCCTGGAATGCACTCCATTAATTCTGCAATAGTAATATCGGGATTATGACTTAATGCCAATACGCCATCAATTACTTCACCAAGTTGATGCGGCGGAATATTTGTTGCCATACCAACTGCAATACCTGTCGTACCATTTACTAGTAAGTTAGGAAAACGCGCTGGTAACACAATCGGCTCTCTTTCAGAACCATCATAGTTATCTTGATAATCAATTGTATTTTTTGAAATATCACGTATTAATTCCATAGAGATTTTAGACATTCTTGCTTCTGTATAACGCATTGCTGCCGCTGAATCTCCATCGACAGATCCAAAGTTACCATGCCCATCAACAAGCATATAACGTTGACTGAAATCTTGCGCCATACGTACCATCGTTTCATAAACAGCTGAATCACCATGAGGGTGATACTTACCGATTACTTCACCAACAATACGTGCTGATTTTTTATACGCTTTATCAGCCGTAATTCCTAAATCATTCATCGCATATAAAACCCTACGATGCACAGGTTTTAATCCATCACGAACATCTGGTAATGCACGAGATACGATAACACTCATTGCGTAATCTAAAAATGAGGTACGCATTTCATGGCTAATATTAATTTCTCGAATTCGTGCTTGTTGTTGATTGTCTGACATCAACGAGCACCTCCTCTTACATTTCCGTTACACATACATTGATTTATATGTAGAAGACAGGAATACTCAGATTCCTGTCATTACTCATTTAAATATCAAGGTTTTTCACGTATTTTGCATTTTCTTGGATAAAGTTACGACGTGGCTCTACTTTATCCCCCATTAAAATTTCAAATGTTTCATCTGCTTCAATTGCATCTTGAAGGGAAACTTGAAGTAATGAACGTACTTCTGGGTCCATTGTTGTTTCCCAAAGCTGAGTTGGATTCATTTCTCCTAAACCTTTGTAACGTTGGATTCCAGGTTTAGGTTGAGCTGGTAATTCAGCTAAAATCTTTTCAAGCTCTTTCTCATTATAAGCATATTGAATTTTTTTACCTTGTTGTACTTTAAACAACGGTGGCTGTGCAATATAGATATAACCATGTTCAATAATTTGACGCATATAACGATAGAAGAACGTTAATAATAGGGTACGAATATGCGCACCATCTACGTCGGCATCCGTCATAATAATAACTTTATGATAACGAGCTTTCTCAATATCAAAATCTCCGCCAATGTTCGTACCAATTGCAGTAATAATTGTACGCACTTCATCGTTAGATAAGATTTTATCTAATCTTGCCTTTTCAACGTTAATAATTTTACCTTTCAGTGGTAAAATCGCTTGGAAGTGACGATCACGCCCTTGCTTTGCTGATCCACCGGCAGAGTCACCCTCTACAATGTAAATTTCACTAATTGCTGGATCTTTTGAAGAGCAATCTGCTAATTTACCAGGTAAACTTGAAACTTCTAACGCGCTCTTACGACGTGTCAATTCACGTGCTTTTTTCGCTGCAACACGTGCACGCGCTGCCATCGTACCTTTTTCTACGATTTTTCGTGCAACGTTCGGGTTTTCTAGTAAGAACTTTTCAAATGCCTCTGAAAACACAGACTCTGTAATCGTTCTCGCTTCACTATTCCCAAGTTTCGTCTTCGTTTGTCCTTCAAATTGTGGATTTGGATGTTTAATTGATACAATTGCAGTTAAACCTTCACGAACGTCCTCACCAGTTAAATTACTGTCTGCATCTTTTAGAATACTATTTTTACGCCCATAATCGTTAATCACACGAGTTAAAGCTGTTTTAAACCCTACTTCATGTGTTCCACCTTCATACGTGTGAATGTTGTTCGTAAATGAGTAAATATTATTTGTATATCCTTCGTTATACTGTAAGGAAACTTCAACTTGAATACCATCTTTTGATCCTTCTACATATACAGGCTCTTCATGGATTGGTTGTTTTGAGCGGTTTAAATGCTCAACATATGATTTAATTCCACCTTCATAATGGAATTCTTTTTTTTGCTTATGTTCACGTTTATCTTCAATTGTCAGTTTAATATTACGATTTAAAAATGCTAATTCACGCATACGAGTTGCTAGTGTATCAAATTCGTATACTGTTGTTTCCTGAAAAATTTCTGGATCTGGTTTAAATCGAGTTATCGTTCCCGTTTGATCTGTATCACCAATGACTTTTAAATCCGCAACCGGAATACCTCTTTCGTATTTTTGATAATGGATTTTACCTTCACGATGTACAAATACCTCTAGTTCTGTTGATAGAGCATTTACTACAGATGCCCCAACACCATGCAAACCACCAGAAACTTTATAACCGCCGCCGCCAAACTTACCACCAGCATGAAGAACGGTCATAATAACTTCTACAGCAGGACGTCCCATTTTTTCTTGTATACCAACCGGAATACCACGTCCATTATCTGTTACACGAATACTATTATCTTCTTCGATACTAACGTTAATTTCGTCACAGTACCCTGCAAGTGCTTCATCGATACTATTATCAACGATTTCCCATACAAGATGGTGAAGTCCTTTTCCACTTGTAGATCCAATATACATACCAGGGCGTTTTCGAACTGCTTCTAGTCCTTCAAGTACCTGTATTTGACTTTCATCATATGAATTTTCTTGCATTTGCTTTTGTTCCATTGACACAAAGATCACCTACTTTTCCATTTAAACAGGGATTACGCCCTATCTATTTCACAATCTACCGTGCCGTTCGTTACATGAATTGTTTTCGCTTCTTTTAATGTTTCGTGTTCAATTCCGTCGACACTCGTCGTTGTCACAAATGTTTGCACTTTTCCTTGAATTGTATTTAACAGATGCGATTGACGATAATCATCTAATTCTGATAATACATCATCGAGTAAAAGAATCGGATATTCCTTAACTTCTGAGTAAATCAATTCAATTTCAGCTAATTTTAGGGACAGTGCGGTCGTTCGTTGTTGTCCTTGCGAACCAAAGACTTGAACATTTTTACTATTAACGAAGAATTGTAAATCATCACGATGAGGACCAATTAAAGTCGTACCACGGAAAATTTCACGTTGTTTCACTGATTGAAAACTTTCATAGTATACTTCTTTTATTTTCGACAAATCCATTGATTCTGATACATCTACACTCGGTTTATAGACAATTTCTAATTCTTCTAATCCACGGCTTATACCACGATGAATTGGAGCTGCCCATTCTTGTAGTAAATGCAAAAACTCAAAGCGTTTTTGCAATATTTTTGTACCATGCTCAATAAGTTGAAGTGTAAATACATCCAACATCGTTTCCTCATTCTTACTATTCCCTTGCATCTTTTTCAGCAAGTGATTTCGTTGTGTGAGCACCTTTTGATATTGACTCAATTCATACAAATAGACCGGAGCTATTTGGCCTAATTCCATATCTAAAAAGCGTCTTCTTACTTGAGGGCTTCCTTTTACAAGATTTAAATCTTCTGGGGCAAACATGACAACATTCATCACGCCAATATATTGACTCAATTTTTGTTGTTCAAGTTGATTTAATTTTGCCTTTTTACCTTTTTTCGAGATATTTAATTCCAAAGACAAAGAACTATTTCTCTTTTGTAACTTTCCTTTAATTTGACCGAAATCTTCATCCCAACGGATAAGCTCACGATCATTAGAGGTTCTATGAGATTTCGCCATCGCCAAAACATAAATAGCTTCCATCAAATTCGTTTTCCCTTGCGCGTTCTCGCCGATAATTACATTTACTTTATCTTCAAAGGAAAGCTCTAATTTTTCATAATTGCGATAGTTTTTTAATTGTATTTCTGAAATAAACAAAGGGCTCCCCCTTTATGACTGAACTTGGAAACTTCCGCTTCCTGGAATTTCAATAATATCGTTCGCATATAGCTTGCGCCCTCTTCTATTTTCAAGTTCTTGATTCACGTACACTTCATATTCTTGTAAAAACCATTTTACAGCGCCACCTGTATCAATTACATCGGCTAACTTTAAAAATTGCCCTAGTGTAATATACTCTGTTGAAATTTTAATACGTTTCATAAAATCGCTCACTTTCTGAAAGTGTTCATTCTTTCATTGTACTAAATAAACTAGCATTAGGAAAGTAATACCCAAAAATCAAATAAGGGCTACTAGCATCTGAAAACTAGCAACCCTTATTTCTTACTTAGTAAGTACGAACCGGTAAAATTAATTGAATAATGGATTCATCATTTACCGTACGAATTAAGAATGGTCTCATTGCTCCAGTAAAGCTAATCTTAATTTCAGTACTATCTAATGCCTTTAGTGCATCCATCATATATTTTGCACTAAAAGATATTTTTAACTCTTCTCCATCTACTTTTTCACATTGAACTTCTTCTACTACTTTCCCGATTTCTGGTGAATTCGAAGAAATTTCTAGCATTGCCTGCTCTAAAGTTGATAATTTCACAACATTATTACGACCATCTCTAGCTAACAGAGATGCACGATCAATTGCTTGTAAAAATTCTTTTGTATTTACAAAAATATCTGTTTTACTCTCTGCAGGAATTAATCGAGTTGTATCAGGATAATTTCCTTCTAACAATCTTGAGAAGAATAATAAATGTTTTGTACGGAATAATACTTGATACTCCGTAATAACGATATCTACCATTTCTTCAGACTCATCTAGAATTTTGCTTAATTCATTTAAGCTTTTTCCCGGAATAACAACATTTGCCTGGAATTCATCTACAATACCTTCAATTTTTGCTTTTCGAAGAGCTAACCTGTGACTATCTGTAGCAATACAAGTTAGTTCGCTGTTATATACCTTCCAGTTTACACCTGTCAAGATTGGTCTTGTTTCAGAAGTGGAGACTGCAAATACAGTTTGTCTGATCATATGTTTAAGTAAATCTGTTGGAATCTTAAAAACATGATGTTCTTCAATTTGTGGTAACAATGGATATTCTGCAGAATCTAAACCATTTAAATTAAATTCTGATTTCCCAGAAGTTATTTTTGTCATTAAATGATTTTCGACAGAAATTTCTACAGTTTCTTTCGGCAATTTTTTTACAATTTCACTAAAATATTTAGCCTGTAAAACAATACTTCCTGATTGTTTTACTTCTACAATTTCTTTTCCATCCTCTTCAACTGGGATAAAAGATTCAATCGAAATATCAGCATCGCTTCCTGTTAATGTAACTCCTTCTTCCGTAGCGACAACTTTAATTCCTGTAAGGATCGGAATTGTTGTACGAGAAGAAACAGCCTTCATTACATCTTGTACACTTCTTACAAGATAGTCTTTTTGAATTGAAAAACGCATAAAGAAAAACCTCCGGTAAGTATAAGATTTTATTTAATTAATAAAGATAAAAAATAGTAGTAATAGTAATAGGGCTTGTGGATATGTGGATAACCCCGTTGAAAGATGTAAAAACAGTCTATCTACATGTGGATAGACTGTGCGTAAAACAAGGGAAGTTATTCACACTATTCAGCTACTACTTTAAAATATCGTTAATTTCTTCAACTTGTTTTTGTAATTGCGTATCCGTCTTAAGTAGCTTAGAAATTTTTTCATGGGCATGGATAACGGTTGTATGATCACGTCCACCAAATTCTTCACCTATTTTAGGTAAGGAGGAATCTGTCAGTTCGCGTGACAAATACATTGCAATTTGGCGAGGAAAGGCAACTGACTTTGTGCGCTTTTTCGCCTTGAAATCTTCTAATTTTACTTGATAAACATCTCCAACAGCTTTTTGAATATCATAAATGGAGATAATTTTTGGTTTAGAATTTGGAATAATATCTTTAAGTGCTTCAGCTGCTAAATCAGCATTAATATCCTTGTTAATTAAAGATGAATAAGCTACAACGCGGATGAGTGCACCTTCTAGTTCACGAATATTTGAATCGATTTGATTTGCGATATAAAGCATGACCTCATTTGGTATATCAAGTCCTTCAGCCTTTGCCTTTTTACGTAAAATCGCAATTCGTGTTTCTAAATCTGGTGGCGTAATATCCGTAATGAGTCCCCATTCAAAGCGAGAACGAAGACGATCTTCTAAAGTTGGAATTTCTTTTGGTGGCCGATCACTGGAAATTACAATTTGTTTACTTTCTTCGTGTAATGCATTGAATGTATGGAAAAACTCTTCTTGAGTTTGTTCTTTTCCCGCTAAAAATTGAATATCATCTATCAATAAAACATCTACATTGCGGTATTTATTACGAAAATCGACCGCTTTATTATCACGAATAGAATTAATGAATTCATTTGTAAATTTTTCTGATGATAAATATACAACTTTGGCATTTGGGTTATGTTCAATTACATAATGGCCAATTGCATGCATTAAATGGGTTTTTCCAAGTCCAACTCCCCCATAAATAAAGAGGGGATTATATGCTTTAGCTGGCGCTTCGGCTACGGCCAATGAAGCAGCGTGAGCAAAACGGTTACCAGAGCCAATAACAAATGTATCAAACGTATATTTTGGGTTTAGCATACTCTGTGGTAAATGATTAGAATCATCTTGTGCTGCATTTGGTTTAGCAGGAGGAAGATCAATCTCCTCTTCAGCTTGACTTTGGGGAATAATAAAGCGAATAGCTAATTTTGCCCCCGTTAAATCATAAAGTGTTTCCGAAATTAGCTCTGAATAATGAGATTCTAACCAATCACGGGCGAATTCATTTGGAGCCGTAATTGTTAATACATCTTTCTTTAAATTATGTGCGGTTGTTGATTTTAACCATGTTTCATAACTTGGTTTACTGACCTTTTTTTCGAGTTCTTTTAAGGCGCTGTTCCATAAATCAGAGATGTTTTCCAAAGGTGTCCCTCCTTTACTAAGATGGTAAAAGAATAAGGTTGTGCAACAAATGTACAACCTGAATAAATATAAAATGTATATTTATACGAAACGTATTTTAAAACCTAAAAACGTCGTTTGTATATGAGATAGGGTTTTCGACAAAAAAAGCAAATGTGGATAATCATTTACCCACATGTGATTAAAACTGTCCACATGTTATACACAAATTGTGGATAAGATAAAGATGTGGAAAACTTATTCAAAGTGAAAACACAACTATAATATCAAAAAAAAGTAGCTATAGCAATGAAATTAAGAAAGTTATCCACAAAATCAATACCTTGTGGAATAAACTTGTCCACAACACGATATACTGTGTAAAAGTACGAAAAGAGTTTGTGGATATAAAAAACAAGAAAAAATATTTATCCACAAGGAAATATAGGATTTGTGAAAAAGTATGTGAATAGGTTCAAAATGAATATTTGATGAAAATTTCTAGAACCATTGACATTTTCCTAGTTGATTAACTATAATTTATAAGACTGTCTTTAACAGATATTCCTCAGGGAGGTGTCATATAATGAAAAGAACTTACCAACCAAATAAACGTAAGCGCAGCAAAGTACATGGTTTCCGCAGCCGTATGAGCACAGCGAACGGACGTAAAGTGCTAGCAGCTCGTCGTCGTAAAGGAAGAAAAGTATTATCTGCGTAGACCACTGATCGTTCAGTGGTCTTTTTTTCTAATAATAGTGAATTTCCGCTGATGAACTACAGGAGTGTCAATTGATATGAAGAAAAAACATCGTATAAAAAAGAATGATGAATTCCAGACGGTTTTTCAAAAAGGAAAATCGAATGCGAATCGTCAATTTGTTGTCTATCAACTAGATAAAGAAGAGCAGCCAAACTTTCGTATTGGCCTTTCTGTCAGCAAGAAGATAGGAAATGCAGTAGTGCGTAACCGAATTAAACGTATGATTCGCCAGTCGATCACAGAATTAAAAGATGAGATAGATTCTGGAAAAGATTTTGTTATAATAGCAAGGAAGCCTTGTGCAGAGATGACATATGAAGAATTAAAGAAAAGCTTAATTCATGTCTTTAAACGCTCTGGTATGAAAAGAATAAAAAGTAGCGTAAGGAAATGAATTACACTATATACATACCGATACAAGGAGGAGTAGGCTTTGAAAAAGAAATTAGGTTTACTAGCCATGGTTGTTGCATTAATGGCGATTACTGCTGGCTGTAGTGAAGTAAATCAGCCAATTACACCAAAGAGCACTGGAATTTGGAATGAATACTTCGTATACCCGCTTTCTCAGTTAATTACGTATTTTGCCAACTTATTTGGTAGTAATTACGGTTTAGCAATCGTTGTTACGACTCTTATTATTCGTTTTGCATTATTACCATTAATGATTAAACAAACGAAGAGTACGAAAGCAATGCAAGCGTTACAACCAGAAATGGTGAAGTTAAAAGAGAAATATAGCTCTAAAGATCAAGCAACACAGCAAAAACTACAACAAGAAATGATGCAGTTATATCAAAAAAATGGTGTAAATCCATTAGCAGGATGTTTACCAATCTTTGTTCAGATGCCTATTTTATTCGCGTTTTACCATGCGATTATGAGAACATCAGAAATTAGTAAGCATACATTCTTATGGTTCGACTTAGGACAGGCAGATCCGTACTATATCTTACCGGTTGTTGCGGCAATTACGACATTTATTCAGCAAAAACTTGCAATGGCAGGAACTGCTGGTCAAAATCCGCAAATGGCAATGATGCTTTGGTTAATGCCAATCATGATTTTAATCTTTGCAATTAACTTCCCAGCTGCCTTATCACTTTACTGGGTTGTTGGTAATATCTTTGGTATCGCTCAAATGTACTTGATCAAAGGGCCGGAAATTAAGGCTAGTAAGGCAGGAGGATCAAGCAAGTGAGTATAATTACTGCTAAAGGACAAACAGTCGAGCTGGCAGTACAGGATGCTTTAAGGCAACTAAATGTTTCAAAAGACCGAGTAGATATAAATATTATCGATGAGGGTAAGAGAGGGTTCTTAGGTTTATTTGGGAACCGACCTGCAGTAGTAGAAGTTGTATTGAAGAAAGATCCAATTCAAGAATGTGAAGAATATTTAAAAAATGTTATTCACGATATGGGTGTGGAAGCTGAGATTAGTAAAATTGTAAAGGGACGCGAAGTTGAATTTACAATTTACGGCGAAAATGTAGGTGTTTTGATTGGAAAAAGAGGAAACACCTTGAATTCTTTACAGTATTTAACAAAACTTGTAGCGAATCGTAATACGAAGCAGTACATCGGTATCACATTAGATGCTGAAAATTATCGTAGTAAAAGAAAAGCTACGTTAGAAGCACTTTCTTATCGATTAGCCAAACAAGTAGTACGTACGAAAAAAAGAGTTGTGTTGGAGCCTATGCCATCTTTTGAACGAAAGATTATCCACCAAGCATTGTCTAATCATCAAAATATCATTACAACTTCTGAAGGAAAAGAACCACATCGACATGTTGTAATATCTTCCAAGTGACCGGTTACTCAATTGAGTGCCGGTTTTTTTGAGGGGAAAATAGGTGTGGATAACTAAAAAACACTAAACTTATCCACTGTGAATAAGTTTAGTGTTTTTTACATGAGGACATAATAAAATGAGTTATTATTCTTTTGTAGATAGGTTCGTTATGGTATTCTAATAATTTAGTGAAGAAAATAATCATGTTGAAATAGAGATAAATAAGCAAGTGAGGTGAAAGGACATGGAATTTGATACAATTGCCGCGATTTCCACAGCGCTTGGAGAGGGTGCAATTGCCATTGTTCGAGTAAGTGGAGATGATGCGGTTGAAAAAGTTAATCGTATTTTTAAAGGGAAGGATTTAACAGAGGTTCCTTCTCACACGATTCATTATGGTCATATTGTGGATTTAGATACAAATCAGGTTATTGAAGAAGTGATGGTATCTATTATGCGTGCACCAAGGACTTTTACACGTGAAAATATAGTAGAAATTAACTGTCACGGTGGACTTGTTTCGGTAAATAAAGTATTGCAGCTTATTTTAGCGCAAGGGGTACGATTAGCAGAGCCTGGTGAATTTACAAAACGTGCTTTTTTAAATGGCCGTATTGATTTATCACAAGCAGAAGCTGTTATGGACTTAATCCGTGCAAAAACAGATCGTGCAATGAACGTAGCGATTAATCAAATGGAAGGACGATTATCTAAATTAATCGGTCGTCTGCGCCAAGATATATTAGAAACGTTAGCTCATGTTGAGGTAAACATAGATTACCCAGAATATGATGATGTGGAAGAAATGACACATAATATTTTAATTGAGAAAGCTACACATGTTCGTGCTGAAATTGCAAAGATATTAGAAACATCGAAGCAAGGAAAGATTTTACGTGAAGGTATTGCTACTGCAATCATCGGTAGACCTAATGTTGGGAAGTCATCGCTATTAAATAGTCTCGTTCAGGAGAAAAAGGCAATTGTAACTGATATTGCAGGAACAACTCGTGATGTTATTGAAGAGTACGTTAATGTGCGTGGTGTACCACTTAAACTTATAGATACAGCCGGGATTCGTGAAACGGAAGATGTTGTTGAACGAATTGGCGTAGAGCGTTCAAAAGAAATGATGAGTCAAGCTGATTTAGTGTTAGTTGTCGTTAATTATAGTGAAACTTTAACGAATGAGGATGAAGAGCTATTCCGTGCCGTACAAGGAAAAGATTTCATTGTTATTGTAAATAAGACAGATTTACCGCAAGCAATTGATATGGAACGTGTTATAGAATTGGCAGCGGGAAATCGTGTTATTACAACATCGTTAATTGAAGAACAAGGAATAGATGAACTTGAAAAGGCAATAGCTGATTTATTCTTTGAAGGAACAATTGATTCTGCAGATGTAACATATGTTTCTAATGCGAGACATATTGGATTATTAACACAAGCAGGAAAAACAATTGGAGATGCAATCGAGGCGATAGAAAATGGTGTTCCAATTGATATGGTGCAAATTGATTTAACAAGAACGTGGGAAATACTTGGTGAAATTACTGGTGATACCGTTCATGAAAGCCTAATTGACCAGTTGTTCTCTCAATTTTGTTTAGGAAAATAATATAGTGATGTTTCAGAAAGATAGAGATTATTAGGAGGAATAAACAATGGGATACAATGCCGGTTCATACGATGTCATAGTAATCGGTGCAGGTCATGCAGGATGTGAAGCTGGTCTTGCGGCAGCACGAATGGGCTCCAAAACATTAATGTTAACAATTAACTTAGATATGGTAGCGTTTATGCCATGTAACCCTTCTGTTGGTGGACCAGCAAAAGGGATTGTTGTTCGTGAAATTGATGCATTAGGCGGAGAAATGGGGCGCAACATTGATAAAACGCATATTCAAATGCGTATGTTAAATACAGGTAAAGGGCCAGCTGTACGTGCACTTCGAGCACAAGCAGATAAGTTCTCTTACCAGCATGAATTAAAGAAAACAATTGAAGAAACACCAAACTTAACGTTGTTCCAAGGAATGGTAGAGCGTTTAATTGTTGAAGATGGCGAATGTAAAGGTGTAATTACGCAAGCTGGTGCTGAATATACAGCAAAAACAGTCGTAATTACAACTGGAACGTTTTTACGTGGTGAGATTATTATGGGAGATTTGAAATATTCGAGTGGTCCAAATAATCAACAACCATCTATTACTTTATCAGAACATTTAGAGGAGCTTGGATTCGATCTTGTTAGATTTAAAACAGGTACACCTCCGCGCGTAAATAGTAATACAATTGATTACAGTAAAACAGAAATTCAGCCAGGTGACGATAAACCACGTGCTTTCTCTTTTGAAACAACAAAATTTATTATGGATCAAATTCCATGTTGGCTAACGTATACAAGTACGGAAACACATCGTTTAATAGATGAAAACCTACATCGCTCAGCTATGTATTCTGGTATGATTAAGGGAACAGGACCTAGATATTGTCCTTCAATTGAAGACAAGGTAGTAAGGTTTAATGATAAACCACGTCATCAAATCTTCTTAGAGCCAGAAGGACGTAATACACAAGAAGTGTACGTACAAGGTTTATCCACAAGCTTACCAGAAGACGTACAGCGTGATATGCTTAGAACAATCCCTGGTTTAGAAAATGTTGAAATGATGCGTACAGGTTATGCAATTGAATATGATGCAATTGTGCCAACGCAACTATGGCCAACACTTGAAACGAAAAAAATTAAAAATTTATATACAGCAGGACAAATTAACGGAACTTCTGGTTACGAAGAGGCAGCAGGACAAGGGCTTATGGCCGGAATTAATGCAGCATGTCGTTCTTTAGGTAAAAAAGAAGTTATTTTAGGTCGTGAAGATGCTTATATTGGTGTCTTAATTGATGACCTTGTAACGAAAGGAACGAATGAACCATATCGTTTATTAACGTCTCGTGCAGAGTATCGTCTATTATTACGCCATGATAATGCGGATCTTCGTTTAACTGAAGTTGGTCATGAAATTGGATTAATTACAGAGGAGCGCTATGAACGATTTACAAATAAAAAATTACAAATTGAACAAGAAAAGGAACGTTTAAGCAGCATTATTATTAAACCACGTCCTGAAGTTCAAGAATTAATTCGCAATATTGGCGGAAGTGAATTGAAAGATGGGATACGTGCAAGTGACTTATTACGTCGTCCAGAGATGACATATGAGCATATTCATCTTTTAGTACCAAGTGAAGTAGAATTAAGTGATGAAGTTAAAGAACAAGTTGAAATTCAGATTAAGTACGAAGGATATATCGAAAAATCTTTACAACAAGTAGAGCGTATGAAGAAAATGGAAAACAAAAAAATCCCTGTAGATATTGATTATGATGCGATTTCTAGCCTTGCATCAGAGGCTAGACAGAAATTGAAAGATGTTCGTCCGCTTTCAATGGGGCAAGCTTCACGTATATCTGGCGTAAATCCAGCGGACATTTCCATTTTACTTGTGTATATTGAACAAGGAAAAATTGCGCGAGTATCGAACCAATAAATAGTAAGGAGATATTGTTAGATGAACATAGAACAATTTCAATCTATGCTAGAAGAGAAGGGTATCACCCTCTCTTCTAGACAGTTAGAGCAGTTCGAAATCTACTTCGAAACATTAGTAGAATGGAATGAAAAAATGAATTTAACGGCTATTACGGAGAAAGAGGAAGTATATTTAAAACACTTTTTTGATTCCATTACAGCTGCTTTTTATTATGATTTTTCAAAACCATTCTCAATTTGTGATGTTGGCGCAGGAGCTGGATTCCCAAGTATTCCTTTAAAAATTTGTTTCCCGCATTTAAAAGTGACAATTGTAGACTCATTGCAAAAACGTATTAATTTCTTAAATCATTTAGCACAAAAGTTGGAATTAAGTGACGTCGCGTTTTGTCACGATCGTGCTGAAACATTTGGGAAAAAAGAAGGTGTACGTGAAGCATACGACATTGTAATGGCACGTGCAGTCGCGCGTCTTTCAGTATTAAGTGAGCTATGTTTACCGCTTGTAAAAGTTGGGGGAACATTCATTGCAATGAAAGGTGCCGCAGCAAACGAAGAAATTGAAAATGGCAAGTATGCTTTAGAGGTGCTAGGCGGGGATCTAAAGGAAATGTCTACGTTCCAATTACCGTTTGAAGAAAGTGAACGTAATATTTTATTAATCGAGAAAAAGCGCAAGACACCAAAGAAATATCCACGCAAACCGGGAACACCCAATAAATTACCTATTGAAAAATAAATCTTATTAGACGTAAGATTAAATTATATAAATGAAAACGTAAATGTTTCAAAGGAAACATTTTATGGAGAATAGTCAATAGGCCTAAAGGTGGTGGAATATGTATGAAAAATACGTTTTCTCGTTTATTTGGCTTTGGAGATAAAGAGAGCGAATTCGAATTACAAGACGAAAGCCATGAAGAAATAGATAAAAAGGTATATGAAGAAATACAAGAAATTCCGATAGTAAATATTACCCCTAACCGTTATCAACCACGAACAGTTTTTGATGATGCGCGTATTGAGGAATTAGCATTAACAATTCGTACACACGGACTTATTCAGCCAATTGTTGTGAGGCAATATGAGGATGATAAGTACGAGATTATTGCTGGAGAAAGGCGTTTCCGTGCAGCAACAAAGTTAGGGTGGGAAAAGGTTCCTGCAATTATAAAAAACTTAAATGATACAGAAACAGCTTCTGTGGCTTTAATTGAAAACTTGCAACGTGAGGAACTAACAGCAATCGAGGAAGCTGTGGCGTATCAAAAGCTAATTGAGTTACATAATTTAACGCAAGAAGCATTGGCACAAAGACTTGGAAAAGGACAATCTACAATCGCAAATAAGTTGCGATTGTTAAAGTTGCCTGAAGAAATAAAAAGTGCGTTATTAGAAAAAAGTATTACAGAACGCCATGCCCGCGCGCTTATTCCTTTAAAGAATGAGGAATTACAACTGAAGGTTTTACAGGAGATTGTGGAAAAACAACTGAATGTAAAGCAAACAGAGGAACGAATTACGAAATTACTAGAGGAAGCAAAACCGAAGCGTAAGGCAAAGCAAAAGGCGGTCAGTCGAGATACGAGAATTGCTATGAATACAATTAGGCAGTCATTACAAATGGTTGCTGACAGTGGTTTAAATGTTAATTCTGAGGAAGAAGAATTTGATGAATACTATCAAATTACAATTCAAATTCCGAAGAAAAAATAATAATGGCGTGCTAGAGACCTAATCCTATTGGATAGGTCTCTTTTACTATATTTTCTTGTTAGATGAAGAAGGAGTTTACAAATAAATTTTGAAGTTTAATAAGGACGTAAAAGAAAAACTTTTATTTCATGTTACAATAAACGTAATTGTTATTAGAAATATGATAGAAAGGTTGAAAGTAGGTGACATCATGGGAAAAATCATTGCTATTGCCAATCAAAAAGGTGGCGTTGGGAAAACAACAACATCTGTTAATTTAGGGGCTGGATTGGCACAAGTAGGTAAAAAGGTCCTTCTTGTAGATATTGACGCTCAAGGAAATGCAACGACTGGTGTGGGAATTGAAAAATCCGAATTAGATCAATGTATTTACAATGTTCTTGTGGAAGATGCAGATGTTCAAGGGGTTATACAGAAAACCGCAACTGAAAACTTAGATGTTCTACCCGCTACAATTCAATTAGCAGGTGCTGAAATTGAATTGGTACCGACTATTTCCCGGGAAGTACGTTTGCAAAGGGCATTACAGCCAGTTCGTGATGAATATGATTATATTATTATCGACTGTCCCCCGTCCTTAGGGTTATTAACGATTAATGCATTAACTGCAGCGGATTCTGTTATTATTCCTGTTCAATGCGAATATTACGCACTAGAAGGGTTAAGTCAGCTATTAAATACAGTTCGACTTGTGCAAAAGCACTTAAATAAAAATCTAGCAATTCAAGGTGTATTGCTAACAATGTTGGATGCCCGTACAAATTTAGGCATTCAAGTTATAGATGAAGTGAAAAAATACTTTAGGGATAAAGTATATCGTTCAATTATCCCTCGTAATGTTCGTTTGAGTGAAGCACCAAGTCATGGGAAACCAATTATGCAGTATGACGCTAAATCAAGAGGGGCAGAAGTATATATAGATTTAGCAGAGGAAGTGATTGCAGGTGGCTAAAGGATTAGGAAGAGGAATCAATGTATTTTTTCCTGATTTAGATGTGAAAGAAGAAGAGACAGTTCAGGAGATTGTGATAACTGAATTAAGGCCGAATCCATATCAACCACGTAAACACTTTAATAAAGAGGCGATTCAGGAATTATCGGCTTCCATTAAAGAGCACGGCATATTACAACCGTTAATTGCTAGAAAGAGTATTAAAGGCTATGAAATTGTTGCAGGTGAAAGAAGATATCGTGCTGCTAAAGAAGCAGGACTCGAAAAGGTACCTGCTGTTGTAAGACAATTAAATGAGCAGCAAATGATGGAGTTTGCATTGCTTGAAAACTTACAGCGAGAAGATTTAAATCCAATGGAAGAAGCAATGGCATACCAAATGTTAATGAACGAGCTAAATGTGACGCAAGAACAATTAGCAAAACGTCTTGGTAAAAGCAGACCTTACATTGCAAACTATACGCGGTTATTGAGCCTCCCTTCTTTTGTTCAAGATATGATTGCAAATGGTCAACTTTCAATGGCTCATGGGAGAACCTTGCTTACGATAAAAGATGAAGAACAATTGAAATCTTTATTGAAAAGAATCGAAAAAGAAGGACTAAATGTTCGTCAATTAGAGAAAATTGTTCAGGAGATTAATCAAAGCGTTTCACGTGAAACAAAACAAGTGAAAAAAGAGAGAAACATATTTTTCATAGAGCGCGAAACGTTCTTGAGAGAAAAGTTTGGCACAGATGTGAAAATTAAAGAAACGAAAAAAGAAAAAGGTAAAATCGAAATTGAATTTTTTAATAAAGAAGATTTAAATCGTATTTTAGAATTATTAGCGCAGAAAAACTAAAAAGCAAACCATCTTATTATTTATAGATGGTTTGCTTTTTTTAATGCACATATTTTTTGATCCGTTTCTTTTATACTCTGTGCGATTACGTCAGCCATTTTCATGACTAAACTTAATCTTGTGTTTTGTAGAACGAAAAACTCCATAAAACCATTTAAATTTACGATGCCATGAATATGTAAATCACCAACTGCAGGTAATTTCTTATTCATTGCGGCTCCAGGTTTACTAGGTCCCATTCCGGTAGTGATGGAGCCAATACTTTGAGACTTTCCTAAACAGGCATCAACCGCAATGATAAATGAAGCAGGATTATCTTTCTGTATATTCTGAATTTTATCCTCTAAATTTAGCGCATGTACTGGTTCATCTAGTGTGCCGAAAACTTGGAAATTTTTAATTCCTACTTGTTCTAGCTTCGTACCGACTAATGGACCAAGTGCATCACCTGTAGAACGATCTGTTCCGATACAAACGAGAATAATTGGTATATGAGTTTTTATAGGGATGTGGGAAAGTAAGAAGTTACTAATTGTCTCAGAGGCTTCTAAATCTTGGTGCATAACGTTTTGAGTTTCTTTTTCGAAAAAAGGTAAGCGAAAACTTCCAATATTCATGAAGCACCCATCCTTTTAATAAATTTTCAAAATATGTTATATGGTGAGTGAAATGGAAAACTATAAGTGCGTACTTGCTCTAAAACTTAAGTGAAAACGGAAATAATAGTACTAGTATATATATATTCGTTCCATTTTATACCTGCATGGAAGTTAACAAATGTAATTAAAGACATAAAATTTTTTCAGCAATTAGGAGACTTCTGATACAATAAGAAGGATAACTAAAAAGAAATTTTGGCTGGAGAGGTAGAGGTACATGGATGTATTAACGAAGTGGTTTAATGCTACGAAACAGTATTTATTAGATGCTGATCGTTGGGCTGATATTGGAATTGCAGCATTAAAAATATGTATCATTTTAACAATTGGTGCAATTGTAGTACGAATTGCAAGAGCGGTTGTACGAAATGCGTTTCGTATGGGAAGTCGTTCGCCAATTCAAATTTCAGAACGTCGTACAGTTACAGTAGCGAAGTTACTTGAAAATATTGTGGCATACGTTGTTATGTTTATTATGTTAATTGCGATTTTAGGTGTGTTCAATATTAATGCATCAGGTTTATTAGCCGGTGCTGGGGTAATTGGTTTAGCAGTCGGATTTGGTGCTCAAAGTTTAGTGAAAGATGTTATTACAGGATTATTTATCTTGTTAGAAGATCAATTTTCAGTTGGTGACTATGTGAAAATTGGTCAGTTTGAAGGTGTCGTTTTAGAAATTGGACTTCGTACAACGAAAGTGAAAAGTTGGACAGGCGAAATTCATACTTTACCAAACGGAAGTATCGTTCAGGTTACCAACTATTCAGTTAGTAATAGTGTAGCATTTGTTGACGTATCTATTTCGTATGAGGCTGATATAGCAAAAGCAGAGCAAGTCATTGAAGAATTATTAGAAGAATTACCTGCACAATATGAGCAAATGGTAACAACGCCTCAGTTATTAGGCGTGCAAACATTAGCTGCATCAGAAGTTATATTACGTGTTATTGCAGAAGTAGAGCCGATGCAACATGCGGTTATTGCAAGAGCACTTCGTAAAGAAATTAAAAATCGTCTAGATTTACATGGTATTGAAATTCCATATCCACGTATGGTTTTATATAATCGTGAAGAGTTAGTGAGTGGAAAAGCAATTTAATATGGAGAGGGGTTTAGAGAATGGAGCAAAAGCAGTATAACTTGTACGATGTTGTGGAAATGAAGAAAGCCCACCCATGTGGGGAGAATCGTTGGAAGATTATTCGTATGGGAATGGATATCCGCATTAAGTGCGAGGGATGTGACCATTCAGTAATGATTCCTCGAAGAGAGTTTGATCGTAAGGTGAAAAAAATACTTGTGAAGCACGAAGAATAGAGAGAAAGTAACAGTTGCAGTGGGTAGCTGTTACTTTTTTTCGTTTGGAGGAAACTTGTCATTTTTTTCGTTACTATCTATAATGATGAAAGATTGAGACATAGGAGTGAAAAATATGGGATTAACGGCTGGGATTGTTGGATTACCTAACGTAGGGAAGTCCACTTTATTTAATGCAATTACACAAGCAGGAGCAGAATCTGCGAACTATCCATTCTGTACAATTGATCCAAACGTAGGAATTGTAGAAGTACCAGATGAGCGTTTAAATAAATTAACGGAATTAGTAGAACCGAAAAAAACTGTTCCGACTGTATTTGAGTTTACTGATATTGCAGGTATCGTAAAAGGTGCGAGTAAAGGTGAAGGTTTAGGAAATAAATTCTTATCTCACATTCGCCAAGTAGATGCAATTTGCCAAGTTGTTCGTTGTTTTGAAGACGAAAATATTACGCATGTTTCAGGTAAAGTAGATCCAATTGATGATATTGAAACAATCAACTTAGAGCTAATCTTAGCAGACTTAGAATCTGTTGATAAACGTATCGAACGTGTTGCGAAATTAGCAAGACAAAAGGATAAAGAAGCAGTATATGAGCATGAAATTTTAGTACGTTTAAAAGAAGCTTTTGAAGAGGGAAAACCAGCTCGTACTGTTGAATTTACAGAAGAGCAAATGAAGATTGTTAAAGGTCTTCATTTACTGACAACGAAAGAAATGTTATACGTAGCAAACGTAAGCGAGGACGATGTTATCGATCCTTCTGAAAACAAATATGTACAAATGGTAAAAGAATTTGCTGCAAATGAAAATTCTCAAGTAATCGTTGTATGTGCAAAAATCGAATCAGAAATTGCTGAGCTAGACGAAGAAGAGAAAAAAGTCTTCCTTGAGGAACTGGGCATTGAGGAATCTGGTTTAGATCAATTAATTCGTGCTGCATATGATTTATTAGGACTTGCTACGTACTTCACAGCAGGTGTGCAAGAAGTACGTGCATGGACGTTCAAACAAGGTATGAAAGCACCACAATGTGCCGGCGTAATTCATACAGACTTTGAGCGTGGATTTATTCGTGCAGAAACAGTTTCTTACGAAGATTTAATGACAAACGGTTCTATGACAGCTGCAAAAGAAGCTGGTAAAGTTCGTTTAGAAGGAAAAGAGTATATCGTAAAGGACGGAGACGTTATGCATTTCCGTTTCAACGTTTAATTTAATATTTCCTAGGAAAAATAAAGATATGAACTTGGCAAATATATTATGTGTTTGCCAAGTTTTTTATGTATGGGTGAGTTGATTCATCTAACTTACTATGATATAATCTAAACTCGTGAGTAATTACTATAAATTAATTGCTCCTTGCCCATTACGGGCCGTTTAGACCAAAAGGAGGTGAAAGTGTAATGAGAAAGTACGAAATTATGTACATCATTCGTCCTGGCGTTGAAGAAGAAGCTCAAAAAGCTTTAGTTGAACGTTTTGCAGGTGTTTTAACAAACAATGGTGCAGAAATCATTAACACGAAAGAGTGGGGTAAGCGTCGTTTAGCTTACGAAATCAACGACTTACGTGAAGGTTTCTACATGATCTTAAACGTGAATGCTAACGCAGAAGCGATTAACGAATTCGATCGTTTAGCTAAGATCAACGAAGATATCCTTCGTCATATCGTTGTTAAAGAAGAAGAAAAATAATTGATATATAAGGGAGAGTGGTTCGATTGATGAATCGTGTTATCCTCGTTGGTCGTTTAACTAAGGACCCTGACTTACGTTACACGCCCAATGGTGTTGCAGTAGCTACTTTTACGTTAGCTGTGAATCGCGCATTTGCGAATCAACAAGGTGAGCGTGAAGCTGACTTTATTAATTGTGTAATATGGCGTAAACAAGCAGAAAACGTAGCAAATTATTTGAAAAAAGGTAGCTTAGCAGGCGTAGATGGACGTCTTCAAACTCGTAATTACGAGGGACAAGATGGTAAGCGTGTATATGTAACAGAAGTTCTTGCGGAAAGCGTACAATTTTTAGAGCCGCGTAATGGCGGTGGGGAGCAACGTGGTTCATTTAATCAGCAACCATCAGGAGCTGGTTTCGGTAACCAAAGCTCTAACCCATTTGGTCAATCTAGTAATTCGGGCAACCAAGGTAACCAAGGAAACTCTGGATTTACGAAGAATGACGATCCATTTTCAAATGTAGGTCAACCGATCGACATTTCCGACGACGATTTACCGTTCTAATACAGTAAATTTGTTAGTTTTAACAAAGAATGGAGGGAAATAGACATGGCAGGACGCAAAGGTGGACGTGCGAAACGTCGTAAGGTGTGTTTCTTCACATCTAACGGCATCACTCGCATCGATTATAAAGATGTTGATTTATTAAAACGTTTCGTTTCTGAGCGTGGTAAAATTTTACCTCGTCGTGTAACAGGAACAAGCGCAAAATACCAACGCAAACTTACAGTTGCAATTAAACGTGCTCGTCAAATGGCACTTTTACCATATGTTGGTGAATAATAGCGTATGAAATGCACAGTAGAGTCGGACTCTACTGTGCATTTTGCTATGCTTTTCTTTTTTGAAAGAGAGGTTAGATGATGAAAAACACAAAATTTATTACTGAAGGTGCAGCGTTGTTAGCGATATATGCAATGCTATTGCTTATATCTATGTATGTCCCAATTTTAGGTGCAGTTGTAACGTTTGCATTGCCGTTGCCATTTATATTGCTAACGATAAGATATAAATTATCCAGTGCCTTTGTAATTTTTACGGCGGCGCTTTTTATTACTGTTATCGTCAGCCAACCGATGAACTTAGTAAAGACAACTATGTTTGGGTTGATAGGGATCGTTTTAGGGTATATGTATAAAAAACAAAAAAAGCCCGTAGAAATTTTGATGGCAGGGACGCTTGCTTACTTAATTGGTATTATGCTCATTTATGTTGCAAGTATAAAGTTTTTTAACATAGATTTAATGAAGCAAATGCAAAATATGTTTAATGAAAGTATGACGCAAAGTGAAAAGATAGTTACTGCTGCGGGTATGCCGATTAGTAAAGAGCAAAAAGAGCTATTTGTACAAATGAATGATATATTACAAACGGTATTCCCCAGTATACTTGTGATGGTTTCTGTATGTCTTTCGTGGATCACCGTAATAATATCAGGTAGTGCTTTAAGAAAGCTAAAACATGATGTCATACCTTGGCCTAAATTTAAAGATATACAATTACCGAAAAGTATTGTTTGGTATTACGTTATATTTATTTTGTTATCAACTTTTATAAAAGTAGAACCGACATCATATTTACATATGGTATTTTCTAACCTATATGTCATATTTGCTTTATTACTCGTGCTGCAAGGTCTGACATTTATCGCCTTTCTGGCGCATAGCAAAGGTTTTACGAAAGGGGTTCCTATTATTAGTTTTATTGCCTGCATGTTTATTCCGATGCTGTTTCCTCTTGTGACAATCTTAGGTATAATTGATTTAGGGATTTCATTACGTTCTAAAATAGGAGGATAAAGTAATATTCCTTATACTATTTTAATCTGTTTAACTAACTGGAAGATAAGTTAGTTTTACTTTATAGGAGTTGTATACATGCCTGAATTTTATAAGAAACAGTGGTTTTTATATCCTGTTTATGTATTGGCATTTTTTGTGTTTGTGCTCATTTCAATCCTCTGCTACTTTCATTTAATGATGGGGATAATCTCCTTTTTTATTTTTTGTATCGTCCTTTTTGTTGTTGTACGATTTGAACTTACTTTCCAAAAGAATTTTGAAAAACATACGACAGATATGATTACAAGGGTAAAGAAAGTGAGTAATGAAGCATTTAACCAGATGCCGATTGGTATTTTGTTATACAATAAGGATTATGGGATTGATTGGGCAAATCCTTATTTATCTTCATGTCTGGGACAGCATGCATTAGCTGGATGGCACCTTTATGATGTATCAGAAACATTACTTCTTTTTATTAAGGGAGAAACTTCCGATGATATAGTTTCTTTAAATAATCGAAAGTTCCGTGTCTTTGTAAGGAAAGAAGAAAAGTTAATTTATTTCTTTGATGTAACAGAACAAACAGAAATCGAAAAAATGTACGAAGATCAACGTACTGTTTTAGCTGTAATTTATTTAGATAATTATGATGAAGTTACACAAGGATTAGATGATCAATTACGTACGAATATAACAAGTCTTGTGACATCGCGTCTAAATGAATGGGCCGTTAAGTATGGGGCGTATTTAAAACGTGCATCTTCGGAAAGATTCTTCGTTGTACTAAATGAAAGTATTTTAGCACAGATGGAGAAAGGGAAATTTAGTATTTTAGATCAAGTACGTGAAGAAACATCCAAAAGGAATATACCACTTACATTAAGTGTAGGTGTTGGATCAGGTGATTTACCTTTATCCGAGCTTGGAGCTATGGCTCAATCAGGTTTAGACCTTGCGCTTGGACGTGGTGGAGATCAAGTAGCTATTAAACAAGCGACAGGTAAAGTTAAGTTTTATGGTGGTAAGACAAATCCAGTGGAAAAACGTACTCGTGTACGTGCCAGAGTGATTTCACATGCATTAAAGGATTTAGTACTAGAAAGTAGCAATGTCATTATAATGGGGCATAGGGCTCCTGATATGGACGCAATTGGTGCTGCGATTGGTATTTTAAAAGTGGCGCAATTAAATGAACGAAAAGGATATATTGTGCTCGATGAAAATGATTCTGATAAGGGAATTAAGCGTTTAATGGATAAAGTGAAACAAAATGAAGAGTTATGGTCTCACTTTATTACACCAGAACAAGCGATGGAATTTGCAAATGATGATTCATTACTTGTTGTTGTTGATACGCATAAGCCTTCAATGGTGATGGAAGAAAAACTGTTACGTAAAATTGAAAATGTAGTTGTTATTGACCATCATCGCCGAGGAGAAGATTTTATTGAAGATCCATTGCTTGTTTACATGGAGCCATACGCTTCTTCCACGGCGGAACTTGTTACGGAATTACTTGAATACCAACCGAAAAATTTAAAAATGACAATGTTAGAAGCGACAGCATTATTAGCAGGTATTATTGTTGATACGAAAAGCTTTACATTCCGGACAGGTGCTCGTACGTTTGATGCTGCTTCTTATTTACGCTCACACGGTGCAGATACTGTACTTGTACAAGAGCTTTTAAAAGAAGATATGGATCAGTATTTACGGGTTGCAAAAGCCATTAAAAATGCGTACATTTATACAAATGGAATTGCGATTGCAAAAGTTGATAGCGATGATTACTACGATCAAGTGCTTATTGCGCAATCAGCGGACACATTATTAACAATGACAGGAATTATTGCATCATTTGTTATTGCAAAACGTGGCGAGAATTTCATTGGAATTAGCGGCAGGTCTTTAGGTGAAGTGAATGTGCAGCTAATTATGGAAAATTTAGGTGGTGGTGGGCATTTAACAAATGCAGCCACACAAATGAAAAATGTTACAGTAGATGAAGCTGAGGAGAAGCTTCGATTTGTTATTGATGACTATTTACAGGGAGGCACACAATCATGAAAGTAATTTTTCTAAAAGACGTAAAAGGTAAAGGGAAAAAAGGAGAAGTAAAAAACGTACCAGATGGTTATGCAAATAACTTCTTACTAAAACAAGGATTAGCTGCTGAAGCAACAAATAGCAGTATGAAAACTTTAGAAGCTCAAAAACGCAAAGAAGAAAAAGATGCAGCAGCAGAGCTTGAAAGTGCAAAACAATTAAAAGAAACGTTAGAGAAACTAACTGTAGAATTAAAGGCTAAATCTGGAGAAGGTGGCCGTCTATTTGGTTCAATCACAAGTAAACAAATCGTAGATGCAATGCAAAAATCTCACAAGATTAAACTTGATAAGCGTAAATTTGAAATGGATGATGCAATTCGTGCACTAGGCTATACAAATGTTACTGTGAAATTGCATCCGCAAGTAACAGCAACAGTAAAAGTTCATGTTAGTGAACAATAAAAATACGTTAAGCAAGGAGGATTGCGTATGAGTGATGTAATGGCTGATCGTACCCCTCCGCATAATATAGAAGCCGAGCAGGCAGTCCTAGGTGCTATATTGATTGATCAGGATGCATTAACTTCAGCATCGGAACTATTGGTACCTGACTCATTTTATCGAACAAAACATCAAAAGATTTTTGAAGTTATGCTTGGATTATCGGATAAGGGGGAACCAATCGACTTAGTAATGATGACGTCAGCGATGGCTGATCAGGGATTACTAGAAGAAGTTGGTGGGGTTTCTTACTTAGCAGAATTAGCAGAAGTTGTTCCGACTGCTGCTAACGTAGAATATTATGCACGAATCATAGCTGAAAAAGCACTGTTACGTCGTTTAATTCGAACGGCAACTCATATCGTGTCTGATGGATATGAGAGAGAAGATGATGTGGATGGCCTTTTAAATGAGGCTGAGAAAAAAATATTAGAAGTATCTCATCAGACGAATGCGAAAGCATTTCAAAATATTAAAGACGTTCTTGTAGATGCTTATGATAAAATCGAACTTTTGCATAATCAAAAAGGTGAAGTTACCGGGATACCAACTGGGTTTACTGAATTAGATAAGATGACGGCAGGGTTCCAGCGAAATGATTTAATCATCGTGGCGGCACGTCCATCGGTAGGGAAAACGGCATTTTCATTAAATATCGCACAAAACGTAGCGACGAAAACAGATGAAAATGTAGCGATTTTTAGTCTAGAGATGGGTGCTGATCAGCTTGTTATGCGTATGCTATGTGCAGAAGGAAATATTGATGCGCAAAGACTTCGTACTGGATCATTAACTTCTGATGATTGGGCGAAATTAACGATGGCAATGGGTAGCCTTTCTAATGCTGGAATCTATATTGATGATACGCCGGGGATTAAAGTAAATGAGATTCGAGCAAAATGTCGTAGATTAAAACAAGAACAGGGTCTTGGTATGATATTGATTGACTACTTGCAGCTTATTCAAGGAAGTGGGAAATCAGGAGAGAACCGTCAGCAGGAAGTATCTGAGATTTCTCGTACATTAAAAGGGATTGCGCGTGAATTACAAGTGCCTGTTATTGCCTTGTCACAGTTATCTCGTGGTGTAGAATCTCGTCAAGATAAACGTCCGATGATGTCTGATATTCGTGAATCGGGAAGTATTGAGCAGGATGCTGATATTGTAGCCTTTCTATATCGTGAGGATTACTATGACCGAGAAACGGAAAATAAAAATACGATTGAAATTATTATTGCAAAGCAGCGTAATGGTCCAGTAGGCTCAGTAGAGCTTGCATTCGTTAAGGAGTTCAATAAGTTCGTTAACTTAGAACGTCGCTTCGAAGATGGACATGCACCGCCGGCATAAAGATAGTATAAAAAAGAAACGCATTTCTTATAATAAGATGTGTTTCTTTTTTTTTATATAAAAGATAAGGCTTTCATAATGTAAAAATATAATTCTTACGAACGAAAAAGTTTTTTTATAAAAAAATGTTCGCTTTTTGGTTGACTTCTTTTTCCGTTTTGGTACAATTATATTGTTTGAATAGATCGTTTGAAAATTGCGGAGGTGCTTTAATAATGTCTTCAGTAGTAGTTGTAGGAACACAATGGGGCGACGAAGGAAAAGGTAAAATTACTGATTTTCTTTCTGAGCATGCGGAAGTAGTTGCAAGATATCAAGGTGGAAATAACGCAGGACATACAATCGTTTTTGGTGGAGTTAAATATAAATTACACTTAATTCCATCTGGTATTTTCTATAAAGAGAAAATTTGTGTAATCGGAAACGGCTTAGTAGTAGATCCGAAAGCATTACTTGAAGAGTTAAAATACTTACACGATCGTGGTGTAAGTACTGATAATTTACGCGTAAGTAACCGTGCGCACGTTATTTTACCTTATCACTTAAAACAGGACGAGTTAGAAGAAGCAAGTAAAGGTGATAACAAAATCGGTACAACGAAAAAAGGTATCGGTCCTGCATATATGGACAAAGCTGCTCGTATCGGTATTCGTATGGCTGATCTTTTAGACCGTGAAGCATTTAAAGAGAAGCTTGAGCAAAATTTAGCACAAAAAAATCGTTTATTTGAAAAAATGTACGATACAGAAGGTTTCAGTGTAGACGAAATCTTCGAAGAGTACTTCGAGTACGGACAGCAAATCGCACAATATGTATGTGATACGTCTGTTGTATTAAATGATGCATTAGATAACAATCACCGTGTATTATTTGAAGGTGCACAAGGTGTTATGCTTGATATCGACCACGGTACGTACCCGTTCGTTACATCTTCTAACCCAATTGCTGGTGGTGTAACAGTTGGAACTGGAGTTGGTCCTGCGAAAGTTACTCGTGTTGTAGGTGTATGTAAAGCATATACAAGCCGCGTTGGTGATGGTCCATTCCCTACTGAGCTTCATGACGAAATTGGTCATCAAATTCGTGAAGTTGGTCGTGAGTATGGAACGACAACTGGTCGTCCACGCCGCGTAGGTTGGTTCGATAGCGTTGTTGTAAGACACGCACGTCGTGTTAGTGGTTTAACAGATCTATCATTAAACTCTATCGACGTTCTAACTGGTATTCCAACACTTAAAATTTGTGTTGCTTACAAATGCGATGGCAAAGTTATCGATGAAGTTCCAGCAAACTTAAACATTTTAGCGAAATGTGAGCCTGTATACGAAGAGCTTCCAGGTTGGACAGAAGATATTACTGGTGTAAGATCATTAGATGAGCTTCCTGAAAATGCACGAAAATACGTAGAACGTGTTTCTGAGTTAACAGGAATTCAATTATCTATGTTCTCAGTTGGACCAGATCGTAACCAAACAAATATCGTTCGTAACGTATACGAAGCTTAATTGATATTTTTGAGAAAAACTCATGTCCGCATGAGTTTTTTCTTATCTTTTATAAAAAAATAAAAAAAGGTATTGCGAAATATAAAGAAAATATGTTATGATACATCTTGTCGTCACGAAAATATGACGTTGGTGAGTATGAGCCATTAGCTCAGTTGGTAGAGCATCTGACTTTTAATCAGAGGGTCGAAGGTTCGAGTCCTTCATGGCTCACCATTTTATTTTTCGTGGCCCGTTGGTCAAGTGGTTAAGACACCGCCCTTTCACGGCGGTAACACGGGTTCGAATCCCGTACGGGTCATGTTTTTTTTATGTTTATTTTTGGTCCCGTGGTGTAGTGGTTAACATGCCTGCCTGTCACGCAGGAGATCGCCGGTTCGACCCCGGTCGGGACCGCCACTTTTGTTTATACCACCATTAGTGGTTTTATATATAGTTTTGGCTCGGTAGCTCAGTCGGTAGAGCAGAGGACTGAAAATCCTCGTGTCGGCGGTTCGATTCCGTCCCGAGCCACTCTCAGGATATTAAGTGGGCCCACTTAATATCCTTTTTATTTGTGTAATTTTACAAAATTGAGTAGTTATTTTAAAATAGAATGAGGAGCCTCTAGCAGTTGAAGCTAGAGGTTTTTCTATAGATCGTATAGGATTCCGTGTAAAAGTGGATTATACATGAGTCTGTGAGAATAGAGTAGAAGTTACTTAAGCAAAAGATGCGGTCATATAGGGACATACTATGTAGACATCAATGTGTTTAAGGATATTGACCATATTTTTACCCCGCTATTTACCGGGCAGTAAGACTCCCACCTTAAAATTTAGCGAAAGCAAAGAAGTTAGGTGGGAAGCGAGCTTCCCGTAAAAGCCCGATTGGTGAGGGCTGATTAAAGTTTCACTTTATAAGGAGGAAATAGACGATGATGGGAAAGAAAATTTTAGTAGTTGATGATGAAAAGCCGATTGCAGATATTTTGAAGTTCAACCTAGAAAAAGAAGGTTTTGAAATTGTAATGGCACACGATGGTGATGAAGCGATTGAAAAAGCGACTGAAGAACAGCCAGATATGGTTTTATTAGATATTATGCTACCAGGTAAGGATGGCTTAGAGGTTTGCCGTGAAATACGTAAAAGCTCAGAAATGCCGATTATTATGCTTACAGCGAAGGACTCTGAAATCGATAAAGTATTAGGTTTGGAGCTTGGGGCAGATGATTATGTAACGAAGCCATTTAGTACGAGGGAATTACTTGCTCGCGTGAAGGCGAATTTACGTCGCCATCAGCAAGGTGGTGCTGCAGAAAAAGAAGAAAATACGGAAATGGTTATTGGGCCAATTGTTATCAATCCCAATGCGTATAGTGTAACGAAACGTGAGGAAAATATTGAGCTTACACACCGTGAATTTGAGCTGCTGCATTATTTAGCAAAACATTTAGGACAAGTTATGACACGCGAACATTTATTGCAAACAGTTTGGGGTTATGACTACTTTGGAGATGTACGTACAGTGGATGTAACAGTACGTCGTCTACGTGAAAAAATTGAAGATAATCCAAGTCATCCTACATTAATTGTCACTAGACGTGGAGTAGGGTATTACTTGCGTGACCCAGAGCAGGAATAGTATATGAAGAAAGTCGGTTTTTTTCAATCTATTCATTTAAAATTTGTACTCATATATATGCTATTAATATTGATAGCTATGCAAGTTATTGGAGTATATTTCGTAAGAGAGTTAGAAAAGAGTCTTGTACAAGGCTTTAGAGATTCTTTAACGCAACAAACGAACTTATTATCGTATAACTTGAAACAAGAGTTTAAAAAAAGTTATACAAAAGCAGAGACAGAGTCAACAGATGAAACGATTAAAACTTCCATTCGAAAATTTGCCTCTGATCGAAAGAAAGATATTCAAGAGGTAAGTGTATTTGATGCGAATAGAAAGCTGCTCGCTATTTCAGATGAGTCAAAGCAAAACAAGGTAAATAGAACATCAACTGATATAGCTGTTCAGCGGGTATTGGTACAAAAAAAACCAGAAGTGAAAATTGAGAAGGATGGTCGTACAGGTCACCGTGTACAAGTTATGATTACTCCTATTATGGATGATAACAACAAAGATGCACTTGGTGCCATTTACGTTGTTGCATCCATGGAAGATGTTTATAAGCAGATGAAGGATATTAATCAAATCTTTGCGACCGGAACCGTTATTGCATTACTCGTAACAGCTGTACTTGGAATTTTGTTAGCTCAAACGATTACGAGACCAATCTCTGATATGCGAAGACAAGCGATTGAAATGGCAAAAGGAAACTATTCAAGAAAAGTAAAAGTGCATAGCCATGATGAAATTGGACAATTAGCATTATCTTTCAATAATTTATCAAAAAAATTACAACAAGCTCGTTCTTCAACAGAAAGTGAAAGACGTAAATTGTCATCTGTATTATCACATATGACAGATGGAGTAATCGCTACTGACCGAAAAGGGGACATTATTTTATTAAATGATCCTGCGGAAAAGATGCTAAATGTTTCGCGTGAAACGGCGCTCGATCAATCTGTTTTAGAGGTATTGGGAATACAAGAAGAATTTACACTCGATCATTTATACGAAGAGCCTGATTCTGTTTTATTAGATTTTAGTACGAGAAATGAGCCATATATTTTACGCGCTAGTTTTTCTGTTATTCAAAAAGAGACAGGAAAAGCAAATGGTTTAATTGCCGTATTATATGATGTGACTGAGCAGGAGCGTATAGAAAGGGAACGCCGCGAGTTTGTAGCAAACGTCTCTCATGAATTAAGAACGCCATTAACGACAATGCGCAGCTACTTAGAGGCACTTACAGACGGTGCATGGCAAGATCCGAATATTGCACCGCAATTTTTAACAGTTACACAAGAAGAAACAGAAAGAATGATTAGACTTGTAAATGCGTTATTGCAACTATCTAAACTAGATAGTACAGAACATCGTTTAATGAAAGAATGGGTCGACTTTACTGACTTCTTTAATAACATTATTGATCGTTTTGAAATGTCTAAAGAGCAAAACGTAAGTTTCAAACGATCTTTCTCTAAAAAATCTCGATTTATTGATATGGATACGGATAAAATTACGCAAGTATTGTATAACATTATTTCGAATGCATTAAAGTATTCACCAGAAGGTGGAACAGTAACATATCGTTTACGTGATCGCGGAGAATTATTAGAGATTAGTGTAAGTGACCAAGGAATGGGTATTCCGAAAGAAAACGTCGATAAAATCTTTGAACGTTTTTATCGTGTAGATAAAGCGCGCTCACGACAAATGGGTGGTACAGGACTTGGATTAGCAATTGCGAAAGAAATGATTGAGGCACATGGTGGCTCGATTTGGGCGAAGAGTGAAGAAGGAAAAGGGACAACGATTTATTTCACATTACCAATGGCAGCGGATGAAGAGGACGAATGGGAATGAGTATGGAAAATGTTAAAACGATAGTTTTAATTAACTTAGTTGTAATTAGTCTATTTCTTACTTTTAACTTATGGACGTATGTGCCAGATTCCACGTCTATGCAAAACGCAAAATTTGTACAGGGGAATGAAGGAACTACTCAAACTAAAATCGCTGATGTTGTCCGCCCTACTTCTATCATCGTGCATAAAGATAAAAATCATTACGGGAGCAAAAGAGAGGGAGATATAGAATCAATCTATAAACCTTTGGAAGCAGGGGAATTACATGAGTTCAAAGAGATATCGATTGCTAAGGCTGACTTCCTTCCTTATGTGCATGGTGAAGGGAAAATTGAACTTATTTTCCCTACCAATATCCCATTTGATGCAGTTAAATCTATGTTTAGTATGAAAGAAAAAAGTATAGATAAGCCTAAACACTTTAATCGAATTATTCTTGACCCTTCTAGAAGTAGGGATCAAGAAATTAAAATTAATTTTGTTTCCGATGGTGATAACTCTAGAATATATGAAGCAAAATTAAGTGGTGTGTATTTAAAAGATATTGTAAATGCACAAAATCAATTTATAGTATCAGCGAAACCTTATTTTGACTATCAAATTAATGATATGAAAAAGCTATTTTTACCAGATGGAACGACAGAATTAAGTAATATAACATATATTTCATCTAATTTAGCGGTTGATACATTTAAGAATGCTCTTTTTAGTGACCCACGTTATTTAAGCCCGATTACCGAGCAATCGAAAGAAATATTTACAGATGGTATTAGGTCTATGGAGATTGAAAACAATCAGCATATGCTAAAGTATAAAAATTCTTCCGTTTTAAGTGAGAAAAAGCCAGATAATTTAATGCTTTTACAAAAAAGTTTTGATTTTGTAAATGGTCACAGTGGAAGCTTGGATTCATATCGTTTGGACTATATGAATAAAGGACAGACAGTCTTCCGCTTACAGGAAGATGGATATCCCGTATTTAATACAGATGGGTTAGCTGAATTGAGACAAGTATGGGGATCAGAAGAAGTAATGGAATATGAAAGATCGTTGCTGTCTTTGAATACGAAAGGTATCGAACAGAAGGTTACTCTCCCATCAGGTCACGTTGTAATAGCATCCTTAGAAAATAATGCGGCTGTAGATAAAAGATTCATTAAGGACATTGGGATTGGATACAAATTATCACTAGATGGGCAAGTAGCGCGACTACAGCCGATTTGGTATGTAAAGTTTGTTGAAGATGAAGCTGGCAAACAAAAAATATATGAGTGGAGTGAGGGAGGACTAAATGGATTGGGATCGGATTAAAACCATATTTATTGTGACCTTTTTTGTTTTGGATCTCTTTCTCATTTTTCAATTCATTCAAAAGCAAGATAGTAATCAATTGGAGCTTATTGCAGAAACAAAGATAGATCAAGAATTAAAAGCAAACAAAATTACTATGGGTAATTTCCCTAAAGAACCGAAAAAAGAGTCATTTATTAGGGCTGAAAACAAGGCATTTAAAGAAGAAGATGTACAGTCTTTAAAAAATCAAACGGCGCATATACAAAATATGTACAAAATAGAAAGTAAGCTAAAAGAGCCCTTTTTAAATACAAAATCGTTATCCAAAGATAAGTATAATGATTTTTTGAAGAACTATGTATTGGATGGACAAAAGTATGAGTTTGGGGCGATGAAAGACTCTAAAATTTACTTCTTCCAAAAATATAAAGATAAGCCTATTTTCTATAATGATCAGGCAATGATTGTTGTGGAATTAAATGAAAAAAATGAACTTGTGTCGTACACACAGACGATGCTAACAGATTTAAAAGAAATGGGCGAAAGTGAAAAAACGAAACAGCAAGAAATTATTACTGCCCAAACTGCTTTAGAAAATCTGTATTTAAAAAATAAAATTCATGGGAATACACATGTAAAAGAAGCGCAAATTGGTTATGCCAACCTTACCGCATCTACTTCTAATAACCAAGTACTTGCTCCAACGTGGAATTTAAAAACGGAGCAGAAGCAGGACTTCTTTGTAAATGCAATTGAAGGACAAGTTATGGAATTAGGTGAAAAGGAAAATCAAGTGGTTGATGAACATACTGGAGTGAGAAAGAATGGGGTTGCATTTTAGTGTACTTGCGAGTGGAAGTACAGGGAATATGCTATATGTAGGAACAGATGAAAAAAAATTACTCGTCGATGCAGGTTTAAGCGGTAAAGCAACTGAGGCTTTATTTAAACAAGCAGAATTAAATATAAATGATGTATCGGGTATTCTTGTAACGCATGAACATAGTGACCATATTAAAGGATTAGGTGTATTGGCACGTAAATATGATTTGCCGGTTTATGCAAATGAGAAAACATGGAATGTGATGGAACACTTAATAGGAAATATCCCAACTGACCAAAAGTTTATTTTCTCAGTTGGGGATGTAAAAACATTCGGTGATATTGAGGTCGAGTCATTTGGCGTTTCACATGATGCGGCAGAGCCGATGTTCTATGCTTTTCATAACAATAATAGAAAGCTAGCTCTTATTACAGATACGGGATACGTGAGTGACCGTATGAAAGGTGTTATTAAGGGGGCTAATGCTTTCGTGTTTGAAAGTAATCATGACGTGGAAATGCTTCGTATGGGACGTTATCCATGGAGTATTAAACGACGTATTTTAAGTGATGTGGGGCACGTTTGTAATGAAGATGCTGCATTAGCAATGGCGGATGTAATTACAGATGAGACAAAGCATATTTATTTAGCCCATTTGAGTTTAGATAATAACATGAAAGAACTAGCACGTATGTCGGTATCACAAGTATTAGAGGAAAAGGGGTTTGGAGTGGGAGAAGCCTTTGAAATTCACGATACAGATCCAAAAATGCCTACAAAAATTCAATACGTATAATTCTCCATTTTAGTAAACAATAAAGGTGAATATAGTTGTTTTCAGGAAGATAGGTGAACAAATATGTCCTTTATTGATGGAGAAAATTATCGTATGAAACGTGCAAGGAAAAAGAAGCATAAAGGTATTGTTATTTCTAGTATAGCAGGAACAATTGTAGGAGCTTCGTTATTTGCATTTGGAGCTCCCTTATTTTCAAATGATGCGGACGCGTTTCCGCAAGCTGAAGCAAGTGGAAGTAATATGGCCGAAGCTCAAGGAATTAAACAGATTAGCTTTGTGGATGCTGTTGATCGTGCATCTGAAGCTGTTGTTGGTATTATTAATATTCAACGAGATAATTTTTCAGAGGCAGATTCAGAAGCTGGCACAGGCTCAGGTGTAATTTATAAGAAGACAGATGGTCAAGCTTATATTGTAACGAATAATCATGTTGTTGCTGGGGCAAATCGTATTGAAGTAAGTTTAAGTGACGGTAAGAAGGTGCCAGGAAAGGTATTAGGAACCGATGTAGTCACAGATTTGGCTGTACTAGAGATAGATGCAAAGCATGTGAAAAAGGTAATTGAGATTGGCGATTCTAATGCTGTTCGTAGAGGAGAACCAGTCATTGCGATTGGGAACCCGCTCGGGCTACAATTTTCTGGAACCGTCACACAAGGTATTATTTCGGCTAATGAGCGTATTGTTCCTGTAGATTTAGATCAAGATGGACATTATGATTGGCAAGTAGAAGTATTGCAAACAGACGCAGCAATTAATCCGGGTAATAGTGGTGGTGCGCTTGTAAATGCAGCAGGTCAATTAATTGGTATTAACTCAATGAAAATTGCCGCAAAAGAAGTAGAAGGAATTGGTCTAGCTATTCCAGTGACTAGAGCTGTTCCAATTATGAATGAATTAGAGAAGTACGGAAAAGTAAGAAGACCGTATGTTGGAATTGAACTGAGATCATTAAATGAGATTCCAAACTACTATTGGTCAAAAACATTGCATTTACCAGGCAATGTAACAGAGGGAGTTTGCATTTTAGATGTGAAAAGTCCTTCGCCAGGCACAGATGCTGGTTTACGAGAACACGATGTAATTGTAGCAGTAGATGGAAAACCGGTTCGTGATATTATCGGATTCCGTACGGCCTTATATGATAAAAAAATTAATGATAAAATGACTCTTACGTTTTATCGTGGTACAAAACGAGCAACAACAACGGTTAAATTAGGCATTCAAAAGTATTAAAAACAGGAGGGCCTACCTCCTGTTTTCTATTGTAGAAAAGTGAGGTGAAGAATATGAATTTACCTTGTTGTTTAGAACATGTTGAATTAGCGTTAGATATTATTGTGGATGAGTGTGAAGTCGCGCCAGTTATTAACAATGTGGATAACTCAGAAAAAGAGAAAAAAACATGTGAATTTTGTCAAAATGAGGCGACATATGTTGTATCGAACACAGATTCTCACACAATATGTGGGTAACAATTGTGGATATGTGGATAAGTTATGTGGATAACATGTTTGTAAGGTGGGGAATACGTGTGAATATCTCGATTATTTCAATTGGGAAATTAAAAGAAAAATATTTAAAACAAGGTATAGCAGAATACTTAAAACGATTATCTGCATATGCAAAAGTAGAAGTAATTGAATTGCCAGATGAAAAGGCACCAGAAAATTTAAGTGAAGCAGAAATGTTAATTGTAAAAGAAAAAGAAGGTATCCGTATACTGGATAAAATTTCTGATGATACGCATGTGATTGCGTTAGCGATAGAAGGAAAACAAAAATCATCAGAAGAATTTGCAGTAAGTTTAGATCGTCTTGCTACATATGGGAAGAGTAAAGTTGCATTCGTAATTGGTGGATCACTTGGACTAAGTTCAGAAGTAATGAAGCGTTCAAATGAATCTCTTTCTTTTTCAAAGATGACATTACCACACCAATTAATGCGATTAGTATTGCTTGAGCAAGTGTATAGAGCATTTCGTATTAATCGTGGAGAACCGTATCATAAGTAAAATTACTTTTTGCATATAAAAAGAGTAAAAAAGACCATTGGATAAAAATCACCGATGGTCTTTTACACATTAATAGGTGTTATATAGATTTCCTAAAATAAGTATGTTTCTATTTCTAAAAAAGTATGATGTAATATGAAGAGGAAAAAAGTACAAGTAGTCATAGAAGTGAGGAATTAAAGGTGAAGAAGTTTAAAAAGTTTTACTTGGAGATTACGAGTGTATGTAATCTTGCGTGCAGCTTTTGTCCGCCGACGGAAAGACAGAAGCAATTCATTTCTGTGGAGGATTTTGCGAAAAGATTAGACCAAATTAAACCACACACAGACTACATTTATTTGCACGTGAAGGGTGAGCCGTTGCTTCATCCGAAAATAGATCAATTGTTAGATTTAAGCTATGAAAAAGGGTTTAAAGTTAATATTACAACGAACGGAACGTTAATTAATAAGAGAAGGCATAGACTGTTAAATAAGCCTGCTTTAAGACAAATGAATTTTTCACTGCATAGTTTTGATGGACACCCAGGTTCGCAAGATAAAGAGGGCTATGTAAGAAGTATACTTACCTTCATTAGAGAGGCGACAAGTCAATCAGATTTAATTGTTTCACTAAGATTATGGAATTTAACGCAGGATAATAAAACGAATGCTGAAATCCAGAAAAATAGAGAATTATTATCCATCATTGAAAATGAGTTTGATCTATCTTATCAAATTGAAGAGAAGCTTACACCAGGAAAAGGTATAAAAATTGCGGAACGTGTCTTTATTAATCAAGACTATGAATTCCAGTGGCCAGCATTGCATGAAGAAGAGGATGATGGAAAAGGATTCTGTCACGGCCTTCGAAATCAAGCGGGTATTTTAGCGAATGGAACGGTTATTCCTTGTTGTTTAGATGGTGAAGGCATTATTAACCTTGGAAATATTAATAATGATTCATTTTCTAACATTATAGAAGGCGAAAGAGCAACAAACATTGTCGATGGATTTTCTAGAAGAGTTGCAGTTGAAGAGCTATGCAGAAAATGTGGATACCGTAAAAGATTTGGAAAGTAAATATGAAATAAGCCCTCATAAAGCGAGGGCTTATTTTTTATTCTTCATAAGAGCGTTCTAATTCATCAATTAAGGAACCGACGTAAGAAACAGCTTTCCGGATTGCATCTGGTTTTGACATATCGACTCCGGCATGTTTCATTAATTCAAGTGGTTTCATCGTACCACCAGCGCGAAGTACATCTAACCAGCGATCAACGGCAGGTTGTCCTTCTTCTTTAATCATTTGAGCTACCGCAGTAGATGCAGTGAGGCCTGCGGAATACGTGTAAGAATATAAGCCCATATAATAATGAGGTTGACGCATCCAAGTTAAGCCAGCACCTTCATCAATTTCTACGGAATTTCCCCAGAATGTTGAAAGGACATTTGTTTTTATTTCAGTTAAAGTTGTAGCTGTAAGTGCTTCTCCTTCTTCTGCTAGGCTATATACCCTCCTTTGATATTCTCCCTCAAGTAAGTGGGTAACAAAGTTATGATAATACGTGCCGAGTAGTTGCAGAATAACCCATCTACGCATTCTCTTATCGTCAGTCGTCGCTAATAAATGCTGGGCTAATAGTAATTCATTCATTGTAGATGGCGCTTCAACAAAGTACATAGATGGACGTACATTCATAATACGCTGGTTTTTATTTGCTAAATAAAAATGACCAGCATGTCCAAATTCATGAGCCAATGTGAAGCAGCCACGCATCGTATTTTGCCATGTAATTAAAATGTATGGATGAGAACCATATGGGCTTGAACAAAATGCTCCTGTTGATTTCCCCACATTATCTGCAAGATCGACCCATCTTTCTTTGAACCCTTTTTTGATAATGGCACTATATTCATCGCCGAGTACTTGTAAAGAGTCTTGAATAAGTTTTCCAGCTTCCTCGTAAGTAATTGCTGGATTAAATTCGGGATCTAAGGGTGCATGTAAGTCGCAGAAAAGCATTTGATCGAGTCCTAATACTTTCTTTTTTAAATCTGCAAAACGGCGCATATGAGGCGCTAATTCTTTATAAATAATATCAAGTTGATTGTTATACATTTCAAGTGGAACTTTTTGAGGTTCTAAAAGCATATGAGTAACAGATTCAAATTTGCGTAAACGAGAGAGTGTTACTTGTTTTTTTACCTCGGTAGCATATGTTGTTGCCACGGTATTTTTATATCGCTTCAAGGTGGACACAAATGATGAGTATGCCTTTCTGCGTATGTCTACGCTTGGAGAAAACTCATATTTACTTTCAAATAATGAAAATGAGACAGGGAGTTCATTTCCTTGTTCGTCTTGTATGGAGTTAAAATCCATATCGGCTAATTTAGTCATACCGTAAATTTTGTATGGAGAACTATGTACTTCGCCAAGTGCAGCAAGTGCTTCTTCTGTTTCAGGAGAGAGCGTGTGCTGCCTTTTTTGTAATATGTCTAGTAATGATTTACGGAAAGGTTCAAGTTTTGTTTCTTCAGTTAAATATTTTTCAATCGTGCCTTCTTCTAATGAGAGAATTTCATTATGAATAAAGGATAGCGCCGTATGTACTTTCGTCCATAAAGCAGCAATTTTGGAAGAGTTCGCTTGAATAACTGGATTTGTACGATCAGTAGATTCTTTTAAGTTTGCATAGGAGTATAGTTTTGTTAACTTCATTAAAAGCTCTTCTTCTAAAAGTAGGCAGTGTAATAAGGTGGTAGGGCTAGTGTGTAATTGTCCTTTAAACGCATCAAGTTTTTTTATATCATCTGTTAATACACGTAATGCAGTTTCCCACTCTTTATCAGATTCGTATAAATCAGAGAGGTCCCATGTTAATTCAATAGGAACTTCTGCGCGAATATGGCGTTTCTCAATTACATCTTTCATATATTATATCCCCCTTATTATAAGTATCTAAAAACATGATACTAGAAAATTCAGTAAAATGAAAATATTTTACATTTCTATATATGAAAAAGGACAAGCATAAAAATACTTGTCCTTCGAGTTAAGTTTAAAAATTAATATACTTTATCACCGTTGAAAATAGAGTTTTTTACGACTACATAATCTACAGTACGAATTGAGTCTAATTTTGTTCCACCAGCGTAAGAGATAGAAGATTGAAGATCTTGTTCCATTTCGATTAAAGTGTCTTCTAAAGAACCTTTATGCTCAACGAACATTTTTTTACCTTCAACGTTTTTCTTCTCACCTTTTTGGAATTCAGAAGCTGAACCGAAGTACTCTTTATAAAGTTTACCATCTTTTTCGATTGTTTCCCCTGGAGACTCTTCATGACCAGCAAATAGAGAACCGATCATAACCATAGTCGCCCCAAATCGAATAGATTTAGCTACGTCGCCATGTGTACGAATACCACCGTCAGCGATAATTGGTTTACTTGCAGCTTTTGCACACCAGCGAAGTGCAGCTAGTTGCCAACCGCCAGTTCCAAATCCTGTTTTAATTTTAGTAATACAAACTTTACCAGGTCCAATACCAACTTTTGTTGCATCAGCACCAGCGTTTTCTAATTCTCTTACCGCTTCTGGAGTTCCAACGTTTCCAGCGATAACGAAGCTTTCTGGTAAATGCTTTTTAATATGTTGAATCATGTTGATTACAGCATTAGAATGTCCATGCGCGATATCAATTGTGATGTATTCAGGCGTAAGATGCTCAGCAGCTAATTGTTGCACGAATTCATACTCGTCTTCTTTTACACCAACGCTAATAGAAGCAATTAACCCACGTGATTGCATATCTCTAATGAATGAGATTCGTTTCTCTGGTTGGAAACGATGCATGATATAGAAGTAATTATTTTCAGCTAAATAAGTTGCAATTCTTTCATCAATAATCGTTTGCATATTTGCAGGTACGACAGGTAATTTAAATTTATGTTTTCCTAAAGTGACAGTTGTATCACATTCAGAGCGGCTATTTACAATACATTTTGCAGGAATTAATTGAATATCTTCATAGTCGAATACGTTTTCCATCATTTACACCCCTAAAATACGAATATTTTATTCAGTTTGTTTAAAAATGTTCGTCCAAAGGATAATTTACATTATTTTCACTCATAAGTCAAAGGTTTTCATATTTATATTTGAAAATTAAAGTTTATCTATGTATTTTGTCAGTTCTTGTAATGAAAATATGTTTAAACATAGTATTATTTGATGTAAAATTATGTTTGGAAAATAGAAGTTAAAGAGGGAATTTTAGGAGGAGTACTAATGAAGCGTCTAGTATATATGGATTGGTTGCGAGTATTAGCGACAATCGCAGTTGTTACAATTCACGTTTCTGCTGGTTATGTTTCCGTTTTAGATGCAAATAATGCTTCACGCTGGATGGCTGGTAATCTATTTGAATCGATTTCACGTGCGAGTGTCCCAATTTTTGTAATGATTAGTGGAGCTTTACTATTAAAGGGGACAAAAGATATTTCAGTCGGGGAATTTTTACAGAAGCGTGCAAGTAAAGTGATTATACCTTTTATCGCTTGGAGTGCTATATTTTATGCATATGGAGCCTATGCAGGGTATTTTCCAGCATCTTTAAAGCAAGGGGTAAAGCACTTTTTAACGGATACTATTGGGGGACATTTATGGTTCTTATACATGATTGTAGGGATATATTTAATTACACCTCTATTAAAAGTCTTTGTGAAGAACGCTAAAAAAAGAGAGATAGAATACTTTTTAATTTTATGGCTATACGCGTCTGTTGTAGTCAATTTAGTTAAATATTATTATCCTATCAACTTTAATATTGAATTATTTTACGTTACAAATTATGTAGGGTATTTCCTACTTGGTTATTACTTATCTAATTTTGATATTTCGAAAAAGTGGAGAAATATTTCTTACATTGGAGGATTTGTAGGATTTATTAGTACATTCTTTATTACGTATTTCTATACAGTAAAAGCAAATGGACAGTTAGAGCAGTTTTGGTATGGATATTTTGCGCCAGGTGTCGTACTGATGGCGATTGGATTGTTTATATTTTTCAAATATGCATTCCAAAAATCAGAACGAGAATTACCATTGTTATTCCGTTTTATAAATCAAGCAAGTCTTGGAATCTATATTCTTCACTTCTTCTTATTAAATAACTTGTTGTACATGGTTTTCCCTAAAGTAAATAATCATGTGCATGCAATATTGGCAATACCTATTAATGTAACGATTACAATTGTTCTCAGTATGGTAATTACGTTAGTATTGCAAAGAATACCAGTTGTGAAAAAACTAGTTCCGTAAAAATGAATATGGTATAGATAGGGCAGACTTATTATTAAGGCTGCCCTTTATTATTTTAAAATTATACTTAGATAAATTTAGATTGAAACGAATGAAAAACAGTGGATTAATATAGTATCTTACTATAGTCTAAAGTGAGGTATAAAGAACATAATAAGTTAAATATAAAATCAAATGAGGTTAATATATGAGTAAAAAAAGTTTTAGTAATTATGCATTAAGTAAAGAAGTAAGACGAGCACTTACTGGTTTAGGATATGAGCATCCAACAGAAGTACAAGGAGAGGTTATTCCAGTTGCATTACAAAAGAAGGATCTTGTTGTAAAGTCGCAAACAGGAAGTGGAAAAACGGCTTCGTTCGGTATACCACTTTGTGAAATGGTAGAGTGGGAAGAGAATAAACCACAAGCGTTAGTTTTAACACCAACGAGAGAACTTGCTGTTCAAGTAAAAGAAGATATTACAAATATAGGGCGATTCAAAAGAATTAAAGCTGCTGCAATTTATGGTAAATCTCCATTTGCACGTCAAAAATTAGAGTTAAAGCAAAAGACGCATATTGTAGTAGGAACTCCAGGACGTGTGCTAGATCATATTGAAAAAGGGACTCTTTCATTAGAACGATTAAAATATTTAGTGATTGATGAAGCAGATGAAATGCTAAACATGGGCTTTATCGACCAAGTAGAGGCAATTATTGATGAATTACCTACAAAAAGAATGACAATGCTATTTTCAGCAACCTTACCGGAAGATGTTGAAAGGTTATCCCGTACGTATATGAACGCACCAACTCATATTGAAATTAAAGCTGCTGGGATTACAACAGATAAAATTGAACATACCCTTTTTGAAGTGAGGGAAGAAGAGAAGTTGTCACTTCTTAAAGATGTAACAACAATTGAAAATCCAGACAGTTGCATTATTTTTTGTCGTACACAAGAAAACGTAGATCATGTATATAGACAGCTAGATCGAGTTAATTACCCTTGCGATAAAATACATGGTGGCATGGTGCAAGAAGATCGTTTTGGGGTGATGGATGATTTTAGAAAAGGAAAGTTCCGTTATTTAGTAGCAACGGATGTAGCTGCGAGAGGAATTGATATTGATAATATTACACATGTTATTAATTATGATATTCCATTAGAGAAAGAAAGTTATGTACACCGTACAGGCAGAACAGGACGAGCTGGTAATAGCGGAAAGGCCATCACATTTATAACGCCTTATGAAGATCGATTTTTAGAAGAGATTGAGGCGTACATCGGTTTTGCAATTCCGAAGGCAAACGCCCCTTCAAAAGAAGAAGTTATGAAAGGTAAAGCTGCATTTGAAGAAAAAATACAAGCTAAACCAACTATAAAGAAGGATAAAAGTGCAGATATAAATAAAGGAATTATGAAATTGTACTTTAATGGCGGAAAGAAAAAGAAAATTAGAGCGGTGGATTTTGTCGGTACAATTGCTAAAATTCAAGGTGTTTCAGCTGAAGATATAGGCATTATTACAATACAAGATAATGTTTCGTATGTTGAAATATTAAATGGAAAAGGGCCACTTGTTTTAAAGGTTATGAGAAATACAACGATAAAAGGTAAACAATTGAAAGTTCATGAGGCAAATAAGTAAACAAAAAAACTATCCACTTTAATAGGTGGATAGTTTTTTTGTTTAAGATCCCTTTAAATCATCGACTAACTTCTCTGCTAAACGTCTATACATATTACTCATGTTCACTAAGGAGTTTAGTAATAGAAACTTTTCTAGTTTTGAATCTTCTAAGGAAGAAATCTCACTTACTTCTGAAACACGGTTATTTATGTCTTGTTTAAAGCTTTCGACGTTGTTTTCGGTAATAGTAAGATAATCTTTATATAGCATATTTAATTCGAATGAATCATCGCCTAATAAGGATTCATTTATATGTTCTAAGGAACTTTTTATGTCATTAATGGAAAGAGCTCCTTTTAATTGATAAATTAAACTGATTAAAATCATATGCTCTTTTGAGTATTTTTTATTTTTGATTGGAATAAACAATTTACCTTTTGCATAATTGTTAATCATTGTTTTTGTTAATACTTTTTCATCATCGGTTCTTGTTGTATCTGCATAAGTGTTTTCAAATAGTTGGACAACCTGGTCTACATACAAGTCGACATTTGGAATGTCTTCAAGTGTAATATTTTTTTCTAAATGTAATGTTTCAAGCAATTTATTTATATTTTCCACGTAGAATCCCTCACTTTTATAACTTAGCGGAGCATAATGTTTATCGTATCTCTAAATATGGTATTACGAAACAAATGAATTGTAAATGTTGACCTCTAATATTAATGAGTATATAATTACATGTAGTTATCAAAACTACATGTAATTATATGAGGGGTGTTTATATGAATGCTTACATAAGAGAACCGGTTAATGCTTTTACCCATTTGGGAGGAGCTGTATTATCATTTATTGCATTACTAGCTATGCTTGTAAAAGTTTCTATTAAGATGCCATCTTTTGCGGCAATTACAGCTATTATTTTGTTTGGTATCGGAATGATGGTTCTGTATACAGCATCAGCTGTATATCATAGTGTTGTAGCTAGTGAACGTGTTATTTATTTCTTTAGGAAGCTTGATCACTCTATGATTTTTATATTGATTGCAGGTACATATGCACCATTTTGTTTAATTACATTACATTCCGCAAACGGTTTATTATTATTTTGTTTAGTTTACGCAACTGCCATTTGTGGTATTGTTTTTAAAATGTTTTGGTTTAATTGTCCGAGATGGTTATCAACAGCAATTTATATTACAATGGGCTGGTTAATTGTTCTGTTCTTTGCACCGTTAGCCGCTAACTTAAGTACAGGAGGTATGGTGCTCCTAGTACTTGGAGGCATTCTTTATACAATTGGTGGATTTATTTACGGAACAAAGCCAAAGTGGTTAGAGTTTAAATATATGGGACATCATGAAATTTTTCACGTTTTCGTGTTATTGGGAAGCCTAGCTCACTTTTTAAGTGTATATTGCTATGTAATTTAACAATATAAAATTTCCGATTGATTTTTATTTTTCTTGATTAATAAAAAAAGATATAGACACATATGTATGTTGAAGAGTTGCATAACGTAAAGGTTATGTGGCTCTTTTTTATATAAATAATAATTGAAAATAATCTTTAGAATTATCAGTCTTTTTCGTGGTAAGATATATGTGCATTGAGATTATAAAATTTTATAATTAATAATTAGTGGGGGACTATAGATATGGCGATACTTATAACGGGTGGAGCAGGGTATATTGGTAGTCATACATGTGTAGAATTATTAAATAATAATTATAAAATTATAGTCGTAGATAATCTTTCAAATAGTTCAATTGAATCTTTAAATCGAGTAAAAGAAATAACAGGAAAACAATTTGAATTTTATAAAGAAAATGTTTTAAATCGTGAAAAAATGAATGAGATCTTTTTGGAAAATAACATTGAAGCGGTTATACATTTTGCGGGGTTTAAAGCAGTGGGAGAATCTACCACAACACCACTTGCATATTATTATAACAATATAATAAGTGCAATTGTACTATGTGATGTGATGCAAAAACACAATGTTAAAAATTTTATTTTTAGTTCATCTGCAACTGTATATGGAATTCCAAAAACATCACCAATTACAGAAGAATTTCCGCTGAGTGTGACAAATCCGTATGGACAAACAAAATTAATGATTGAGCAAATTATGCGTGATGTAGCAAAGGCTGATGATGAGTGGAGCATTGCATTACTTCGTTATTTTAATCCATTTGGAGCTCATCAAAGTGGCCGTATCGGAGAAGATCCAAATGGGATTCCGAACAATTTAATGCCATATGTAACGCAAGTAGCGGTAGGTAAGTTAAAGGAGCTAAATATATTCGGAAACGATTATCCAACGAAAGATGGGACGGGTGTCCGTGATTATATTCACGTTGTTGACCTTGCGAAGGGGCATGTAAAGGCACTTGAGAAAGTACTTAAGACGAAAGGAATCGAGGCATATAATCTTGGCACAGGTAAAGGGTATAGTGTATTGGAGATGGTAAAGGCTTTTGAGAAGGTTTCGGGTAAAAAAATACCTTATAAAGTGATAGGGCGTCGTCCTGGTGATGTAGCAATCTGTTTTGCGGATGTATCTAAAGCGAAACGAGAATTAGGATGGGAAGCGGAATATGGGTTAGAAGAGATGTGTGTAGATTCTTGGAGATGGCAAGTAAATAATAAAAATGGCTATCAAATGATTTAGGGTACCTAGTAAAGCATGCTCTTATTATGTTGCTTGAGGTCAGTAATATGTTCATTTTAGGAAAGAGAATGTAATAAAATATTACTGACCATAGCGTTTGAATAGTAACTAGTTATATAAATTGGGAATAGAGAAAAGAACCTTTAATGAATGCGAACAAGTTGTTTATGATACACCGTATTACCTTCTTGACTTGTATAAGGCGGTACGCTTCGTCCGAAACAATTTGCAATAATATTGGAGTGAGTAGGATAAGAAATACGAATTTCATACAAATTAATTGCTTCATCTAAATTAGCATAAAACACTGCTAGGTTGTTGCCTTGTAAAAGGTAGGGGAATTCTACCACTGTATCTTCACCAATTAGTACAGGTAATTTTACAGGATTAGAATAGTTAGACCAATCCCACACTTCTATATTTACATTGTGTGCGTAATATGCATCTAAATTTACAATGTTTATTACTGCTGAAACTGTTGCAGGTTCTCTTGTTAATACACCTGTTGAATGAATAACAGCGGGATGTGGATAATGAAGAGGCATAAATATCAGACCTTTCTAATTTAATATGATTGTACAATATTCTATGCAGATCATTGATAGATTGAGATAGGGAAAATGTATTATTCTATTAATTTTTTATAGAAATAAAAAATGTAATATTGAATAATATTTCAATACTTGTATCATTGTTAAAGTGCGTTTATAATCAAATAATCCCATTAGCTTTTTGATTGCGTTGTGTATTATTGAAAGCGTTTTTATTTTGTGATGCGTTTTGATTGATATCACTACTGTATGACATGTATCGAAGGGATTTTTTTATTGTTTTTTAAGGTAGGAAGTCTGACTTATTTTCGAAAAAACTTTGTATGGAGTTGTAAGTAAGAAGAAGAATAAGGAATAATGTAATTTTTACAAGATAGGGAGGGTACAGTGTGAAAATGTAAAGTTTTCACATGAGGATATATGGGTTACGTAGGATTATTACTTTCTGGTGCAGCTTTATTTTTAAATAGTCTTGTTATATTAGGAAAAGCAGAGATGAAAAGTGCGGGTGTTTTTAATTTATTTGTGGGTGCACTGCAAATTATTATTCCGTTCTATTTGATCATGATTTCTGACCAAAGCAATTGGACAGTGTATTCATATGCAGCTACTTTCTTATTTGGATTAACTTATTTATATGTGGGCGTTACCTTTATAAAAGGAATGGATAGTAGCGGTCTAGGGTGGTTTTGTATTTGGGTAGCAATTATTGCTTTATTTTATATGGTTGTTTCATTTGTTCAATTCCACGATGTTGTTAATGCGTTAACGTGGTTTATGTGGGCATTACTTTGGTATTTATTCTTTGTATTAAATACACAAAAAAAGAACATTAATCAATATCTTGGAAGGATTGCCTTTGTGCAATCATGGGTAACATTGACGTTACCTTCACTCTTTTATTTTATGGGAGTATGGGGAGAGGGATTCGTATATGAATTATGGGTTTATGTATCTGTAATTTCTATTTTATACTTCTGTTATTGTATTTATAAATATCGAGTACGTTAATATATTTTCTGTAGAAAAGCATGGAATCGTTAAACGAATTCCATGCTTTTTATATGTTAGCATTTATAATAGAGAGGTAGTATTTTACAATTTATTAAAACGGGGATGATGAAGTTGAAAAAAGTATTGGTACTAGGGGGAACAAGATTTTTTGGGAAACATTTAGTAGAAGCACTCTTAAAAGATGGACACGATGTAACGATTGCGACGAGAGGAATTACGGAAGATTCTTTTGGAGGTACAGTAAAAAGACTTATTGTAGATAGGGAAGACGAAAAACAACTAGCAAGTTGTTTAGAAGGAAAAAGTTATGATATCGTATACGATAATTTATGCTATAGCTCGAATGCGGCAAAGATAGTATGTGAAGTTTTGAAAGGCAAAACGAACAAGTATATTATGACATCTTCAATGGCCGTCTATACCCCTGCACTAAACCTATCAGAAGAGGACTTCAATCCGTACGAGTATGCAATCGTGTATGGAGATAGGAATGACTTCGATTATGGTGAAGGAAAGAGAGTAGCCGAAGCAGTTGTATTTCAACAAGCAACATTCCCAGTCGTTGCAGTTCGTTTTCCAGTTGTTATTGGAGAAAACGATTATACGAAAAGGTTACAATTTTACGTTGAACATATTGTGAGGAAAGAACCTGTCGCCGTGAATCATCTAGATGGAGAGTTGTCGTTTATAAATGAAGAAGCAGCAGGAGAATTTTTAGCTTGGTGCGGGATGAAAGACATAGAAGGGCCAATTAATGCTTGTAGCAACGGGGTAGTTTCTAGTCGTGAAATTCTTCATTTCATAGAAGAAAATACGGGAATAAAATCACTCGTTCAAGAAGTAGGAGATCATGTAGCACCTTATAATGAAGTGACTAATTGTACGTTACATAATGGAAAAGCTAATGAATTAGGATTCCAGTTCCGAGAGTTGAAAGTAGAAATAGAAAAAGTATTACGTTATTACATACATGTAATGAAATAATCATAAATCCCCCGGTGGCAATCCGGGGGATTCTGGAGGATTTCGACAATACTAATTTTACATTACCAAACTTACCTTATACGCACGACTAATGTTTTTGTGATTGAATTGCTTGTAAATACTTTTCATTTACCCGGTCCCAGTTCACTGTATGCCACCAGTTGGTAACAAATTCTGGGCGCCGATTTTGATATTTTAAATAATAGGCATGTTCCCATACATCAATGACGAGTAATGGAATTTTGCCTTCTTGCAAAGGTGTATCTTGATTCGGTGTACTCATAACAGAAAGTTCTTCACCGTCAAGAACAAGCCACCCATAACCACTTCCAAAACGGCTAATAGCTGCTTTAGACAGTTGATCTTTTAAGTTGTCAAAGGTATTGAAATAATAATCAATTACTTTTGCAACGTCTCCATTAGGCTCACCGCCACCCCGTGGGCTCATTACTTCCCAAAAAAGACTATGACAATAATGTCCACCACCGTTATTTCTGACAGCTGTAACAATTTCCTTTGGTAAAGTTTCTAAATTACATAGTAACTCTTCTAAAGATTTATTATGTAATTCCGAATAGTTTTCTAATGCGGCATTCAAATTATTTACATATGTCGCATGGTGCTTTCCATGATGAATAGAAAGTGTATTGCTATCGATATATGGCTCTAGTTCATCATAGTCATATGAAAGTTTTGGCAATTGAAATGAAGACATGACATTCCCTCCTTTCACCCAAAAAGTTGGTCTAGGTAAAAATAATTTACCTGAGTCAAAAATACACCTATTTTTTATAGAAGTCAATAGTAATCTCTTTAATTTTCTGAAAAATATTACAATAAAAGTAACACTGCGACTTTCATTTGTGACTCTCATTCTTTTTGCTTATACTGTAAAGTAGTAATGTTTTGTTGAAATAGAAGGAGATCGTTTATGAGTAAAACGAAACAATTAATAGAGGAAGCGAGTCATTTTATTACGATTTGCTATAAAGAGCTTAGTAAAGAACATTTCATAGAAGAACGCATGAAAGAAATTCAAGCTGAGATAGAGAAGACAGGGACATATGAGCATACATTTGAAGAACTTGTTCATGGATCGCGAATGGCATGGCGCAATAGTAATCGATGTATCGGAAGACTATTTTGGAGTAAGATGCACATATTAGATGCACGTGAAGTAAACGATGAGGAAGGTGTATATCATGCATTAATTCATCATATTAAATATGCAACGAACGACGGAAAAGTGAAACCGACAATTACAATTTTTAAGCAATATCAAGGTGAAGAAAATAATATACGAATTTATAATCATCAATTAATTCGATATGCAGGATATAAAACAGAAATGGGAGTGACTGGTGACTCTCATTCCACTGCATTTACAGATTTTTGTCAGGAACTTGGCTGGCAAGGAGAAGGCACGAATTTTGATGTATTGCCACTTGTGTTTTCTATAGATGGAAAAGCGCCTATATATAAAGAAATTCCGAAAGAAGAAGTAAAAGAAGTGCCAATTGAACATCCAGAATACCCGATTTCATCACTTGGAGCAAAATGGTACGGGGTTCCAATGATTTCAGATATGCGCTTAGAAATTGGTGGTATTTCCTATACAGCAGCTCCGTTTAATGGATGGTACATGGGTACGGAAATTGGGGCGCGTAACTTAGCGGATCATGATCGTTATAATTTACTGCCCGCCGTTGCGGAGATGATGGATCTAGATACATCGAGAAACGGTACATTATGGAAAGACAAGGCATTAATTGAATTAAACGTGGCTGTTTTACATTCCTTTAAAAAACAAGGAGTTAGTATTGTTGATCATCATACTGCTGCACAACAATTTCAGCAATTTGAGAAGCAAGAAGCTGCTTGTGGTCGTGTTGTAACCGGCAATTGGGTGTGGCTCATTCCACCGTTATCTCCAGCTACCACTCATATTTATCATAAACCGTATCCAAATGAAATTTTGAAGCCGAATTTCTTTCATAAATAGTTTGTAGTATAAGGCATTTTCTATAAAAATATAATTTTTTTAATTACTGTTACGTAGCAAATGGAAGCCTTTACTCTCGGTTATTTTTGGAAGGAGCTTTTTGAACCAAGGAGTTCCTTATGTTATAATCAAATTTCTGTTTCGAAGACCTTATAGAAATATAAGGTCTTTTATTTTGCTTTTTTATGTAATAGAAATAGAAATTTTCTTTTAAATAAGGGATTTAGCATATTTTTAGGGACAACATAAGTGTGTAGAAAATAGATGAATTATTATACTTATATAATCATTGTGTTTTGGGTGTAAACAATAAAACATAATAAAGTTGTTTTTTTAGATTGCTGAGGAAGGAGGAAGTGTGAATGAGGATGAAGAGTCGGAAAACGGATTGGCCTGTATTTCTTATTAGTGGTGGCTCACTTTTATTATTTGTAATTGCGGTTTTTTTAAATAAAAGTTACGTAGAGGGAGTCATTAATAGCAGTTTTGCAGCTTCAATTAAATACTTTGGTGCTTTTTGGCAGATTTTATTAATTGGTACATTTGTTGTTGCAATGTGTATGGCGTTCTCAAAGTATGGGAGAGTTAAACTTGGGGGATTAGAAAAACCTGAGATTAGTACGACGAAATGGCTCGCTATTATAATGTCTACATTACTGGCCGGAGGTGGTGTTTTCTGGGCAGCGGCAGAGCCGATGTACCATTTAATGACGGTGCCACCAATACATGAAGGTATAACTGCTGGAACGAAAGAAGCAGTAATGCCTGCTTTAGCACAAAGTTATATGCACTGGGGTTTCCTAGCTTGGACGATTTTAGGGACAATTAGTGCGGTAGTTATGATGTATGGGCATTATCATAAAGGTATGCCGTTAAAACCTCGAACGCTTTTATATCCTATTTTTGGAGAGAAATTGCGAAAGAGTTGGCTTGGAACACTAATTGATGCATTTGCCATTATTGCAGTGGCTGCAGGGACGATTGGTCCAATCGGATTTTTAGGTCTACAAGCAAGTTATGGCCTACAAGCATTGTTTAACATCCCGGATGTGTTTACAACTCAATTAGCCATTATTGTTTGTGTAGTAGCTGTTTCTACTATATCTGCGGTGACTGGTATTGATAAAGGGATTCAAATTATAAGTAATTTAAATGTTAGATTGGCAATTTTATTAATGGTATTCGTATTACTATTTGGACCAGGTGGATTTATTATTGATTCATTTGTTTCTTCGTTTGGATTTTATATAAATGAATTTATTCCAATGAGCACATATCGTGGTGATACAACTTGGTTAGGGTCGTGGACAATCTTTTTCTGGGGATGGTTTATTGGGTATGGACCGATGATGGCAATTTTAGTGAGTCGTATTTCAAGAGGAAGAACAATTCGAGAAATCATCGTTGCAATTGGAATTATCGCACCGATTATTACAACGTTTTGGTTTACGATTCTGGGAGGATCAGGTGTGTTTTATGAGTTAATGAAGCCTGGTTCTATCTCAAGCGCACTAAGTGAATCGGGTATGCCAGCTGCTATGATTGCAATTACAGAGCAACTGCCACTCTCTCATATTATTGGACCTGCATTTCTTTTATTAACAATTTTATTTGTAGTGACAACAGGAGATTCAATGGCGTATTCGATTTCAATGGCAGTAACTGGAGATGGGGATCCTAGAATTAGTTTGCGAGTTTTTTGGTCGCTTATTATGGGAACCGTTGCAGCGATTCTTTTATACATGGGTGAGGGTAGTATTAATGCATTGCAATCATTCATCGTAGTAACAGCTGTCCCAGTATCCATTCTGTTATTCCCAATGCTATGGCTAGCACCAAAAGTTGCGGGGGAATTAGCTTTAAAGCAAGGTATTGTAAAAGAAGAAGAGAAAACCTCCTTCTTGTTCCAAAAAGCTAGTAAATCAAAGTAAATAATTGTATTTATATAAAAAGAGGAAGCATCTCATTTGGGATACTTCCTCTTTCCTATTTATCCAACTATTTTTTTTGAAGGATACAGTTTCAATCTATTCTAATACTTTATCTTTCGTCTCTGGAACACATAATAACATCGTAACTAAACCAATTGGATAGATAATGAAGATGAGAGATAATGCTCCCATTAAATTACCACCTGCAGCAAGTAAGCCGATAATAACAGGCCCAAATCCAGCTAAACCACGTCCTGTACCGAAAATAAAGTTTTCTGCTGTAGAGCGAGCTTCAGCAGGATAGTTTTCGGCTAAAACTGCCCCGAATCCCCCCATCATGCCATTTGCGAAGAATCCAAGCAATGCGCTGCCCCATAACAATAATGTTGAATCTGTGAATAAGAAGAAGTAAATGAGACAGTATATAGTACCACCGACATAATAGATTGTAAAAGTTTTACGGCGACCAATTTTATCAGCTAGAATACCAAAAGTTGCAATTCCAATGAGCATGCCGATTGTAGAGATGAACATCCAACCGCTCGCTTTTGCTAATGTGTAGTTATATTTATTCGCTAAAATGGTTGGCATCCATGTGAAAATTCCATAATATCCGAAGTTTTGGATGAATGACATAATAATAAGACCAATTGTTGTTATCGTTACTTTTTTATTTGCAAATAACTTTCGAAGTGGGAACTTTTTCATTTGCTTTAATTGCTCTGCCTCAGTAGTTGTTAAATTACCTTCAGATTCTTTTTGTAACAATTCTTTTTTGTATCGTTGCTTTTGTTCCCATATTTTCGGTTCACTTAAACTCTTACGGACATAGACAGCTAGTAAAGCGGGAATGAGTCCAAATAAGAACACAGCTCTCCATCCAAAATGCGGAACGATAAATGCTGGTAGGAGCGAAGCGACTAATACGCCAAATTGCCATCCAAGTGCAACAACTGATGTCGCCTTTGCGCGCATTTCTTTAGACCAAGTTTCAGTTACGATGGCCATCCCAATTCCGAATTCACCACCAACTCCCATTCCTACTAAAAAGCGAAGAATTAATAATTGCCAATAATCTGTTGCGAAATAAATAAGTGCTGTCGCTAGTGAAAATAGTAAGATTGTAAAGGCCATCGTACGGATACGCCCAAATAAATCAGCAATAAATCCAAATAAATAAGACCCGATCAGCATTCCTATGGTGGTAGCTAAGGTTAAGTTTCCACCTTCAACAGGGCTTAAGTGAAATTCTTTTAAAATGTAGACGAGTACGAAAGATAAGAGCAACATATCTAAACCTTCTGCTGCATATCCTAGCGCAGAACCAAATAATGTTTTATATCTTTTCTCTTTCGTCTCCTCTGTTGTTGATTGTACATCAGTAGTGACGTTCATCATTATTCCTCCTTATTTTCTTCTACAGTCGCTATGGAAGAATAACAAAAGGCCTTCTCACCTGATATGATGAGAAGGCCAAAAAAGCATACGTATTTCTAAAAAAGAACATACGTATATTGTATTCCGACTTCCTTCTCAACCTCACGGGGTTGGGTTAAAGGACTGTATTATATTACTTTATTTTTAGCACTCTTCTATTAGATTGTCAAATAAAGAGGGAATTGTTATGTGTAAAATATTGCAAAAGGTATTTCATTCTTCTTGACGCCCACTTCACTATTTTCCGATAATAAAACTAACTACTATAAAAAGGAATGAATCACAGATGCTAAATTTAGTACTTATGATGATTGAACGCGTCGGACTTATTGTTATTCTAGGATTTTTACTTTCGCATATTAAAACATTCAGGCGCCTTCTTCATAAGCAAGATGGTTATGTAGATAAGCTTAAGCTTATTTGTATTTTTTCGGTGTTTACAATTGTAAGCAATTACACCGGGATTGAAATAGCAGGGAATACGATTATGAATGAAAATTGGCTACAGGGTGTTTCATCATCGAGTACCATTGCAAATACACGTATTATGGGTGTTGGAATTAGTGGATTGCTTGGTGGTCCTATCGTCGGAATTGGAGTAGGATCGATTGCTGGTATTCACCGTTATATGCTTGGTGGGACGACAGCGCTAAGTTGCGCGATCTCTTCAATTTTAGCAGGCGTTATAACTGGGTATATTGGATACATTTTTAAAAAGTATAATCGTACAATTACGCCTAAATTTTCAGCAGTTTTAAGTGTGTTTATCGTTTCTTTAGAAATGATTATGATTCTATTAATTGTAGAGGATGGCATTAGCATTGTGAAAACAATTGCGATACCAATGATCCTTGTAAATAGCTTTGGAAGTTTTATTTTACTTTCTATGATACAAGCTATTTTGCGCCAGGAAGAGAACGCAAAGGCACTTCAGACTCATAAGGTATTACGTATTGCAGATAAAACGTTACCGTATTTTCGCCAAGGCTTAACAGAAGAATCTTGTAAGCATGTGGCACAAATTATTCACCGCTTTACAGGAACAGATGCGGTATCCTTAACAGATACAGAGAAAATATTAGCTCATGTTGGATTAGCGTCAGATCACCATATTCCTTCACATAGTTTAATAACCGGTTTGTCGAAAGAAGTGTTACATACAGGGAAAATAATGAAAGCGAAATCACGTGAGGTCATTAATTGTCAACATGAAGGCTGTCCTTTGCAAGCGGCGATTGTTATTCCGCTAACTTCACATGGAAATACGATAGGGACATTAAAACTATATTTCAAAAATCCTAACCAGTTAAGTCGTGTGGAAGAGGAATTAGCAGAAGGGTTAGCAAAAATATTCTCTACACAACTTGAATTAGGTGAAGCTGAGTTGCAAAGTAAATTATTACAAGATGCGGAAATAAAGGCATTACAAGCACAAATTAACCCACACTTTTTATTTAATGCGATTAATACAGTATCAGCTTTATGCCGAACAGATGTAGAAAAGGCAAGAAAGTTATTATTACAGCTTAGCGTGTATTTCCGTTGTAATTTGCAAGGGGCACGTCAGTTATTGATTCCACTAGAACAAGAATTAAACCATGTACAGGCATACTTATCACTAGAACAAGCAAGGTTCCCAAATAAGTATGAAGTAAAGATGTATATTGAGGATGAGCTCAAGACAACTTTAGTACCACCGTTTGTTCTTCAACTATTGGTTGAAAATGCATTGCGACACGCTTTTCCAAAGAAGCAACCCGTATGTGAAGTGGAAGTGCATGTTTTTGAAAAAGAGGGTATGGTTCATTTTGAAGTAAAGGATAATGGACAAGGGATTGAGGAAGAACGTTTAGAACAATTAGGAAAGATGGTAGTTTCGTCAAAGAAAGGGACTGGAACAGCTTTATATAATATTAATGAACGTCTTATTGGGTTATTTGGGAAGGAAACGATGCTTCATATCGAAAGTGAAGTAAATGAGGGGACAGAGATTACTTTTGTTATTCCAAAAAAAGTAGGGGAGGAAGAGCAGATTGTTAAAAGTACTAGTAGTTGATGATGAAATGTTAGCACGTGATGAACTAAAGTATTTATTAGAGAGAACGAAGGAAGTTGAGATAATTGGTGAGGCTGATTGTGTAGAGGACGCATTAGAAGAGTTAATGAAAAACAAACCAGATATTGTTTTCCTAGATATTCAATTATCGGATGATAACGGATTCGAAATCGCGAATATATTAAAGAAGATGAAAAATCCACCTGCAATTGTATTTGCGACTGCCTATGATCAATACGCGTTGCAAGCATTTGAAGTAGATGCGTTAGACTATATTTTAAAGCCATTTGATGAAGAACGTATTGTACAAACATTAAAGAAATATAAAAAACAAAAACAATCGCAAATAGAAATGAAGCAAGAAATAAAAGGGGCAGATGTAACGGCAGAGATGCATAAATTAGCATTACCAATTGAGGAATCGATTGTTCTTGTAAATATTGAAGATATTGTATATGTAGGGCTTGTGGACGGAAAAGTGACAGTAAAAACAGTGAGGGAAACATATGTAACACACGATACGCTTGTAATTTTGGAAAAGAAGTTGCCACAAGCAAGTTTCATGCGTGTCCATCGTAGCTTTATTGCAAATATTAATCATATTACTGAAATTCAGCCATGGTTCAACTCTACTTATAATTTAATTATGAAAGAAGGATCAAAAGTACCTGTTAGTCGTACATATGCAAAAGAACTCAAGAAGCTGCTTCGTATTTAAGAAGCAGCTTTTGTATTTCATCCTTTTATATTTGTAACTGATTCTGTATATTTGACGTTCCATTATGTAAACGCTTACTATAGCGGTTATATCCTATACAATAAAGGTACCAAATCGAAAGAGGTGGCCAAAATGAGTACAAAAAAAGTATATAGTTTCTTATCACAAGCATTCATATTCTCAGCTATTATGTTAATTTCTAATATTATTGCAACACATTTACCAATTCCAATGCCCTCATCGGTAATCGGGTTAGTCATTTTATTTAGTCTATTATGCTTAAAGGTTATTAAATTGGAACAAGTTGAATCACTTGGAACAGCTTTAACAGGTATTATCGGATTCCTTTTCGTCCCATCAGGTATTTCAGTTATTAATTCCCTTGGTGTAATGGGACAATATTTTGTACAAATCTTAACTGTAATTGTTGTCGCAACAGTTATTTTACTTGCTGTAACAGGATTATTTGCACAATTTATTTTAGGAAAAGATGAAAAAGAAACAGAAGATACAAAAGAATTGAAAGTAGTAAATAAAGGACGCAAGCACGGAAAAGTTGCGTAACCATTGTAGTATATATTGTTAGGAGGTAATGAACATGGCAAGCACAATGACTCCATATTTCGGAATCGTCGTTTCATTAATCGCATACGGAATCGGAACATTATTGTTTAAGCATTCAAAAGGCTTCTTCTTATTTACACCGTTATTCGTAGCAATGGTTTTAGGGATTGTCTTTCTAAAGGTAGGTAACTTCACTTTTGAAGAGTATAATACTGGCGGAAAAATGATTAGCTTCTTCTTAGAACCAGCAACTATCGCCTTTGCAATTCCATTATATAAACAGGTTGATAAGTTAAAAAAATATTGGTGGCAAATTTTATCAGCTATCGTAGTTGGATCTATTTGCTCAGTAATTGTCGTATTCATTGTTGCAAAAGCAATTGGTTTAGATACAGCAGTAATGAATTCAATGTTACCACAAGCAGCAACAACAGCAATTGCGTTACCAATCTCTGAAAGCATTGGTGGTATACCAGCAATTACATCGTTTGCAGTAATCTTTAACGCAGTTATTGTATACGCATTAGGAGCATTATTCTTAAAAACATTTAGAGTGAAACATCCAATTGCAAAAGGTTTAGCACTTGGAACAGCGGGTCACGCATTAGGAGTGGCAGTAGGAATTGAAATGGGTGAAGTAGAGGCAGCTATGGCAAGTATTGCTGTAACGGTAGTTGGGGTTGTAACTGTAGTTGTCATACCGATGTTTATGCCGTTTATTGGATAGGAAAACTTACTTAAAAAAATGAGAAAAGCAAGCTATTTGTAGGACAGATTTCTACTGATAGCTTGCTTTTTATGTTACAGTAGTGGTAAGACCTCTTTTAACAAAATGTAAGTTTCCTTAAATCTTTATTAATACTTTGTAGAATACGTTTTGAATTAGGTCATTGTATTGTAAAATAAGAAGTAAGCTACTATAGATCTGCTAAGGTAGGCGTATAGTGAGCTTATAAAAATCTTAATATGAATGAATAATTAAAAGTAGAAAAGAGAGAAAAATCTACTTATTAACGTTTTACTTTATAGGACAGGAGAGAGTACTCGTCGATTATGCAAATAAAAAACCTGTTTCAAAGCAAAGGATTTCAGAGGTTACTCGTATTAGTAATACTTGCTCTCGTGTTATATGGGCTGCAAAGTATGTTGAATTTAATATTAATTACGTTTATTCTTACGTATTTAATGGATCGATTCCAAAAGTTTATTTCTCGCAAATTAGACCACTTTATGCCCATTAATCGAAAGCTCATTATAGCATTTCTATATGTCATGTTAATTGGTGGAATTGCTATTACGCTATTTAAATATTTACCAGTGTTAACAATACAAATTTCACAATTAATTTATCAATTTAACGTATTTTTAAGAAACCCACCAGATAGTGAATTAATTAAGTATGCAGTTAATGCTGTCAATCATATGGAACTTTCGAAGTATGTAGGACAAGGCGTTGACATTTTGTATAAATCGATTACGAATGTTGGAAAATTTGGCCTTCAAGTGTTACTTTCTTTAATCTTAAGTTTATTTTTCTTATTGGAGAAAGCTCGCATCGTTGCTTTTACTGCAAAATTTAAGGAAAGTCGACTTGCAATTTTCTATACTGAAATCGAGTACTTCGGTAAGAAATTTGCACGTTCATTCGGAAAAGTAATCGAAGCCCAATTTTTAATTGCAGTTGTTAACTGCGTTTTATCCGTTATTGCACTATGGATATTAGGATTCCCACAATTATTAGGTTTAGCATTAATGATCTTCTTACTTGGTTTAATTCCAGTAGCTGGGGTTATCATTTCGTTATTCCCGCTTTGTATGATTGCTTACAATATCGGCGGTATTATGTACGTGGTTTATATTTTAGTTATCGTAACAGTCATTCATGCGCTTGAAAGTTACGTGTTAAATCCGAAGTTTATGTCGCAAAAAACAAACTTACCTATTTTCTATACGTTTATGGTATTAATCTTCTCAGAACACTTCTTAGGTGTGTGGGGATTAATTATCGGTATTCCAATCTTTATTTTCTTATTGGATGTCTTAGATGTGACAAGTGATGAAATGGAGAAGGACGTTAGAACAAAATAAAGCGAAGAAAAGAAAAAGCATCGATTTTCGATGCTTTTTCTTTTATAACATGATGTTTCTTATGCCATACTGTAAGGAGAAGATAGAATAGGGGTGAAGTAATGGCTGTAAATGAAAAGGTAGAGTTAGCTACATTTGCTGGAGGATGCTTCTGGTGTATGGTTTCGCCATTTGAAGAGATGGAAGGAATTATAAAGGTTGTTTCTGGCTATACAGGTGGTCATAAAGAGAATCCAACATATAAAGAAGTATGTTCAGAAACGACGGGACATTATGAGGCAGTACAAATTACATTTGATGCAAATAAAATGCCGTATGAGGAGTTATTAAATATATATTGGAGACAAATTGATCCGACTGATGTAGGCGGGCAATTCCACGATCGCGGACAGTCTTACGAAACAGTGATTTTTTATCATAATGAAGAACAACATAAAAAAGCAGAGACTTCAAAAGAAGAGCTTGCAAAGAGCGGGCGCTTTTCAAAGCCGATTGCGACAAAAATATTGCCAGCTGCTACGTTTTATCCGGCTGAAGAATATCACCAAGGATATCATAAGAAAAACACATTCCGCTACGAGTTATACCGTAAGGGCTCAGGGCGAGATGCATTTATTAAGCAACATTGGCCAAAGGATAATGCTCATTTAAAAGAAAAACTGAATGAGATGCAATTTTATGTAACACAGGAAAATGGTACAGAACCACCATTTCGAAATGAGTATTGGAATCATAAAGAAGAAGGTCTTTATGTAGATATCGTTTCAGGTGAACCGTTATTTACTTCTATAGATAAATTTGATAGTGGATGTGGTTGGCCTAGTTTTACGAAGCCGGTTATGTCAGCAAGTGTGAAAGAAAAAATGGATGTGAGTCATAATATGACGCGTACAGAAGTGAGAAGTAAGGAAGGAGATTCACATCTCGGGCACGTATTTCCAGATGGTCCAGGACCGAATGGACTTCGTTATTGTATAAATTCAGCAGCTCTTCGATTTATTCCGAAAGAGGAATTAGAAAAAGAAGGCTATGGTGATTTCCTAATGTTGTTTGGAAATAAAAAATAACCTCGCAGTTAGCGAGGTTATTTTTTTGTTATTTTGCTTTTTTCTTTTTGAACTTGCTTAATACTTCATAAACGATTGGAACAATAAGAAGTGTTAATAATGTTGAACTTGTTAATCCACCAATTACTGTTACACCAAGTCCTTTAGAAATTAAGCCGCTACCTTCAAATCCTAATGCAAGCGGGATAAGGGCACCGATTGTTGCAATTGCAGTCATTAAAATCGGGCGAAGGCGTGTTGCACCAGCTTCTAATAAAGCTTCACGTGTTGATAGACCTTCATTTTCTTTATGAATAACGCGGTCGATAAGCACGATTGCGTTTGTTACAACGATACCGATTAACATAAGCGCACCGATCATTGCAGAGACACTTAACGTTTCACCAGAGATTAGTAAGGCAACAAGAGCTCCGATGATTGTAAATGGTAGCGAGAATAAAATTGCGAATGGTGCAAGAGCACCGCCAAATGTAACGACAAGAACGAAGTATACAATGGCAATCGCAGCTAACATCGCTAAGCCAAGTTGTTTGAATGATTCTTCAATATCTTTTGTAACGCCGCCCATAGAAACATCTACGCCAGAAGGAAGATCCATTTTATCTACTTCTTTTTGAACCGCGGCGGATGCTTTTGAAACATCATCAGATGTTAGTTTTGCACTTACTTCCGCATAAACACGGCCATCGCGGTGTTTCACTGTATTCGAAGTTTCTCCTTCTTTTACAGTCATGACATCTTTCACAGCCACTTCATTACCAAGTGGCGTTGTAATTTTACGATTTGTTAAGTCATCGATTGTTTCATAAGTTTGTTTTTCAGCTTCTACATATACATTGACATCTTTACCGTCTTTTTTAATTGTTGTCAGAACAGGGCGATCATGTTGATTAGAAAGTCCCATTCCGATTTGTGCAGCTGTTAGACCCATTTTACTTAGTTTTTCCTGATCAGCGACTAAAGTGTATTCTGCATATGTTTTTGCAATACTAGAGTCTATATCCTTTAAGTCTTTATTTTTCTTCATGATATTTTGAATATCTTTTACGACAGGCTTAATGTCTTCCGAGCTATCTCCGTAAACGTATAGTTTGATTTCGTTACTACCGCCACTTGCTCCGAAGTCTTGGTTTTTCCATTCGCCTTTTCCAGACATCTTCTGTAAATCTTTAACGACTTGTTCTTTCTCTTTTTCAAAGTTTTTTGTGTCGTTATCATATTGTACGAAGAACATTGCTTGGTTTGATTGACCAGGACTCATTGGGTTTTCGCCACCTAATGAGAATTGAATTGTTTTGACGTCTTTATTATCTTGGAAGTGCTTCTCAGCTTTCGTTGCAATTTTTTCAACGTCTTCTAACGTTTGACCTGGTTCAGGGTTGTACGTTGCAATGATCATTTTTTCTTCTTCAGATGGTAAGAAACTTACACCGATAATTGGCACAAGTGCAAGACTACCAACTAATAGAAGGACAGCAATACTTGATGTAATAATTTTGTGATTTAAAGCCCATGCAAGTATGCGTTTATAAATATTTGCTAATTTACTTGGTTTTTCTTCATGATGTACTTCTTTTTCTCTCATGCTCTCTTTTTTAAATAAAGAATGAGCTAGCATTGGCACAATTGTAACTGCCACTAGTAATGATGCTAATAAAGCGAAGACGATAGTTAAAGCGAATGGTAAGAACATCTCGCCAATCATGCCTTTTACTAGTCCAAGTGGTAAGAATACAGCAATTGTTACAATGGTAGAAGACATAATCGGGATAAACATTTCTTTCGTAGCTTCACGAATTAAATCTTTTCCGCGTAATTTCTCTTCTGACAATGACATACGTCGGTAAATATTTTCAATAACAACAATAGAGTCATCCACAACCCGCCCGATAGCGACTGTCATTGCTCCGAGCGTCATAATGTTAAGTGTAATATCCATTTGCTTTATGACTAATACAGCAATTAATAAAGAAAGTGGTATGGAAACGACAGAGATTAATGTTGTTCGGATATTTCGTAGGAACAGCATAATAATAACAATGGCAAAAATAGCACCAAAAATGGCTTTGCTCAGCATTGTTTCTACTGATTTCTCAATAGGTGCACCTTGGTCGAATGTTGAAATAATCTCTAAGTCTTTATATTTTTTCTCAAGTTCTTTTACTTTATCTTTCACTGCATTTACAACATCAACTGTGTTGGCGTCAGCAGCTTTGACAATTTGAATTCCAATTGCTTCTTTTCCATTTGTTCGAGAAATAGATTCTGCTTTTCCGACTTCCTTAATGTCAGCAATTTCGCTTAATGTAACTGCCGGAATCCCGTTCATAGCGGCTGGATTCATTTGCGGCATTTGTGCACCAGCTCCAGCAGTTTGACTTCCTTGACTGCTTGCTGATGAAGGAACAGCAGGGATTTTTAGTTCTTTTAATGCTTTCATTGTTGTAATATTTCCATCTACAACAACTGATTTTTCTGTGTCTTTAAATGTATATAGGCCAAGTGGTAAAGATACGTCCGATCCTTTAATTACATTTTTTACAGTATCTTCACTTAAACCTAATTCTTTCATCTTATCTTTTTTAAAGACAAGTTGTACTTCATCTACTTGTTGACCTGAAATTTGAACAGATGCGACCCCATCAAGTCCTTTTAATCCTGGAACAACATTTTTTTCTACATTTTCAGTTAAGGTAGCTAAAGATTCATTTTTACTTGCTACACTTAATGAAATAACAGGAAAGGCATTGAAGTTTACACGTGAAACTTTCGGATCCTTTATGCCTTCTGGCAGTTTTACATTTGCAAGAGCGTCTTTTATTTCCGTTTCAGCCTTTTCCATATTTTTATCAAAATCATATTCTACCTGAATAGAAGATGCATTTTGAAAAGATGATGAACTAACAACATTTACACCATTTAAATTTTGCAGTTGCTCTTCCATCGGTTTTGAAACTTTATCAGCTACTTCTTCTGGTGTAGCACCAGGATAAACCGTGGTTACTGTTACAACAGGTGTTGTAATATCAGGAATTGTTTCCAGCTTCATATTTAGCCCAGAATAAATACCTGCAATGGTAACGATAATGGTTAGTAGCCAAACTGCGAACTTATTTTTTAACGAAAAATTAATAATTTTGTTCATGTTTGCGCTCCCTTTGTATTATATTGACCAACTGGTCAGTCTAATACATAATATAACTGACTGATTGGTCAGCCGTCAATGAAAAGGAATGGTATAATGAATTCATAATAAGATGCGAGATTAAATTTAGGAGAGACGATATGAAAGAAAAAGAGCGCTTAATTATAGAGATGGCTATGAAGTTATTTGCGACTAAGGGTGTAAATGCGACATCAGTGCAGGAAATTGTGACAGCTTGTGGCATATCTAAGGGAGCCTTTTATTTATACTTTAAATCGAAAGAGGAACTTTTATTAGCAACACTCCGATATTACTATGACAAGATTCAAAACAAAATGATGGATATTGAAAAAGAGTCGTTATTGCCACGTGAAAAATTTGCAAAACAACTGCATTGCCAGTTTAACGATATACAAAAGCATAAAGAATTCATTATTATGCATGCCAGAGAAAATGCTATTCCCTTTAATAAAGAAGTAGAAGAATTTATGATGCGGATGAAGTTAGAGTCTCACGCCTTTTATCGAAATAGTTTACTGTCTATTTATGGTGATAAGGTTATGCCATATTTATTAGATTTAGTCATTATGGTAGAAGGCATATGCCGTGGATATTTAGAACTAATTATTTTACAAGCGCCAGAAATCGACTTATCTTACGTCTCTGCGTTTATTTTGAAAAGAGTAGACGATTTAGTAGATGGATTGGTAAAATCTTCGGAAGAACCTGTGTTACATGAAGAAAAGCTTGGAGAATTTCTTTGTAAATCAGAGCTTATTAAGGAGCAGGTTAAGGAACACTTTTTAAAAGAAATTATTGTGTTTAAACGTACATTAGCGGATCAATTAGAAGATGAGGAATTGCTTGTTACGTTAGATGTTTTAGAGGCAGAAATGAGGTTGCCAAATCCAAGGATTCCGGTTATACAAGGAATGCTGTCTAATTTAGAAGTATATCCAAATTTAAAAGAATTTCGTTTGAGACTTATGGGCTATTACAATATAAAAAGGTAACAATGATAGTTTTCATTGTTACCTTTTTTATTATGCATTCACTTTTTCTTTTTTCAGTGCAGTCTCTTCTTGGTCAATGTTGATTGTTTCTTTTACGATATAAATCGGACGGTTTTTACTTTCGTCATAAATACGAGCGATATACTGACCAACGATTCCAAGACCAAGTAATTGAATACCGCTAAAGAATGTAATAGCAACCATAATAGATGCCCAACCTGTTTGTGTACCATTGCCGATAATTTTCACAGTAATTGTATATAGTAAGACAATTATAGAAATTAGAACTGATAATAAACCTAAAGACATAACGATGCGTAATGGCTTTGTCGAAAATGCAATAATGCCGTCAGATGCAAATTTAATCATTTTCTTTAATGGATATTTTGTTTCACCAGCAAAGCGCTCATCGCGTTCATATTCAACATACGTTTGGCGGAAGCCAACCCAAGACATCATACCGCGGATGAAGCGATTTCGCTCAGTCATTTGATTGAAAACATCAGCTACTTTGCGATCGATGATTCGGAAATCACCAGTATCTTTTGGGATATCGATATCAGACATGTAGTTTAAGAACTTATAGAAATATTTAGCTGTTAAAAGTTTAAACCAAGTTTCACCTTTACGTTGCTTACGTTTTGCATAAACAACTTCATATCCTTCTTCCCATTTTGCAATAAGTTCAGGAATAACTTCAGGCGGATCTTGTAAGTCTGCATCTATAATTACAATAGCGTCACCTTTTGCAGCAGCGATACCAGCTGTAACAGCTACTTGGTGTCCAAAGTTACGTGCGAAGTTAACGATTTTTGTACGGTAATCATTTGCTGCAATCTCAGATAAGATTTCCATTGTACGATCTGTACTACCGTCGTTTACAAAGACAAACTCGTAATTAATACCATTTTGAAGCATAACGGACTTTAAACGGTTATAACATTCCTGTGCTACTTCTTCCTCGAAGTACATAGGAACTACAACCGAGATTAATTTTTGCATGTTGTATCCTCCGTATTTTTAATAAATTGTTTCAGTTTAATTAGTAGCCTTTTCCGTTTGGTTGAATGTCCAAATTTTATTAAGGACAAAATTTATAACCATTCCGACACCAATTGCGAAGATCTGTGCAATTAATTTATTGACAGTAAGTTTATCTACCAATATAAATAAACATAATGTATTAAAACCCAATACAATTAAATTTACAGTTAGAAATTTAAAGAACATTGACGTGCTTTTATTATTAGGTTTAAACACCCAATTTTTATTCCAATAGTAGCTATTGGCAACACCAATTAAATAGGCAATGGTATTCGCAATCAGGTAGTTCATCCCGAATTTTAATAATATCCAAAAGCTAATAATTGTAATGAGTGTATTAAAGATCCCTACTAAACCAAACTTTAAGAGTTTCTCCATAATAGTATCCTCAACTTTATAAAATGTATAAACAAAACAGGAAATGTAGAAAGGTTACTCGTACATAACAACTATCAATTATAGCATAATTTATGCTAAGATGTTATATGTTTTGGGCGAATACCATTTTAGGATATAGAATAAATCTGTCAATAATAAAAATGGTTATTTAAAATTGGTATACTTTGAAATATAAAAGCAAACATGGAAATCATGGTAATATTAATGTATAGTAGCTGGTAGTGTAATTTTTTTAGGAAATATAATGTTTTCCCATATAAATATGTTAAGGAGTGAATTTTTTTGGAACGTTTTTCTGGATTATTTTCAACTTTTTCTACACGTGCCATATACGGCATTTATAGCTTTTTCGTTGCAATATTAATTTTTGATTATTTTTCAGATACTCAAAAGTATAATTATGTAATGATATTAGTTGGAGTTTTATTATTATGTACAATTGGAAACTTTATACTTAGCAGTGGATCGCTATATCTTGAAAGAGTAAATGAAAAAATATGTTTTTTTGTACTACTAATTATTTGTTTAGCAGTGAAAACTGCATGGATTGTTACATATAAGATTGATCCGATTGGTGATTATGAAGCCTTTTTCAATACTGCAAAAGCATTAGGTGATAACTTTGTTATTCATGATAGATATGTAGCACTATTTCCACATATTTTTGGTTATGCTTCATTCTTAAGTATCTTCCTAAAAATATTTGGGGCAAACTTTATGATTCCGCCAATTATTAATGTTGTTTTAACTACAATTTCGATGGGATTAATATATTTTATAGCTAGACGAATTGGTGGAGTGAGAACAGCGATAACAGCAAGTGTTTTATGGATTCTCTTACCATCACAAACGATGTATAACATGTTTGCACTTTCAGAACCGTTGTATTGTACAATACTGTTATTAGCCTGGGCAATTATGATAATTGTTTATGATAAAATTGAAAATATGAAGATTGCAAAGGTTCTTATGTATTCAATTCTATTAGCTGCATTACTTGTATTAATAAATATGGCAAGACCAATTGCAGCAGTGCCAATTATAGCCTTAGCGATATGGATGTTTATTATAGATACAAAGCATATCGGGAATAAAAAGCTACTTATTAATAAGTTGGCATACGTAGGGGTTATCATTATTGGATACTTAATGATGTCTTCAGCGGCAAATCATTATGTAACATTACGTTTAGGTGAAGAGATAGCAACAGTGCCGGGATACAATATTCATGTAGGATTTAATAAGGGAGCCTCAGGAACATGGAATCCAGGAGATTCAGCGTTACTATATCATTATAGTGGTCAACCAGGATGGAGTGCTCAGGACGTTCAAAAGCAAATGCTTGAAGAAGCGAAAAAGAGAATCAAAAACGATGATATAGATTTCGGGAAACTAATGTATGATAAATTTATTATCTTTTTAGGTAATGATGATCAAGCTGTTAAATATGCAGATCCAATTATGGACCATAAAGTACGCTATACTATAATTTCTAATGTTTTCTATTACTTTTTACTAGTTACTTCACTGTTCGGAGCGTTAGTAGCTATAAAAAATAAAAATAAATCTTCACTTTTAATTATTTGTTTATATGTGATTGGGCTAACAATGGCACAAATGATAGTAGAAGTAGCACCGAGATATCATTATTCGGCTACAATACCTATGATCTTTTTAGCTGCTTTTGGTATTAAGCATATTTACAATAAAAAAAGAATATAAATAAAAAGCGTAAGCTCGGTATTGCACCGAGCTTACGCTTTTTTATTTGGCCTTTCTTTTAGACATGAGATGATAAACTACATATAACCCATAACCTTGAATGATTGTAAAGCTAGGGATGATAAAGTATCGATATCTTGTTTGATATTCTATTAAGAAGTGAATCGTTATATAACCAATTATTAATAATAAAAATAGTGTGTAATGTGTGTTGTTCTGCTTCGTTAATAAGAGATAAAGAGTTGCTAACGTACTAAATAACATCGTTGTAATATAAATATACTTGTCGTATGTTTTAAGATCATCTTGTAAGGTAACCATATCACTCTCTGTGTTACTTAGTGTTGCCAGGCTCCATACTGGGGCGGAATCATAATCTGCCCACATAATCGTGAATTTATCACCAAATAAAGATAAAACCTTTTCTGGATCAGCTAGTCGCTCTTGAATCAATTTCTTCTCAACGGCTTCTCGTTCTTTTCCAAGCTTAAAGGACATAACATATTCTACATCTGCTGAAGAATATCCACCTCTTGTTTCGTGATTAAGTCCTACTGTGAATTTCCAAAGAGGATCTCGGTTAGATAGCGGATATTGTGTAATTCCGGCATATATAAATGAAGAGCTTATAATGTAATGAACAAGATAAAAAACGATGAAAATCCCAGAAAGTTTTTTTATAGAAGTTAAAATATCCTGTTTTGATTTTCCTAATATACCTTGTAAAAAGACGTAAAGAGCTACTGCAATCAAGACGAAAGCGCCAAGTGGACGCATAATATCTCCTAAGGCTAGGAATATCCCTATAAAAATCCACATATATTTATGGGTTAGACCTTTTGTAATTAATAAGTAAAATCCAAGATAAAATAGGAATGTGGCAATATGTTGATTCGTTAGTAAAGAGCTCAATACAATGCTAGGGATATATAATGCATATAGTAATCCAGCCATTCTTCCAGCCCATTCATTAAAAACATATGAAGTTATTTTGTAAACTAGCCATGTTGTTCCTGTGCAATACATTATATTTAAAAGTTTTAGAAGGAAAGGCCCTTCGCCGAATAACTTAATAATGAAAGCTTGGTACATTGTAAAGCCAAGTTGATAAACCCATGAAGTATAATAGTCGTCTTGTGCAAAACTAAAATCGCCTTTAGTAGCTTGAATAGCACTATTGTACATCACTGAAAAATCTGATTCGATAGGGGTTGGAACGTTGAGAACCCAAATTAATCGAACAGAAAAAGCTAAAACAATGAGTGAAACGGTAAATATAAATGTAGACATATACTTGTTAGAAATATAGCCAATAAGCAAAAATAGAAGACCTATTAAAATAATAATCGGGATTATAATAAAGGAATGCGTGTCGGTTTTTTCTTGAATGATGCCTATTGATTGCCACGTTATAGCAGCAGAAATAATTAGACATAGTACTAATAAGCACTTTACAAAAAACGTATTAAGCTTTAGGGGGAATGTTTGTTGCATTATTAAAAACTCCTTGTCGAATTGCATGGTTATTTTAAAATGAAATCCCTTTACACATTAAATATCAGTGTAAAGGGATGTTTTTAGGGGATTAAGAATTTTCCTGGGCCCATTTCTCTACATCCCAAGTTTTTGTTACCCAATCTTCATAAAAATCAGGTTCGTGGCATACAAGAAGAATTGTTCCTTTGTATGCTTTCATCGCCTTTTTCAGCTCTTCTTTCGCTGTAACATCAAGGTGGTTTGTTGGCTCATCAAAGAGTAACCAGTTACTTTCTTCACCCATTAGTTTACATAAACGAACTTTTGCTTGTTCGCCACCACTTAATTGGTTCAGTGGACGAGAGATATGTTCATTCTTTAAACCGCATTTTGCTAACATTGCACGGATTTGATGTTGGTCTAAGCTAGGGAATGTATTCCAAACATCATCAATTGGTGTTATATTATCAGCTTTTACTTCCTGCTCGAAGTATGAAGGATTTAAAAAGTCACCAAGACTTGTCTTTCCGCTTAATGGTTTAATCTTACCTAAAATTGTTTTTAGCAGTGTTGATTTACCGACACCGTTACATCCAACAATTGCAATTTTTTCGCCACGTTCAATTGTCATTGTTAATTTCGGTAATAGCGGATGTGTATATCCGATCTCTACATTTTCCCCTTCAAAGACAAATCGACTACTTGCACGACTTTCTTTAAAGGAGAACTCAGGCTTAATAGCTGTTTCAGGACGATCAATACGCTCCATACGATCAAGTTGTTTTTGACGACTCTTTGCACGGCCTGTCGTTGAGTAACGAGCTTTATTTTTTGCGATAAAGTCTTCTTGCTTTTTAATAAATTCTCTCTGCTTTTCATAGGCGTTGATATGTTGATTTTTATTGATTTCTGCTAGCTCTAAGAATTTTTCATATGTTGCTGTGTAACGCGTCATCTTTGTGAATTCTAGATGGAAAATAACATCAACACATTTATTCATAAATTCCGTATCATGGGAAATCAATAGGAACGCATGTGGATACTCTTTTAAATAATTTGTTAACCAATGAATATGTTCAACGTCTAAATAGTTGGTAGGCTCATCTAATAGAAGTACTTCTGGTTGCTCAAGTAGTAACTTTGCAAGTAACACTTTTGTACGTTGTCCACCACTTAATGCCGCAACATCACGATCTAGCCCAATTGCGTCAATTCCAAGACCACGCGCTGCTTCTTCAATTTTAATATCTAATAAATAGAAGCCACCTGCTTCAAGAGCATCTTGAATTTCTGCCATTTGCTCAAGAAGTTCCTCTAATTCTTCTGGTGTAGCAGTTCCCATTTTCTCTGTAACTTCATTTAAAGCTTTTTCTTTTTCAAATAAAGGTAAAAACGCATCTGCTAATACATCACGAATTGTGCGACCAGGTGTTAAAATAGTATGCTGGTCTAAGTAACCGTAATTCGTACCAGGTGTCCATTCAACGCGACCTTCGTCATGGATCAGCTGACCAGTAATTATATTCATAAATGTTGATTTACCAACACCGTTTGCTCCAACTAATCCAACGTGTTCTCCTGCAAGTAAGCGCATGGATACATCTTTAAATAATGTACGATCACCAAATGTATGGCCTAATTTTTCAACAGTTAATAAGCTCATAATGTCCTCCGTTCATTTCTAAATAGTGTCTTGAATCATGATACTAAATTCTTGGGTAGAATGCTATCATTTCCAAAATATATAATGTAATTGAATAGTAGGGTATACGATGACAAAAGGATGATGGATTGCTGTGATGTGAGAGAAATAAAAATAAGGTATAACCATTTTATATAAGTGGTTACACCTTATTTTTTATTTTAAATATCCACGAACAATTCCGCGTAAGCGATTTGCATGGAATTTGCGTTTATCATTAGAAATATTTTGTGTCATACGGAATGTTGCAGCAGCGACAGCACGCAAGAAATAAGGGAATCCATAGTGTAAGCGAATAACTCTACCAAAACCACCAGCATAAGAAATGGCACGTTTTAATGATTGTTCATTAATAATTTCCTCTTTTACAGGATGGTATACGAACAGATCTTTTCTAAATAGACCAGTATAATTTTGTTTCATACCGCGTAACACAAAGTCAGTTTCTTCACCGGCTCCATAAATCGTTCCAGAACCAACACCTAAATCTTCATCAAATGTACCTACATCTTGTACAAATTGCTTTGTGAAGAATAGGGTGAAAGAAGGCCCCATGAATCCATACTTATTATTTAAAATAATGTCTGTATTCGGTGCGTGTATTAAAGAACCAGTTCCTTCAACATTTGTCGTGTTTGTTGAGATGAAATGCACATCTTTATTAGAGTTGAAAGTTTCTAATATACTCTCTAAAACATTCTTTTCATAAATACAATCATCATCTGGAAAAGCGATAAAATCGCCATCTGCTACTTTTAAGCCCGCATTGCGAGCTCTTGATAGTCCTTTAATAGGTGTATAAATGTAATTAATAGAAAATTTATCTTTATATTCATCAAATAAATCAGAGATTGGCGTATCATTTTGATCTACTACGATAAGTTCAAAGTTTTTGTAAGTTTGTTGTTCAAGTGATTTTAGTAAGTCAAGAATATCATCACGTCTGCCACAAGTAGCCATGATTAAAGAAAATTTCAAGTTTAACAGCTCCTTTTAGAGATTGCGTTTAAGCCTTTTTGAATCGTGCTAGTATCTTTTCAAGTAGCGAAAAGAGAATTTCATCCTTTGTTATAAAGAGGATAAGGGCATACGTTAATCCACACGTTATTATTACTAGGATAACTTGTAGTATTTGTCCAGATACAATCATATCAATAACGAATGCTATCGGTATAAATGTTAGGGAATAAAATAGATATTTAAGTTTTTGTATATCGAATAACGTATAATTCACTTTTAGTTTCTTTTTCACATAAATATATTCAAATGTAATTAAGAAGCAATTCGCAATTGTTGTTGTGAAAATCGCTGTTGTTGGTGTAAGTACATGGAAGAATATGAGTGCAATATTAGATGCTAAGTTGATAAATCCGCAAATGAATAAAAATCGCACTAAAATGCTTTCTTTCTTTTTCACATAAATAATTTGATTCGATAAAATGGACTCAATACCAACCGTAATCATATAGAAGGCGAAGACAATTAATGTATTACCAGCTGCAGCAAATTGTTGTCCACCGTAAATAACAACAGCCCCATGAGCAATGAGCATTAAACCAATTGCAGCAGGGAATAGGGTAATGAAATATACTTTTGAAATTTTATTTAGTAAAGATTCATACTCCATTTCAGATGCATTCCCTGATAAGTAAGACAGCCTTGGAACGGTTACTTGTACAACACTTAACATAAGTGTGTTAATAATCATCATAATTTGAAAAGCCATTACGTAATATGCGACTTCTTCTTTTCCAACATATACTCCTAAAACAAGACGATCTAATTGAGTATATAAAATATTAGCATTTGAAAAAATCAATACTAATAGTAACGGTTTTAAATGAGGAATAATCGTTAAGTCGGAAAAATCAAATTTCACTTGGCGTTTCACATATACAAAGCTAATAGAGTGGTTTAAAAATGTTGATAATACTAATAAACCAGCATATGTTTTATAATCATCAACCCCATGAATGAAAGAGAAAAGAAGTACGACATAGATTAATCGAACGATAACTGTTTTTTTAGTGATGAAGTCATAATTTTCATATGCTTCATTAAACCATTCCACATAAAACATGTTAGATATAAAATTAAAACCGAAAATAAGAAGAACAGGAAATAGACTTTCATGTCCATATCCAATATAGCTAAAGAGCACAAAGGATGATAAAGCTAAAATACTAGTTGTGAAGTTAATTACATAGAGACTTGTAAATAACTTAGAAACCTTCTTCTTATCGTTTTTAATTAAGCTAATTTCGCGTAAACCATATTGATATACACCAAATACGGCAAACACGAAGAAGTAATTGAAAAAAGTTTCAGCAAGATTAACGGTTCCGATTGAAGTTGCTCCTAACGTTCGATATGCGTAAGGACCAACTAAAATTGGAAGGATAATATTAAACGTATTGAGCAGTATTTTATAAAAAATATTTGAAGCAATTGATTTCTGCATAATTTCACCTTTCCATTAAAATAATCCAATTTAATTAAAATACTTGCTATGTCATAGTAAGGTTTTTAACTACAGTTAATTCTGTCAATATAATGAAGTGTAAGGTGTTTCCTACACGATTTACAAATCCTTAAATTGTTTTGTTGACCACCCGTATAAGTGTACCCTACATAAACTTTGTAAAGCAACTGTTGATGGTATAGAACCGTGTTATAAATGAGATTTTATTCATTAGAAAAAGTGAATAGCGAGCGGGTATGTATAAAAATATTACATAGTATGTGTGAAAAGGAGGAATGGTTGTATGAAGACGGGAAATTGTTTATAAAAAATGAGCGAATACATGATAGTTATTCGCTCAGAAGATGTCTTAATGGTGAAGGCCTACATACTCCAAGGTTTACTTAAAGTTAGAACTTCAGCCATTTCTTTGCTTTTTACACGCCCTTTTTTTCTACTTTCTGCACGCTCAGCACCAGTTGTGTGTAGCCAATGTTCTTCTTCCGTTTCAGGCAGTACTTGTGGAACAGAAGAAGGTTTTCCATCTTTTAATGCAACGAATGTAATAAAACATGTTGCAGCTATTCTACGTTCTCCTGCTAATAAATTCTCTGCAATTACTTTTACGAACACTTCCATTGAAGATTTTCCTGTATAACATACGAATGCTTCGTAACAAACAGAATCTGCTTGGTGAATGGGAGTTAAAAAATCAACAGAATCGATAGATGCTGTTACGCAATGTTTACGACTATGCCTTGCAGCTGCAATTGAAGCGATACTATCAATTTCCGCTAATAATTTTCCTCCGAAAAGTGTTTGATGATTATTTAAATCATTCGGAAAAACACGTGTTGTTTTAATTGCTTTAGATTCTCGCATGAATTTCTTTTCCATATGGTCAGCCCCTATTTTCTGTTTTCGATCAGAATGACATGTGTTGTAAGTGGAGTACAAAGTTATTAAAAATCTATAGATATTTAATGAAGTAAAGAATTCCAGAAGAGGGTTAGTAAAACTTCTGTATTTGTATTCATGTAACTGAAAGAAAATTTATCATATATAAAATGTAGTGTAAAAGAGTAGTCGCTTACATTGCAAGTGAAAAAGTTATGACCCTGTATTTGTCATACAAATTCCCTATCAGCTGTGTACCTATTCGTGATAGAATCGTTTTGTTATGAATGGAAATAGAGGTGCAATGGACATATGAATCATATACAAACAAATTTTTCGTCTTTTTTCAGTAAAATAATGATCGGTGCGATGCTCGCATTTTTTGTTTATAGTTGTTGGTCTGCGTTCGAAACAAGTAAACAGTTTTTTGGAGGCAGTACAACAAGTGTAACAATTGTATTGATTATTTTTGTTATTCTCATGCTGTTAGTAGCATCGATTTTACAGTATCGTTTTACAGATAAACAATTTCTTATTTTTCTTATTGGTACATCTATAGTCGTGAGACTGAGTATGGTTTTATTTGTAGATGTTCCGGTAATCGATGATATGAAAGCTATGTTTGAGTCTGCAAAGCAGATTGCAATTGGTAATAGCGTAGAGAATGTTGCGCAGTTACCTTTTATTATTTATGAATCAATTATTATTCGTGTATTTGGCGATACGGTATTCGCATTGCAGCTATTTAATATTTTATTTTGCACAGGGACTGCATTTTTCATTTATCGTATTGCAGCGATGGTTTTTGGAGAAGAATGCGGCCGTATTGCTTCTGTATTTTATGCTTTATATATTCCAAATATATTTACAAGTGCTTTATTAACATCAGAATCGCTTGCAATATTTTTATTTTATTTAGCTTGTTACATACTTTTATATAAAGGCTTAGATCATCCTTATATGTGGGTGCTTTCAGCAATTTTATTTGCATGTAGTAATATGATTTTTCCAATGGGATTATTTCTCCCTATTTTTATTGCTGTATATGTGTTGTTAATTGAACTTTTTCAATCAGCAATGAAGCAAAAAGTATTACTAAAGATGATAGGGATACTTATTCTATTTTATAGTGCCCATTTTGGTGTGAGTTATGGAATTCAGACAATGGGAATGTCACAATATACGATTTCGAATGAGACGTATGTTCAATCTGTTTTAATTGGAAAAGGTAAAAATGAGGAGAAAGTAACAAAGAATCGAAGCGTAACAGAACATATTGATCAAAAGCAAAAAGAGATGGAAGAAGAAAGATTTAAACTTTTAAAACCAGTAATTAATCAATTCTCAGATGAAGGAATACATTCTATTCTATTTAAATGTGAAAAACTTATATATATAGCGGTAACATTGTTTATGTCTATCGCCTTATTACACTTTCTTATTAAGAAACAACAAAACGAAGGGTATATGTTATTCTTATTGTTAATTAGCGGGTACGTATTGTTAAGACTCTTACAAGTAGATATGACCTATTACAATCTTATTGTGCCAGCATTGTTTATTTTGCAAAGCTTTGGTGTTTATATGAGTTATATGTACTGTCAAAAAATATTCTTTAGAAAATAAAAAGAATCCAAATTGGATTCTTTTTTTTTGAATGGAAGATGAAGACTAAGAGGCAGCGGAGATAAAGAATATGTACTGACATGAGCTTCAATCTATCGGTTGAGTTCCAGTTGTAAACTATCGGCTGTTAGAGCCATTTTTGAGGAATCGTCTTGGATTCCTTTCATTACTTGTGAAATGGTCTCTAATTCATTTTCAATTTTTTTATTCTGTTCTTTCGAGTTAGACATGTCTTTTACAATTTCTTGGAAGTATTGATCTGTTGCAGACATACTATCTGTTCCTTCAGATACGAGGGAGCTAATTTGTTTCACTGAAGAAGAGACACGAATAATTTGTTCATTTGTTTTTTCAACGAGCTTTGTAACGTTGAATATAGATTCTTTCGTCTGCTCCGATAACTTTCGAATTTCTCCAGCTACAACGGAGAAGCCTTTACCAAATTCCCCAGCACGTGCAGATTCAATAGCAGCATTTAGTGCGAGCAAATTTGTTTGCTCTGCAATTGATTTTACAATATCTATAATTTCATTAATTTTGTTAGAAATATCGAGAAGTTCATGAGTATCAGTAATAATCGTTTCCATGTTTGCTTGAATGTATTCCATTCGTTTATTTTGCTGATTTAATTGTTCTTTACCTTTATTTGCTTTTTCTTCCGATGTTGTAGCTAATGATGTACCTGTTTTGGCAATTTCTACAATAGTTTCAGATTTAGCGGTTAATTGTTGAATAGAAGCGCTCGTTTTTTCAGATACAGATGCTAATTCTGTTGCAATATGCGTAATGGTCATAGATGTTATTTCTTTTTCTTTTTCAAGTTCTTTTTGCATTCTTTCATATTCAGATTCATAGGCCGCAATAACAAGTTCTTGTTCAAGTGTAAATAATTTATTTATTACGTTTATAGAGTAAGAAAAATCATCAATTGTTGTAATTTTTGTTTTTAAAATCTTCATAATAGAGCGGAATAATTCTTGATAAGCAGCTGTATACCATTTTCTATGTAACCCAATTTGTACATGTCTTTTTGCAATTCTAACACGTTGCTCAATGAAATCTTCATGCATATCTCCGCTGAATAATTCTTTTATATGTGTTTTTAAAGTTTGCTTTAGCTTTGGAATAGAGCTATAACGTTCAATAATGGTAATTAAATTAGGCTGTTTTGTAATATTGGCATAGAATTTTTCTGTAATCCAATCAATTTCTTCATAAATAAAGGGCTGTAGTACCTTTACGATTTGTAAATCTTCTTTTGAAATATGTAGCATATCCATTTGCACTTTTAGTTCAGAATTAGTAGGCACGTTAAAAGTGATTTGTTGATCCTTACTTAATTCAAGTATACTGGCGTTTGTTTTATTTGTATGTTTTTTAAAAACCGCAAGCATCGTTCTTCCCCCTGTATGTGAAGCGTTTTCATTTTTTGTTTCTAATATAATTATATATTTTTATATACAATTACTCTACATTAGTGTGTAGAATAGTATATAAATTAAGAGAATTCTATGTAGAATTCTCTTAATGGCCTTTATTAATTTTAGCATGTGTTTTAAAGAAAACTGGGAAATGTACATTATATATTACAGTGACAACACGAATAATGAATGTTACTAATAAACAAACATAGAAAGCTAATATGTGTGCCCCCATTGCATATGTGATTAGGAAACTAATTGCTCCTAAAATAGAAGCGATTGCGTAAATCTCTTTTCGGAAGACGTAGGGGATATCTTGAGCGCAAATGTCACGCAAAATACCGCCTCCAATACCTGTAATGACTCCCATTGAAACGACTAGAAATGAGGCGTCAACATGATGTGACATTGCCGCATTTGCACCGATAGCTGTAAAAACACCTAAGCCAACAGCATCAGAGAGCATAATAACGACTTGCAGTTTATTGATACGCTCAAAAAACATACAAGTAAATAGTGCTGATAATACGCTTACGAAAAAGTAAATAGGTTTAACAAATGCGACAGGAGGCAGGTTACCGATCATAATATCACGAATAATACCGCCGCCGAGCGCAGTAGCTACAGCTAAACAAAGGACACCGAATAAATCTAAATCTTTTTTTAAACCAACTAATGTACCGGAAATAGCAGCGGCGATAATGCCAAGAAACGTAAATATGTCGATTAATAACATTGCTGTAATCCCTTCCTCCTAAAGATGTTCCAGAGAAAAAATATACACTAAAGTTATGTAAATAACAATGCATTTTCGTTACATGTAGAAAAAAAGAAAAAATGAGGAAAGAAAGCGCTTGAAAATACAAATAATCTTTTTTTGAAAGGTAAGGTTGGGGTAGAAATGTGAGACGTTTAATTAAAAAATATATGTTATAATAAATATTTGAGATGAGAAAAAAATATTAACTGTATAGATTGAAATTAGGTAATAGTTATGGAGGTTCTAGATGTTAAGCGAAAATAGTAAAAGTAATAAATTTGAAAATTTTCTACTAATCTTTATTTTGTTGCAACCGATTTTAGATTTACTTACAGCGTTCTGTATCATGGTTTTAAAAATTGATACGACCATTGGAGTTATTACACGCTTATTCGTTATGTTCCTAGGCGGGATATATATTTTAATTCAAACGAAGAAACAAGGAAATATAAAATATATATTGTATATAATCTTAGTAGGAATAGTCTTTACTATCGGATTGGTAAATAATAAGCTTACAAAAGATCCTATGGTACTTACAGAAGAAATGAAGTTTATAGCAAAAGCTTTATATCCGTTTGTTATGCTTACTTGTTATGTGTTTGTGTTTAAGTCTTTAAAAGAAAAAAGTCATTCGAAAATGCGTAACTACATTACGTATGCATCGCTAATTATAGGAGTAGTAATGGTAGCTTCGATTACTACTGGCACAGATTATAATAGTTACGAATGGGTAAAGTTAGGATCACGCGGTTGGTTTTATGCAGGTAACGAGCTAGGATCTATTTTAGCTATCATGTGTCCAATTGTTATTTTGTACTCAATCGAAAAAACAAAAAGTATAGGTAAAGCATATTATTGGATTCCTTCAATTTTAGTTGTTTATTCACTATTTGCAATTGGGACAAAGGTTGGCGTAGGAGCAATTTTTGGATCAATGGCTATCGCAGTTGTTATGTGCTTTATTCAAGCATTTACACAACGTAAAGATGGAAAGAAACATGCCTATTTATTAAATGGTTTTCTTGCAATGACTGTATTTGTAGGCATATTGGCATATACACCTTTTTCACCATTTATGAAAAATATGGGATTCCATTTCCAATTAATTGAACAAGAACAGAGTGCGAAAAAGGAAGAGAAAAAGAAGGAGGAAGCTAAAGAACACAAACCTCCTGTGACACAGCAAGAAAAAGAAAAAGAGAAAGAAAAAGAAAAAGTAGCAGAGAAAAAAGAAGAAACGCAAGCTCTTATTTTTAGTGGGCGTCAACTATTTGAACAAATGTATAAAGATTTCTATAATGAAGCCCCAATGTCTCAAAAATTATTAGGAATGGGTTATGCGGGTAACTATAAAGAACAGCCGAAATTAATTGAACGTGATTTCCACGATTGGTTCTATTCTTTCGGAATCATAGGGTTCATTTTACTTGTAATTCCATTCTTATACTTTGGTATTAAATTTATTGCATGTATATTTACTAAATTTAAACAAATATTCACTGTGAAATATGCAATGGTGATTGCGGCGATACTTCTTGGATTAGGTATCTCATTCATGGCTGGTCATATTTTAATTGCACCTGGAGTGAGTTTCTACTTAGTAGTAATCATGGCATATTTAATAGTTGACCTGGAAATTGAATGATAGAAAAATAAAAGCTAGCATATGTTAGCTTTTATTTTGTTATAGTAAATAAAAAGAAAAAATGGGGGATGTAAGAAATGAAAGTGTTGCATATGAATGCTGGTGCGGAAGAAGGTGGGGGAAAAACACATATTATTTCACTTTTATCTCAATTTTCAAAGGAAGAAGTGGAATTAATGGTATTTGAAGAAGGTGCGATTGCTAGAGAGGCGAGAAACCTTGGTATTCAAGTACATGTTTTTACCCAATCATCTCGGTACGACCTATCAATTCTTTCAAAAATAAAAGCATTTATTAATGAAAATCAATTTGACATTGTGCATACACATGGCGCACGAGCAAATTTCTATCTCTCCCTCTTGAAAAAAGGTATAAAAGCGAAATGGATAATGACTGTCCACAGTGATCCAACTTTGGATTTTATGAAGAGGGGATTAAAAGGATGGGTATTTACAAAGTTAAATTTACGTTCTTTCAGGAAGGTAGATTTATTCTTTGCAATTACAGAGAACTTTAAGAGAAATATAATAAAACTAGGTGTACCAGAAGAGAAGATTTGTACTGTTTATAATGGAATTGAGTATGATAGTAATCCGGCAAAACCTTATGATAAGAGTGAATTTGGCATCGATGAAGGAATATTTACAGCCATTCAAGTAGCACGTCTTCATCCTGTTAAAGGTCATGATATTTTATTTGAAGCATTACAAAAAATTAAAATTCCCAATATAAAGGTACTCTTGCTTGGTGATGGTCCTATAGAAGCAGAATTAAAAGAGATGGTGAAACAAAAGGGTCTAGAGGATAAAGTAATGTTTCTAGGTTTTCGTACAGATTCAAAGGAATTATATGCGTCTGCACACATTAATTTGTTAACCTCTTATAGCGAAAGTTTCCCTCTCGTTTTATTAGAAGCGGCTAATCAACGCTTAACATCTATTGCAACAAATGTAGGTGATATGAAAAAGTTAATAGTTGATGATACGTATGGATGGATTGTACCGATTGGTGATGCAGACTCGTTAGCAAATGCATTAGAAAATGCTTATGAAAAATGGTTGAATGGTGAATTAGAAGCGATGGGAAATCGTTTATATACTCACGCATCTACTCACTTCTCGCTAAAGAATTTGTATGAAGATACTTATAATGCATATAAAACACTTTTACTGAAATAGAGAGGATAGTTAATCATGCAAGTAAAAACGGTTGATATTCTAGGTGTTCCTTTTTCTACAATGACAATGGATGAAACAATCCAATATTTGAAGGGACAACTAGAAGTGGAGCGAACGCATACTTTTCAGGTAGTAACAGCAAATCCTGAAATTGTTATGTGTGCAAAAAAAGATGAAGCATTCTATAAAACATTATTAAATACAGATTTAATTACGCCTGACGGAATTGGGGTTGTAAAAGCAAGTGGTATGCTGGGCGCACCTTTAAAGGAACGTGTAGCAGGTTTTGATTTAATGTGTAATTTATTTGCGAAGCTATCAGAAGAGAATAAACCAGTATCTGTTTTCTTACTTGGTGCAAAACCACATGTTGTACAAGCTGCAGCAGATCATTTAACGAAGACGTATTCAGCTGTATCTATTGTGGGTATACAAGATGGATACTTTAAACAAGAAGAAGAAGAGAATATTGTTTCTCGTATTCAAGAGGCAAAACCAGACTTATTGCTTGTTGCACTTGGTTTCCCGAGACAAGAGAACTTCATCCAAACGAATAAGCATCGTTTAGAAACGAAAATGGCTGTTGGAGTAGGCGGAAGTTTAGATGTATGGGCTGGAGAGGTAAAACGTGCACCAAAATGGATTCAAGCGATCCATTTAGAGTGGTTTTATAGATTGTGTAGCAATCCAACGCGTTGGCGTCGTCAGTTAGTATTAGCGGAATTTTTAAAAGAAGTTATGCGTTCGAAAAAGTAGCGGAATATCGCTACTTTTTTATTTTTCCATTTTTGATAAAGTAAGGTTTTGTTCGTTTACCATCAATTGCGAATCCTCACGAAACGGGTGTTTACTGGCAATGGATTTTTAATCTAACCCCTGGCGTGGATCTTACTGCCCTCAAATAGTCGGATAAGTATTTTACTTTTTGGGAATGATGAAGGGGAATTTTTACACGAAAGTATTTTACTTATACAATTCACACATGTAAAATGATGTGTAAAGACAGCTGTGTAAGGAGGACTTCTTGTGGGCAAGGTGAAAGAAATTTCGAAGCGAAAGCTACTTGGTATAGCGGGGCTTGGATGGTTATTTGATGCAATGGATGTTGGAATGCTTTCATTTGTAATGGTGGCATTGCAAAAAGATTGGGGATTAAGTACGCAAGAAATGGGCTGGATAGGCAGCATTAATTCAATTGGTATGGCAGTTGGAGCGCTCGTTTTTGGAATACTATCAGATAAAATAGGGCGGAAATCAGTCTTTATTATTACATTATTATTATTTTCTATCGGTAGTGGTTTAACGGCTTTAACGACAACACTTGCTATGTTCCTTGTTTTAAGATTTTTAATCGGTATGGGGCTAGGGGGAGAGCTTCCAGTTGCCTCTACATTAGTATCAGAGAGTGTTGAAGCACATGAACGCGGAAAAATAGTTGTGTTATTAGAAAGTTTTTGGGCAGGTGGATGGTTAATTGCGGCTCTTATCTCGTATTTTGTTATACCGAAATATGGTTGGGAAGTTGCGATGATATTAAGTGCGATTCCGGCGCTATATGCTTTATATTTAAGATGGAATTTACCGGATTCTCCGAGATTCCAAAAGGTTGAAAAAAGGCCATCTGTTATCGAAAATATAAAGTCAGTTTGGTCTGGAGAATACCGTAAGGCAACAATTATGTTATGGATTTTATGGTTTTCTGTTGTCTTTTCCTATTATGGAATGTTCCTTTGGTTACCTAGTGTAATGGTATTAAAAGGATTTAGTTTAATAAAAAGTTTCCAATACGTACTTATTATGACGTTAGCTCAATTGCCGGGTTATTTCACAGTTGCTTGGTTTATTGAACGTCTTGGTCGTAAGTTTGTTTTAGTTACGTATTTAATTGGTACAGCATGCAGTGCTTACTTATTTGGAGTAGCAGAGTCATTAACAGTATTAATCGTAGCAGGCATGTTACTATCCTTCTTTAATTTAGGTGCTTGGGGTGCATTATATGCCTACACACCTGAACAATATCCAACAGTTATTCGTGGTACAGGTGCAGGGATGGCAGCAGCATTTGGTCGTATTGGTGGTATTCTTGGACCGCTATTAGTAGGATATTTAGTTGCTTCACAGGCTTCATTATCGCTAATATTTACGATTTTCTGTGGATCCATTTTAATAGGCGTATTTGCTGTAATTATACTTGGGCAAGAAACGAAACAACGAGAATTAGTATAAGATGAGGCTTTAATCAGTGAGGGGGTTATTCCCACGCTGATTATTGGTCCTTACCGATAGCGGAATAAAAAGGCAGGGGGAACCGTGAAGGTTTCCTTTTTTCTGTTTTTTTAGATAAATAATGGTATAGTAAGAAAAAGGGAATGTTCTTTATAAAAGCGAATGTATACAACAGGACATACGGACAAAAGAATTAGGTGGTTGAAGAAATGAAAATTTTACTGATTATGGAAGAAGCAGAAGAGCGAAGAAGTTTAGCTGAAAAATTTATTGAAAATATAAAGAATGTAGAATGTTTTGAAGCAAGTATGGGAACAGAAGCACTATTTATCATGAAAAAGCATACACCAGATTTTGTTTTTCTAAACTCAAAATTAATGGATGGAATTGGATTTGAATATGCGAATTTATTAAGGGAAGTAAATTGTTATGCAAAATTTATTTTTATGGGTGAAGATATAGAAGAATCCATTACGGCATTTCGTTTTCAAGCATTTTATTATTTACTACGCCCATTTCGCGAAGAAGATTTGCAATTCCTTTTATATAGAATGGGTAAAGAGCAAGGAGAGAAAGCAAAGAGTTATTTGCGAAAACTACCGATAGAAGGTCAAGAAGGAATTCGTTATATTTTTCCGGAAGATATTGTATATGTAAGCAAAAATAAGGAAAACAAAACAGTTTCAATTTATACAACAAATAATCAGTATATTTCAACATATACACTTCAGGAGCTAGAAAATAAGCTAAATGCATATGATTTTTTACGTGTGCATAAAAGTTATTTAATTAATATGTCATATGTACAAGAGTTAAAGCCTTACTATAATGGCACATATAATCTATATTTAGATAAATATGATGAGCAACCGATTCCAGTTAGTCGTAATTATGTGAAACGACTTCGAAATAAAATTGAATTGTAGCAGATAATGCAATTTTTTTAACATGATAAACTAAAAATCCTTCATGATAGGGAGGATTCAAGTTAAATATTCAGAAAATTTAGTACAATCCCACTAAGAAATAGTATTGGGGGGATTGTATGTGAGAACATTGAAGTCGATTTTACTTTGGGGAGTTATTGCAGCAGTAGGAGCAGGTGCTTTCGGTGTAATAGCTTTATCACAAGGTGAAACTATTAATGCCGTATGGCTCTTAGTAGCTGCGGTATGCGTGTATGCAGTTGCTTATCGCTTTTATAGTAGATTTATAGCGAGAAAGGTATTCGGTTTAGATAATAATCGGCAAACGCCAGCCCATACATTAAATGATGGGAAAGATTATGTTCCAACAAATAAATGGGTATTATTTGGGCATCATTTTGCAGCAATTGCTGGAGCTGGACCTTTAGTAGGACCGATTTTGGCGGCACAAATGGGATATTTACCAGGGACAATATGGATTATTGTTGGGGTTGTTGTCGCTGGAGCTGTGCAAGATTTTATCATTTTATTTGCTTCGATGAGACGTAATGGTAAATCTCTCGGTGAAATGATTAAAGATGAGATTGGTCCTGTTACAGGACTTATTGCCATGATCGGTATTTTAGGCATAATGATTATTTTATTAGCGGTATTAGCATTAGTAGTAGTAAAGGCGCTTGTCGGAAGTCCTTGGGGAATGTTTACGATAGCAGCAACGATTCCTATCGCTATTTTAATGGGAGTGTATATGCGCTATATTAGGCCTGGTCGTGTTGGAGAAGGTTCAGTAATTGGTATTATCCTACTTATTTTATCTCTTATTGGAGGACAATATGTAGCGGAGAATCCGGCGCTTGCAAGCATGTTCACGTTTAGCGGAGAAACAATTGCTATTATGCTTATTGTATACGGGTTTATCGCATCGGCATTACCAGTGTGGATGCTTTTAGCACCACGTGATTATTTAAGTACATTTTTAAAAGTCGGAACAATTGTAGGATTAGCAATCGGTATTTTAATTGTAGCACCAGATTTACAAATGCCAGCAGTTTCAAAATTTATTGATGGAACTGGCCCTGTGTTCTCCGGAAACTTATTCCCATTTTTATTTATTACTATTGCTTGTGGTGCAGTGTCTGGATTCCATGCTCTCGTTTCATCAGGCACGACGCCGAAGATGATTGAGCAAGAGGGACACGCACAGCCAATCGGCTATGGAGCAATGTTAATGGAATCGTTTGTAGCGGCGATGGCAATGATTGCAGCTTGTGTATTAACACCGGGAACGTATTTTGCAATTAATAGTCCCGCAGCACTTATCGGTACAGATGTCTCGCAAGCAGCTCAAGTTATTTCCTCATGGGGATTTGCTATTACACCAAATGAACTAAAAGATCTCGCTGTAAACGTTGGAGAGCAAACGATTTTATCACGTACAGGTGGTGCGCCAACGTTAGCGATAGGTATGGCATATATTTTCTCACAAGTAATAGGTGGAACAGCCATGATGGCATTTTGGTATCATTTTGCGATTCTCTTTGAAGCTCTATTCATTTTAACAACGATTGATGCTGGAACGCGTGTCGGCCGATTTATGATTCAAGATATTTTAGGGCATGTATATAAGCCGTTTGGGAAAACGGATTCCACATTAGCGAATGTAATAGCTACAACGTTATGTGTATTAGGATGGGGCTATTTCTTATATCAAGGAGTAGTGGATCCACTTGGTGGAATTAATACATTATGGCCACTTTTCGGTATTGCAAACCAAATGTTAGCAGGTATTGCATTATTACTTGGAACGACAATTTTGTTTAAAATGGGAAAAAAGGCATATGTTTGGGTGACGCTTATTCCAACTGTCGGATTGCTTATTGTAACGATGACGGCGGGTTATCAAAAGCTATTTCATGAAAACCCTAAAATAGGATTTCTATCTCACGCAAAGGTGTTTCAAGGAGCGTTAGATGAGGGGAAAGTGTTAGCACCAGCTAAAAATGTTGCTCAAATGAAGCAAATTATTTTCAATGATTATATTGACGCAGCACTGTGTGGGATTTTTATGATAGTTGTAATTGCAGTATTAATTTCTGCGCTTCGAATTTGGATTCAAGTATTAAGAAACAAGCCAATGCCGTTAAAAGAGGCACCATATATTCCTAGAGATGAAAGTGAGTCGAGGAACTATGCTTAAAAGACTACGGCAAGTATGGGGACAAAGGAAACACTTTATTAGTTTACTTGTTGGGGTACCAAGCTATGAAACATATGTAGAGCATATGAAAAAGCATCACCCAGAAGAAGAAGTTGTATGTCAAAAACAATTTTTTGCAGAAGCGCAAGAAGCTAGATTTAATGCAAAGGGTGGAAAAATATCACGCTGTTGTTAATGAGGAGGACGAATTTTCGTCCTTTTTATTTTTTTGCTGTTTCACGTGGAACAGCAAAAAATATATAAAAAGCTTTGGGAATTATAGGAATTTCGTATACAATAAAATAAGGAAAGGGATAGATAGAAAAGTAGGGAGATTATTTTATGTTAAGGGACTTATTTGTAAATACAACAATTATTCTTTCCTTTATTTTTATTGGAGGTCAGCTTTTAAGAGATAAACCGTTAAAAGAAGAGTTCTCCTTTTGGCAGAAATGTGTAGTTGGTATTCTTACTGGAATATTAAGTGTACTGTTGATGTATTTTGGTGTACATATTGAAAATATTATGTTGGATCTACGTTATTTAGCGGTTATTTTGGCAATTATAATCGGAGGTCCGATAGCTAGTAGTATAACAGTTACGATCATTTTAATTACCCGATTATTTTTAACCGAGTACTCTTTAGCCTCTGAATTGGCTTGTTATACTATTGTATTGATAGGTATTGGGGTTACTTTCATTTGGCGGATGAAAGTTTCTATGTTTACAAGGTGGATCTGGTTTAATGTATATAGTTTATTTATTTTAGCGGTGCCACTTTCTATGCTGTTTAAGGATATGTCTATAGTAGCATTATATTTAGTTTGTAGTAGTGTTGCAGCATATATCACATTTATAAGCGCGAATTATGTATTGCAATCCAATGAGTTATTTCAAAAGATGAAGCAATATGCAACGATAGATGCATTGACAGGTTTAGGAAACGTAAGGCAGTTTGATTTAGAGATGAATCATCATATTGGTAATAAGCGCATGAAAAATAATTCACTTTGTTTACTACTTATAGATATTGATCATTTTAAGTCTGTAAACGATACGTACGGGCATCCTGCAGGAGATGAAGTATTAAAACAAATAGGGCGTATTTTACGAGAAGTTTCAACGTTTCCAGATTTGGCTTTTCGAAAGGGTGGAGAGGAGTTCGCGCTTCTTATACCGCAGAAGGGATTAGCTTACGGAATGCGTATGGGGGAACAAGTTCGCGCAGCTGTTGAAAAACATTCATTCCAATTGTTAGATGGAACAAAAATAAAAATTACAGTTTCAGTAGGAATTTCAGTATATGAACAATCACCAGAGCAATTTATTCAAGCTGCTGATGATGCATTATATTACTCCAAAAGAAATGGTAGAAATCAGGTTAGTTCTGCATCTTAAAGATACGATGACCAGAAGAGTTTATAAAAAACACCCACAGAGAGGAAATATATGAACCCTGTGGGTGTTTTCGTTTAGTTAGACAAGTTCTTTTGATACGACGAATTTACGATATGCACCGTGATGTGTTGGGCCTACGTATTCGTTAATCTTGAACGAATAACGAATAGCAGCTGTGATAAACTCTTTAGCAGTTTTTACTGCTTCTTTTACAGATTTTCCTTTTGCAAGTTCTGCTGTAATTGCAGCAGAATATGTGCAACCTGCGCCGTGTGTATTTGTCGTATCAATTTTTTCTGATTCTAGAAGGTCGAATGTCTCTCCATCATATAGGACGTCGATTGCAGTTTCCGTACCAAGCTTGCTACCGCCTTTAATTAGGACGTATTTCGCACCTAAAGCGTGGATCTTTTTTGCTGCTTCTTTCATGTCCTCAAGAGAATTAATCTTTACGCCACTTAATTGGTAAGCTTCAAATAAGTTTGGTGTTACAACTAATGCCTTTGGAACAAGAACGTCACGTAAGCAATCATTCGTTTCAGGATGTAATGCTTCATCAGCACCTTTACATACCATAACAGGGTCAACTACTACATTTTTGAAATTATGTTTTTCGATTGTTTCTGCAACCATTTCAATAATTTCTACCGATCCAAGCATACCCGTTTTTAAAGCATCTACGCCAACGCCCTCAATTGTCGTTTCTAATTGTGGTTTTAATGTAGAAGCTGGGATTGGGAATACGTTATGTGCCCAACCGTTATGTGGATCCATCGTTACGATTGTCGTAAGTGATGTCATTCCGTATACACCAAGTTCTTGGAATGTTTTTAAATCTGCTTGTATACCAGCACCGCCACTTGTGTCAGAACCAGCGATAGTAAGTGCTTTATTTAATGTCATTATGAAAGCCCCCTCAGGTGATATAATGAAAACTATGTTTTCACCATTATATCAATGTTATGAATAAGTACAAAGTGAAAAGTAGATGATTTATGTTAGGAACTATGTAAAATCTTGTATGTAGGAGACGAATTATGTTTCAAGAGAATCGTACAAATGAATTAGTTATATTAAAAGAAATTGCAGAAACGCTAAATACATCAAATGATACATACCATGTATTGCAAGCAGTGCTAGAAAAATTACTTAGTGTAACAGGTTTAACGACAGGATGGATATTTCTTGCGGATGAAAATGGTAGATATACAAAATTAATTGATTATCAATTACCAGAGGCACTTACATATGAAAATAAACGCCCGATGTGTGAAGGGGAATGTTGGTGTTTACGTGGCTTTGTGGATGGAAAGTTAGAGAGAGCTGTTAATATTATTGAATGTAAAAGAATTAATAATGCAATTGAATATAATTGGGGAGATACAGAAGGGATTCTTCATCATGCTACGGTTCCTTTAAAGGCTGGAGGAGAAAAATTTGGTTTGTTAAATGTGGCAAGCCCAGGTAAAACACATTTTTCAGAAGAAGAATTAGTATTGCTTCAATCAGTTGCTTTCCAAATTGGAACGGCTTTAAAACGAGCAAAGTTATATGAAAATGAAAAGCGAAGAGCGCATTATTATGTGAAATTAGAACGTTTCATTCAAGTTTTAAGAACGATTCATCAATTTAATATATTGCCTGAAAAAGTTGTAAATCAATTAGGTGAAGTGTTTCAGTGGAATCAAGTGGCGTTTTTTATTAGGGAAGAGAAAGAATTATCTTTGCGGGCATCTTATTGCCAGGAAGAATTGCACGAGGATATAAAAGAAGCAGCGAAAGAAGCATTAGAAAAAGGTGAACTTATTTTATTAAGCGATCAAATCAGTCATAAGGTAGCCTCTAATAGAACGGTTATTGCCACACCAATACAGATTCAAACTCACATATTTGGTGTTTTATGTGTTAGTTCAAATCATGGTGAATTTGATGTGAATACGATAGATGTACTTCAAGCAATAACAAATCATATTTCCTTCGTGATAGAAAATTTAAGGTTAAATGAGCAACGACGCGAACTTGTACGAATGGAAGAAAGAAATCGGTTAGCAAGGGACTTACATGATTCCGTCTCACAAAAGCTATTTTCGTTAACCTTTATGACAAAGGGCGCTGAGGCAGTCTTAAAAGGTCAAAATGAAAAGGTGGACCGATCTTTGCATGAGATGCGTGAACTAGCGCAAGGAGCTTTAAAAGAAATGAGGACGTTGATTTGGCAACTACGTCCAGCAGGTTTAGAGAAAGGATTATTACCAGCTTTAAAGCAATATGGTGAAGGTTTGGGGTTGAAAATTCGGGAACAAGTTACAGGTGTCCGAGATTTACCGCGCGTAGTAGAGGAAGCGTTATGGAGAATTGGACAAGAAGCTTTAAATAACGTAAGTAAGCATGCGAATGTTAGAGAAGCGACGATTTATTTCAAAGTGACCGAGAAGAATGTATCATTAGAAATAGTCGATCAAGGAAACGGCTTTGTAGAAAAGAATATAAAAGAGAAGAAATCACTTGGCATGACTACGATGCGCGAAAGAGTAGAATTAGTCGGTGGAACAATTAAAATTGTAAGTGATAAAAAAGAACAAGTGTAAAAGTAAACGTACCATTATGATGTGAAAATGAGGGAAGTTTGTGAAAATAAAAGTATTATTAGTTGATGATCATACAGTCGTTTTAAAAGGATTAGCATTTTTCTTAAGTACACAGGAAGATATAGAGTTAGTGGGAGAAGCAAGTAATGGGAAAGAGGCACTAGTGAAAGTAGGAGAGACAAATCCTGATGTTGTACTAATGGATTTATATATGCCCGAAATGGATGGTGTTGAAGCGACAGCGTGTATTAAAAAAGAATATCCGGATGTGAAAGTAATTGTATTGACTAGCTTTTCTGATCAAGCGCATGTGTTACCAGCATTAAGGGCTGGAGCAAGCGGGTATATTTTAAAAGATGTAGAACCGGATCAGCTTGTTGAAGCTATTCGAAGCGCATATAAAGGTAATATTCAATTACATCCAGATATAGCAAATGCTCTTCTCTCCCAAACGTTACCTGTGGAAGAAAAGGAAGAAGAGCCTTCTATTCAAGTAGATGTGCTAACAGCGAGAGAAAATGAAGTATTGCAGCTATTAGCGAAAGGGATGAGTAATAAAGAAATCGCTTCTGTTTTAGTTATTACAGAAAAAACAGTAAAAGCTCATGTAAGTAGTATTTTGAGTAAGTTGCATTTATCTGATCGCACGCAAGCGGCATTATATGCAGTGAAAAACGGAATTGTATAAGACAAAAGTCGTAAGACCTAGTTCGCCTTTAGAAGGTGGACTTTTTTTATGGAAAAATACGTCTATGTGAGGACGAAATTGTCTCGATATGAAGATAAAATATGTTTTGTAAGCAACAAACAACAATTACAAGGGATACCTTTTTTGAAAGCATATAACAACAGAAGAGCTAGTACTAGGAGGAAAAGATAATGACAAAAGTTTTATTCGTAAAAGCAAACAACCGTCCAGCGGAACAAGCAGTTAGTGTGAAATTATATGAAGCGTTTTTAGCAAGTTACAAAGAAGCGCATCCAAATGATACAGTAGTAGAACTTGATTTATATAAAGAAGAATTACCATACGTAGGCGTAGACATGATTAATGGTACATTCAAAGCAGGTAAAGGATTTGATTTAACAGAAGAAGAAGCAAAAGCAGTAGCAGTTGCTGATAAGTATTTAAATCAATTTTTAGAAGCTGATAAAGTTGTTTTCGGTTTCCCATTATGGAACTTAACGATTCCAGCAGTGTTACACACATATATTGATTATTTAAACCGTGCTGGTAAAACGTTTAAATATACGCCAGAAGGCCCAGTTGGTCTAATTGGAGATAAGAAGATTGCATTATTAAACGCGCGTGGCGGTGTATACTCTGAAGGTCCAGCAGCAGAAGTAGAAATGGCTGTTAAATATGTAGCAAGCATGATGGGCTTCTTCGGCGCAACAAACATGGAAACAGTAGTTATTGAAGGACATAACCAATTCCCAGATAAAGCGGAAGAAATCATTACGGCTGGTCTTGAAGAAGCAGCTAAAGTAGCAAATAAATTCTAATTGAAATTATAATCGTCACTCAAAGAAACAGCATTAACGTTTATGTTAATGCTGTTTCTTTATATTTTTAACTCATCAGCAAGTTTTTCTAGTTGATTGCGATCTTGTATGTAATAGGTTCTTCCATCTTTCTTTAAATAATTTTGTTGGCAAAATTGATTTAATACATATAAAAGGTGACGGTAGCTAACATTTAAATATTCCGAAGCCTCGGTATGTTTTTCTGTATAACTGTTATTTTGTTCTGTTAATAGAATAAACGCTGCTAATCGATTTTCGAACGGATAACTATTATTTTTGGCATAACTTTCTGTTCGGGTAATTGTTTTTTCACCGATAAATTTGCATAGTTTCTGTAGAAAAATAGCATCTTGTAATAAAATATGCTGACAATCTTTAAGAGGAAGCGCTAAGCATATACAATCTTCCATTACTTCCACCGTTTTCGTGACGGATTCTACGTCAATTAATCCTAATTCCCCAATGAACGAAGGTGCTTGAATAAAGTTAATTAAGGAGACCTTTCCGTTTTTGTGACTCATATATATTTTTGCTTTCCCAGAAATTAAGTAATAAAGATAAGGAACATCAACCCCTTCATTACATATTTTTTCTCTCTTCTGAAAGGAATGTAGTTCAGCATACGGTAAAATGTCAAAAGAAAAAAGAGTATGGAAGTTGTAAGTTTGTATGTAATGAGAGATTTCTTCACTATTTTTACTGACTTTCATGTTTTCACCTCATATTTAGTATGAGATATCTCCTATTATTTTTACAAGAAAGAATGCTACGATTTACGTAAATTTGTTTTTGTAGAAAAGAGAGTGTGAGGGGCTTATGAAAAAATATAAAACACTGTTATTTGATGTAGATGATACATTGTTAGATTTTCAAAAGGCTGAGAGGATAGCGTTACGTATGCTTTTTGAGGAGAAAGGAATTCCTCTAACTAGTGAGGTTGAAGCGCAGTATAAAAAAGTTAATAAAGGTCTTTGGGATGATTTTGAAGAAGGTAAAATAAATCGTGATGAAGTAGTAAATACAAGATTTTCAGTTTTATTTAAAGAATATGGACAAGAAGTGGATGGGATATTATTTGAAAATAATTATCGCAACTACTTAGAAGAAGGGAATCAACTCATACAAGGTGCATTTGAATTTATAAATCAAATTGAAAGTGAGTATGATTTATATATAGTGACAAACGGTGTTTCGAAGACGCAATATAAACGTTTACGTAATGCAGGGTTACATTCAATGTTTAAAGATATTTTCGTTTCTGAAGATACAGGTTATCAAAAGCCAATGAAAGAGTATTTTGATTATGTTTTTGAAAGAATTCCTAATTTTGCTCCAGAAGAAGGGCTCATTATTGGGGATTCGTTAAGCGCTGATATGAGAGGTGGATATGTAGCGGGAATTGATACTTGTTGGTTTAATCCAGAAAAGAAATTAAATGATAGCAAGATTGTGCCGACATATGAAGTGCAAAATTTTGAAGAGTTAGACGCGTTATTGAAGCAACGTGTGTAATAAAAAATAGGCAGTGGAACTTTAGTCCCTACTGCCCATTTTTATTCGTTTGTAGCTTCGTTGTTTTTAGGAAGTGGAAATGCATTACCAATTGCTGCCGCTCCAAGCATCGGTAATAGTAAATTGAGCGGGAAAAACATGAGTAGTAGTAATGTTATAGCAATTGGTTTTCTTAATGCATAGCTTGAAATTGCTGTCGTGACGACGGCTACCGAAGCGATTGGATCTATCGGGATAATGGAAGCTATAGCATATCCGATACTAGATCCAGCAAATATGATTGGGAAAATATGTCCGCCGCGCCAACCTGTATTTAAACAAACGGCAGTAATACATAATTTTAAAACCCCTGAAAAAAGTAGTACCCAGAAGGATAACTGGCTCCATTCCACCACTAATTCTTTTAATTGATGTTCTCCTGAGAATAGCGTGTACGGTAGAAAAGTTCCTACAATCCCTAATAAAATACCACCGATAATTCCAAGGGTAAGTTTATATTCTTTAAAGGGATGAATGAATTTATCTAATATGAATTCTAATTTAAAATAAAGGAATCCAAATATAGCACCAATACTAGCAAGTGGCAGAAAGGCAATCCATTCATTAAGAGAAAGAGAACCTTTTCCGAAATCAACGATAAAGGATCCGCGATTATCGAATTTACTAAGTAATAAATAAACGGAAAAACCAGCGAAAGTAGTAGCTAAGTATACAATTGCTTTTTTTCCTTTAGAAAATTCGTTAATTTGCTCACCCTCATTTTCATTTGGAGCTAAATAACCGAATAATGGCGCGTTAAAAATTACACTTAAAGTAGCGCCAATTCCAACCTCTGTTAGTTCGTTCATTCCTTTTAAGGCGAATGTAAAGCGATCCCCTACCCATGTACAAAGTCCACCGATAATACCAACAAGTGCTGCCTCGGGACCTAAACTAGCTCCAAAGATTAAAACGATAATCGCAGTTAAAGTAGCTTTATGTACAAAGCGGTATTCAATTCTACCTGTTTTTTTATATTCACCCATCACTTCTGGCATAAGACGTGGATATGTGCCGAAATACTTTTGAGTTAAACCAACGAGAATACCACCGATAGTTGTTACGCAAATAGTGTAATAAGGGGGAGAAGCGAAAATAGTAGGTAAGTACTCCCAAATAAAGTGAATGCCGATATTTATTGTAACTAAAAATAGCCAAACTGTTGCTCCTACTATAGAGCCTAAAAGAATGCCGTATAGGACGAGCATATAGTGCATGTCCTTTGTGTTTGTCATGTTATACCTCCGTTATGTAAGTTCTAATGTCGAAAGGATTCAATATGCTACTGTGAAATGAAATGAATATGTATAGTATCTTTTTGAGAGGTCGGCTTATTCAATCTATTGAGGTCTCGTGAGAATTTGAAATGTATACAGTTAAACTACTTACTTAATTCTATATAGTAATCGTAGGTTTTAAAAGGTCTTTTTCAAATGGATATAGAATATATTTCTTTTGTTATGTACATCAAATTCTTTGTAGTTAATTTAGAACATTCAGAAAAACTAATTGACATTAGGAAATTATTGCTATAAAATCAACGGTAATTGCATAGTCTTATCAAGAAAAGGTGGAGGGACAGGCCCGATGAAACCTTGGCAACAGCCGTATAACGGAATTGTGCCAAATCCTGCAGGTAATAAATCCTGAGAGATAAGAAAGAGCCTTTAGAGCGTGTTTTCAAACTGCTCCTTTCTTGTTTTCAGGAAAGGGGCAGTTTTTTATTTTGTATAAAAGAAAGGAGAATGAGAAATGGGAGAATCATGGGGGAAAGGAACGATTTGTGTGCAAGGTGGCTATACGCCAAAGAATGGAGAACCGCGTGTTTTACCGCTTTATCAAAGCACGACGTATAAATATGATACTTCGGATGATTTAGCAGCGTTATTTAATTTAGAGGCAGAAGGATATATTTATACGCGTATTGGTAATCCTACTTTAGCTGCATTTGAGCAAAAGCTGGCGGAATTAGAGGGCGGTGTAGGGGCTGTTGCAACGGCTTCTGGGCAGGCTGCTATTATGCTCGCCGTTTTAAATATTTGTAGTAGCGGAGACCACTTGCTTTGTTCTTCCACAGTTTATGGCGGGACGTTTAATTTATTTGGGGTGAGTTTGCGTAAGCTTGGTATTGATGTTACGTTCTTTAATCCAAATTTAACAGCTGATGAAATTGTGGCCCTTGCTAATGATAAAACGAAACTCGTTTATGCAGAATCGCTAGGAAACCCAGCGATGAACGTTTTAAATTTCAAAGAATTTTCAGATGCAGCGAAAGAGCTAGAAGTACCTTTTATCGTAGATAATACATTAGCAACTCCTTATTTATGCCAAGCATTTGAACACGGAGCAAATATTATCGTTCATTCTACGACGAAATATATTGATGGTCATGCAAGTTCTTTGGGCGGCATTGTCATTGATGGAGGAAACTTCGATTGGACAAATGGAAAATATCCTGAACTTGTTGAACCGGATCCAAGTTATCATGGCGTAAGTTACGTTCAAAATTTTGGAGCGGCAGCTTATATTGTGAAGGCACGTGTTCAATTATTAAGAGACTATGGAAACTGTATGAGCCCATTTAATGCGTATATTAGCAATATTGGCTTAGAAACATTGCATTTACGAATGGAGCGTCATAGTGAAAATGCTCTCGCAGTTGCTAAATGGCTTGCTGATCATGAACGTATTGAATGGGTGAATTATCCGGGATTAGATAGTAATGAAAATTATTCGTTAGCACAAAAGTATTTGAAAAAAGGTGCGAGTGGTGTTTTAACATTCGGCATTAAGGGAGGATTAGAAGCAGCAAAAGAATTTATCGCAAATGTAAAACTAGCAACTCTTGTAACGCATGTAGCTGATGCACGAACTTGCGTTATACATCCTGCTAGTACAACGCATAGACAATTAAGTGCTGAAGATCAACGTTTAGCTGGCGTCACATCAGATTTAATTCGTTTATCAGTTGGCATAGAAGATGTTTCTGATATTATTGCAGATTTAGAAGCAGCGCTAGTCGGAGGCAAACAACATGCCGATCATAATTGATAAAGATTTACCAGCTCGCAAAGTATTGCAGGAGGAAAATATTTTTGTAATGACAAAAGAGCGAGCAGAAACACAAGATATCCGGGCATTGAAAATTGCTATATTAAATTTAATGCCTACGAAGCAAGAAACAGAAGCGCAATTACTTCGTTTAATTGGAAATACACCCTTGCAATTAGATGTTCATTTACTTCATATGGAATCACATTTGTCCCGTAATGTAGCACAGGAACATTTAACAAGTTTTTATAAAACATTCCGTGATATTGAGAATGAGAAATTTGATGGACTCATTATTACAGGAGCACCAGTTGAAACCCTTTCTTTTGAAGAGGTAGATTATTGGGAAGAACTTAAACGTATTATGGAGTATTCAAAAACGAATGTAACATCTACGCTTCATATTTGCTGGGGAGCACAGGCTGGTTTGTATTATCATTATGGCGTTCCAAAGTATCCTCTTAAGGAAAAAATGTTTGGTGTATTTGAACATGAAGTCCGTGAGCAACATGTGAAATTGTTACAAGGGTTTGATGAATTGTTTTTCGCCCCGCATTCTCGTCATACAGAAGTACGAGAGAATGATATTAGAGGAGTGAAAGAATTAACATTGTTAGCAAACTCTGAAGAGGCAGGTGTTCACCTTGTTATTGGACCGGAAGGAAGGCAAGTGTTTGCGCTTGGGCATAGTGAATATAGTTGTGATACGTTAAAGCAAGAATACGAACGGGACCGCCAAAAAGGGTTAAATATTGATGTGCCGAAAAACTATTTTAAACATAATAATCCAAATGAGAAGCCACTTGTACGGTGGAGGAGCCATGGGAATCTATTATTCTCTAATTGGCTGAATTATTACGTGTATCAAGAAACCCCTTATGTATTATAAAAAAAGATTGTGTCACACGTGGCAACGTTTTCTTTGTAAAGGTTAATCTATATTATTCCGAATGTTCTAAAAACATTGTTTTTCAGATTTTTTACTCATATAATTTCATCTAAACACAATTTTTGAGGGGTGGACAGTATTATGAAAGAAATTCAAGTTGGTTTATTAGGTCTTGGGACGGTTGGTAGCGGTGTAGTTCGTATCATTACAGATCATCAAGAGCGACTTATACACCAAGTAGGTTGTCCTGTGAAAGTAACGAAAGTACTAGTGCAAAATATTGAAAAAGAGAGAGAAGTAGAGGTACCCTCTACTCTATTAACACAAGATGCACATGAAATTTTAGATAATCCAAATATTGACGTTGTCATCGAAGTAATGGGTGGCATTGATGATGCAAAAGCATATATTCTGCAAGCTTTACAAAGTGGGAAGCACGTTGTGACTGCGAATAAAGATTTAATGGCGTTGCACGGGGCGGAACTACTAGCGGTAGCAAAAGATAATAAAGCAGATTTATTTTACGAAGCAAGTGTAGCCGGAGGGATTCCAATTTTACGAAGTATCGTAGAAGGGCTTTCTTCAGATCTTATTACGAAAGTAATGGGAATTGTAAATGGAACGACTAATTTTATTTTGACGAAAATGTCAGATGAAGGGAGAGCATATAACGACGTGTTAAAAGAAGCCCAGCAACTTGGATTTGCAGAAGCGGATCCAACATCAGATGTAGAAGGTTTAGATGCAGCAAGAAAAATGACAATATTGGCTACCCTTGGTTTCTCTACAAATGTAGAGCTTGGAGATGTCAAGGTAAAAGGGATTACTTCTATTACAGAGGAAGATATCGAATACAGTAAGAGTTTAGGGTACACGATTAAACTAATCGGTCTTGCGAAGCGAGATGGTGAAAAATTAGAGGTTACAGTTGAACCGACTTTACTTCCAAATACACATCCTCTTGCGGCCGTGCAAAACGAATATAACGCTGTATATGTGTATGGTGAAGCAGTTGGAGAAACGATGTTTTATGGACCAGGTGCAGGAAGCTTACCGACAGCAACCGCTGTTGTTTCTGATTTAGTAGCTGTAATGCAAAACATTAGATTAGGAGTAACAGGAAATAGTGCTGTAGTTCCTCAATATCAAAAGGTATTAAAAGAGCCAGATGAAATTGTTGTAAAGAAATTTTTAAGACTTCATGTAAAAGATGAAATTGGTGTATTTGCAAAAATTACTTCCTTATTCTCTGAGCGTGGTGTTAGCTTTGAAAAGATTATTCAAATGCCGCTTGAAGAGAAAGGAAAGGCTGAAATTGTCATTGTAACGCACCGTGCGTCTCTTGCTGATTATGATTATATTCTACATACGTTGCAAGGGTATGAAGAAATAGATTGTTTGAAAGCAAACTATCGAATTGAAGGGGATGCAAAGTAGTATCTCCACTAATAAAGAACCTATTAAGCGGCTTGCTTAATAGGTTCTTTTCTATTTAAACTGTGCGTGCCAACTTGAATAAATGCTTGAATAATCCAGCCAGTTGTAAAGGATAAGATGATTGTACCGAAATAAATGGGCCCGTCTAATAAGAAACTTAACGTTAAAAATAAAAAAGCTAATGAAATCTCTGTTCTTCTAAACGTCCATTTTTTCTTCTCAGCAACCGTTAAAACGAAAGCTTCTTGAGGCGCTGCGCAAAGATTTGTAGAGACGTAAAGACCAATTCCAGCTCCAACGAATAGATTTCCGCAAATAAGTGTTATATATTTTGGAAGAGAGCGGATAGCATCCATAATAGTTGTAGTGGAACCAATCCAATCAACAAAAAGAGAAATAAGAACCATCGTTACGATAGTACCAATTGTTATTTGTTTTTTATTCCAAAAGAGTACGATAAGTGTAAAAGCGAAGTTAATCATGAAAATCCAAAAACCGATACTTATCCCGAAATTTTGATATAGTGCAATAAAGAAGGAATCATAAGGGCTAAGTCCAAAGGAAGTAATGGTCGTCATCATATTAATACCGATGGCGAGAATGAGTAGACCGCCAATGAAAAATATATATTCTAATTTGAATCGAAACATAGTTGTATATCCTTTCAAAATGTATTTGCTAGGAAAGGATATATTGTGGAAAGCTTACCAGGTCAAGGGAGAATTTTTGCAGGGAAGGGGAAAATGAGATGACAAATATAAGAAAGATTGCTGAACTTGCTGGGGTATCTGTTTCAACTGTTTCACGTGTACTAAATAATCATCCTTATGTGAATGAACAGAAACGAAAAGAGATTTTAGCAATTATAGAAGAATTAAATTATACGCAAAATGTGAATGCAATTCATTTAGTGAAAGGAAAAACGAATGTAATTGGCGTTTTATTACCGCACGTAAATGATCAATATTATAGCGCTATTATTGAAGGCATATCGAAGGAAACAGCAAAGAACAGTTATAATATGATGCTTTGTCAGACGAATTATAGTGAGAAAAAAGAATTAGAAATTTTGAATATGTTAAAAATGAAAAAGCTTGATGGGGTTATTATATGTTCCCGGACAAATAGTAAGGAAAAGCTTGAAGAATATACGAAATTTGGTCCAATCGTTATGTGTGAGGAAATAGATTCAAAATACATTTCAAGTGTACATGTTGATTACTATAAAGTGTTTTCACAAGGGATGAAAAACTTAATAGATGCTGGTCATACACGTATTGGGTATTGCATTGGAAGAAGTAATAGCATTAATAGCCAAAGAAGAAAACAAGCATATGAAGATTCACTTCAACAGATTGCTGTAACACCGTTAGAGACCTGGAAGTTTAAAGGCTGTTTTACGGTGGAAGACGGGCGTAATGTAATTAGGGAATGGGCCTGTATGTCAGTAAAGCCAACTGCGTTTCTTGTATCTTGTAACCATATTGCAGCGGGAATGGTAACGGAGGCGAAAAAACAAGGAATTCGTATTCCAGAAGATATTACGATTATCGGTTGTGATGATCAAGATGTAGCAGACATTTTAGGTATTACGACGATTTCATATTCTAGTAAAAATGTTGGCGTGAAGGCATTTGAATTATTATATGAAAAGATTAATGATGAGCAAATAGATGTAAAGCACGTGGAGTTATTGCCAGAATTCGTAAAAAGGGAAACGACATATTAGATAAGGTGTGAAAATCGCTTTTCAAAATTGCGTTTGGTATAATTATGGACAATCTATGAGGGCTAAAAGGGGTTTTGATATGAGATCAAAAGTGGTAAAAGTAATTCTACTCATTACAATTGCATCTTTCTGTTTATTTGCATATGGCTTTGTTTCAGGTGTAAATGATGTATTAAATCCGAGAGCTTCAAATTTAATTAAAAAAACCGATGTAGTAGCAAAAGAGAAAAAGAAAACAGGAACGTTACAAATCGTTAGTTTAGGTGATTCATTAACACGCGGTGTTGGTGATAAAGAAGGAATTGGCTATATTGGACGAATGAAAGAAGATTTACAAAAAGATTATAAGCAAAAGGTTGCTTTAACGAACTTAGCTGTTAGTGGTGCGAAAATGCCTGACTTATTAAAACAAATTGAGAGTAATGGCGCTCAATATTCAATTAAACAAGCAGATGTAATCGTTTTAACGATTGGAGGAAATGATTTATTTCCGGGCTGGGAATCGCTTGGAAAGATAGATTTAGAAACATATCGTCCGGATACGGAAACATTCCAGAATGAAGCGAAGAAAATTATAGAAGAAATTCGTAAATTAAATACAGATAGCCCTATTTTTTGGCTAGGTTTATATAATCCTTTTGAAGATGTAGAAGATTTAAAGGGGTCTTCAAACATTGTTGTAGACTGGAATGCATCTTTAGAAAAGTTAGCGATAAATAATAAAAATGTGTATATTACACCGACATTTGATTTATTCCAAAATCGTGGGAAAGATTTATTATACTCCGATCATTTCCATCCGAATGAAGTAGGGTATACATATATGGCGGACCGATTAGTTCAAAATGTTGTAAGTAAATTAAAACTAGAACAAGGAGGGGTAAAATGACAACGATACTTTCCGTACGAGACGTGAAGAAGGTAATTGGAAAGAAGACAATTGTAGAGAATATTTCCTTCGATGTAAAACAAGGAGAAGTGTTCGGCTTCCTAGGACCGAATGGCGCCGGAAAAACGACTACCATTCGAATGTTAGTCGGATTGATTAAAGAAACAGAAGGTACGATTTCTATCGGCGGTTATTCTATTAAGGAAAATTTCAGGGAAGCGATGCGTCAAATTGGGAGTATCGTTGAAAACCCAGAACTGTATACATATTTAACAGGATGGGAAAATTTAAAACAATTTGCCCGTATGTTAGGTGGTATATCAGATGAACGTATTATTGAAATTGCTCACATGGTTCATTTGGATGAGAGAATTCATGATAAGGTAAAAACATACTCACTCGGTATGAAACAGCGCCTTGGCATTGCGCAAGCGCTTCTTGGAAATCCGAAACTACTCATATTAGATGAACCAACAAATGGTTTAGACCCAGCTGGAATTAGAGAGCTTAGGGAATTTATACATAAGCTTGTGAAAGAAGAAAATATGAGCGTGTTTATTTCAAGTCATTTGCTAAGCGAAGTACAAATGATATGCGATCGCGTTGCTATTATTCATAAAGGAAAAATGATAACAGTTGCCAAGGTTGAAGAGTTAATTAAAACAGCAAGTGATCGCGTAGAATGGATTGTTACACCAATTTCTAAGGCAAAGGATATGCTAGTAGATGCTGAGGAAGTAAGAGAAGTGAGTATAGAAGGTGATCGATTACTATGCCGGATGCATATTTCATCTATAAGTAATTGGAATAAAACCTTTGTAGAAAACGGGATAGATGTACATAGTGTTAAAGAGCTTGTGTTTACACTAGAAGATTTATTTATTGAACTCACAAGGGGTGAGCAGCATGCGTGAATTTGCGAATCTAGTTTTAAACGAATCGGAGAAAATTTATCGTAAGAAGCGTATTTTTGTTGTTATGCTTATTTTAGCAATATTAATCCCGCTCTTCGTATATGCGCAGTATCGTGAAATAGAAACGACACAAAAAAGGCTAGGTACAACGGATTGGAAGGTTTCGCTGCAGCAACAAATTGTTGATTCTCAAAACCGTTTGAACAACTCTAGATTGCCAGAAGAATGGCGTGATTGGTTAAAGGTAAGAGTAGAGCAGCAACAATATTATTTAGATCATGATATTAATCCAATGGCACCGGGCGCACCAACTTTTGTAAGGGCATTTATTGAGCAAGGAATTACATTATTTATTCCGCTTCTCGTCATGATTGTCGCCATTGATATTGTTTCAGGAGAACGAAGTGATGGAACGATGAAGATGTTACTTACTCGGCCGATTCGGCGCTGGAAAATACTCCTTAGTAAGTACGTGACGATGTTATTCTTCATTTCACTTATACTGCTTCTTGTAGGTGTGTTTGCATACATATTATCAGGGCTTGTATTTGGATACTCGGGATGGAATTTACCTGTTTTAACTGGGTTTATTATTGATAAGGAAACGTTAAATACGAATTTTGTACATCTTATTCCGCAATGGCAATATATCTTGATGGCGTATGGATTAGCTTGGTTTGTTGCTATCGTCGTCGGGACTATATCATTTATGGTTTCGGTTTTAATTCGAAATACACCAGCTGGGATGGGTGTTATGTTAGCAGCATTAATTGCAGGTGGCATTTTAAGCTCATTTGCAACATCTTGGGAAGGTGCGAAATATATTTTTAGTGTGAATTTATCATTAACAGATTATCTATCAGGGAAACTACCTGCATTACAAGGTTTATCGATGGGGTTTTCTTTAATGAATTTAACTGTTTGGGGAATTGTATCTCTTATTATTTCATTTGTAGTATTTACAAAGCAGGATATGGTGAATTAATTAGACGGGAAGTGAAAGTGTGAAACATGTTTTGAAAAATGATTGGGGGCCGTTATTGGCACCAGAATTTGAGAAAGAGTATTATCGCGAGTTGGATGTTTTTTTGAAGGAAGAGTACAGTATACATGTTGTTTATCCAAAGATAGAAGATATCTTTAACGCTCTAGAGTATACAAGTTATGAAAATACAAAGGTCGTTATTTTAGGACAAGACCCATATCATGGTCCGAATCAAGCGCATGGTTTAAGTTTTTCTGTACAACCTGGTGTTAAAACGCCACCGTCATTGTTAAATATGTATAAAGAGCTTCGAGATGAATATGGGTATGACATTCCGAATAACGGTTATTTAGTGAAATGGGCAGAGCAAGGAGTATTACTACTAAATACTGTATTAACAGTTCGACAAGGCGAAGCAAATTCTCATAAGGGAAAAGGATGGGAGCATTTCACTGATCGTGTAATTGAGCTATTGAATGAACGTGAAAAACCAGTTATTTTCATATTGTGGGGACGCCATGCACAGGCGAAGAAGAAGTTAATTACGAATTCAAATCATCATATTATCGAATCTGTACATCCAAGCCCACTATCAGCAAGAAGAGGTTTCTTTGGGAGTAAGCCATACTCTAAAGTAAATACGATTTTAGCTAATATGGGCGAGAGAGAAATTGATTGGGAAATTCCAAATTTATAAATAGAAAAGGTAGTTAACAGTCGTTAACTACCTTTTTATTATTGTTGTTCGTTCTTTAATTTTGCATCTAGTACAAATGTACCAAATGGGATAACTGATGAAACGAATGCCCCAAGTGCCCATGCAATTGATTTACGGTGTACGATTGTTACTTGAATTACTGCGAAGATGAATAGAATAAATAGAACGCCGTGAGCCATGCCTGTAATTTTAACAGCTGTTGCAAATCCTGCGAAATATTTTAATGGCATTGCTACAAATAATAGTAATAGGAAAGAAATCCCCTCAATTAAGCCGATTGCTCTTAATCGTCCGATTGGTGTAGATAACATGAAGTAGCCTCCTTTAATGTATGCTTGTTTATAGTAAATTTGTATTCTTTTTCAAAATAAAATAGTCTATTTTGTTTCATTATATACAAAAAGAAAGTTTACACTACGAGAATAGTGCAAAGTTCAAAATATAGTCACAAAAGCATGGTGATTTAAATAAAAACCTATTTGAAGTATTTGACTTCAAATAGGTTTTATGGGTGGAAATATTAAACAAGCGCTTCTCTTTTTAGTACGAACTTCTCTACAACTTTTGCAACGCCATCGTTCATATTTGTATCTGTTACATAGTTTGCAATTTCCTTAATATCATCAGGTGCATTGCCCATTGCAACACCAAGACCAGCAAATTCAATCATCGCCTGATCGTTATAGCTATCGCCCATTGCGATAACTTCTTCACGCTTAATGCCAAGCTTTTGGATTAATTGGTTTAAGCTCGTTCCTTTTGTAACACCAGCTTCAGTAAATTCTAAGAAGAATGGTTTAGAACGCATAACGCTTAATTGTCCTTCTAGTTGTTTTTGTAGTTTCTTTTCTACTTCAACAAGGCGTTCAGCTTCTTTATTCATTAATACTTTTACTACAGGCTCTTTAACAGCAGCTTTAAAGTCATCTACTACAACAATTGGCATACCAGTAATATCGCCCTCAATTTCAGTATAAGGATTATTTTCTTCTGTTACGATATCATCGCCAATATAAGTGTGAATCCATACACCTTCAGTTTTACTAATTTCAAATAGATTGTGAACGATTTCAGGAGAAAGCGTACTACTAAAGATTTCTTCATTTGTTTTACAGTTAATAATTTTTGCGCCATTAAAAGATAGAATGAAACTACCGTATTCTTCTAAACGAAGTTCTTTCGCTACATTGCGCATACCGAATGTTGGACGTCCGGAAGCAAGTACCACTTTTACTCCTTGCTCTTGCGCAGTCATTAGAGCTTCTTTCGTACGAGGTGAAATAGTATGGTCATCACGTAATAACGTATCATCTAAATCTAAAACAATCATTTTATAAGTCATATTGAAAGTTCCCTTCTTTATTTAAATTACATGTTAATGAAGATGTTAAGGAATAATAGTAAGACATCGAACTTCTTAGGAAAGAAGTAGATAAATTATCATAGGCGTATTGCCCATGATAATTTATCGTAACAACTCTACAGGTAGAGTGCAATAATGGAAGTTTTCCAATTTACGATAGTTGTTTCTCTGTAGAACGAGAAAATAGTATTTCGAGCAGAATTGCCATTACAGATCCAAGAACGAGGCCGTTACTTAAAAATGATGCTAGAAATGGTGGGAGCGTAGAAAATGCTCCTGCTGGGACGAACATAACCCCGACTCCTGTAAAGATGGAAAGACCCGCTACTTTAAATAATCGTTCTTTATTTTGTACTGTGTCGTATTCACGGAAAGCTAGACCAATCATACTTGCAAATACAGGATAGATAGCAGCATAACCAACTGCAACTGGGATTGCTGCAAAGAATGAAGTGATCTTTGGGAATATACTAACGACAATAATAAAGCTTGATCCCAACATAAATGGGAGTCGCTTATAAATATTAGTCGTTGCAATAAAACCTGCTGATCCAGAAATGGCGACAGGCCCAATAGCTGAGAATAGACCGCCTAGTAATTGATTGATCCCTGTTATGATGCCGGCTTGTTTGAAACGATCTGGCGTTGCATTTTCTTCATATTTAGAGACAACCTTTTGCACAACACGAATACTTGCTAACATATTTGTTAGAAGTAATAATGTAACGAAAACGACCGTAATGGCCATGTTCCATTCAATGCGAGGCATGCCGAAAACAAATAGAGATGGCAGACGGATTATATCTGTCACAGGTGTTATTGGATTGGATAATCCGAAGCATGCAAATAAAATCCAGCCGCAGACGATACTGAAAAGAACAGAATATTGTCCGATAATAGGTAGCTTCATAATGAAAAAGGATAGTAAAATAACAATGAGTGAAAGAATAAATACGTCAGCTTGTACTTCTGTATGTTGTCCGTCAAGACCAAACATTCCTTTTAAGAAGGCCCCGCTAAGTTGCGCGACAAGAAGAAATAAATACGTTCCAATGACTGTCGGTGTAAAATAGCGAACTAGTTTATCGATGAGTCCAAAAACGCTAAGAATAATACAAATGATACCACTTAATAGGAAAGCGTACTGAAGGACTTTAAGCGTTTCATTGCTGGATCCAAATAATACGACACCTAAACTTGCATAAAGGGAGAAAATTCCCCACCAAAGGCCTGCAGGACCTTCTTGAATAGGAAGTTTATGTCCAAATATAGCTTGCAATAAGCCAGCAAAGCCAAGAACAAATAATGTTCTCTGTACGAATGCAATAGCTTCAGCGCCATCTAGGCCATAACTAGTTGCGACACTAATTGGTACAATAAGGCTTCCAGCTAAAATAAATAGTGCCCATTGTAAGGCGGAAAGAAATGTCTTCATTATATCAACCTCTTTCATAGATTCCGTATCTAGTATATACGTATTTCATTTCCACTGGCAAAGATTGTAGGTAGAGAAAAGAGTTGAAACACGATATGAATGCACGTAAACAATTATGGATAGCAGTTATATGTATGACTTTTGTTGTAATTCTAGGAACATTAGGATTTATGACAATTGAAGAGATTAGTTTATTTCAAGCATTTTGGATGACGATGATTACCGTATTAACGGTTGGATACGGAGATGCCATTCCTGTAACACATGCAGGAAAAGTATTTGCGCTTCTTATCATACCGGTTGGAGTTGGTATTGTTACGTATGCAATTGGTGTAGTGGCAGCTATGATTATTGAAGGGAATTTATTTCATGCAGTACGGAGGAAGAAGATGGATAAACAAATAGCACAGTTACAAAATCATATTATCGTATGTGGTTGCGGTAGAGTAGGGCTTCAAGTTGTACATGAATTGCAAGAAAAGAAAATACCATTTGTTGTCGTGGATAAAGATGAAAGCATATTAGAGAAGGAAAAACTTTTGTATGTACATGGAGATGCAACGGAAGACAAAGTGTTACATCATGCTGGAATTTCAAAGGCAGCTGGTTTAGTTGCCATCGTAGCAAACGATGCTGAAAATGTATTTATTACATTAACGGCAAGAGGATTAAACGATGCAATTAAAATTGTGGCAAGAGCAGAAAAACCAGAAACCGAAGACAAGTTAAAGAGGGCTGGGGCAAATAAGGTGATTAATCCATCTAGTATGGCCGGCATTCATATTGCAAAAGGCATTGCGAATCCGCTAACGGTTCATTATATTGATACAGTACTGTATGGGGTGGAACAGTCATTTGTAATTGAAGAAATTGCAGTAGGCAAGGGCTCTATTTTAACTAATAAATCGTTATTAGAGAGTGATGTTAGAAATCAATTTGATGTAACAATTTTAGCGATTTTGAGAAATGGGAATGTTATACATAATCCAACGGGGCAGGAAAAGTTGCAAGAACATGATATGATAATAGTATTTGGTTCAGTAGAGAAGCTGGGACAATTTGAGAAAGAACTACAAAGTACGAGGTGATAAGGGATGCAAATATCAAGCGATAAGATTTTAAATAAAATGGCGAATGAAATTGCAAAGGCAAAAAGTAGTGAAGGACAAAAATCAAAAGAGCATTTATTAGTTGTACGTGCTTTATGCGATTTATTATTAGATGAGCAAGTTGAATCTTCTACGTATAGAGAGCCGCAAATTCAATCACAAATAATTGGATCACAGCCAGTAACGATGCAACCAATTGCACCGGTTTCTGGAGAACCAGTTTATATAAAAGAAAGTGATGCAAACGGTAATTCTTTATTTGATTTTTAGGAGATAAATCGTTTGGCTTATATGTAAAAATTGCTTATGATAAAGGTAAAAAAGGGGAATTAAGATGAAAATTTTCTTTTTACTAGGTTGTATTGCAGCGGGGCTATCTGTTGCGTTAGGAGCATTTGGAGCACACGGTTTAGAAAATAAAATTTCTGCAAAAATGTTAGAAGTTTGGAAAACAGGTGTTACATATCAAATGTTCCATGCAGGTGGGCTATTCGTAGTTGCATTATTGATGGATAAGATACAATCATCACTTTTAACTACTGCTGGTTGGCTTATGGTAGCTGGGATTATTATGTTCTCAGGTAGTCTGTATGCGCTAAGCACAACAGGGATTAAGTTTTTTGGTCCAATTACACCTCTTGGTGGTGTAGCGTTTATCGTGGCATGGATCTTAGTTGGAACTGCAGTTGTAAAAGGGCTATAAAGAACAAAAGCTGGCATATGCCAGCTTTTTTTATGGTCTTGGAGCATAAGTTGCTTGTTGACTCGGTAAATACGTAATTTCTTCTGGGAATTCTACATAATCTAAGTAAATCATTAATAGTAAATAACGTTTACCTGATTGTGGTTCACTAATTACAATATGATCACGACCAGCAGCTTCGATAATACCTGTATACGATTGTGTACCGAGTGAGCTACCGCGCTCATAAGTCATTACAACTGTAGCTTGCTTGCCCTTGTTTAAGCGAAGGATGTTTTCAATATAGGATTGTTCTAGAGGTAACATGCCTTGAGAAATTGCATATTGGGCTTGCGCAGCTTGAGCTGCTTGTTGTTGCATCGCTTGCTGTTGTTGTTGCTGTCCAGCAGTCATTTGTTGCGGTTGTACATAAGTTCCAGATGGTTGATAAAATCCTGTTCCATAATACGGGTTTTGTTGCTGTGCCATTCAAAAATCCCTCCTCATTATCAATCCTTAATATACGCTAGGACAATCCTCGCCAGATGGCTGGAAGAAGCAGTGCTTTTTGAAGCGACCAGAGTTTTGTTGATTATACCAAGTTGGTGGACAGGGGCCTTCAGGTCTAAAAAACCATAAGGCAAAATTTGCAGGCCAAAAACGTTGTCCTTGAATCGTTCGCCTTGCTAAAGCGATATCCTGTTCTCTTGCACGTTGATAAAAATATCCTTTTTGCGTTGCCTCAAAACCACCAGGATTTTGATACACCATTTGACGTAAATTACGTATTTTTTTAAAATCTAAACAATTTCCCCGGACACGATTTACTCCAACATTTCCGACCATTAACATGCCTTGTTGCCCTTCTCCTTCGGCTTCAGCACGCATCAGTCTAGCTAATAGCTTTACATCTGCTTCGTTATACGCGATAACGCCCATTATGTGTCACCTCTCTTTTTGGAATACCTTGTGGAAAGAGGTTTATCTCTAGATGAAGTGTGTAACAATTACTAGTTCATACGTATGAGAAAAAGGACTCAGATATGACAACCAAACGAAGTTTTACAATGAGAGTGGAAAATAAAAAAAGCTAGCGTGAGCCAGCTTTTTTATTAAAAAACTTTAGACCATAAGTTTGAGAAGAAATCTCCAATAGAGCGCATTGTTAAAACAAACCAATTTGCTTTTTCAACTTCTTCTGTCGTTTTTGCAGTAACTTTCATACTTTTACTACCGTCTAAGAAACCATATTTATCAGTTGATTCTAAAGTAATTGAGCCTACTTTGGCATCCTTCTTAATAGGAGCAACTAAATGCCCATCTTCAGCAAGAGATTTATCTACTTCAGTTCCAATTTTATAAGGATTTTTGCTACCTTTCTTCGCAATTACGGTTATTTCTTTTTCCGGTGCAACAGTTACTTGATCCTCTTTCCCTTGTGCGACAGAGAGTGTATTGTTTTTATCAACCTTTAGCTTTTGTTTTTCAAAGTTATTAAACCCGTATTCGATTAATTCACGAGATTCTGTGAAGCGCTCGTCCATTGATTTTGTTTTAATAATAACCGAAATAAGACGTACATCACCACGTTTAGCAGTAATGGTAAATCCGTATCCAGCTGTATCAGAACTTCCGGTTTTTAAACCATCAGTACCTTCATAAGCGAAAGCAGCCCCTGGTAACATCCAGTTCCAGTTTTCCATACGAATTGGTTTCGGATGATTATCTGGGAAGTTTCTAAATCTTTGTTTTGTATCCTCTAGCATTTCCGGATACTTTGTAATCATTGCTTTTGAAAGTATACCCATATCGCGAGCTGACATAGAGTTTTCTGCATTTGGATCAGTACCCTCAGGATGTTTTCCTTTTAAGTCAGTGTTATTTAAACCAGTAGCGTTTACAAATTTATATTTCTTTAACCCTAGTTTTTTTGCATGTTCATTTGCAAGGTTTAAGAAGTTTTTCTCACTTCCTGCAAGAAGCTCTGCTAAGGCAATACTAGATCCGTTTGCAGAGAAGATAACGATAGAATGATATAGTTCTCTTACAGTATATTGACGTCCTTTTTCGAACGGTACGTTAGAGAATTCGTTATTACGTGAAACTTCATAAGCATAATCAGAAATGTTTACCTTTGTATCCCATGTGATTTTTCCTTCTTTAATTGCTTCTAATACAGCATAAACAACAATTAACTTTGACATACTAGCGATAGCTAGTAATTCATCAGGATTTTGTTCATGCAGTATTTTTCCTGTATCTGCATCAAATAGAAGTGCAGCCGCCGCCTCAATGTGTATTTTCTCTTCTGCATGGGATGTTGTTACTCCTAAGGAAGAAATTGACAATAAAAGCGCTAGTAAAATAGACAAGATTTTCTTCATATAAATTATCACCTTCGCATCGTTATTAGCATGTAGCTCGTACCATTTTAGCATAAATTTGGATATGAAAAGGTTACAATTTTACAAGAAATTTGAAAAGGATTTGTCGATTTTTGTTCAAATTCGCGGAGAAAAGAAGTTTTTTGTGGAGAAATATAGAGGATAATAAAAAAGGAACGAATTTCGTTCCTTTTTCACGATTTATATGTGTAAAAATTTCTCTACCTTTTCGTCTGGTAAAATGTTGCCGACGAAAAATGTTCCAAATTCACCATAACGAGCACTTACTTCATCGAAGCGCATTTCATATATAAGCTTTTTAAATTGAAGAACATCGTCAGCAAATAATGTTACACCCCACTCGAAATCGTCGAATCCGACTGATCCTGAAATGACTTGGCGTACTTTCCCTGCGTACTGGCGGCCGATTTTACTATGACTGTACATCATTTTCTTACGTTCTTCCATAGGAAGCATGTACCAGTTGTCATCACCTTGGCGACGCTTGTCCATTGGGTAGAAGCAAATGTGATTTGCTTTCGGTAACTCTGGATATAAGCGAGCTAAGATTTGTGGATTTTGGTATGGATCTTCATCAGCTGGAAGGTAGTTGCTTAGTTCAACAACAGATACGTAAGAGTATGCAGGAACCATATATTCAGCTAATGTTGTTTTATTCAATTCTGTCTCAATTTCGTTTAACTCTTCCATTGTTGGACGTAAAATCATAAGCATAATATCAGCTTTTTGGCCAACAACTGTATACATTGCATGACTGCCTTTTTTTGCAGCAGCTACGTCGTTCCATTTTTCAACGACATTTAAAAATTCAGACACAGCTTGTCCGCGTTCGTCGCTAGATAATGTTTTCCATGCAGCCCAATCAATAGAACGTAAATCATGTAAACAATACCAGCCATCTAACGTTGTTGTTGCTTCACTCATTCTATTCACCTCAGTTAATGATAGTTTTACACGTTAACTATAGCATATATAGTTTTAAAATCATCTATATAAAACCTTGTCGCATAAAATTGTCACATTTATATTTATTTGAAAATAGGAAGAGACAAGGCTTAAAGGGGCTTTATTTCTGTGCTGAATTTTATGAAAATATAATCATTTTTATTTTATCTATTTTTTGGGAGCTATAAGTTTAAAATAGAGAAGAAAAGCAGTATTCTTAAAGATAGAGTTTTTTTAACATATGTAGGAGGGTTTATTCGTGAGCAACTTATTTACAACAGTAAAAGAAAAAGTTCAAGGAAAAGGCATTTCTATCGTACTTCCTGAAGGAACTGATGAAAGAATTTTAGGCGCTGCAGAGCGTTTAGCAAAAGAAGAGCTAGTAAAACCAATCTTAGTTGGTAATAAAGAAGAAATTAGCGCAAAAGCTGCTAGCATGAATTTAACATTAGCAGGCGTTGATATTTACGATCCAGCTACATACGAAGAAATGGATGCAATGGTAGCATCTTTCGTTGAACGCCGTAAAGGTAAAGCAACAGAAGAAGACGCTCGCAAAATCCTTAAAGACGAAAATTACTTCGGTACAATGCTTGTATACATGGGCAAAGCACACGGTTTAGTAAGTGGTGCAGCTCACTCTACAGCTGATACAGTTCGTCCAGCACTTCAAATTATTAAAACAAAACCAGGCGTTACAAAAACTTCTGGCGTATTCATCATGGTACGTGAAGAAGAGAAATATGTATTTGCTGATTGCGCAATTAACATTGCACCAAATAGCCAAGATTTAGCTGAAATTGGTATCGAGAGTGCGAAAACTGCTGAACTATTCGGTATTGACCCACGCGTTGCTATGTTAAGCTTCTCTACAAAAGGTTCTGCGAAATCTCCAGAAACAGAAAAAGTTGTAGAAGCAACTCGCATTGCAAAAGAAATGGCTCCAGAATTAACTTTAGATGGAGAATTCCAATTCGATGCAGCATTCGTACCATCTGTAGCTGAGAAAAAAGCTCCAGGTTCTACAATTAAAGGTGATGCTAACGTATTCGTATTCCCAAGCCTAGAAGCTGGTAATATTGGCTACAAAATCGCTCAACGTTTAGGTAACTTCGAAGCAGTAGGACCGATCTTACAAGGTTTAAACATGCCTGTAAACGACCTATCTCGTGGATGTAACGAAGAAGAAGTGTACAAGTTAGCTTTAATTACAGCAGCTCAAGCACTTTAATTTTATAATGAATTGAAATAAAGACCGTCGCTATTATAGCGACGGTCTTTATTTTTCTAAGCCAAGTGCTTTATTATTACGATCAATAATACGCTGTAAATTCGTCTCATATAAAGGTATTTCATCTATTGTTAATTGAGATGGTGTTAACTTTGGAGCGAATTGTTGCAATGTTTTTAAAAGGCGCATCATTAAGTCTTGTACTGTAATGGTTTCATCAAGTAATTCTGAAAGTGAAGCCATCGTACTCGGCACAATTTCAGGATACGTAAAGCGTGTTTCTTCTCCTTGGATTGCTAGATTATAAAAATCACGAACGAGTGCGGCACGCTCAGAACCACTTCCTGTAGCGCAAAGGTAAATTTGAACTGCGACACCACCGCGAATACGTCGCTGTGAAATGCCAGCAAATTTTTGATCGCGAATACTTAAATCGTAGCTGCCAGGGCAGTAAGAACCAACAATTTCCTTTGCCTCAATCGTAACGTCATAATCTTTTAGCATCTCCTGAATTAAATGCCACATTGTATCGTATCCAAGATCAATATCAATACCTTTTTCTGTTTCTTGGAATAAAAGTGATACATTTAACACACCTTCATCAAGTACGACTGCAAGCCCGCCAGAATTACGAACGATAACATTGAAGTTGTTTTCTTTTAAAAAGGAAATACCTTCTTCTAAGTGTGGTAGGCGTGAATCTTGAATGCCAAGAACAATTGTATTGTGATGAACCCAAGAGCGCATTGTTGCAGCTGATTCGCCCTTTCCAATGCTTGTGCATAATGTATCATCCATTGCGAATGATTGAAGTGCATGGAATGTTGGTCCTAAACTAGACTGATCTACAATACGCCACTCTGGCTGAGATAAAATGGAACGGGAATTGCTCATATAACTAACCCCTTATCTTTAAAATGACAACCTCTATTATAGCAAAAAATAATGAAAGTAGTTTTTAAGAGGGAACCTTACTGAATTGTAAGGTTGTTGTAAGGAAAGTGAATTGGTTAAACGATCTATGATGGCTAAACTAAGAGATGTAATTATTGATTTTAGGAGGCATACAAATGAAAAAAGTTAAATTAGGACTCGTAGCGATTATGTCAGCTGCTGTATTTAGTGGTTGTTCTATTATGGATATGGTTGCACCGCAAGCAACAGGTATTGTTATGTACGGAGATGAAACAGGCGTTCAACAAACAATGGATCAATATAAAGATAAAATTGAATCTCAAAATAAATTTGAAGCCAAACTAGGTACTGTTAATGAGAAAAAGGTTTTAATCATGAATAAAACAACGGCTGAGAAGATGGTAAAGGAAAACATGCTGAAAAAAGTAGTAAAAGAAGATGTAGAACCTATTAAAGCATTGCCGGCTATTTCTGATGAAGCTGGAATTGTATTTGCTAAAGAGGAACAAAAAGATGTGGTAATCGATGGAAAGAAAATGAAGTACGAAGGTAATGTAGTAATTGGTGATGCGCGTAAATATACAGATATGTATGCAGTTGTTAGTGATGCAGAATATGCAAAAATAAGTGAACCGGTAAAAACAATTGGTTTAGCATCTTTTAAAGAGAATCCAAAGGAAAAGATTTTCCCAGATATAAAGAGGGGTTCTAAAGTAGAAGAAGCACATATGGTTGAAGTGAAATAACAAAAAGGATGCATGTAATGCATCCTTTTTACTCTGCAATTTTTTCTAAATTACCGTTTCGATCCATTCGGAAAGATGTTTGAGAACGCTCTTCGTCATCCATGACTGCTAACTTACGAGCTCGGTTCATAATGTTCATAAGTGTTTCGTAATCTTCTTGTACAGTATGAGATTGCTTTTCTAACTTTTCTAGTTTCTTTTCTAATTCTTCATTTCGAAGGATTTGTGCTTTCATTTCTTGTTTCAATCTCGTATTCTCGTTTTCAAGAGCTGTCACTTTTATATTTGAAGATCCGACTGTTTGTAAGAAATAAATAACATCTTGCATTGTCATAGAGCCTTTTGCAGCAGGTACGGTAGATTCTTGATATGGAATAGCTTCTTTATATTGTACAGTTGTTTCTTCTTGAACTAATTCATCATAATCCGTTATTGCTCCAGAAGCTGGTGGTGTATAAAGTAAACGTTTTTTCGCTTGTTCACCACTTGCAGCACGCATTTTATCTTTACGATGTTTTTTTGCTAGTTGAAGAGCTTGTTCATAGCTATAGCGAACAACAGCATTCCAACGGAAACCACAGGCAGCCGATGTACGATTTAACTTGTCTCCTACTTCTTCAAATGCATTTAATTGAGTACTTCCTTCTCGAACGTGACGAAGTACAGTTTCAGCGAGTAATAAATCATCCTCATCCGTCCAAGCATCTTGTCTTACTTTCATAGATTCAACTCCCTTTCTTTTTATGAACTTCCTATTTTTATAATGGGCAAAAAAATGAGCTTTTATACAAAGCTTTTAAAAATATGGTAGATTTCGATGAAAGGTATAAATTTTGCCAAGAATGACGGAAGCTTCTGTAGGAGAACATATAAATATGTAACATTATATGAAGAAAGAGCGTCGCAAGGAAACTTGCAACGAGCTTCAAAGAGCGGTAAAATACCATTTAGTGTTTATTTTTAAATGTACTTGAGAAAAGTTTAAAATAGAGGAAGTGTTATATGATGGGAAACGAATTTCGTGTGTGCGATGATTGCCAGGCAACGAATGTTAAAACGTTGATTCCAAAGTTAAAAAAAGTAGATTCATGTGCAACGATTGAAGTTGGATGTCAGTCTTACTGTGGTCCTGGCCGTAAAAAATCATTCGCATTTGTAAATAATCGTCCAGTTGCGGCGCCAACAGAAGACGAATTAATTGTAAAAATTGAAGCAAAGTTAAATAAGTAAGGAAAAGAAGAGTGAACAGATTACTCTTCTTTTTTTATGCCCATAAGAGGAAGGATTTATTCTGAGAAAGCTTAGCTGGTGATGATAATAGTTACTGACAGAGGAATGGTATCTATTCATTAACGTCTCGACCTATATGAATTTGTATTTCAAAATAATAGTTGACAGTCTTTGGAAGCGATAGGTAGAATAGAAGGTGTCTGATTCTGAGAATCATTATCAGAGAAAATAATTCATCTAATTTTTTTATTGCTATTTGAGAATAAATTTCATTTCATTAAATATATGTTGTTGGTTAGGATGGTTGAGGGATGGAAGCGAGCGCAAAGAGTATAGAACAGCAAGATGTGAATGTTAAAGAGATTAAGAGCAGGCCGCTCATTGCTTCTATTATTTTAGTAGCCGGTACAATTTTGTTAGCTTTAAGCATGGCATTGTCTATTTCGTTTGGTGCTGCAGATATTAGTTTAAAGACGGTATGGCAAGCTGTATTTCAGTTTGATGGGTCGTTGACGCATCATAACGTAATTCAAGAACTTCGCATGCCTAGAGCAATAGGGGGCGTAGTTGCAGGTGCCTTTTTAGCGGTATCAGGGGCAATTATGCAAGGGATGACGCGAAATCCACTTGCTTCTCCATCATTAATGGGTATTACAGATGGGGCTGTATTTGGAATTGCAATTATGTATGCATTCTTCCCTAATTCACCTTATTTAATGTTCGTTATCGCATCTTTTATTGGTGCTGCGTTTGGAGCGAGCATTGTATATGGAATTGGGTCTTCTTCACCAGGTGGATTAACGCCTGTGAAATTAGCTTTAGCAGGAGCAGCAATTAGTGCTTTATTAGGGGCCATTTCATCTGGAATTGCACTGTATTTCAATCTTGCCCAAGAGGTGAGTATGTGGAATGCGGGCGGAGTTGCTGGAGTGAAATGGGAAAGCATCAATATGCTAGTGCCAATCGGTCTAGTTTGTCTCTTTATCGCGATTATGATGTCGAGGTATATTACAATTTTGAGCTTCGGTGAAGAGATTGCAATTGGACTTGGTCAAAATACGACATTAATTAAATTTATCGGAACAGTACTTGTTCTTGTGTTAACTGGTTCTGCAGTTTCTATGGCAGGGTCGGTTGGATTTGTTGGTCTTGTAATCCCGCATATGACTCGTTTCCTTGTAGGCTCAGACTATAGATGGGTTATCCCATGTTCTGCAGTTTTAGGTGGGCTGTTAATTGAATGTGCAGATATGTTATCTCGCGTTATTAATCCGCCGTTTGAAACGCCAATTGGAGCAATTACAGCGCTAATTGGAGTTCCATTCTTCCTCTACTTAGCACGTAACGAAGGGAGAGGGAAAATGTGAGGACAAGTGTCTTAACAAAAAAGAACGTTTCTGTTTTAACAATTTTAGTAGGATTAATCGTTACTGTATTTTTAGTGAGTTTAAATACAGGGACATTTAAAATACCGCCAATGGACGTATTAAAGTCATTGGTTGGACTTGGGGCTGAAGATCAGTCTGTTATTTTATTTGAATTTCGTATGCCACGTATGGTTATCGCTATATTAGTTGGATCTGCTTTAGCTATGTCAGGTGCGATTTTGCAAGGTTTATCACGAAATCCACTTGCTGATCCGGGTATTATCGGTATTAACGCTGGAGCAGGATTAACAGTTGTTATATTCGTCTACTTTTTCTTCGGGAAAGTTGGGACTGGTACATTTTTATCTGTATTTATCCTTCCATTCTTCGCGTTAGTTGGAGCGATATTAGCAGCGGTTATTATTTATTTACTAGCATGGAAAGACGGCGTTTCATCTACTCGATTGATACTTGTTGGTATCGCCGTTGCAGCAGGATTTGGTGCTGTTAGTTTAATTTTTTCTATGAAGATGACATCTAACGATTTCCGCTTTGCTACGATTTGGTTAGCAGGAAGTCTTTGGGGCACAGATTGGAAGTTCGTGCTAAGTGTCCTTCCATGGATGGTTATTTTCTTACCACTAGCTATTAGTAAAGCACACATACTAAATGTAATGAACCTAGGCGACTCTACAGCAGTTGGTCTTGGTGTAAACGTAGAAAAGGAAAGACGTAAATTATTATTTATTGCAGTTTGTTTAGCTGGTGCATCTGTCGCTGTTGCCGGAGGAATTGGTTTTATCGGTTTAATGGCTCCACATTTAGCGAGGCGCCTTGTTGGTGGGAAACATCAAATTATGCTACCTACAGCTGCACTAATAGGAACGTTTTTACTTTTATTCGCAGACGTAATTTCAAGAAGTGTGTTACCAACTTCAGAAATACCGGTCGGTCTTGTTATTTCTGTAATTGGTGCACCGTATTTTATATACTTACTTATGAGGACAAAGTAAAGGGAGGCTTTTTGTATGGCAACTTTAGCAGTTGATGCGGTATCTGTTGGCTATAATGAAGGGTTAATTATTGATGGATTAACAGTTGAAATTCCGGAAGGGAAAATTACAACAATTATTGGACCAAATGGTTGTGGAAAGTCCACATTATTAAAAACGGCTTCTCGTATTTTGAAAGCAAAAAAAGGTACTGTTTATCTTGACGGAAAAGCAATTGAGAAACAGCCAACGAAAGAAATCGCAAAGAAAATGGCGATTTTACCACAGACTGCAGAAGTGCCAACTGGCCTTACTGTGTTTGAACTCGTTTCATATGGACGCTTTCCTCATCAAAAAGGATTTGGAACGTTGAAGGAAGAGGATTATCGCTACATTCATTGGGCACTTGAAGTGACAGGAATGACAGAATTCGCAAATCGTCCAGCAGAGGCATTATCAGGTGGGCAACGTCAACGCGTATGGATTGCGATGGCTCTTGCACAAGGGACAGAATTACTCGTATTAGATGAACCGACAACGTACTTAGATATGGCTCATCAATTGGAAGTATTAAACTTATTGAAAAAGTTAAATGAAGAAGAAGGTAGAACGATTGTTATGGTTATCCATGACTTAAACCATGCTTCTCGTTTCTCAGATCATATGATTGCATTAAAAGCTGGTAAGTTAATGAAACAAGGAACGCCAGATGAAGTGATGACGAGTGAAACACTTCGTAATGTATTTGAGATTGAGGCTCAAATCGTTCCGTGTCCAGTAAACTGTAAGCCAATTTGTTTAACATATGATTTAGCAATGATTAGTAATCAATTGCGTAAAAAAGCATAAGTAGAATTCCCCTCTTAAAGAGGGGGGACTTCTAATGGATGTTGAGCTTCTTATTACTAAATAGGAAGTTGAACACCCGTTAGAACGGGACATAAATAACAATTAATAAATATATATTGATTAATTGTTAATCTTGTTTCTTATAGTTCACCGTAACTTATAAGAGAAATACAGCTAGAAGGAGTGGGAACATGAAGAATTTTAAAATGGCGTTATTAGCAATGGTACTAGTCGTTACTTCTGTACTATTTGCAGCTTGTTCTAACAAAGAAGAAAAGAAAGCAGATGCGAAGGATGCGAAGACTGAAGAGCGCACTGTACAACATGCAAAAGGGGAAATTAAAATCCCTGCAAATCCAAAGAAAATTGCTGACCTTAGTGGTTCAACAGAAGAATTATTAATCTTTGGTATGAAACCAATTATTACTGCTAATACATCTCAAGAAAAAATTGATGCACATATTGAAAAGAAATTAAAAGACGTAAAACCAGTTGGTTCTGCTTGGGGCGATAAAATTAACATCGAAGCAGTAGCTGCTGCAAAACCAGACTTAATTCTTGTAAACAATCGTCAAGAAAAGATTTATGATCAATTATCTAAAATTGCACCAACAGTTATGTTAAAAACTCCATTAGACCAATGGCGTCCAAAATTCGAAGAAGTAGGTCAAATCTTCGGTAAAGAGAAAGAAACAAAAGAATGGTTCAAACAGTATGATGAAAAAGCAAGCAAATTACATGACAAAATCGTTGCGAAAACTGGCGATGCTAAATTCATGAAAATGGCTGCATATCCAAATGCTTTCCGTGTATACGGTGACTACGGTTACGGTAGCGTAATCTTTAATGATTTAAAATTACCAGCAGTTAAAGGTACACCAACTGATAAACCGTTAGTACAAGTGCAAAAAGAAGCTTTAATTGATTACAACCCAGATTACTTATTCGTATTTACGACTGGTGACGGTTCTCAGCGCCTAAAAGAATTCCAAGAAGAATCAATTTGGAAAAATATGAACGCTGTTAAAAACAACCACGTATTTACAATTAAAAACGAAGAATTAAACAAAGGTTACTTCCCACTAGGTAAAGAAATGATCTTAGATGAAGTTGCTGAGTTCGTTTTAGGGAAATAATGTATAAAAAGAGATCACTTTTACTCCGGTAAAGGTGATTTTTTCTTTTTATAAAGGCAATTCATATAGTCTTTCATTTCTTTCTGTTTCCTATTTCGTTTATAATATATAGTAAGAATGCAGTAAAGAAAGGGGGATGTCGGAAAGTGGTATATTTAAACGACAAACTCAGCGAAACAAAAGTGTTTAAAGACCCGGTACATAAATATGTGCACGTGCGCGATCGTGTTATTTGGGATTTAATCGGAACGAAAGAATTTCAACGCTTGCGCCGTATTAAGCAGCTTGGAACGACATTTTTTACATTTCACGGTGCAGAGCATAGTCGCTTTACTCATTCGTTAGGTGTATATGAAATTATTCGTCGTATGATTGATGATGTGTTTGATGGCAGACCGAACTGGAATGCTGAAGATAGATTGTTATGCTTATGTGCGGCATTACTTCATGATGTCGGTCACGGCCCATTTTCTCATTCGTTTGAGAAAGTATTTTCATTAGATCATGAGAAATTTACGCAAAAGATTATCGTTGGAGATACAGAAATTAATCGCGTATTAAGTCGTGTGGATAAAGACTTTCCGCAAAAGGTAGCGGATGTAATCGCAAAAACATCTAATAATAAATTAGCGATTAGCATGATTTCCAGTCAAATTGATGCAGATCGCATGGACTATTTATTAAGAGATGCGTATTTCACTGGCGTAAAGTATGGAAACTTTGATATGGAGCGTATACTACGCGTTATGCGTCCGTACGGAAATCAAGTAGTTATTAAAAATAGTGGTATGCATGCTGTTGAACATTATATTATGAGTCGTTATCAAATGTACTGGCAAGTATATTTCCATCCAGTAACACGCAGTGCTGAAGTTATTTTAACGAAGATTTTACACCGTGCAAAATCATTGCACGAGAAGTACTATACATTTAAAAATCATCCGGTTCATTTCTATTCTTTATTTGAAGAAGAAGTAACAGTAGAGGATTATTTAAAGTTAGACGAGAACGTTATGTATTATTACTTCCAAGTATGGCAAGACGAAGAGGATCCAATTTTAAGTGATTTATGTCGCCGTTTTATGAATCGAAACCTATTTAAATATGTAGAGTTTACAGATAAGCACGGTTTAGATAATTGGATGGAATTAAGTAGCTTATTCAAAAAGATTGGACTTGATCCAGAATACTATTTAGTAGTTGATTCAACATCAGACTTACCGTACGACTTTTACCGTGCTGGTGAAGAAGAAGAACGTCTGCCAATCTTACTTCTTATGCCAAATGGAGAGCTTAGAGAGCTTTCACGTGAATCGGATATTGTTGAGGCGATTACTGGTAAGAAGAGAAGGGATCAAAAATTATTCTATCCGCATGATTTAATCTATGAAGATGGAAGAAAAGGAAAATATAAAGAGAGAATCATCGAGTTACTTGAAGGAAAAAAATAAGAAGCAGCTAAGAGCTGCTTCTTATGAAAGAACTTGAAATTATTTGTCGCTTAAGCGTTTTCCGCCAACTGCATAATGGTTTTTAGACATTTCTTCGATGAAAACAACGATGTTTTCTTCAGGAGCACCAGTTGTTTCGCTTACTGCTGCTGTTACTTTCTCAGCAAGAGCTTTCTTTTGTTCCTCTGTGCGTCCTTCTAGCATTTTCACTGTTACGTATGGCATATATAATCGCTCCTTTTATGTAAGTTACACTCTTATTATAGCGGATTATGGGGAAGAACAATCGAAAAAACAAATAATTTCTTTTTTTGACATATTGAAGAGGAGTTGGAGTATGGATCAGTTATTTAGATACCCGTTGCACCAAATACCTTTGGTAGCAATGGCCATTATTATTGCGTTATCTGTGCATGAATTTGCGCATGCATATGTTGCATATAAATTTGGAGACGATACTGCAAAGCGGCAAGGTCGCTTAACTTTATCACCGATGGCTCACTTAGACCCTATCGGGATGATTGCTGTATTAATTCTTGGTTTCGGTTGGGCAAGACCAGTTCCTGTTAACCCGTACAATTTTAAAAGACCACGTCTTGCTGGCATATTAGTTTCAATTGCAGGACCAATTAGTAACTTGATTTTAAGTGCAATTGGTTTAATTATTTGGTATAGCTTATTAACATTTGGTGTATTAGACTCAATTCCATTTGCAGTAGCAGATACGTTAGCTCAATTTTTCCAGATTTTTATTATGTTGAATATCGTTTTACTGGTCTTTAACTTATTACCAATCCCGCCACTTGATGGATATCGTGTAGTGGAGGATTTAGCACCAACAAATATTCGTGCGAAAATGACACAGTATGAAAAATACGGGGCGATTGCGTTATTAATTCTTGTTATTACACCGCTTAGCAATTACACAATCCAACCTATTTTTAATGTTGTCATTCCATATGTATTTGCATTTTTAAATAGTATCATTGCGCCTATTTTTGGCCTTTTATAATCATTAAGTGAGGAGGAATTTACATATGACAGAGAAAAAGAAAAAAATCGGTTTTAATATCGTGAAAAATGATTCAACGGATGGACATGGTGGATTTGGTGTTGGGGCATTAAGTCTAGAAAACATTTCACCTGTATTCGTCGATGTACTAGAGAAGACAGCATTCGTTGATATCGGTGCGATGCATGCACGTAGTACAGTGGAAAAAGGTATTAAGTTTTTAACAAATAAAGATGAAGTTCCAAACGGAAAACCATTTTGGCTTGTGTGGGTAACGATTGAAAGAACGGCGACAGGTGCTTATTATGCAGGTGTAACAGCTTGTGAAATGACAGTTGACCGTGAAATTCGTCGCGGATATAAGTCACTTCCAGAGCACGTAAACAAAATGGATAAATCATTGAAGCGTCACATTATGGTTGACCATATGGATGAATCATCTAAAAAAGTACTTGGTACATTCTTGAAAGAACATAATGAAGCGATTTGGAACGAGTCTAGTGAAGAATTGCGCCGTGCATTATTAAGTGAATAAAAGAAAAGGATGTCTCGCTAGTCGATTGTTGACTAGGTGACATCCTTTTTATTTTGGCTTGTTGTATGAAAATATATCGACGATTTTTCGAATATATCTATCATAACTTAAAATATATCAACGATTTTTTTAATATATCGACGATTCGACAAGGAATATCGATTTACCGACAAAGAATGACAATAAAGGCTATTCCACATTTTATTGGAATAGCCTCGTGTTTCACCAAGGAAGATATTTTTTCCACCAACTTGTTTTTTTCTTTTCTTCACTTGTCTTTTCAAATTCTTCTTTATCATCGACATGATCCATACAATATTCTGTAGGCTCGGTACCTTTAGCAAAATACATTTTCACTGAAATTGGACAATTTTTTGTAGCGATTTTCCCGTTTTCAGGGTTAATATCGACTGCAACGACGTCACTTGGCCGTTTAAATTCTTTTTTAGGTTGTCCATCTAAGCCTTTCTCCATCGTATCGGTCCATATTCTTTTCGCATATCCTTGTTCTGCTACGTTTGAAATTGATTTTGGTTGATCATATCCAACCCATACACCCGTTACGATTTGCGGGGTAAACCCAATCATCCAACTATCTGTTTCAGTAGAACCAGATTTTCCGGCATAGGTTCTGGATAGTTTAGATAACATCGATTGACCAGTTACAGCGGCATAACTACTTAGTTTTTTATTAAACATGCCTGTCATCATTTCTTCCATTACAAACGCTTTGTTCTTATCAAGAACTTGTTTACTCTCTAAATGAGCATCGTATAATATATTGCCTTCATGATCCATAATGCGGCGAATGAAAGTAGGTTTTACTTCTTTTCCACCGTTTGCGAACATGCTATAAGCGTTAACCATTTCAATTGGTTTTACAGGAGATGTGCCGAGAGCAAGAGACGGTACATCTTTTAATGCACTCTTAATTCCGAATTGCTTCGCTGTTTTTGTAAGAATGTCTTCGCCTAAAAATAAATTGGTCTTCACGGCGTATACGTTATCAGAGACTGCAAGAGCTTGCGCCATTGTTACAAAATCGTCTGCATAATAGTCCTTATAGTTTTTCGGTTTATACTTTGAAACACCATCACCTAAAGTGAAAACAGTGTATTCGCTTTTTAAGCGCGTAGCAGGGGTGAATCCTCGTTCTAATGCCGCGTAATATAGGAATGGCTTAAACGTAGAACCAGGCTGGCGAGCGGCCTGTGTAGCCCTGTTAAATTGACTCGTATTATAATCAGTTCCACCAACAAGGGCAGCTACTTCACCTGTTTTTGGATTCATAGAGACAAGAGCAGTTTGTATGTTTGTTGTGTCAGGTATGTGGTCTTTTACAGCTTGCTCTGCAACCGATTGTAATTTCGGGTCTAGTGTTGTATAAATACGCAAGCCACCTTTTTGTAACGCTTGCTCATCTAATCCGACATCACGAAGAAGAGAAGCTTGTACAGCATCTTGGAAATAAGGTGCAACCTCTGCCACCTTTTTCGTATCTAATGAGGCGAAAGTTAGTGGCTCCTTCTTCGCTGAAGCTGCTTGTTTCTTCGTAATATAACCTTGTTCTACCATTTCATCTAATATGAGAGATTGTCGTCCTTTCGCACGATCTTCTTTTAAAAAGGGAGAATAGACACTAGGTCCTTTCGGGATACCTGCGAGCATACTAGCCTCCGCTAATGTTAATTCTTTTGCTGTTTTATCGAAATATAGACGAGACGCAGCTTCGATTCCGTAAGCACCATGCCCGTAATAAATTGTATTTAAATATCCTTCTAAAATATGATTTTTATTATAGTTTACTTCAAGGCGGATTGTGTACATTGCTTCTAATAGTTTACGTTTCCACGTTTTATCATGATCTAAATACAGATTACGTGCGTATTGTTGTGTAATCGTACTAGCACCTTGGACTTTTGCCATCGCTTTTAAATCGGCAACAATGGCACCAGCAATACGCTTCATATCAAAGCCATGATGTTTGTAGAATCGTTGATCTTCGATAGATAGTGTTGCCTCTTTTACATAAGGAGAAATTTCATTGAGAGATACATTGTAGCGTTTTTGTACCTGATTACTTTGTCCTATAACAGTGTCATCATTAGCGTAAAAGACACTTGTTTGCGGGACAGCAACAGGAGGAGGTCCCATAATTTTTGCAACTATAATAATAACAAAAAAGGAGAAAACGAAAAAAAGAACAGAAGAAAACATTACGGTGAAGAAAAGACGTTTATATTTTTTAAGTTTCGGATTCATAGTTTGATCCATCTTTTTCAGCCCCTCATTCATACAAACATTATTGTATTAGTATTGAGGGTTTTCGGTTATTTTAAACAATGAAATTTTGAAAACAAAAAGCTCCTTCAATTAAGAAAGGAGCTCAAAGGCACGTGCTGGCCAATCGGTAATAATGACATCTACGCCATAATCCAACATAGTTTGTAAATCTTTGTATTCGTTAATGGTATAAGGGCGGAAAACGTACCCTTGTTTTTGCGCGAGTTGAACAAATTCCTTTGTTAGTAGTTGAAAGTTTGGATGTAAACCAGTTGCTTCTCTAGTTTTTGCTTCAGCGATAGGATCAGCAAGAGGTGTGTCATATAAAATAGCTCTTGGGATTTCAGGAGCTATTTCTGCTAATAATGAAACAGATTCATGGTTAAATGAGGAGAATACAATTTGATTCGACAGATGGTATTCTCGAACGAGAGCAACAGCTTTTTCTTCAATATTTGGATAGTGAATCACGTCGGTTTTTAATTCAATATTGAGTTGTAAGTTTGTTGTAGATAGCCAAATAAATACTTCTCGTAACGTCGGAATTTTTGCTTCATGGAAAGAAGCGTCTTTATGACTACCAGCATCTAAAGCTTGTAACTCCTCTACTGTTTTTTCAGAAACAAGTCCTATGCCATTTGTTGTACGATCGACTGTTTCATCGTGAATTACGACAAGTTCACCATCTTTTGATAGGTGGACATCAAGCTCAATTCCATGGGCACCAATGCGTTCAGCTTCTTGGAAGGCGATCATCGTATTTTCGGGATGTGTTCCTTTTACGCCGCGGTGAGCGAAAATAAGTGGTTTACTCATGTGAAATTCTCCTTATCATTTCTTTTCTTTCATTATGAAACTGCTTTTGAAAAAATACAATTTAATATGACAAACATTTACAAAAGTCTAACAGTTGCACAAAAGTTAACGTTAACGTAAAATGTAATAATTGAAGAAGGGAGGAATAAACATGTATAAGATTGATGAAGTTACAAAGCAAGTTGGTTTAACAAAACGTACACTTCGTTATTATGAGGAAATTGGTTTAATTCATCCCCCAGAACGTAGTGAGGGGAACATTCGCCTATATACAGATGAAGATATCGCAAGAATTAAAAGGATTGTAGAAGCGAAAGAAGTACTAGGAATTACGCTACAAGAAATGCAGCATTTCTTATCGTTAAAAGAAAGAATGGAACAGAGAAGAAATAGCGAGAATCCTCGTGATCGTGAAGTGATTCAAGAAATTAAAGAGATGCTTGAAAAACAAGTGCAAACGCTAGACGAGAAAATGGAGCAAATGCAGCGTGTGAAGGCCGAACTTGAGGATAGCTTACATCGTGCAGTGACATTTTTAGAGAATACAAAAGGAGAGTAATCAAAATGGAGAGCAAACAAAAACTAGGGAGATTGATTACAGTGTTGGCTACTTTCCTTGCCTTTTCAGGTATAGGAGTAGTCGACCCAATTTTGCCGATTATTGCTGAAAAGATTGGTGCATCGCATTGGCAAGTAGAGATGTTATTTACAGCATATATTTTAACGATGGCAATTATGATGTTACCAGCCGGTATATTTGCATCAAGATTTGGTGATAAACGAATGATGACAATCGGTCTTGCAATCGTAACTATATTTGCGTTTATATGCGGTATATCGCAAACGATTGCTCAATTATCTCTTTTCCGTGCTGGATGGGGATTAGGAAATGCGATGTTCTTCGCAACGGCGATGACTTTATTGATTGCATTAAGTAAGGAAGTTCATGAAGCAGTAGGATTATATGAAGCAGCTATCGGCTTAGGTATGGCGGGCGGACCGTTATTAGGCGGGATATTAGGTGGACATTCTTGGCGGTATCCATTTTTCGCAACGAGTATTTTAATTTTCTTAGCATTTATTTTAGTTTTCTTTTTTGTGAAAGAACCAGAGCGAAAAGTGAAGCGTAAAGCGGCAGGCGTAGGAGAATTACTTAACCTGGTGAAATATAAACCGTTTATGCAAGGTGCGATTTCAGGAATGTTATACTACTACGGATTTTTCGTTGTGTTAGCATACTCACCACTTATTATGCATTTATCTGCTATTCAATTAGGATTTGTATTTTGTGGGTGGGGACTTGCGTTAGCTTACGGTTCTGCAATTTTAGCACATAAGCTAGAAGGGAAATATGAGCCGAAAGCATTATTGAAAGCCAGTTTACTCGTATTTGCGATTTTCTTAATTGCATTATTCTTTGTGAAAGTTATGTGGTTACAAATTGTATTAATTGTTCTATCAGGATTAGCATCTGGATTAAATAATGCATTATTTACAAGTTATGTAATGGATATTTCACCTTATGAAAGATCTGTTACGTCAGGTGTTTATAACTTCGTTCGTTGGTTAGGGGGCGCAATTGCTCCGATTTTATCAGGAATTATCGGTCATACTGTTTCACCACAAAGTCCGTTTTTAGTAGGCGGAATTGTGGTGTTAGTTGGTTGTATTATGATCCTAATTCCAATTCGTAAACCAGTAGAAATAGAGACAAAAGCCCTTTCTTAAGAAAGGGTTTTCTTTCCTTTTACGGTGCAAATCCTTTCTGCACATATGTTAGAACGCTCTGACTAAAATATATTTTCGGTATTTTTGTACTTTTAACTATACATTTTGTATGTTTTGTTTTATTTTTGTTAGGGGACATTAATGATGTCCCTATTATAAATTTGCATTGAAAGGCGTGATTGTACGATGGAACTATGGTTCACTGAAAAACAAACAAAACATTTTGGGATTACGGCGCGTATTAACCGCACATTACATACGGAGCAAACAGAATTCCAAAAACTTGATATGGTTGAAACGGAAGAGTTCGGAAACATGCTTATTTTAGATGGCATGGTTATGACGACAGAAAAAGATGAGTTCGTGTACCATGAAATGGTAGCGCACGTACCTTTATTTACACATCCAAACCCTGAAAACGTATTAGTTGTTGGTGGCGGTGATGGCGGTGTTATTCGTGAAGTGTTAAAACACCCAAGCGTAAAGAAAGCAACTCTTGTTGAAATCGATGGAAAAGTAATTGAGTACTCTAAACAATACTTACCATCAATTGCAGGTGCATTAGATAATGAGCGTGTAGAAGTGAAAGTAGGAGACGGTTTCCTACATATCGCAGAAAGCGAAAATGAATATGACGTAATTATGGTAGATTCTACTGAGCCAGTAGGACCAGCAGTAAACCTATTTACAAAAGGCTTCTACGCTGGAATTTCAAAGGCGTTAAAAGAAGATGGTATTTTCGTTGCACAAACGGACAACCCTTGGTTTACACCAGAATTAATTACAACTGTGTTTAAAGACGTAAAAGAGATCTTCCCAATTACTCGTTTATACACAGCGAACATTCCAACTTACCCAAGTGGTCTTTGGACGTTCACAATTGGATCTAAAAAACATGATCCATTAGAAGTAAGTGAAGAGCGTTTCCACGAAATCGAAACGAAATACTACACAAAAGAATTACACAATGCAGCATTCGCATTACCGAAATTTGTTGGCGATCTAATTAAGTAAGAGAATCGCACGGAACAAATAAAGTGTAAGTAGCTCATTTAAGGTGTTTGTCCAGAAGACTTGAACATGCTAGCTATTTACACTTCTGTAAAGAAAATTGTCTTCTTTTTATGAAACAGAAGACCTGGTAAATCGAGAAAGAGGAGCAACTCGCTCCAAATTTGAGAAATAATGAAAGGTTGGGATACCTTAAGTTCCACATAAGGAGGAAAAGAATATGCGTTTTGATGAAGCTTATTCAGGTAAAGTATTTATTAAAAGTCATCCAAGTTTTGAAGAGTCAGAGGTAGTTATTTACGGGATGCCTATGGATTGGACAGTAAGTTACCGTCCAGGATCTCGCTTTGGCCCTGCACGTATTCGTGAAGTATCAATTGGTCTTGAAGAATATAGTCCGTATTTAGATCGTGAACTAGAAGAGGTAAAATATTTTGATGCGGGTGATATCCCATTACCATTCGGAAATGCACAACGCAGCTTAGACATGATTGAAGAATATGTATCAAAACTTTTAGATGCCGGTAAGTTTCCACTAGGTCTCGGCGGTGAGCACCTAGTGTCTTGGCCAATTTTTAAGGCAATGGCAAAAAAATATCCGGATTTAGCAATCATCCATATGGATGCTCATACTGATTTACGTGAATCGTATGAAGGGGAGCCTTTATCCCACTCTACACCTATTCGTAAAGTGTGTGATTTAATTGGTCCGGAAAACGTATATTCTTTCGGAATTCGTTCTGGAATGAAGGAAGAATTTGAATGGGCGAAAGAAGTAGGTATGAACTTATACAAATTTGACGTATTAGAACCGTTAAAAGAAGTATTGCCGAAACTTGCAGGACGCCCAGTCTATGTCACAATCGACATTGATGTATTAGACCCAGCTCACGCTCCAGGAACAGGAACGTTAGAAGCTGGCGGTATCACATCTAAAGAATTATTAGATTCCATCGTAGCAATTGCAAATTCAAATATAAATGTAGTTGGAGCAGACTTAGTAGAGGTAGCTCCTGTCTACGACCATAGTGATCAAACACCAGTCGCAGCAAGCAAATTCGTGCGGGAAATGCTGCTCGGTTGGGTAAAGTAAAAGCGGAATCGGCTCGCCCAGAATGTGAGGGGGATGGAGCTTCAGACATAGAGGCGTTTTTTGCCTCGAAGGAAGAAGCGAAGCCACCGATCATTCTAGCCGCTGTAGCTAGATAAAATAAGAGCCCCTATATGATTAGGGGGCTCTTATTTTGTCGTTATGTGTCGGTAAGTCGATATATTAAAAAAATCGCCGATATAATTCGAGTTACGCTGATATATTAAAAAAATCGCTCATATAATTCGAGTTGCGCCGATATAATTGAAAAACCGCTGATATAATTTTATTGACTGTCACGTAACACACAAAAAAGAGCTATTCTCAAACGATGAGAATAGCTCTTTTTCTTATGCAACCTTCTCTTCCGAAGAAATGCCGCGAATTTCATCAGCAGAACGAATTGGGTATTTACGGAACAAGATTGATCCGATGTACCCAACAATCGTGGTAACGATTCCACATAATACAGCGGCAATCGTTACTTTTACAACGTCATTAAATCCGAATAAGACAAGAAGTCCTGGGATTGGTGATGCTGTTCCTGGTGCATTATTAACGAGCTGGAACAGAGATGTAATAATACCAGCAAGTGCACCGCCAACGAAGTTTGTTGCATAAATTGGAATTGGATTTGCTGAAACAACATCGGCTTGTGTTAAAGGCTCGATTGCTACAGCGATTGTGTCTTTCTTTGAGCAAATTTTTAGTCGCTTAAAGAAAATAAAGTTCATTGGAGCTGAGGCTGCTACGGCAAGACTACCAATTGCCATTGGTAAACCTGTTAATCCGAGCATTGCAGTTAGTGCCATAGAACTCAGTGGAGAGGTAGAAATAACTGTGATTAATCCCCCGAGCATAATGCCCATAATGATAGGACTTTCTGTAGTTGCAACTGAAATCATAGAACCGATTTTACCGAGCGTTGCGTTTACGAGCGGATCCATAAGCATTGCCATTCCGCGTGAGATTGGTGCAGCAATAAATAAAATTGCTAAAAACTCTACACCAGCTGGTAATTTCTTTTCAAGAAATTTCACGACGAAAGCGCAAACGTATCCAGCGAAAAATCCTGGTAAAATACCGAATCCACTAGTAGCGATACCAATTAAAACAGCATATACGGGTGAAACACCGATTGCTAGTGCGACTAAAATTGCCGCTGCCACACCGCTCATACTACCAGAAGCTTCTCCTACTGATTGTAAAAATTTATTATGAAACATTTCTCCACCGATATAACGGTGAAATGCTTCAATAAGAAAACTTGCGATTGCTGCATTAGCTAAAGCACCCATTGCTTTCATGCCGTAAGGAGCACGGTAACTAAAAAGTGTAAATAGACAAAGTACAACAAGTAATAGTGCTAAACCTTGCAAGATAGCCATTTGAAAACTGTCTCCTTTGATTTTTGTAATAAAAATTTGTATCATTCAATAATAATATAAAAGTTCATGAAACGGAAAAATTTTTTATTGGGAAATTGCCATAAGGTGAAGATGCCTTACAATAATGTAAGGAAAGTGTAAGGTGTTTAGATAGAGTATAGTATGTCATTTTTCGTATAATACAAGTACAGATATATGACTAGGGAAAAAGAAGTGCAAACAGGAGGCTCATATATGAAATTGGTAATTAAAGTTTTAGTTGTATTCGCCATTATTCTAGGTGGAACAGCGTATTATTTGAACACAAAAACAGAAGGTGTACATGCTTTTGTAGACAACTTCTTTTCAAATAAAGAAATACAAGATTATTATGCGGTTATAGATAAAGGTGAGAAAAAAGACGGAGAGTATTTGTATACATTTAAAGGATATACAGAAGACGGAAAGTTACAAGTTGTGAAAAGAATGATGAACCGTGAATTGCATACGGGTGCTTTTATAAAAATTTATGCAAAAGGTATGCAAGGAAAAGGATGGGCTGAAATCCCGAAAGAATCAATTCCGCAAAAAGCGTTGGAAAAAATAGAAAAGCGATAAAAGGAGCGACTCATTCGCTCCTTTTTTAGTGCGTTAAAATAGTGATAGATGTCTTTTCTTTACTAGAAATGATTGTTGCACGTCCGCCAATTGGGAAAGTGAAAATCGGTGTTGTATGCCCAAAACTTGCGTTTGCAATGATAGGGATATGTGCCAGTTCAGGCTTTGAAGCAATCATTTCTTGAATGTCTTCTATCGTACATTCTGCGCCTTTTTGCATCTTTCCTATAACGATGCCTTTTACATGTTTAAAATCTGGTTGCTGCATAAGAGAGTGTAAATAGCGATCAAAAGTTTTAAGAGTAGATGTTCCAGTTAAACTATCTTCTTCAAGAAATAAAATTTTATCCTTTAAGTTTGGCATATATGATGTACCTTGCAGTAAGTTCAATGTGCTCATATTACCACCGATAATATCTCCCGTAGCTTCTCCTTCATGAATCGAAACGTATCCTTCATTTTTAATAAATTTTCGATTTTCTTGATCTATATACCAAGAATCATCGCTCCATGTTTCAGATGGCAGGACTTCAATAGGCTTATTAGAAGTTAAGCATTGTAAAAAGTAATCGGTTGTATACTCGAGCCCTTTCTCCATTCCAAATGAAGAGAAATGGGGGCCTGAATATGTAACAAGTCCTGTTTTAGTGTAAATTGCATTATTTAAAGCAGTAATATCTGAATAACCACAGAAAAATTTCGGATTTTCACGAATTAAATCGTAATCGAGATATTTTAATAAACCATTAGAATTGTATCCGCCAAGTGTCGTCAAAATGGCTTTTACATTTGGATCTCTAAATGCTTCGTGGAGGTCTTGAACGCGTGAAGAAATAGAAGAGGAAGCGAATCTATCTATTTCTTCAGCATGTGTTGAGAATGTAACGTGAAAGCCGAGTTCAGTTAATCTTTTTACAGCAAGCCTCCTGTTTTCAGTTGAGACAATACTTAAACTACAGGATGGTGAAATAACTCTAATTTCATCACCCTTTTTTAATTTTGTTGGTAGCATCTATTTCACCTCTTTAAATGAAAGAATATTTAGACTTAAAAAATATTTTATCATATGAAATAAAGTGAAAGTGAATTATTTTTTGAAATGGAGTTTTCCTGATTTTTCAGCAGACAGACAGCGTCTTTTTTTGATATGATAGGAAAAGTGATTTATTATAAGTAGTATTTAATATCTATAACATTTGAAAGGTGTGCAAGACGTGGAGAAACAACTTGCAGGCTTGCCAGTACACGTTCATTTCGTAACAGAAATCCGTGAAGGGGCGAGGAAGGAAACCGTTGCTTTTGAAGCAAATGGTCAATACTATGTAAAAGGTCAAGGTACATATGTAACATTCCAAGAGCCGAACGAACAAGGCGAAGTGAAAACAATTATTAAAATTCAAGATGAACAAGTTCTCATTATGCGTTCAGGTGCTGTTTCAATGCGTCAGACGCATGTGAAAGGTGAATGGACAACTGGTACGTATACGAGTGAACTTGGTACGTTTGCATTGCAAACGAAAACTGATAACGTTCTTTTTAAATGGTCGGATGAAAAGAAAAAAGGACAACTCTTCTTAACGTACGCGTTGCTTCTAAGTGAACAAGAAGCTGGCAGATATACAATTACAATTAATTTGAAGGAGGCAAAATAATGAATTCTTTAGAACAAGTAAAAGGATTAATTAAAGAAGAAATTCAAGCTGCTGTACTAAAGGCAGAATTAGCGACAGAAGAACAGATTCCAAACGTAGTATTAGAATCTCCAAAAGATAAAACAAATGGTGACTTCTCTACAAATATGGCAATGCAACTTGCACGCGTTGCGAAAAAAGCACCTCGTATGATTGCAGAAGAATTAGTTGCAAACTTCGATAAAGCAAAAGCTTCTATTGAAAAGATTGAAATCGCAGGTCCTGGTTTCATTAACTTCTACATGGATAATAGCTACTTAACAGACTTAATCCCAACAATCGTTAATGCTGGTGAAGCTTATGGTGAAACGAATACTGGTAAAGGTGAAAAAGTACAAGTTGAGTTCGTATCTGCGAATCCAACAGGTGACCTTCACTTAGGACATGCACGTGGTGCTGCAGTAGGTGACACTTTATGTAATCTATTAGCAAAAGCAGGATACGATGTATCTCGTGAGTACTACATTAATGACGCTGGTAACCAAATTCATAACTTAGCTCTTTCTGTTGAAGCTCGTTACATGCAAGCTTTAGGCTTAGAGAAAGAAATGCCAGAAGACGGATACCATGGTGCGGACATCATTGGAATCGGTAAACGTTTAGCAGAAGAGTTTGGCGATCGTTATGCGAAAGCTGATGAAAAAGAAAGCTATGAATTCTACCGTGAGTACGGTTTAAAATATGAGTTAGCAAAGCTTCAAAAAGACTTAGAAAGCTTCCGTGTTAAATTTGATGTATGGTTCTCAGAAACATCATTATACAAAAACGGAAAAATCGATCAAGCTCTTGCTGTATTAAAAGAGCGCGATGAAATCTTTGAAGAAGACGGTGCAACTTGGTTCCGTTCAATGACTTACGGCGATGACAAAAACCGTGTATTAATTAAAAACGACGGTTCTTACACATACTTAACGCCAGATATCGCATATCACCGTGATAAATTAGAGCGTGGTTTCGATAAGTTAATCAACATTTGGGGTGCTGACCACCACGGTTACATTCCTCGTATGAAAGCTGCTATTCAAGCACTAGGTTACGATAAAGAAACACTTGAAGTAGAAATCATCCAAATGGTACAACTATACCAAAACGGTGAAAAAATGAAGATGAGTAAACGTACAGGTAAAGCAGTTACACTTCGTGAGCTTATGGAAGAAGTAGGCGTGGACGCAATGCGTTACTTCTTCGCAATGCGTAGTGGCGATTCTCATTTAGATTTCGATATGGACTTAGCTGTATCAAAATCTAATGAAAACCCAGTATACTATGCACAATACGCTCACGCTCGCGTATGCAGTATCCTTCGTCAAGGTGAAGAATTAGGATTAGCTACAGGCGGAGACGTGAACTACAAACTTGTTACTTCTGAGAAAGAAGTAGAATTACTGAAAAAACTTGGTGAATTCCCAGCAGTAGTTGCGGATGCAGCACAAAAACGTCTGCCACACCGCATTACAAATTATGCATTTGAATTAGCTGCAACATTACACAGCTTCTACAATGCAGAAAAAGTATTAAACCAAGATAACTTAGAATTAAGTAAAGCTCGCTACGAGTTAATGAAAGCAGTACGCACTACGCTTCAAAACGCATTAGCAATCGTAGGAGTATCTGCACCAGAAAAAATGTAATTAAGAAAAGCGGAGCCGACTGTTTAGTCCCGAAGGCTAAGGTTCTTTCCCACAGAAGATGTATTTTATCTTCTCGTGGGGAAGGTTCTTAGACAGGAGGGGCTAGGAGGCAGAGCTGGACATAAAGAAAAGCGGAAGCGGCTTTTCGCTTTCAGTAAAAGGCAATCACACGATGTTGTGATTGCCTTTTTGTATGGAAATAATAAAAAAATAAAATTTTATCAAACAAAAGGAGAATTTGCGTCGTCTTATATAAATGACAGGAGGTTTCAGATGGAAGAAAAGGTAGAAGAATTAATTGATATATATAAGCAGCAAATATATTCCTTATGCTATAAGTTAGCGAAGACGAAAGAAGACGCGGAAGATATTTTTCAAGAGACGTGGATAAAAGTTTTTTCATCGCGGCACCAACTTTCTTACGTGGAGAATTATAAAAAGTGGATTACTACGATTTGTGTTCGTACATTTTATGATTTTTATCGCAAAAAGAAAAGGTGGAAAGATCGTGTATTGGATTTATTTCATAAAGAAGATGGTGGAGAAATAGAGCTTGCAGATGATGTGAATATATCAGAAGAATTCATTCAAAAAGTCGAAGCAGAAATGATACGAGAAGTTATACAGTTATTAAACGAAAAATATAAAACAGTGCTCGTACTCTACTATTATGAACAATATTCTTACAAAGAAATGAGTGAAATATTAAATATACCAATTGGTACGGTGAAATACCGTCTTAATTATGCCAAGAAGCAAATGCGAGAACATTTGGAGGGGTTCGTTCATGAAGGAAGATAAATTTGAACAGAAGATAAAGAGTAGCTTAGCAGAAGAGATAATTCCAAGCGAAGAGCTAATAAATAATACGAAGCAGGGCATGCGAAATGCTTGGAAATTAGAGAAGAGATGGGTTGTTTTCATTCATGCTATTTGGATGATTGTATTAACAGTCACCCTAGAGCAGTTTGTTAGTCATTTGGAGCATAAAATATCTGTCATTATAACGATAGTTATTATGATGCACCTATACATTCCTATATATGTTGTCATACAGTCGTTTTTAAAGAAGGAGTATAAATTACATGATAGAGTTCGCTAATCCATTTGTAGTATTTGAGATAGCTGGGATTACAATGTTTTTAGCTTTTATAGCACTTTTAGTATGTGTAGCATCATGGGTATATACAGATGCTAAAGCACATCAAATGAGTAAAGGATGGAGTGTTTTAGCGGTTATATTGCCATTCTTTATCGGGTTTTTATTATATATGGTAAGAAGAAGTAAAAAGAAAGTTGAAGGAGAATATAAGATGAATTTTGTTAAAAAACAGAAAGTAACATTAGTTGCGATATTGGCAAGTACAATGTTTGTATTACTTAGTGGTTTTACTTTTGCACAAACGTTAGATGATGCGTGGAGAGCAGGAGATATATATTTAGAAAATGAGAAGCAAGGGGAGACAGGTTACGAGGCGAAATTCTCATCATGGGATATTGCCGGTAAAGATATTGAACTTCAGTATGATAAGGATACAGAATTGACATTTTCTTATGAGACAGATGCAAAAAGAGGGAACTTATGCTTTAGCTTGTATGAAAGACAAGGAGAAGGTATAAGTGAATTAAAGGAAATCTGTGAATCGAAAAAAGGTACTTTTACAGTTACGTTGAAAGCAAATGAAGAATATGTATTGAATATAAGTGGATTAAAAGTAAAAGATGGATTTGTAAAAGTGAATTGGCAAGAGAAATAAAAGAGGCCCTGTAAAGGGCCTTTTTCTATTGAATAGTATAAGTAACAGAAAAGCTCACAGGACTATAGTAAACGTAAGGTGCATGAAATTGAACGTACATATTTCCATCTGTTTTTGCAGTGAAAATTCGGCCGTAACCATCAGAATAACGTCCAATAAGATTATGATTTGAGTCATAAACACTGTAACTAGGAGTTTTGCTGTTAGGTTGAATTGTTAACTCTTGTCCCTTTTGAAGGAAAATAGGTTCTTGCTCAGAACTACCCCCAGTTTGCAAAGAATAAAATTTTGTAAACTTTTGTTCTTGAGTAGCGGCAGCAACCTTTGTTTCAGTAATAAACGCGGTAGCACCAGTAATTCCTGCTAAAGTTAACGCACCAGCTAAAATCATTTTTTTCATAGTAGAAAATCCTCCTTATTAGTTGTAATCATTGTCGTTACAGTTAATATTGTATACGATAATGAGGAGGAGAAAATATGCTTTTATGCATATATATTTTTTCTCAATAAAAGACCACTGATCTTTATCAGTGGTCTTTCAAAAATGATTAAGCAGCTTTCTGTTCTGTTTGCGTAACAGATTGTTGAAGAGTGTTATAAACACCAGTTCCGATTACTTCTATTGCCATTTTCATACGTTCAGGTGAAATATTCTCAAATACGTTATCTTGAGGTGTGTGATATACCTTTTCGATATGGTAGATTAATGGATTCCAACTATCGACACCCATCCAAATAAATAGAGCCGCAGGAATACCAACTTCAGCAAACGGTACGTGATCACTAGAGCCAAATTTCCCTTGTAGAACGAGGTCATTATTTAATTGTTTACCTGCTTGTAAGGCTGCGTCTGTTACAAGGTTTGGAGAACCGTTAGGCGTCATAGCATATAAATTCTTTGCTTTATCGTAATTTGTTGCGACCATGTCTGCGTTAAAGACACCTAAAATTCGATCGCGTTCTTTTTGGGATAAGCTATTAACGTAATAATCGGAGCCAAGTAAGCCAGTCTCTTCAGAACCAAAAGCAATAAAACGAATTTCTTTATCAGTTTCTACATTTTGAAAAGCGCGAGCTAACTCTAATACTAATCCTGTACCAGAAGCATTATCATTTGCTCCGGGTGCTCCAACGACACTATCGTAGTGTGAACTTACAACGACAGCTTTTTCATTACCTGTACTGTTTTTTGGTTTCTTTTTAGCGATGACGTTTAATGATGTTAAATTAGATTCATGTCTCGCTTTTAGGGAAAGAATTGTTGTTCCTTTTTTAGCGATTTCTTCTTTAAATGCATTTCCTTGCGCATAAGCAAGACCAAAGACAGGGATAGATTGCTTTTTCGTTAGGCGGGGATTGAAAGTTTGCCCGTAGTTTCCACGTCCACCAATTAAACTGTATAAAAGAACACCTTTTGCTCCTTTGTTAACAGCATTTTCAACTTGTTTATTATAGTCAGCTACTGTTGTTCCTCTTTCGAATAGAACAATTTTTCCACTTACTTCATTTGGGATATCCTCTAATTTTGTCCCACCTTGAACAAAGATAAGAGGAGCTGTAACAGATTCTGTAGAAATTAGTGCGTTAGGGGCAGCACCAGCTTGCCAATTACGCTTTGTGGATAATGGTGATTCAATAAATCCAACGTATTGATCCGGCACTTGGAATGGTTGATATTCTACTTCGTAGCCCATTGATTTAAGCTGCATACCAACGTAGCGGGAAGCCCATTCTTCTGATTTTGTCCCGCCAGGTCGAGGACCAATTGTTTCGGATAAGAAACGGATGTGTTCGATAGCGCGGCTTGCATCAACTTGTTTTGTGATAGATGAAGTCTGCTTGATTTCTGACGTAGAATCAGCTTTAGCTTGTCCAATCGGAGCTAAGCTAACAGCGAGTGATACAGCAAGCAAGGAGCTTACTATTTTTTGTTTCAAAGATTTTTTCATTTTTTCCTCTCCTATTCTTCTATTCTCTCTGACTGACAAAAGAAGACGGATAACGACTTCATTTTACCTTTATATTTTTAATTTTTCAATATTCTGACATTGAGAAATAAAAAACATATGCATATTTGCATATGTTTGGTGGAGATATGTATGCTATCATCTTAAATGAAGGTTCGCTTTCTACTTGGAAAGCTCCTACATTGCATGAATCTAGTGTACCCAAACTTTAGATTATGTAGAGAAAAGAATCCACTGTAGGGTTTCTTTTCTCATGTTTGAATCATGTGATGATAAATATGTTTCCGCATTTCATAATTATCATCAGTGATATATGTAAGGCATCCATATGAAAATACGAGGCTGTTCAAAGGTTTTCCGTACTTTTGGACAGCCTCACCCCGTTAAAAGAACGATACGCTATATATCGTTCTTTTTTGTATAAAAAAACACCCAATCAAATGTTCACTTGATTGGGTATAAAAAATATTAATAATATTTTTTTCGTTTTGTAGCTAAAACACTTAACAATCCAGCTAATAGAAGAATGATACCGACTGTTTGGGTAGAATCATTTTTGTGACCTGTATTTGGAAGTTCTTTACCTGTATTTCGGTCATCTTGCTGTTTGTTTGTCTGTGTCTTAGGATTTCCGTTTTCTAGTTCTTCGGAAGTTTCCTTACCTGGTTTTTCTTCTTTATTCGGAGGAGTAATTGGTTTATTATCCCCGCCTGATGAAGACTCAACCTTTTTATTTGAAACTGTAATTTGTAGTGGTGAAGCTTGGGCTTTTTCAATAGTAAAGCTTATTGGTGATGCATCTAATTGATAGCCTTCAGGAGCTTTCGTTTCCACTAGTTGATAATTACCAGGTTTCAAATCATTTACGATTAATTTACCATGCCCATCTGTTTTTAAACCTTCTCGTACTACTTTTCCATCTTGATCTAAAATATTGAAAATGGCACCTTCAAGTGTTCCGTTATGATCAATATCAACTTTAGTTAACTCCATTGAACCTGTTGTTAAACTATTTAAAGCAGTCACAGAAGTAACTTGAGATTGTCCTTTCGGAATAGTGAAAGGAATTGGCTTAGCGTTTAAATCGTATCCAGTAGGAGCTTTCGTTTCGATAAACTGATAGTCACCTGGACGTAAATCAGAAACAGAAATTTTGCCATCTTTATCAGTAGTTAAATCAGTGCGAACATCATGTCCGTTAGAATCAACAATTTTAAAGATAGCTCCTTCAAGAGTAGTCCCGTCAATATCATCGA
>NZ_JBVVNL010000006.1:0-199750 GCF_055825275.1 Bacillus sp. GS3m_15504 | reverse complement strand
GAATTATATTTATTATTACAATAATAAAAGGATTAAGGCAAAATTAAAAGGATTGCCTCCTGTAAAATACAGAATTCAATCCTTATTAGCTGCTTAAATATATGTCTAACTTTTCGGGTCCAGTTCAAACAAACATACCGTCCAAGGTGGTTTTCTAAAACTTTCATATCACTATTAAATTATTACTTCAATCTATCCTGCAACGCACTAATATTAATCATCACAGGACTACCCGACTTCAACGTACCATCCTTCTGTAACATTGGGCCAGAAGTGATACATTGACCTTTCCTCAATGTCGCAAGTCGTTTTTCCCATTCTTTACGTACAGCTGAATCTTGAGCAAGGTTTGATGCAATAGCACTTATTTCATTTTCTGGTGGCATGAAATACACTTTTTGACTTGAATTCTGTAGTCGTGAAATTTCATCCATTGTAAATTGTCCTTTTAATGATTGTGTTGCATACCAACCTGACCAACCAAATTTTCTTCCTTCAGTTAAAATTTTGGCACTTGGTGATTTTTCTCTATGATCAAGATTTTGCGCTTCATCTAATATAACTGGGAATGGTTTATTTTTGTCTCCATGGTGTAATTGATAGTTCCAAATATCCCATAAGATAAACTCTGTAATCATGAGCTGTACATCTCTATTAAAGCCCGTTAATTGTACAATAAACACTTTACCTTTTTGGTTCAGTATGTCTCCCCAATCATATACAGCATTATGATTAAATGGATTCTTATCAATAAATGGCTTAATTAGTGATTTTGTAGTTTTAGCAGGGCCAGAAGTATCTTCTTCCAATTCTGCTAATAAGAATTCCAAATTCATATTTTCACCATGTTTATCTAAACCACGCATTACCGCTTCATATATAGTGTTTTGTTGCTGACTACCTAATCCTTTATATACAGCTGCAAATACACTTTTGATTCTTTCAGCAATGTCTGTATTATCTTCATCAATATAAATGTCCTCATCCAATTCTTTTTGATTTCGTTTAAATGGATTTATTGGAAATTTGTCTTTTGCTACTAAAAATTGTTCAATATTATCTTGAAGTTTCTCTTTAAATTCCGGTTCTAACTTAGAATTCTTGAATCCATCTGTATAATCAAATATCATACTAGAAATTCCGTTTTGCGCCAGTTCGAGAAGTAAACATTGAATAAAATAGCTCTTACCTTGCCCTGATTTACCCGAAATTAAAATATGTCTATTTGCTAGCTCTGGGTTTCCGAATTCCCAATATATTTCTTGAGTCGACCCCTCTACCGTTCCTAACAAAACGCGGATATCCTTTAATCCTTTTGTTTCTTTTTCTTTGTCTTCTACTACTTCTTGAGAAGGAGGTACAGTTGAAACTACTTTATTGCTAGAATCTTTTAACTCTTGATTGGAGTCATGATTCTTATTCAATAATCTATCTGGATTAATATCAGTTCCACCAGAATGGATTTTCGTTTTGAGTACTTCAATTTCTTCGACTACTCCTTCATATCCATCCTCTTCGGTTAATTCTACTAATAAAATATCTTCTTCGATTTTAACAGATCTCCATGCTTGTTCCTTTTTGAATGATAAAATTGCTCCTTTTCCGATTTTATCATCCAAATGTCCACTCATTTCATAATCATCATTTAATAATCTTTTCTTTAGTTCTTCAATTTTCTCATAAGATTTTTCTGGCCAAATGTTGTTTGCAATAAATTTCTCGGCATTTGCTAGCAATAACTGTACAAAGAAGTTTCGGAAAAACTTATGTTTAAATACATGTAAACCATCTTCACTTGTTTTAGAAAGTTGCGTATCAAATAGTTGCTTAGTAGCATTAATTTGCTCTTTTGCTTTTGCAATAGCACTTTCTTGATTTAAGCCGATTTTCACTTCCACTGGATAATAATGTACTGATAATTTATCATCTTGCATTTCTACTCCGATTAACAGTAAATCGTCACTATGTGCACCTTTTCCACCTAGATTTTTCGCAGAAAATACACCTTCACTTTTCGTTAATTTCACCGCTCCAGCAACACGCAATATTTCTTCTAATGAGATAGGAACCCATAAAATATTCTCATGATCTAAAGCACTTAATATATATTTCACAGCTGAAATAATACTTAACTTTTCTCTTGAGAATTGTCCCTTACTTCCTATAATTCGTAGTAACCACTCACCATTTAAACTATTGAAAGCTCTAATAGCTGTATTAATTTTTTCAGGTGTCGATACAATTTCTTTTTCCGCTAAATACTGTTCAATAACCGCTCGGTATTGTCTTGCTTTATCCGTTACTGTAATTGCATCATACTGGCTTGATGAAGAATATTGATCACTATAATGAATAACCAATAAATTACGTGATGAATCTTGGAAGAAATCTAAACCTACATTAGGTTCAATAAATGTTACCCAATAAGAAGATTCATATAAATGTTCTAAAACTTGTTCATCATAGGTAGATGTTCTCGTAACAATTGTTTCGTTCTTACGGTAAGGGTTTGTACCATCGTTATTTAAATTACTTCCTAATTCATTCATTCCTCTAGCAGTTTGAATTAACAAATGTTCATTATTCAATACATTTTTCAATCCAAATCCTGTACGATAATCTACTTCTGTACTAATAGATGATAGAGATGATAACATTCCATTTAAAGATAACCCTGTTTCAATATCTTCCATTGTACTTTTCGCATGCTTCTCATTTGAAATCATTTTATAGAATGAAATATGAGCGTAACCATATTCTTTCGTACCAATAAGTTTATAATAGAAAACATTTTCTCGAATCAGCCTTAATACGTCTACAGCATCGAGATTCTTTGATGCTAACGATAACTCAAAGAACTCCTCAAATTTTTGAACATCATCATATATAGAAAATTTTTCAAAGGCGCTCAGTGTATCATTCTCATGATATAAGGCAACCTCTACGGGTATAATTTTAGATGGCCCTTTTTTATCTATCTGCTTCTTAATAAACTGTACTAAACCTCTTACAACTTCTTTATCATTATTTATATTAATCACATTGATTCGTATCGGAGATTTAGATTCTTGTAAAAATAAGTATTGGAAATGCTCCACAAATTGTTGAAGCTTTTCTTCAACTACATTAGCTAAAAATGCATTAGATTCCCCAATCGCAACCTTATGAAGTGGTTCATAAACAGTCCATTCAGGCGCTTCATTTTGAGGAACTGGTCGATACAATTCATCGTTCTGCCCATATATGTATGGCAATAGATTATTAGGATGCAAACGGTTTAAAATATGCATTTCAACTACTTCGTTTTTAATTTCATCATTAATACTTAACTGATAGGCAACATTAAGAGGATGCAACGGTGTTAGTATGACTCTTTGTTCCTCTTCAATAACTCCCAGTTTAAACAAATTCTTTTCTTCTTCTTTTAGCATTACATTTTCTTGTATATGAGCAACGCTTTCGTTAAAAGCCTTCAAGTATCTTATAGATAGCTCTCTTAATTGATCATCCACAAAACAAAGACTAGGAACCGTATTATTAAATTTATAGTAATTTAATAATTGTTGGTACGCATCTCTCAATGATGGGTTCATTGATAATTCAACCTTATTTAGACCTGATACCCCTCTAACTGCAAAAGCGATTTCATTTTCAATCCATACTCTCTCGTCTTGCAAATAATTTCGAAATCCTTCTCGTGCTGAAAATTCCCTTGCACCTTGTTTTAATTTATTTGTATCAAGGTTATATTCAAAGCTTTCTTGATGTTCTCTTTTTAATTTCCATACCCTTTCTCCTGATACTGGAACAGTCTTTGCAACTTGCTCTCTAATAAGAATAGGAATTAAAGATGTTTCAATTTGGACAGAAAAGGATAAGCTATCATCATTCCATGCAGGAGAAGATTCAGATACTTCAAAACTTCCACCTTGCCAATATATAATCTGTGCCTCTTCCTCAATAAATACTTCTTCTGGCTCATTAGAAATATCTCCAAAAATAATACATTCTTCAGCTTTATTCATAACTACATTTTTCTTATTCACATTTACTTCATAAATTGTTTGAAGAGATTTTAAAAATGCGGCTTCACATTCTACAACAGCAATATGAAACTCATATTTCGACTTAGTTTGCATTTTATGTGTATATACAACTTTATGGAATGAAGTCACATTTTTCCCATGCGCTAAACTAACAGTTAGCTTTTTCCCAGATGTCCCACAAAAACCCTGTGAATTTTTATGAATGTATTCCTTCTTCAACTTTTCTTCAAATTCAAAGTTTAGGTTGATATCTTCTATCTGTGTAGGATTAAAAACGAGAATATGGCGTTTACGTCTCCCAGCCTTTGTATCAGCCAGCGCTTTCTCCCAGTACAAAAAACCCTCTTTTGAATATTTCTTTGTGGATTCAATGTATTCTAATGCACGATCTGTTGCAATCACATTGTCATTAGACTCTTTAACAAAAACATAATCCACTTGCTGCCAATCTTCTTTCTTTAAACGAGAAACACCTTTCTCATCGAATAATTTTTCTAACTGACTCTCTAGATGCTCATACTCATGCATATGTTGTACTTTCTCAAAGAACGAAGCATTCTCTTCTAATCTTTTTTTCATTTGAGCTGAAGTAAATTGATTTAAATTTTCATCATAGAAAATACCTAAATTAGAATACTCTTCTCTTGTAATCTCTTGTTTTGATAAAAAACCAAGAATTTCTTCATAATCCCAAAGAGATGGTCGCACAATTGTATCATCCAATTTTTTACGTAAATAAAATGATAGTACTTCCTTCTCTTCTTTGTTTAAAGAAGAAGTTTCAATTTCTTCTTTTAATGTTTTCAAAATTGATTTCACATTAAACGGCATGCCCTCTTTTTGTAAATCACTGCTACCACCCTTAATACTGTCCAGTGTCTCATGACATATACTAAGTAAAGCTGTTTTCTCCCAAACATCCTTTTGTTCACCGACTTCATTACGCAGTGTTACTAAAAAGTCTGGAGTAACATTTGCCGAGGTAGTCGCAACAACTACTTTTATTTCCTCCGAAACCTTAATAGCAATCGTTTCATATGGAGTTCCTTGCTTATGCTGATAGTAAAACGCCTGCGATAAATCTTGTTCTTTTAATGTGTCATAAAATGCTTGCACTTGTTCATGATTATCAAATTGAAGGTAAAATCGCTCTCCACCTCTAAGATTTTCTGCTTCTAAATAATTTATTAGTTTATCTGAAAGATAATTATAAAATTGGTTTAACATACTGTGCATCACCGCTATCACTTTTTTTGTCTATTAAATTCAACTTGTCAAATAACTGTACAATTTCTTCTTTTGAGTAACGATCGAAGAATAAACCTCTAGCCTCTAAATCCATAAATACTTGCTTCAAAGGTTTTCTTTCCTTTTTCAAACTCAATGCTGTCAGTAGCAACAGCATATCTTGACTAATGTTAAGCATGTAACCAAGTGAACCTCGAGTTTTTAAAAAATATTTCTTCCCAATCTCTTCTATTGATAAATAGTATCTAGGCTTAGGTCCTTTCATCGAATCTTTATCATAAGCTTCTTCTATGCTAGTAAATAACGTTTGTACAAGAAAATCATATTCTAATTCTAAATTTTCTCTACAACCCTCGAGAGCTAAGTGCCTTCTATACTCTATAATCCAATCTTGCAGCATCGTTAAAAAGACTTCTTTTTCCTCATCAGACAATCGTTGATACGTTTCCTTCAATTGAGGGTAGCAACTTACACTTTCTACTCCCATCAAAAAATTCAAATGCTCTAAACAATTAATATGGATTAACAAATTTCGCCCAGCATCTTTTATCATTTGATAACCATGAGTATATCCTTTTCTATTTTTGCTTGTAGATTCCCAATCAAGATTAAAATAAACTTCATTATTCCCGTCAAAATTAGCTTTTCCCCCTTGCGAAAGCTTCAAAGTCAACTGTGTAATATATAGGAAATAATAGTACCCTAACAATAAATGATAATGAGTTCTAAAATAATCTTTATGTTCCGCTAAAAAAAGAAGGTCTTCTTTAAATAAATTTGAAATAAACGGGAATTGACTAACATAACGACTTTTTATTTCATTTGGCTCTAAATGATTTAACCTCTTTAAAACGAGACGTGAGATTAAATCTTTTGAATCACTTTTCCCAAAAATCTCTCTTACTTCTTCTTTTTCATCTAATAAAACATCTAGAAGAAACTTAGCAATTTCTTGTTCCCCTTTTTTGTCTTTCCCTTCACTAAGAGGCAAGTATTGGAATAAGTGCAAATGAAAAATTTTAATTGTACTATAGTTATCTTTTAAAAAAGTGCGCAATATTTGTTCAAAATGTCTCTTATCTTGCTGTTCAACATTTACAGAATTACTAATCTCTCCAATAATCCTTTCTAAATCTATTTCCATTTTAAGCTTATTTCCACTAACAAGACGTGTAAATTCTCCTAGTACCCCCTGAAACCCTCTAGCAAATTTAGCCCGTTCGTCCATCCTTGTTGGGAAAGGAAATAAAAAAGCTCTTTTATTTATTGTATGTTTTAATCCTAGTTTTTCTGGCTTAATACCTAAAGATTTTCTCAAATCACTTAAATTTTCTCTAACAATCATTTTCTAATCCCTTCTAAACGTAAATTCTTCAAAGTCTTCGTCGTATATCAATTTGAACATTCCATTTTCATTAGATTGAACAAACAATAATTCCTTTTCTCTATTTCCTAATTTCATTATCTTATCCACAAATTCAACGAACTGAATACAATCTTCTTTATCCTTTTTATTCGGGCGATAGCCTTTTGAAAGTTTAACCATCATTTCATATAACGGATAATCAATTTCTAAATATACAGGAGCTACTTTATTTTCATTGGAAAAAGCAAGTAATATATTTAATTTAAATCGATTTAAAACCTCCGGTTCTACCCCTTTCAAAATTCCTACAAAAGGCTTGATTTTAAGAGACTGTGCAACCTGAGTAGTATCGTTTGAGTAATCCATAAATACATAATCTGACTTCGGACTTCCGTTCCATAAGAAAATTGATTTTCTCACTAAATTATACATATCTTTTAAATCAGATCGATTTCCTTTATTAAAAGCATATAAATATTCCATATATCTTTTATAGTTTTCATCCCCAAACATTTCATTTAAAACCGGAGATAAAAAGAATGACATACGTATTAATGTTTTATTGAATACCTGCCTAGATGAATCACTTAGCTCAAAGAAAGATCCTATCTCTTCTAGCCCTTCTATCCATCCATCAAGTCCATGTAAATCCAAATACTTTTGGAAAGTATTCTTCATATTTACTGAGTTGTTTAGCTCAATTAGCATTTGATCTACACTATTTGATCGCAGATGAATAGGATCCATTTTAGAAATAACTGCTAGTAAATTTGATTTTTCTTGACCATCAAATAATAAATTCGGTAATAAGGCTTCGGTTTTTTCCATCATACCTGCCCCAAGAAAATCTTCATTGCCATGAGAAGGAACTAAAATATCATAAATAAAATTAAGCATGGAACGTGTCGAAATAATCATCTTATGCTTAACTATTGCTTCAATTAATATACTTAAAACACCATCTCGTATTTGTTGCTGTTGCAATAACTCATAATTCACCATAAAGAATCCATTTATACCACGTTGCTTATCCTTCAAATAAGCTTGGTAGAATGGATTTTTTTCTGAATCAACCACAATTCGCTTTAAAATAGATGAAAAGTAATCTGATTTTGGCCCTTCACTAGTTAATTCAAATGGTTGATAATCACTAAAGCTAATCAAGTGGAAATTACCACTTTGTTGATTAGTAGCAACTTCATTTGCCTCGAATATTCCTGATTCCTCAATAAATTTCGTTAAAATTTGATAGTGCTCTTTTGCATAATCTGATTCAATAAAGTTATGCAGAACTCCTAGGTTAATCGCTAAAATTAGCTTGCATCTAGAACCATTAATCTCACTATCACTATATGGCTTTAAAACTTCCGCTAATGTATCAAGGGAACTCTTTTGTGGATCAAAACTTTCCGTAGCATCATTATGCACCGAAAACTCTTCCATCAATTCAGGATATTTATTTTTCACATACGATAATAAATGTGACTTCCCATCTCCAACGCTACCACACAAGAAAATTAATTGACTCGTATTTTGCCCAGCTGCTGCTGTTAGAGCAGACATCATATCATTCTGTATCGTTCTTTCTACATGTAAATAATCCTTAAACGAACTAAATTCATTAGGATTTTCGATAGCCTCTTGAGATGATTCTTTCAGCTTCGAGAGTTCTGCTAGTAAATAACTCTCTCCTTCTCCCAAAATAAAATCATCATACACAAAATTGTTATCTGTTTCTTCCTCATTATCCACAGACTGTTTATCTTCAATTTCTAACCCTACCGCAATCTCAGCGTTATTTATTTCTGTTAATTCCTCAGTCTGATTTGATGTATTTTGTTTACTTGCAATCTCAATTAGCATTTTTAACTTTTCTTCTAAACTAGCAGATATCTTTTCTTCTAATTTCTCCACAATATGTACACTACTCTTCGGCTGTGGATGTTTGTATTTCGGGGCAACAAATTCATAACTCCCGTATACCTCCATAAACCACACTGCAATTTGGAATAGATTTTTATGCATTTTAAAAGCACTCTCTACCCCACTTTCAATATGTTCATGTGCCGCTTTATTTCCTAAATAGCGAACAGTATCAAATGAACGTGAAATTTCCTTTGATAAAATATCTTCTCTTTCTAATTTTTGAATACGCTCTACTTGCTTTAAATATTGTACGTCGTACAGTTCATGCTCTTCCGCAATGCGTTTTGATAATAGCTCTGCAAATATTCTTCCCTTAATTAAAACCGATTGAGGATCTTGATAAAAAACATTTTCAATATCCCTACCCATCTCCGCTAACTCTGGGAATATCTCTTGTAGAAAATCAAATGTATATTTCTCCAATGATGTAACACCTCTTAATCTAAAAATACGTTTCGAATATATTCCATATTATACAATATCTATAGAGGAATTGTTGGTATTAAGAAAAAAGGAAATAAGCGGATTATTCATTCTCAATTAGAAATTTGCAAAAAAATAATCTGGGTTATATAGCTAGCTATATAACCCAGATTATCTCAACTCTTTATTATTTCAAATTTTTAATAAGCATGCATATGGTTTATTCCCTAGAATAAACTCAACTGCACAATACTATCCATCTTCTCTTCTTCTTGGTTAATCTCTAAAATCCTTTGACCCATTCGCTCCACCAAATCAACCACTAAAGCATTTCCCATACAAAAGTATCTGTTTCTTTGTGGCATCCCTGTATTTGTCCAATCCATCGGGAAACCATTTAATAACTCACATTCAACTGGTGTTAAATATCTTAGTCTTTTTGTATAAGGATCCTCAATGACATGTGAACTTCTATTACATGTTCCTTCACTTGTTAACATTGTACGTCCAGGCTTATTTAAATCATCAGGGAAAGCCATTCCTCCCTCAGAATAGAAATATTTATGCCCTGTCGCCTTTGATACTCTTTCTTCTTTTTTAGGACCTTTAAGGTACTTAAGTTCCTCAAATTCCGTTCTTCCCTTTTTGTTAACCTTATCCATTTTCAAATAATATGATTCATCTGCAGGACCAAATTTATCATATACCTTTTGAACAACTTCACCTAAAGTCTCTGGACTTTCAGTTACTGGAACTAATTCTTCCGTATATACTTGTCCATCCATCATTACGCCAGAATTATAGTATTCAGCTTTAAATGTATCAGAAACCTCAATAATATCGACCGGCAACTCAAATTGCCCTCTTTTTTTGTTTTCCTCAGGCGCCTCATGCACTTTAAAAATCGGAGCGAAAAATCCATTTTCACACAATATATCTAACGGCTTCATTTTACTTTGAACAGATGTGAAATGAGATTCTTTTAAGTACGCAAAAATAAATACTCTTCGTCTTCTTTGTGAATTCCCATAATCCGCAGCGTTAATGACTCTCCATTCCACTACATATCCTGCATCTCTAAAGCTCGCCAGCATAATAGAAAAGTCACGGCCTCTTTGTTTTGCTGGTGACTTCAATAATCTATCTACATTCTCTAACAAAACAAATCTTGGCTTACGAGAATTAACTATGTTCATTATCTCCCAAAAAAGAACACCTTTTTTCCCTTGTATTCCTTTTTCATTTGATAAGGTACGTGCTACAGAATAGTCTTGGCAAGGGAAGCCTCCTACTAATAAATCATGCTCAGGTATTTCCGGCCAAGCTTCAGCTATATCTCTATTTACATGTATTCCTTTATTTTCAAAGCGAGTTGCATAACAATTAAATGCATGTTGTGCTTTAGTTGAGGGTTCCCACTGGTTTCCCCAAAGAACTTCAAAGTTTGCGTTTGCTTCTAGTCCTAATCTAAAACCTCCTACTCCCGCGAAAAGCTCTACTACTTTCACCATAAATACACGAACATCCTTTCGGTATTTTATTTATCTATGCTTCATTATAATAAAAAGTGAGGAAAAGATCAACTATAACATTTCAAGAACCGTACTTTTTTACAATTCCTTATTTTGGCTTGTAACAATGAAGAAAACATTTCGCCGCAATATCAGTATTATAAAAGGAAACAGCTTCTCTTGAACAAATCAAATATAACAGTTATTTAATAAAACAAACTGCCTTTTCCTCCCTATAAATTTTACTTATATAAAATTGAAACAGCTTTTAATTATAGCATAACTTTATATGCAATGTTTTATAAACATGTAACGCAGCAATAGATATGGAAAGGAGCTTATTATGGAATACACTACAATAGAAGAACTAATGCAAAAAGCACATGAAGCTGAAGGAAAAACATTTGGTGAAATCGATACAACTGACCGCCTCGCAAATGCAAAATCAAAAGGTGGGCTAGGGCAAGTAATCGAAGAAAGCTTTTTTGGATATGAAGTCAATTCAAACGCAGAAGCTGACTTTAAACACCTTGGTATTGAACTTAAAGTAACTGCATTTAAACAAAATAAAAACGGTTCATTGTCAGCCAAAGAACGACTAGTCTTAAATATTATCAACTATATGGAAGAAGTTCATACACACTTTGAAACCTCAAGCTTTTGGAAGAAAAACGAAAAACTACTATTAATGTTCTATGAATGGGTACCTGGTGTAGACCGTAAAGATTTTCACATTACAAAAAGCCTTTTATTCACCTATCCCGAAGCTGATTTAGAAATAATTAGACAGGACTGGGAAACCATCGTAAATAAAATTCGTGTCGGCAAAGCACATGAATTATCTGAAGGTGATACAAACTATTTAGGAGCTTGCACTAAAGGTTCCAATAAAAATTCACTTCGCTCACAACCGTATTCTGAAATTCCAGCAATGCAAAGAGCTTTTTCGTTAAAGCCTTCTTATATGACAGCACTAGTTCGCAGGTATCACCTAAACGAAGAACTAGTAAGTTTTACAACAACAAATGAACTAAAAGGAAAATCTTTAGAAGAAATCCTTTATTCAAAATTTGAAAATTACATAGGCTTAACTGATCAAGAAATCGCTCAAAAATTATCTATTGATTACAAACCTACAACAAAAAGCTTTGTTCCACTATTAGTAAGCTCTTTACTTGGTATCAAAGGAACTCGACTCGATAAAATTGAAGAATTTGCGAAAGCTAATATAGAATTTAAGACAATTCGTTTAGAGCCCAACGGAAAACCCGAACAAAGTATGTCATTTGAAACGATTGATTTTCATCAGTGGACAAACGAATCGTGGGAAGAAAGCGAAATCCGCGAACGCTTCTATCAAACCAAGTTCCTATTCGTAATTTTTGAATTTAACCAAACAAAAAAAGAAAACCCAAACCGTAAACTGTACTTTAAAGGTATTAAACTTTGGAACATGCCGGCTCCTACAATAGAAAAAGAAATTCGTGAACTATGGGAAGAAGTTAATAAAGTAATACATGGTGGTATTCAAATTGAATATAAAAAACGTGGTGACACAGTCGTCGAAGCAAATAACCTACCAAAAATAAACTTCAACGGTGTCGCGCATATTAGACCAAAGGCCCGCAACGGTGCCGATAAAGTAATTTTACCTGATGGCCAGCAAATTACAAAGCAGTGTTATTGGTTAAATAATTCGTACATAGCTGATATTATTGCTGATAAAAAATAATACGGAGTCAAATTTCTGGTTAAAGGATTAACCATCCCTATTAAAAAGGCAGATATCACTTCCCCCTAAAGACATCTGCCTTTTATCTATTTGTTACTACTTTACAAATAGTACGTCTAAAGAAAAATAGATACTTCAAAATAGGGGATAAATCATCTTATTAATCATTTTGCCAAGCCAGTTCGTAATTGTTACAAATAATACTATATCCAAATGTATATTTTATTCCATAAAATCACTGTTCAGAGTTATATCTTATTGATGTTCTTGCAACATTATTTTATCAAAACATTAAACTATTAATTGTAATAAGTCCAAATTCACTATTTACATATATCACACCAAACAATATAAAACTCAAGATATGAAACCTTTCAAAACCTCGCTGAATACTGTACTGGTTTCAAATTAAGCCTCTTATTTAAATTACCCTCTATTTTATAAAATTTACCACTATTAGTTGCAACATTGTATTCGTATACCCTAATTAATTGATAAGAATTAGAATGTTCTTCAGCAAAAGCAAGTTCATTGGGAGAAATAAAGAAATCTGAGTTGATGCCCCCAGTTGTAGTTTTAACTTCAAGATAAAGTGGTGAACCATCTTCTTTAAAGGATCGAATATCATATCCTGCACCATCACCTTCTACAACTGATGTATGTATAATCTTCTCTGCTAAATCATGACGTCCAGCATTGATAAATTGTGTATGTATGTAATCTAAAACAAGTAATTCCCCTAGCAAACCCATTTTTTTATTGTTTTTATCACTAACTTCAAAATCATTCTTTTTAGCTCTAAAATTATTTTCCCGTTCTTGGCGCTTCCTTTTTTCCGGTTCACTTGTTTCAAGTAAACTATTTCCCTTTACATCATAAGACGTAGATAATTCTTTTACTAAAGTTAAATCTAACGTAGTGCAATCTTCATTAGTGGCAAACTCAAAATCTAAAAGCTGCCACTTAAACAAAACTGGATGTTCTTTTTCTAAATCATGAGCTAGATAAGCAAGTCTCCCCATATAAGTAAATGGTTCTGTTTTATTTGTTTTGGGATTAATTTTTCGAGTTCGTAAAAACAAGTAAATATTATGCTTTTGATGATCATGGCTAATAAAATCTAAGATTTGAGGATGTTTTAACCCTTGTTTCTTTTGCGATTGCCATGTAAGAACTCCCTTTTCTGTGATACTTTCTTTGAATTCTTGACCTAGTTTATCCTGGCCAAAAGTTACGAAGAAAACATACTCACGTGGACGATCTAGAATTTTCACAATACCATGAATTCCCCATGTACCAGCACCCGGTGTAAATGGTGTAACACCATCAAAAATATTATATATATCTTCACGGGTATATTGATTAAGTAACTCTAATTTTTTCAACCTTTTATCTCCTTTTCCTATAATAACGAGTCTTTACAATATAGAGATAACCCACTATAAAACTATTAAATTAATAATTCCTCTACATACTTCTTTCCTAGGATACACCTTATTCCTCCTATTTTTAGACGTATAAAATTTATTTTCATATTTTATGTCCCACTTAAAAACTTTATATTAAAATAATAAAATTAAATTCTATCAAATAATATTGAAAAGCCAATTTAGTGTCTAATTTTTCATATTAGCTTTTTCAAAACCATTGTTCTGTATATTATTTCCTCTTCTTCATCTAAATACATAATATCCCTTTTATAAAGAATAGTAAATAAACTCCCTTATTCCTTTAAAAGGAATAAATTTGAAGTTTTTCATAAAATTTAATTCCCAATAAGATGAAATAATGTATTATATATACATAGAATATAATCATAGAATATAAAAAGGAGTATTCTCTCATGGCTTTACATAAATTCACACGAAAAGAATTAGATAAAATCTTTCAAAACGCTGTAGGTAATACACTTGGAGATTGTGATGTTAACAATGTCTTTGCAAAGACTATTAAATCGCCTAAAATTACTGGCATTGCTGGAGACGTTGTAGAGCAATCTATCTTAGGTTATCCCCCTGATACAGATAAAAAACCTGATTTAATTGTGGACGGTATTGAAACAGAATTAAAAACAACTGGTATTCGTAGACCTAAGAAGAATAGTAGAACCAAAAAAATATCTAACACTATTTATGAAGCAAAAGAGCCTATGTCAATTACAGCTGTTTCACCTGAATCAATCACTGATGAAGAATTTGAGACCTCTAGCTTCTGGCATAAACTAGAGCATCTATTATTAGTATATTATCACTACGACTCTCCAGAAACTGTAACAGCTGCTGAATATGCTAAATTTTTCATTGAAGGTTACCATTTTCACACGTTTTCAGATGAAGATAAAGAAATTCTAAAAAACGATTGGCTCATTGTGCGTGATTTTATTCAGCATTTAAAAGATACAAACGAGGACCCTACAGCTGAATATCCTCGAATTTCTTCTGAACTACGAAAAAGTTTAATGCTGATAGACACAGCACCTAAGTGGCCTAACCGCCCTCGTTTCCGTCTAAAACGGACTACCGTATCAACTCTAGTACAAAAACATTTTGGAGATAAATTTGAAAAGCTGGATGATACATATTTAAACTTTAAAGAACTTGATAATAAATTACATAATCTTACTCAAAAATATAAAAATAAAACGATAAGAGAGCTCATGAAAGAATTTGACATTCTACCAACTACAAACGGATCCGCACCAAAATCTATCTCGGAACAAATTATTGTAAAAATGTTTGGGGGAACAGTGAAAAAACTAAGTAAAATTGAGTTATTTAGTAAGATTGGAATTGTTCCAAAATCTATCGTGCAAACTACCGAAAGTCGCCGTACAGAAGATATGAAATTTTGCCAAATTGATTTTGAAGAATGGACTGATCCAAAAATACAATTTGATGAATCCTTTGTTTATAACTACTTTCATGAAAAACAGTTTTTATTTATTATTTTCGAAGAGCCTTCTATGAAAGCTCCATTACTGGATAATAAATTCCTTGGATTTAAGCGACTTTCTATGAATGATAAAACTATAGAAAATGATATTAAACCTGTATGGGAAAAAGTTCGTTATTTAATTAATAATGACAAACTAGAAGAAACAATTGACTTAGATAAAAACTATAAACCTATTATCAACAAACGTTCCAATACTGTTAGAACATCGATTAATTTCCCTAAATCAACAGATAATTCATTTTTCATTCGTGGAACAGGCAGTGACGCATCAAAGAAACCACTTGTCATTAACGGTATCAGCATGTATCAACAACAACTATGGCTTCGTGGAGATATTATTGTTTCTATGCTTAAAAATATTGATTTTATTTAAGTAATTTTTAAATTTAATCAATTTATTTATTGATTAAATTTAGTATTTATTTGAGCGACTATAAATCATTTAATAAAGATTTTAATTTCATCATCCTTTATTACATAATGTTATCTAAGGATTTGCATAAAAAATTTTTAAATATTATAGATTGATAGAGCTTAAATTGTTACAAGATTTCTTTCATATCTTATTTATAACATTTTGCCATAAATAGATTGCCAAGTACCCCCTTTCATACCTGGCAGTCTATTTAAAATATAAACCCTTTTTCAGCAATATCCGTTAATATTTTGATGCTCTTCATCACTAAATAACTCATTCTTGTCGCCTAGTACTCCATCTTCTTTTAATTAATCACTAAATTTCACCATCCCCCCATACCACCCACTACTCTCCTCCAAAAACCCCCTACTCTCCCCACTATCCTTATAAAAATCCTCCCAACCCCGTTCCCTCAAAACCCCCTTCCAACTATCACTCTCCACCATCCTCTTAATCACACCATCCCAATAAGCAACCTCTTCCTCCGTCATATCCTTCGGGCCCATAATGCCTTTCCAGTGCTGGAATATGACGTCGATGCCTTGTTCTTTCCATGTTGGGATTTCTGGTAGTCGATCTAGTCGTTTTGGTGCGGATACGGCTAGTATTTTTATTTTGCCGGCTTTGTATTGTTTTTCGGCTTCAGATAGGGTCATGGTTGCGGCGCTGATTTGTTTGTTCGTTAGGGCATTTATGATTTTTTCTTTGTTTTCGTAGACGAAGAATTGTAGTTCGGCAGGGTTTATGCCGAAGGCTTTGCTTACTTGTACGAAGGATAGATGATCGTCGTTTCCTAGGCCTGGGGCGACGCCGATTTTGAAGTTTTTCTTGTTTTGTTTTAGTTGTTCCATTAGTTCATTTGCATTTTCTATGTTTGAGTCTTTTGATACAACAACGACTTCCCAGTCCGATGCAAGTAGCGCGAGCGGCGTGAAGTCTTTATATGTTAGTTTACTGTGGCCTAGTAGGTTGTTCGTTATGAGTAAGCTTGAGTTAATCGCCAGTACGTGACCGCCTTTTTGTTTCGTATATTTCCATCCGATATCACCGCTGCCACCTACTTTGTTTGTGACAGTGATTGGTTTTGTGAAGATTTTTTCTTCTGTTAGTGTTTTTTTCATCGCTCGTGCTGTTAAGTCCCATCCGGCTCCTTGAACGTTCGGCGCAACGATTTCTACTTCTTCTATGTTTACTGTATTTGTTTCGGATTTTTCCGAGGAACAACCAGCTATTACTCCTGTCATGATCCATATACATAGTAATAATCGTTTTTTCATAGTCCTCGTCCTATTCGGTACTTTCGCTCTGGTCGTCCGATTATTCCGTATGTGTATTCTACTGTGCATTCGTTTGTCGCTACTAAATATTCCAAGTATCTTCTTGCGGTTGTTCTGGAGGCACCCATTTGTTCTCCCATTTCTTCTATTGTAATGCCCTCTTCGAATCCTTTTATAATGCCTTTCACTTTTTGCAGTGTTAACGGATCAACGCCTGTCGGTAAGTTTTTTATGTCTTGTGTTTGCGAAGTCCCGAAGAAATTATCGATGAGTGCTTGGTTTACTTCATTGTTACTATGTAATAGTTGCTTCTTTCTTTTATAGTCTTCAATTGTGCAAACGAATTTTTCTAACGTGACCGGTTTTATAAGGTAATTGCTTACGCCATTTCGAATTGCTTTTTCTAGCATATGGTTTTCATTCGCCGCTGTAACCATAATGACGTCAACGTTTGGAAAGTCAGCATGAATTTGTGGCAATAAGTCTGTTCCGATTCCGTCTGGTAAATAGTTATCTAATAGAAGTAAATCGATTTCTTCCTTTTGTAGTAGTTCCATCGTTTCTTTCGCATTCAACGCTTTTCCAATCACTTTTACGTCCTTTATTTTTGATAAAAACTCTTCCTGAATTTGCGCGACGCGGAAATCATCTTCTGCAATTGCGACCTTCAACATATGCCCATCCCCCTGTTTGTCATGTACTTTCTCTCAATGTTTTCGGAAGGTAAATTGTAAAAATAGCTCCCCCATTTTTCTCGTTTTGAATTTCAATTGTTCCTTCTAGCAGCTCTACCATTTCTTTCACGTTTGCTAGTCCGTAACCACGATTGTTTCCTTTCGTTGAAAATCCTTTTTGAAAAATGGTCGTTATTTTTTCTGCCGGTATTCCTATCCCTCTATCTATTACTTCAAATACAATATCGTGCCCAATATCCGTCACAAAGAAGGAAACACTCTTTTCCTCTCGTTCACTCACCGCATCAAATGCATTGTCGATTATGTTTCCAAGGATCGTAATAAGATGCGACACTTTTATATGTTCTGGTAACGGATGAAGTGCACTATCTCCTTCAATATGAAAATCAATTTTCTTTTCAGATGCTGTTCCGATTTTTCCTAATAAAATAGCCTGTACTTTCGCATCGTGAATTTGATGGAATAAAATATGGTTTTGGCTTTGATGAATATTAGATTCTTGCTGGATAAATTCAATCGCTTCCTTGTAATGTCCTAACTGAAGTAATCCTGATAAGACGAAAAGTTTATTTGTAAATTCATGTGTTTGAGCACGTAAGTCCTCGGAATACTTTCTTACCTCAGATATTGTGTTCACAAGGTTTTGCAGTTCTGTTTTATCTCTAAAACTACATACAATGCCTACCGTATTATTATTTTCGAGTATTGGTGTCATGTTTAAAATAAACACTTTATCTTGAAATGCGATTTCTTGATCGTTTTCTAGTACTCTCTCCATATTAAAATCTGGTAAAACTTTTGAAATGTGCTGCTGCATATAATCACCATTTACATGAAGCATTTCTTCTGCCGACGTATTCATCATCGTAATAAAACCATTTTGATCAATAGCGATAATTCCTTCTTTTATAGATAGTAGTATTGCGCTTCGTTCCCGATATAACGCTGCGATTTCATTCGGTTCCAAACCAAGTGTATCCTTCCTAATACTACGTGCTAAAAGGATGCCACCTACAATGCCGGCTAATAATACCGCTAAGGAAAAGAGGATAATTTCTTTCGTTCTACTCAATATGTTAGATTCAATACCTTTTATTAAAAATTCTACTGTCACAACACCTACTACTTGATCGTAATCTCCGTTATGAACAATAATGGGTGCTTTCGCCATTAAAGCTGGACCACTTTCACCATTTCCTTCAAGCGTATAATAACCACCAAAAGTGAGTGCTTCATAGTTATATGGATTGTTACTTTTTGTACCAATTAACTCCGAATTAGAATGGGAATACATAACCCCATAACGATCTTCTATAATGACATAATCTGCACCAGCTTGCTCACGAACTTGTTCCGCAATAGATTGAATCGTACTTTTATGCTCGTTATTTTGAAAAGCATCTTTTATAGCTGGCATAAAAGAAAGAGATTTAGCTGTTTGTAGCGCTAACTGTTCTACTTGGCGCTTCGTATCAACGGACTGAATGTAAACAAATATTCCCGCTAATAGGAGCACGACAAATAAAATTAACGTAATAATTAAGCTTACTATTTTCGTTTGTAATGACACTTTGCGTGATTTCTTCATACTTCATATCCTTTGATAAAATATTCAAAACTATCAATCTCCTTTTTCTATTATTATGACAAAACGAATAATGAAGCAACTATTAAAACTCTCCATGTACATAAAGTACAAAAAGAATAAAATTGTCATAATATTGAGATTTCGTTCCACAAACAGTACAATTCAACTATAATGAACACGCTTTCATAATTATCATTTTATTTATAAGCACGAGGAGGAATTAGTATGGCTCAAGTAAAATCAAACCGAGTCGCCGGCAATATTTTCAAAGGTTCTGTCGGTAATTTAATTGAATGGTACGACTGGTACGTTTACTCTGCTTTCGCTGTTTATTTTTCAGCGGAGTTCTTTCCTAAAGGAGATCCAACGAGTCAGTTACTGAACACAGCGGCTATTTTCGCAGTTGGATTTTTAATGCGCCCTATCGGAAGTTTATTAATGGGACGTTATGCGGATCGGCACGGACGCCGGGCAGCATTAACGCTTTCTATTACGGTTATGGCCAGTGGTTCTTTCATTATCGCCTGTACACCTAGTTACGAAAGCATCGGGATTATGGCGCCTATTATTTTAGTTCTTGCCCGTTTACTACAAGGATTATCACTTGGCGGAGAGTACGGAACATCTGCCACATATTTATCTGAAATGGCTAGTAGTGGACGCCGTGGTTTTTATTCCAGCTTCCAATATGTAACGCTCGTTGCGGGGCAAATGGTTGCATTAGGCGTTCAAATTGTTCTTCAGCAATTACTAAGCGAACCAGATATGAAAGCTTGGGGATGGCGTATTCCATTCATTATTGGAGCGATGGGCGCAGTAGCTGTATTATGGCTTCGCCGCACGATGGATGAGTCGGAGCAATTCGCAAACATAAAATCACAAAAACGCGAAAGCGCAGGAACCGTTCGCGCTCTTATGAAACACCCGAAAGCAGTATTAACAGTAGTCGGCCTAACATTAGGAGGCACTGTTGCATTTTATACGTACACAACATATTTACAAAAATTCATGGTAAACACAGTCGGTCTTCCGAAAGAAGTTGTAAGCTGGATTAACTTTGTCGCACTACTTATTTTCATCGTACTTCAACCAATTGCGGGGTTACTATCCGATAAAATTGGACGCCGCCCACTATTAATGGCTTTCGGTATTCTCGGAACGTTACTAACAGCGCCAATCTTCTTCTTTATGGAAAAAACGTCAGAACCAATCGTAGCATTCTTACTCATGATGGTCGGCCTCATTATCGTTACTGGTTACACATCGATTAACGCCATTGTAAAAGCAGAACTCTTCCCAACTGAAATTCGTGCACTCGGCGTAGGTTTACCGTATGCACTAACCGTTGCGATATTCGGCGGAACAGCAGAATTCATCGCTTTATGGCTAAAGAGTATCGGAATGGAGTCACTATTCTACTTCTACGTAGCCGGATGTATCGCGATCAGCTTTATTACGTATTGGCGTATGGATGAGTCATCGAAGACTTCGCAGATTGAGGCAGAGCTTGGTGGTGGGGATAGTTTAAAGAATGGTACTAGTTTAAAATAATAAAGTGCGATTGGTCACCTTGAAAAGAGGTGGCCTTTTGTATACTTTTTCAAAGAATCTAACATCAAAAAACACTTTCCACTGGCAAATTAAAACCATCTTTTGAACTCGGGAATCATTATTTCAAATTCATCATTAACACGATTATTTTTAAAATTTTTTCCTTCTAATACACATTTTCATTATGGTTTCTAGTTCTCTTTTAACAAAAACATATGAACTAATTTTTATTGTTATTTAATAGTATTTTAGTAGGTTTTAAAATTTTTTTAATTTTTTCTATGGCTGTCATGTAGGGATTTATAGGTTTTTTTGCTCTGCTTTTTGGACGGACATTATTTCACATGGTGTACTATCTATGTTACCCTTTTATTAGGGTGGTTGTTCCAATACACTCAAAAATTGTAATAAAAGGGGTTTTATGTATGAAGAAGCTACTATCTTATTTATTAATTTTTTCTATGATACTTTTAGCTTCCTTTCCAATGAATTCTTCGTACGCTAAAGTTAATGATGATCAGTTGTCAATCGATGAGTCTATTTTAGCTACTAAAGAGTTCTTCAAAACTACTAAAGTAGTGAAAGAAAATGAAGTTACAGTAGATGATGTTACAAAAGGTCAATTACTGGAGAAAGCTAAAGAATTAATTTCATCAGGAACTGTAAAACCAGTTGGTGGTACAGAAGTTGATGTAGATAAACTTTTAGTGAGAGGAATTAAGACACCATTTGGTGTAGAGTATTCTGTTTTTGATTCATCCGTTACTACAGATGATCAAGGAATTGTGAATTCACTTAAACTCTTTAATATGGTTTTTACTGATAAGGTTGAATTAAAAAACACTTATGAATTAAAGTCGAATAGAAACAAAGATAATCTAGCTACTACTAAGATGTGGATCGATAATAAACTAGCAAGTTCTGCCGAGTTAGACTTAACTACTGTTATTAATGATTCATCTGCTGATGAAAAAGGAACAGATATGCTTACTACAGAACTTGCCCCAAAAACTGATAAGGCCGTTCAATATGGATGGACAAAAAGATGGAAATGTACTCAAAGTTGTGTAGCGTCTAAAGGTGTAAATATGCTAGTAATTGCTGGATTACTTGCAGCTTGTGGAGTTTCATGTACCGCTGGTGTACCAGCAACAGCAGGAACAGCTTGCTATGCATGTGTAAACTCTGCCGGTATTGTGGGAGTAAATACAGTCCTTGGTTGTCTGGATGAATGTGATTCATAATAAATTTTATTGATTGAATATTTTGTAATTTAGGGAGGATGAAAACATTGATGAAACTATTTTTCTTTTTAGCTGCCCTATCAGCAATAATATTCACGGTGCTTGGTAAAGCTATGTTAGGAATTGTATGTACCTCAATATTTTTTGCATCAGCATTATTTTTTAGTAAACCTAGATTTAAAAATGATGAATAATGCTATTATACACCAATGGACTAGGAGTGAATGTAGTGAAAGGAAAGTAGAATAGAAGGTTCATTAACAAAGAAAGACTTTAAACAATAGTTTCAAAATAATAAGTAGTACATTTCTCTCTTATACATGAGGAATTTATTTGTAACATAAAAAAGAAGTTCAGCAAATACAAAACAATTCGTATAACTAAAAATCCCTTTCTATTACTATTACAAACAAAACTCATTAAAGCAGAAGAATCTTTAAACAGACTATATCATACTTACAAATAATCAAAAAGAATAGTCATTACTATCATCTATATACAGAAAAAAGCACTAGATTTCCTAGTGCTCTCTCCTCTAAAACAAATGACAAGCCACCTCATGCCCCTTCGCAATCTCCACCATCTTCGGTACTTCCTGTGCGCATTTTTCAGTGGCGAATTTGCAGCGCGTTCTGAATTTGCAGCCGGATGGTGAGTTGAGTGGGCTTGGTACTTCTCCCTCTAGAATGATCCGATCTTTCCCTGTTTTTGTTGGATCTGGTTCTGGCATGGATGAGAGTAGTGCTTGTGTGTATGGATGTGCCGGTTTTGTGTATAGGTCTTCGCTGTCGGCAATTTCTACTATGTTTCCTAAGTACATGACTCCGATTCTGTCTGATATGTGCCTTACCATCGATAGGTCATGTGCGATGAATAAGTATGTGACGCCTGTTTCTTCTTGTATGTCTTGCAGCATGTTTACGACTTGCGCTTGGACTGAGACATCTAGTGCTGAGATCGGTTCGTCACATAGGATGAAATCTGGTTTTACAGATAGTGCGCGCGCGATGCTGATGCGCTGGCGCTGGCCTCCGCTAAATTCGTGCGGATAGCGATATAGATGTTCTTCTTTTAGGCCTACCTTTTTGAGCAGGTCTAATATGATTTCTTTTTGTTCTTCTTTTTCATAAGATCCATGAATGTTCATTGGCTCACTAATAATTTGGAATACGTTCATCGACGGATTTAATGATGCGTATGGATCTTGGAAAATGATTTGCATTCGTTTTCGATATTCTTTTAGTTCACTTTCCTTTAAGCTTGCGATGTCTTTTCCGTCGAATAAAATGTTACCTGAAGTGACATCGTGCAAGCGAATGATACTTCTTCCTGTCGTTGATTTTCCGCAGCCCGATTCTCCTACTAATCCGAATGTTTCACCTTTTTTAATTGCGAAGCTTAAATCATCGACTGCTTTTAATTGCTCTGTTTTTCTGCCGAATAGTCCTTTTTTAATAGGAAAATACTTTTTTAAGTTCCGAACTTCAATTAAGTTTTCTTCATGCATGTGATTCACCTACTGTCTTATCGTTTAACCAGCACATGGAACGTCTTTCGTTTCCGATTTCAAAATATGGCGGACGTTCTTTTTCACAAATATCCATCGCATGCGGGCAACGCTCTGCGAATGGGCAACCTTTCGGCGGATGTAATAAGTTTGGCGTTACACCTTGAATTGGCGCAAGTCTTTCTTTTACGCCGTTCGCTATTTTTGGCAGAGAGTTTAATAGGCCTTTCGTATATGGATGATTCGGCGATTGGAAAATATCAAGTACAGGTCCTTCTTCCATAATAAGCCCGCCGTACATAACGATGACACGCGTACAGTTTTGCGCGACAATTCCTAAGTCATGCGTAATAAGAAGTAACGCCATGTTCGTTTCATTTTTTAAGTTTTTCATTAAATCTAGTATTTGTGCTTGTATCGTTACATCAAGCGCTGTTGTCGGTTCGTCCGCAATGAGAAGGTCTGGGTTACAAGACATCGCCATTGCGATCATAACCCGCTGCTTCATTCCGCCGCTTAGTTCATGTGGATATTGTTTTACCCTTTCTTCTGGTGAAGAAAGACCGACTTGTTTTAACAAGGTAACCGCAATCTGCTCTGCTTCTTTCTTTTTCACTTTTTGATGACGTATAATTACTTCCATCATTTGCTTTCCAATTTTCACGACTGGATTTAGCGCAGACATTGGATCTTGGGAGATAAGTGAAATTTGATTTCCTCTAATAGAACGCAATTCTTTTTCAGATTTAGAAAGGATGTTTTCATTATGAAAAAGAATCTCTCCTTCTTTCACTTTCCCTGGTGACGTAACGAGAGACATAACGGACTTCGCCATTACACTCTTTCCGCTTCCAGATTCCCCAACGATACCAACTACTTCTCCTTTATTTAAACGAAATGTAACGCCGCGAACGGCTTCCACTTCTCCACTTTCTATGAAAAAAGAAGTCTTTAAATTTTTCACTTCTAGTAGTTTTTCAGACACGCTTCTCACTCCTTTCACTTAACACTTTAGTTTTCATTTCCAGCTCCTTTTGGTGCGAAAGCTTTCTTCAACGCTTCACCAATTACGTTAAAACTTAGTACTGTTAAAAGAATAAGGAATCCTGGGAAGAGTGTTAAATACCAAGCTTCACCGATATATCCTTGCGCATTGTTTAGCATACTGCCCCAAGAAGAATCTGGTTCTCTAATACCTAAACCTAAGAAGCTAAGTGATGATTCCATTAAAATCGATGTCGCAATCGTTAATGTCGCGGCGATAATAATGGTTGATAAAATGTTAGGAATGATATGTCTTACAATAATCGTGAGTGATTTTTGTCCTGACACTTTTGCATATAAAACGTACTCACGCTCTTTTACAGATAAAGTCTCTGCCCTTACGATACGAGCGGTGTCCATCCATGTTAGTAATCCGATAATAAGAACTAACGTTGTAATTCCTGGTTTTAAATAAGCATTTAATAGTAACATTAAGAAGAATGATGGAATTGACATAAGCACTTCAACAACTCGCATTAAGAAGTTGTCTAACTTTCCGCCAAAATATCCGCTAATTGTTCCAACTGCGGTACCGATTGTAACAGATACAACCATTGCAAGGAAACCAACCGCAAGTGAAACGCGCCCACCATATAACGCCCTAGTTAAGTAATCTCTTCCGTAATCATCCGTTCCGAAAGGATGACTCACACTTGGTTCTTGTAAGCGATCTGGAATTGACATTTTACTAGGATCGTAAGGCGATACGAATGCGAAAATCGATGCGACCGTTAAAACCGCAAGTATAATAACTCCCATTGCAACAAACTTATTTTTTGTAAAACTATGCTTTATCGTTTGAAATCTCCTATTATTCATTCCAAATCACCCCCTCATCCGAATGCGCGGATCTACTACGCCATATAAAATATCAGCAATTAAGTTACCAAGAATCAACATGAATGATGATAATAATGTAATTGCCATGATAATCGGATAATCAAATCTAAAAATAGCATTTACCCCAAGTGAGCCAAGACCTGGCCATGAAAATACTGTTTCCGTAATAAACGCTCCGCCCACTAAACTTGGAATAGATAATCCGAAAATTGTAATGATCGGTATTAATACATTTCGAAGCACGTGATTAAATAAAACTGTTTTCTTTGAAGCACCGTACGCATATTGAATTTGTACGTAGTCTTCTTCTAATTGCTGAATCGTACTTGAGCGAATATATCTCATATAGACAGAGATGTTTTGGAACGCAAGCACCATGCAAGGTAAAATACCATGTTGGACAATATCCCAGACGGAATCTTGGCCGACCGTACGCATACCCATACTCGGAAGAAGATTCAACTTTAAAGAGAACAAGTAGATTAATAGTAACGCGAACCAAAAGACTGGCATTGAGATTCCTACATAGGAAATAAAGTTTACAATGCGGTCAAAGAACGAATTCTTTTTCACACCTGTAAATAACCCAAGTGGGATTGCGATCACAAATGAGACGAGTAAAGAAGATCCCATTAAACCGATTGTCGCTGGTAATCTTTCTACAATAAGATCTAAAACAGGACGATGATTTTGCAGTGAGTAACCAAAGTTCCCTGTTAAAATATTTTTCAGCCATAAAATATACTGCATATAAATTGGTTGGTCTAGTCCTAAACTTTTGCGAATACGCTCAACATCAATTGGACTCATATTCGGCGTGACAAAGTTTCGCACAGGATCTCCTGGTGCTAGTTTTATTAATAGAAAAGAAATAATAGAAATAACAAATAAAAGCGGAATTGCATTTAAAAGCCTCTTCGCAATTACTTTATACACAAACTTCCCCCCTCAAGCTAAAGAAGCTGATTTCCACCAGCTTCTTTACTGTTTGTTTCTTATTTCACTTCATAAATCTTAGATACATCTTCAAACATTGTGACAGGAATTGCTTTTGCTTCTTTCAATCCATCAAACTTTTTATCTACTGCAATAACTGCTTTCGGATACGCAATTGGTAGATAAGGTAAGTCTTCTCTAGCTGTCTCTTGAATTTTATGATATAGTTCTGCGCGTTTTGTTTTATCTGTTTCAACTGCAGCTTCTTCCCATAACTTATCGAAATCAGCGTTTTTATAACGTGCATAGTTGTATTCAGCATTACTTAAGAATAAGCTCTTATATGAATCTGGCTCAGGTCCCATTATGTAACCACCGAATGTAATGTCATATTCTTTATTCTCTTTATCTAAGCTTTTGTCACTTGCTGCACTAGCATCTAATGCATTCAGTTCAACTTCTAAGCCAACTTCTTGTAATTTTTGTTGTGTATAAAGCGCTAAGCTTTCCATAATTTTATTATTCGTTACATACATGACGCGTACTTTTTCTTTATCTTTCACGCCAGCTTTTGCTAATAAATCTTTCGCTTCTTTTTTATCATACTTATACTCTTTAATGTCTTTTGCATAATACATAGCATCCGGCGTTAAAATTGAATTTGCTGGTTCTGCAAATTGACTAGAAACGAATGCTGAGTTAATCATTTCTTTTTTATCTAACGCATGTGCAATTGCTTGGCGCACTTCTTTTTTCTTCATCAGATCTGTATTCATGTTATAAGATAAGTAGAATAATCTACCTTCTGGGAATGTCACCATTGAGAAGTTCCCAGTGCTATCTAATTTCTTAAAGTCTTGTGGCTCAATCATCTTCATGTTGATTTGACCATTTTGTAGTGAAACATTTGCTGTATTACGGTCTTTTACAACGCGATATACGATAGAGTCTAATTTAGCTTTACCACCTACATAATCATCAAATCGATCTAATGCAACGTACTCATCTGATTTATACTCTTTAAACTTAAATGGACCTGATCCTACAGGTTGTAAGTTTTTCTGACTCTTCGCTAAATCTGCTTCCCCTTCAAATACATGTTTCGGAATTGGGAAGAAATCATTCATCACACCTTCAAAAGATGCGCTTACTTGTGGTAAAACGAATTGAACTGTTAACTCGTCTACTTTTTTCACCTCAAGCGGTTTTCCTTTAAAAACAAAGTTTTCACGACTTGAGCTATTTTGCTTCTCATCTAAAATAGATTGGAATGTAAATGCTATGTCGTCTGATGTAATTTTCTTACCATCATGCCATTTCAAATTATCTTTTAATTTTAACGTCCACGTTAATTGATCCTCTGAAGGCGTAAAACTTTCAGCAAGAACAAACTTTTTCTTACCGTCTTCCATATGATACAGCGGTGCATATAAAGCTTGCTGCACCGTTAACGACACACGATCATTCGCATAAAGCGGATTCATCGTATCTGGGTTATCGCTAACACCAATCGTTAACGTTCCTCCATCTTTCGGAGTCCCTGATTTACTAGTTCCTGCTTGCTTCGAATCTTTTTCCCCTGAACAAGCAGCTAATGCAATAAATAATAGTAGGACAAATGGTAATACAAACAACTTCTTCTTCATATTTCGACCCCTCTCGACTATTTACACCTATAAGAAAACTCGGAATTAATACTGAGTTTTCTTATAGGTTTTAAATTACCACTACCCGTATGTATTGTCAAACTTTTTTCGCAAAGGTAGAAAGTTTAAAATCTATTAATGCGTTCTTGCGATAAAATATATTTATGCGAAAAATAAACTAAAAAGACCACGAATAGGTTACCTCGTAAAATGAGTTAAAAAACTAGTAGCTTACAGAAAATCCCTCTAAAATGATTGCTATATATGATCGAAAATGTAGAATGAGATTGGAGATAAAAAAACTTTTAGGAGGTTATCATGACATTTGATGAATTGAAAAAAAACAAACCAACAACCTCATGGGTTGAGTATGATGAAGATGGGGAATTTTTCACTGAAGAAAATATAAGTGCAACAAATAAGGTTCTTGACACTTACATTAACAATTTACAGCAATTAGGTGAGAATCCAACCGAAGTCGAAGTAATGCAAGTTGTTAAAGAGGTAGTTATGAAATTAAATGAACTAAATATCGAACATGACCATTTCATTGAAACAATGGAAAGAGAAGATCTCTATGAATTTATTGATACAGCAGCACAAATAGCTGGCTTAGAGTCTGAGGAAAATATAACAGAAGAATGGCGTGAATGGTAATAAAGGCTGCATTTACTCCTTCATAAAAATTCATCCCTTATTCTCCGATTGGAAAATAAGAGACAAACAAAGACAATCTACTCAGCTCCCTTAAGGTTTTAATAGTTTAATATTTGATTTTCAAGTTTGCCTTCACAAATTCCTGTTAACACTGATAATAAGAAAAACAGGCCGTAAAACGGGCGATCAATTTGATCATATAGGTCATACGCTTCGCCAAGTGGAACATCCGAATCATGTGGTTGTTCATCCTGTAACAATTACTAACAGCGCGTAGAAAACATTTGGATAAATAAGAGGCAAATAAATGATTAAAAAGTTGTAACCCCTACTATAAGAAATACTATTATTACCAAAGGAAGAATGATAATCATAAAGGACACTATTACTGTTAATAATGCTTTCCATGCTGAAAATTGGTGTGCTTCTCCTAAACATTTTAAGGAAATAATGATTGTCCAAATTCCAATAACTACATCAATTATGGCAAAAATAATAAACAAAATCGTTAAAGTTATGCTACTATCCATTTCCGGTGTCTCACTCGTAAAGTTTTCTATCCCAAACAAGAAAAATGAAGGCACCCAAACTAATATAAGAGAATAAACGTAAGGGATATAAGAATAGGCAACTGAGTAACGTGTTTTTTCAAAGGTACCTTGTCCACCAAGTTTTTTTGCCACCCAATTCAATAACGCTGGTAGCAAAAAATAATAAATTAAGAAAGCAACGAAGGTACCGAATATAACCATTGAGATTAATGAAACTGGACTACTTATTGAATCCGCCACATTTTTAGAAGATGCTCGATCTAAAGTCTGTACGAATGAGCCTAATAAAATGAGTAAAAACACATTCTTAGGTTTGGATATAAAAATTTCTTTCATTGTATCACGTGGTTTTGTCCAAATGGAGAACCAAGGATTAAGTGCACGTTTAAATTGATTTTCTGGAGTTTCCATAAAAAAAACATTCCCCTTTCTTAAAACATATTAAATATAAATTCCTAATTATCCCAGTTATGTACATAGAAATATTAAAGCATAAATAATCGATTATTTAAATATAAATATTCAATCATTTAATTTCATCTGAAACTTAGGGGGGTGCTTCTTAGCAATTACCTCTATATGGTCTTGCATTTTTAACTATGGGCTGAATAGTTACTTTCATTTTTGAGTACCTCACATTCTTTAATACATTGGATAAACCGTTATAATCTTATCATTAATAAGAACAAACTTAATTTCCATTCCTTCAGATGTTTTACTAGAATATAATCTTCCACTTATACATCTTTTATTGCTATAAGTCTCGTGAATGACTTCCATAAGAAGAATGCGATTATATACTTGAAATGCAACAAATCCTCTTTAAAAGCCTATACGTATTTTCCCTCCATCTTCTATATGCTTCCGTAAATAATAATACTTATGGAGTTCTATAATCATATAAAACAAAGCAAACGAAAACACTGTGCATGCACACATAAATACAATTGCCCCCATCTGTTGTGTTGCAATGCTAAGAATGATATTAGCAATTAACTGCCCCAATCCCGCTGCAATAGCTGCTACTTTTACACCACCAGTTCCTTTCGATGATTTTGATTTTTTTCTTGGTTCCTGAAGTTTTTCAATATGATTTTTATAAAAATGATACAAAGCAAAACCATACAAACCAAATGAAAGAATAAAATAGATGGGAGTTTGTAATTGTAACACTTCATAGGCATATTTTTGAGTTATAACCAATAATCCGACTGAACATATGGTACCATATACTCCTCGAAATAGAGTGTATTGTAATTGTCGTTTCCGAGGATTGATAGCAATCCATATCGCCCACAAATTTAAAAAAATAACTGGAGGAGTTACTATATATACATAGAGTAATCGAAAAGGATTTGCGAACGCAGGCAAAAGAACAAACACGTCTGCCCCCAAAAGGACGAGGACAATTACGTGGACTCTTATTTCATTTACAGGATAAAGTGCCATATAATGCGCAAAAGCTTTCTTATTAAAATCTATACTTTTTTTCATGTTAATTAAACCACCCCGCTACTGTTGACCAAGCTTTTTTCATTTCCCCTTTAATACATAATGAGTATAATATACATTGGTTAATTTCACTAAATAAATTATAATATTTTTGTGAATTTTTAAATATTTCCCCTTTCTATTGAAATATTAGCATATAATCAATTTTAATCATGAAACATTCTACTTTTTCTCTCCTTAATTATTTTTAAAATACTCAAAATAACCCCTTGATCAAATATCTTTTCAGCATTAGTGATATTATTCCCGAATGTAATAATAGGTGCGTTTAATCCAAATCTTTCATTCCATTAATTAATCTTAATACCCAATCACCCTTTAAATATATTAAGGGCGGAATATATAATCTAGCATGTCATTAAAATTACATTTGAAAATCAGGGGCATTATATGATAAGACATGCAAATATAGACAGTCGCTGACCATTAATCTAAAATCCCACATCGCCCTCAAGCTAAGGAAAGCAAATACCCCTAAACGAAAAAACTGCCGATTTTTCAAAGTAACTAACTCTAGAGAAAGAAAGTTTTCATTTGGGGGTACTTCAAAATTTTAGCTCGACGGGCATTTGGCGGTACCCCAATTAGCGATGCGTATGTGAATGTAAATTAAGACGAAGAAACGACCGCCTACTATAAGCGGTCGATTTTCACTAAGTATTTTTTAATGCTTGTTTTAATGTTTCACCTGTTTGTTCAAGCCATTCTAGGGGCGCTAGTTTTAAAGCAGGAAAATAAATATCTGTATAATATTCAATGAATTCTTCTTTTTTTTCCGTGGATAGATTACTGTTTAAAAATGAAGTTATATAATTTATAGTATTTTCTATACAAATTTTGTGAGCTTCTTCTATAAATTCGTGTAAGGCTTTTTCTTGTGTTTCCATATCTTGATGGAATGTTCCACCTAAAAAATCACTTAACTCTTCATAAATATAATCTCTATCATTCATAAATAGCCTCCTAAATTTTCATCTGGCGAATAAATTTTTCGTACAACTGATCCATCGCTTCTACGTTATTTTCAACAGTATCTTTAAGTTTATCAAACAACGTTTCTTCTATAATACCGGTTTCTTTAGAATAATGTTTTTTCTGTAATTGCTTGGATAGAAGTTGTTCAACCCATATTCAACCCTTGTGTACTAAATACACCACTTACAGGACTAAATTCTTTTCTACTTTGAACTTCAGCCAGACCAGTAGCAATACTAGATGCTAATTGAAGGGCCGTGTTGTAGTTATTACTGGATATGTAATTGAATTCATATAGATGCTCTACTTTTTCTTGCTTTACAAGATTTTATGCAAAAAAAGACCACCAAAAGGCAGTCTCCCTCAAAACTCAATCCTACTCCCAACCCCGCGCTCCACCGCTCTCTCATACAAATACTTCGCAACGATAATATCCACTACTGCCAAACCAACCGATTTAAAAACAGTAATCTCTTCATCACTTTCGCGGCCTGCTTTTTCCCCGCTTATAATTTGTCCAAGTTCGGCATGGATGTCGCTTGCCTCAAATAGACCTTCTCGCACTGGAACTTGAAGATCACCTGTTTCTTCTAGTGCTGCCTCTTTTGATTCGACTACTACTTTATTTGCATTAGCGATGGCGTGAGATGGTAATTCTTGCATGTTCGGCCTAAATGAGCCGACGGCGTTTATGTGGACGCCCTTTTGTAGTTTTTCTGAGAAGACTGGTGTGGATGCGTTCGTAGTTGTAACGATGATGTCTGCTTCGCTTATTGCTTTATTTGCGTTTTTGTGAACATAAGTAAGTGTATTGAATCTCTTTTGTATATATTGCGAGAATGCATATGCTTTTTCTTCTGTTCGGTTGTATAACATGACTCTTTCAATATCTCTAACCGCAAATACTGCTTCGGCAATCCCTTTCGCTTGTTCTCCTGTCCCGATAATACATAAAGTTTTTGCGTTATGGCGAGCTAAATATTTTGTTGCTACTCCCGATAAGGCGCCTGTTCGAATCATCGTTAAGTACGATCCTTCTAAAAGTGCGAGCGGTTCTCCCGTTTGAAAGTCGGATAGCATCACAATCCCGTTTATCGTTTTCTTTCCTATCTTTTTGTTATGCGGGACTACTGTTACTACTTTTAAGCCAAGTACTTCAAGTCCCTCCGCTACGGAAGGCATAATTAATGCAGTATTTTTCTCATTCGCAAATGGCAGTGAAGTACGTATTGGTGTGATTGTTCTTTCTGCGGAAAACTCTTGTAAAGCAAGCGCTGCGTATGCAATGACTTCGTTCATATTTACTAATTTTCGTTGTTCGTTCGCGCTTATGACTAGCATATCTTTCCACCTCCTCCTTCTATCCTAACAAAAATCCCCGATTCAAATCATCTCTCGGGTCTACAACGAACTGATGAAATCCTGTAATAAATGCATTCCCTGTTACTTTCGGAACGACAGCTTCATATGTATGTACCGCTGTTACGGACAATACTTCCCCCTCAAATTTCCCGTCAGTAATGCATTCGTGGATGAATATTTCTCCCTTTTGTAAAATACCTTTTTCAAAAAGGGTTGCGATTCTTGCGGAAGTTCCTGTGCCGCAAGGAGAACGATCTACTTGCCCGTCAGCGAAGATCGTTACATTTCGTAAAGTTGCGTTTGTCTCTTTCGGCTCATCTGAAAAAATAACGCCGTATATTCCTTTTAAACCTTCTTCAAGTGGATGTTTTACTTCCATTTGGCTCTCGATATAATGTTTAATTTTACTACCCCACATTTGAATAGCAGATAAGTCTTTGAAATCAACTTTCAAGCCAAATTCTTTACTATCTACTACCGCATAAAATGCTCCACCAAACGCGATATCTACCTGAAATTCATAGTTATCGATTTTAATAGGAACGTCCTTTTTATATACAAATGAAGGGACATTTTCAAATGATACAGACTCTACTTCGCTCCCGTTATATTTTGCGTACGCAATGACTTCCCCAGCAGGGCTATCAATAATAAACTTTTGTTTTGTTTCAAACATACCAGTTTCAATTCCGACTGTAATAACAGCGATAATGCCGTGACCACACATCGTACTCCAGCCTTCGTTGTGCATAAATAATACGCCAAAATCAGCGTGAGTACTCGCAGGCGGAGTAATGATACAACCGTACATCCCGTGATGCCCCCTCGGTTCATACATAAGAACTTCGCGAAGATGATCCAAATGTTCCATGCAGTATGCACGTCTTTCTAGCTGCGTTTCTCCTTTTATTTCTGGCACGCCGCCTGTAATAATTCGAAGCGGTTCCCCAGCTACGTGAGCATCAATTGTCGTGTACACTTTACTAACCTTCATTTCTATCTCTCCCCTATATAGTTGATACTATTTTCGTTGCAAATATCATGCCAACGCATAGGGTATAAATTTGTATACATTGTTTAAAAAAGCATACATTACTGTCTATTTTTTTATACACTGTCCGGAGGCTATGTTATGGGGCCCCTTGATATAACCAGTCTTATTATTTTCACTGGAAAGTTACTTCCATCCCCAACATATACTGTTCAAAAGCAAAAAGGAAGTGATCTCATGTATTACGGAACAAAAGGATGGTACGTAGCCGAACTAAAGAAATTAGGTGTGCGCTATCATGAAGGACGAAAACTAGAAAGTTACCGCGGACACATCTTGCGCAATTTACTACTTGCACAGCAAGAGAAATTAAAAGAACAGTAACATTCTAATGTAACGATATCGTCGATTCTCGGAATATATCAGCGATTTTTTAAATTTATCAGCGATTCCACACAATATATCGGCGATTTTTTAAATATATCGACGATTCGACATGGAATATCGACTTACCGACAAATTTCGCCAAATCACTCCTCCATTCCACCAATCAATCACACATCAATACCAAACAAAAAAGGTCACCCAAATGGGTGACCTTTTTTTCTTATTCACAAACAAGAATTTGTCTAGAAAATGTTCCTTTTTTTGTAGTGCAGCGATCTGTAATTTCGAATCCTGCTTCATGGATCATGTCGTCCATTGTTTCCATCGTGACAACGACTACCTTTTTAGCGATGCGGCGCGCACTTGAAAGAATGGAGAACTGGTCTTCTGGTGTTGCATGCGTAAATAAGTCATACGGCATATCGATAATGGCAACGTCGTAGTTCTCAGTAATCTCCTCGATTGGACCTTTTGTTACTGTTCCTTCCAATCCGAAATGCGCGATATTTTTTCTCGTTCCAAGAACTACAAGTGGATTTATATCTCTACCAACGATATTTATCCCCATAGAAAGTGCTTCTACTACTACTGTTCCAATACCACAGCACGGGTCAATTGCTCGTACTCCCTCTGGATTTGGCACCGCGATATTTGCAACTGATCTCGCAACACGTGTGCTAAGAGATGTGGAATAACTATGTGGTTTTTTTATGTGATGATACCAAACTGGTTCACTTTCTACATAGTGCCCGAAGTACCAGCGTCCTCCAAGAGGAACAATCCCGAATACACGCTCTGGATTACGAACATCCGCTTCTCCTTCAATATGCATACCAAGGTCGCGTTCAATAAGACGTCTTTCTCCATATTCAATTTTATTCTCTCCAACGAGGTCATTAATTTTAACGAAGATCACTTTAAATGACGCCCCCGCCAAATCAATTTGTTCTACTTGTTTTAAAATGCTTTCTAAGTCGTCTCCTTCGTACATAACCTCAACGCGCTCTTTTATAAACGCACTTCTACTCGGGTCAATTTTGACATCACTTTTCAAAATATTAACGTGAGACTCCATTCCAAAGAACGAGCGCATTTCCAAGTAACATAAAGCACGCTCCTCCTCACGAAATGCATACGTATATATACATGCAGGTGTTTTACTATGATTATTCAATCTATTATCATCCTCTATATCATTATAATTACAATACTTTTTCATATAAAATTAAATGATATCACATGCCGGAAATAAAGAGAAACGTTAATAAATAAAAGAGACTGCCTATTGGCAATCTCTTTTGATGTATTAACGGAAAGAAGATACGTTATTACCCTTTGCTTCGTAATAATCTAAAATACCTTGATAAATCGCTTCTGCTGCAGCTTGTCTCTGTTTTGGTGTAGCAATTTTATCTGCATCACTTTTATTATCTACAAATGCTAATTCTGTTAATACAGCTGGCATTGTATTTTCTCTAGTAACGTATAAGTCCTGATGTTTCACACCACGATCTTTTGTTCCAAGCGCTGCTACAAGACGGTCTTGAATTTTTTGTGCTAATAACTTACTGTCTTCTACATGCGGATTCGTTACTTTTGCTCTTGCTGACTGATAATATAATGTTTCTGTACCTTGTCCATTTTTCTCTGCAGAACCATTAGCATGGATACTTACAAAGATATCTCCATTATGTTCCTGAGCAAACTCTACTCGTTTTTTCAATGAATCTGTTGAGTTTACTCCTGGACGTGTATTATCTGTACGAGTGAACATAACAGTAAATGGTGCCTTTTGCTCAAATATTTTCTTTAATCGTAATGATACATCTAATACAGTTTCACTTTCTTTCTCGTAATAACCAACATTACCTGAGTCAATTCCACCATGACCTGGATCAATAATAATTGCTTTACCTTCTAAGAAGTTCTCTTGTTTTACTGGATTTAATTGATTTTTATCAACCCACTGGAAACCAGCGCCTACGCGGATACGAATCCAGCTTCCACTCTCTTCCATAACTGTTACTGTTTGTGCATTATATGTACCTAGCACTTTAGAACTATGTGAAGCTTTTTCATAAGTAGTAAATCCTTCATTAATCGTTTCTGTTTTTTCTGTTAGAGGTGTCCACTTCTCACCTTTACTTGTTACAATTTTCAACCAGCCGTCTGCTCTTTGTTCTGTCACTTCAACCATTTGTGGCTTATGTTGAACATCAGTAATACCAGAGGATAATGATGGTTGATGATATGTAATAAAGTTTCTGTTCATATACATTCTTTTTGATGTACTTGTTTTATTTTGATCAGCCATCGCAATAAACTGAGCTGCTTCTGCACGAGTTACAGTTCCTTCAGGATTCCAGCCATTTCCCGTACCATTAGAAATCTCTAAGGCTACTAAAATATTAGCTTGTTTCTTACCCCAATGAGGTTCCAAATCTTTAAACTGTGTTGGAAGTTCTCCAATAATTTTCTTATCTAATGAGTATGCTTGTACTAACATAGATGCCATAGATGCACGGTTAATTTGGCTTGATGGATTGAATTTACCAGTACCATCTCCATTAATTACACCTGCTTTTTCCACTGCAGCAATGTACGGAGCTGCCCAATGGTTTTGTGCATCTTTAAATGATGGCTTTGCTTTTGGATCAATTGGTAAACCAAGAACGACTGCTAGAATTTTTGCAGCTGACCCTCTATCTACTGCTTCAGATGGAGAAAACGTTCCATCTGGCTTTCCATCAAGCGCCTTTTTTCCTACTAAATAATCAACTGATTTTTGCGCCCATGTAGGAACATCCGAAAACTTCTTCGCTGCTGCGAAACTACTTACTGGAGACGATAATAAACTTGCGGCTAAAATACCTGCCGCGACTGCACGATACTTCATAAAAAATAATACTCCTCTCGACAATCATCTTTTAATAACGCGTAATCTTAATATATAAATTTCGACAAATCCGAACAAAAAAAATTAGTGCGCCTCTATTATTTTATAATACTCGAATTATGTAGTAAACCTACTTTCTTAATATTGTAAAATAAATCACAATAAATTTACTTTTTGTTAAATAAAGTCGATTTCTCTGCAAACAAAAAATAGGCTACTAGAAGTAGCCTATTTCTTTTCTTATTCTGCAATCATCTCTGATAATACATATGCATAAACAAGTGCTTCTGTATGAGCAATCGAACTTTCATGCGTACGCTCAAATGCATGAGAAGAATCAATACCTGCTCCAATTAATGCGTGTTTCACATCAAATCCAGCGCGAATTGCAGCTGATGCATCCGATCCATAGTACGGATAAATATCTACTTTATATTCAATATTGTTCGTTTTCGCAAGCTCTACTAAATGTTTACGCAGTGCATAATGATACGGACCGCTAGAGTCTTTTGCACAAATAGATACTGTATACTCGTCAGATGCTTGTCCATCACCTAACGCTCCCATATCTACTGCTAAATATTCAACCGTTTCTTCTGGAATATTAGAGTTTCCGCCGTACCCAATCTCTTCATTGTTAGAGATTAAGAAATGAGTTGTATATGGTAATGTTACATTTTCATCTTGTAATCTCTTAATTAATTTTAATAGAATCGCAACACTTACTTTGTCATCTAAATGACGTGATTTTATGTATCCACTCTCTGTAATTTGAACGCGTGGATCAAATGAAACGAAGTCTCCTACTTCAATTCCTAATTCACGTACTTCATCAGCTGAAAATACGCGCTCATCAATGCGAACCTCAATATTTTTCTCATCGCGTTTCGCTTCACCTGCATCTTTATATACATGTACAGACGTTTGATGCATTAAAATCGTTCCTGTATACGTCTTACCACTTGATGTTTCAATTTCACAATATTCCCCTTCTACAGAGTTCCAGCGAAATCCGCCAATCATAGAAAGACTCAGACGACCGTCAGACTTAATTTCTTTTACCATCGCACCTAACGTATCAACGTGCGCTGTTAATAAGCGGTGCTGTGCATCATTTTTCCCTTTTACCGTTAAAATAAGAGCGCCTTTATTGTTACGCTTCGTTTCTACATTCCACTCACTTACATAGTTTTCAATAAAACGAATGATTTTCTCTGTATTTCCAGACGGACTCGGAATAGAGACAAGCTCCTTAATAAGTTCCATCGTTTCTTTCGCATGATGTGCCATTGTCGTTTCCTCCTCATTTCTTCTATTATTTAGTATACAAAATTTACTAGAAAACCTCTACTCATATAGCCCAATTTTCTAAATTATAGTAAAATTCACTTTAGTATATAAAAGGAGTTATACAATATGAATATATCAAAAAAACATGTACACATTGCACTCATTTGGTTTTTAGCATCATTACTTTGTTTACAAGTTTCTTATGCCGTTCATACTACTACTTCTATTACAATTGGCTGGGTAGTAACAGCTATCTTCTTCATTATTAGCTTAATTGCAACAAAAAAGCATAGCGTTAATGCGTAACGCTATGCTTTCCCTACAAATCTATTCTTCTGAAACATCCAACAAGTAAATACCTCTTTCAAACCCACCGCGCTCTATCTCTTTCTGCTTACGAAGACGTTCTACATCTTCAATTGTTGCACCTTCTGCACGCGCTAATGATATGATTACTTCCAGTGCATCCGCAAGAGAATCAAGCGCATGTTCACGCTCTTTCATAGAAGCAAATTCACGAATTTCTTCTGTCCCAATTTTCGCCAAAGCTTGTATGTATGCTTGTCCTGTTAATTTTTGTGCTGTATATGTTTTTCCAGACATTAAAATCTTCTCTGGAACACGATCTCTTACTAACTTGTTATATGCTGACATCATTCATCCTGGTTTAAAATTCTTATAAAAATCTATAAATTGTTGGCGAACCAAGTCAAATGCCAACTACCGAAAAGGAATCTCACCTTTTTCCTGTCCGTAAGGGTTGTGACCTTTTCATCCACCTATTGTGAAAGAATGACGGCAGGTTCCTGTTAGGAACGATCTGCTCTTGCATACTACCATTCATCCAAGTCAGTAGTATGCAAGAGATTATAAGAAATAAACCAGTACCCCCCTTCTCATCACCTGAAAATATTATATGTTAAATTCTGTGAAATATAAAACCTGTAATTGTAAATTTTGATAGTTTTTTATAGATTCTTATTTACTGTTATTACCTCCTATGTTTAATAACATCCGAGCTCTGCTTTATAGAAAAACCATTTCTTCGTCACACATGCACTAATCATATCAATTCCTGATCCGTGCGCCCTTACTGCCGGAAAGAAATAATGCTCTGGTTCTTCTTTCTTATCGCCATATAAGGTTTGGTACTCATCAGGAATCGCCTCTTTTTTCACATCCCGTTCTTTCTCCACTTCACCTGAGAAAGCAACAATTGGATGCCCTTCAAAGAATAGTGCAGTTCGTACCGCAAGAGATGGTGTACTATGCAAAGCATAATATGTAAGTAAAATAATAACGATAACACCAATAATTTTCTTCATATATTACTCCTAAAAAAAGTGCTAACACAATTATACTAAAATGTGTTAGCACTTTCTCCCCTTTACCTTAAATTAACCGTTAGTAAAACTATCACTACACTTTATTCTCCTTTAAATGCCGGCAAACGTTTTTCTAAAAATGCAGCAATACCTTCTTTATGATCCGCAGTTTGTCTCATCGCATATTGACCGCGTTTTTCAAGCTGCAATGTTTGTTCTAAATTGGAGCGATTTACTTCACATAAAATTTGTTTCGTTTGAATCATCGCTTTAATCGGCTTTTGTGACCACTCACTAATTTTTTGCTTCACAGCCGTTTGGAAATCCTCACCGATTACTTCATCAATTAAGCCGATATCAAGCGCTTCTGTCGCTGATAATTTCTTTCCTTCCCAAATAATTTGCTTCGTCATATTTTCACCAACGCGCTTTTGAAGGAAGAAATGGCCGCCACCATCTGGAATTAAAGCGATTCCAATAAAGTTCATCGCAATAATGGATGATATATCTGCCATCACATAGTCAGCTGTTAGCGCAATGCTTAATCCAAGGCCAGCAGTTGGTCCATGAATCGCGCTAATAACGAGCTTTGGCATCGTATATAAAGTCACAACGACTTCAGAAATAGTATTCATAATACCATCAAACTTGCTTTCATCATTACTTGAAAGCATCGATTTAATATCTCCACCCGCAGAAAAACCACGGCCGTTCCCGCATAACACAACAATATGCGCAGAACTCTCCGCTACTTCTTTCAGTTTTTGTAATAGCTCTTTTAACGTTGGCTCATCTAATGCATTTAACACCTCTGGGCGATTGACCATAACCGTTGCAACGTGCCCTTCATATTTCACAATGACAGATTCTGTTTTACTTGTTACTTCCATTATATACCCCTCTTTTCTACACAAAGATTATACTTATATAATTATAGAAAGGAGGTGAAAAACCCTTCTTTTTTTCTTAATTTTCTGTCTAATAATCACGAAATTTGTATATAACCTCGTATAAAACATACAATTTCGTTGAAAAATATAGAAATTAAAGTCGGTTTATCCCCGCTCTTCATCTATTTACCATTACAATGAAATGGTGTATTCTTAAGTTTGATATAAAAAATTAAATATAGAAATTCATTTTCCTTCCTATTATATAGAGAGGTACTGAAATAAAGAAATGGAGGAACATATGGTTACTAAGTTAAAACAGACGGCTAACTACTTCCCGCATTTCCTACTGCTATTCATCGTGTTTCAACCAATTTTAGATTTATTAACGTCTTTTTCAATCTATGTATTACACATGAGCGCAACAGTCGGAATCGTAGTCCGTTTCGCCTTTATGCTTCTTGCATTGGGTTATCTACTTCTTCATCATAAACAACAAGGCGCAAAAAAATATATTCTTTATTTATGTCTATTTGGCATCGTACTCGCAATCGGCCTTGTGAATAATTTAATGATCAAATCTCCATTTTCATTTGGAGAAGAAGTGAAGTTCATTATGAAAAGTGTATATCCAATTGTACTACTGTTTGGATATATTATCGCACTAAAAGAATTAAAAAATAACGAATTTGCGTTTCATAAAATCATTACATATTTCTTATATGCAACGTTAATTTTAAGTATTTCGATTATCACAGCGATGGCAACTGGCACAGATTTCCCAAGCTATCCGAACTCAAAAATTGGTTCAAGAGGATGGTTCTTTGCTGGAAATGATTTAAGTTCCATTTTCGCAATTATGTTCCCAATCGTTGTCTTATACTCGGTCCATAAAACAACTTCTTTCTCAAAAGTGTATTACTGGATTCCAACTGTACTTGCGATGTATGCAAGCATTATGATCGGAACGAAAGTAGGCTATGGTGCTATCGTTATTACACTTGGCATCGCTCTTTTCTTCTTATTCATTGAATATATGATGCATCGTAAAAAAGAAGGAAAAGGATTCACATATCTTGTAAATACAATCGTTGCTGCTGTCGTATTAGGTGGTTTACTCGTTCTTACACCGCAAACCCCTATCGCAAAAAACATGAGCATCCACTTACAAATATATGAATACAAAAAATCAGTACAAGACGAAAAAGACCGAAAAGAAGGAAAAGTAGTTAAAGAAGAAGAACATAAACAAGGCGAACTAACAGACTCTGAAATGAAAAGTTTAATTTACAGTGATCGCGACAAGTTTTTAAAAGTATACAAACAATACTATAAAGAAGCACCACTATCCCAAAAACTATTTGGAATGGGATACGCTGGTAACTATACAACGAAAATGAAGTTAGTCGAAATGGATTTCCACGACCTATTCTTTGCGTTCGGTATTGTCGGCTTCCTTATGTATTTACTACCGCTCCTTTATTTCGGTATAAAAATATTCATTCGCTTGATCACAAACTTCAAAAAACTATTTAGCGTAAAACATATGCTACTAGCTAGCACACTCGTCTTATCGCTCGGTATCGGCTTTATGTCTGGGCACGTCTTAACAGCACCAGCCGTTAGTATTTTCTTTGTTGTGATACTTGCTTACTTAATTGTTGATTTAGAAATAGAATAGAATAGAAAGAAGCAGCATCTATTTGGATGCTGCTTCTTTCTATTCCAATCCTTTACCGCCTACCGCCTCTATATCTTCAACATAAAAAAACACTTAATTGCCCCCTTTTCTTACGTATGAAATTAGAACCTATTTATATAGAATAATTATTTTAATCGAATTATTAACATGCTAAAATATTAAAGGCACTATTATATAAAAGAATATATAATAGATATGTCGGTTTTTTTGCACGAAATGTATTTTGAAAAAGTGAGGAGAGTCCTTTGGTATTTAGTAGTTCGATTTTCTTATTTATCTTTTTACCTCTCGTATTATTTTTCTATTTTATAGTGCGTGCCGAGCTACGTAATTTCGTATTACTTGCATTTAGTTTAATTTTCTATGCATGGGGCGAACCGCGTTTCGTTCTTTTAATGCTCTTTTCCATCTTATTAAACTACTGCTTCGGACTACTCGTGCATCATTATGATAAACGAAAAAATATGAAAGTCACATTTTTAATTATGGCTGTGGTCGGAAATATACTATTACTTTCTTATTTTAAGTATATTTCATTTTTCACAGACATTTTAAACAACGTATTGCATTTATCTATTCATGTGGAACCTATTCCACTTCCAATTGGAATTTCATTTTATACATTCCAAGCGATGTCCTATGTCATCGATATATACCGTAAAGATGGGGATGTTCAAAAAAATCCACTTAACTTAGCGCTATATATATCTATTTTCCCTCAGCTTATTGCCGGGCCAATTGTTCGTTACAATATCGTCGCTGAGCAAATTAAAACGCGCATCCACTCTTTTGAACGATTCACAGAAGGTATTCAAATTTTCGTTCTCGGACTAGCAAAAAAGATATTAATTGCTAACCAAGTTGGATTTGTCGCTGATAAAATCTTTGCCTTACCACCATCTGAAATGAGTGTTGGAACGGCATGGATCGGTATTATCGCCTACACATTGCAAATTTATTTCGATTTCTCAGGGTACTCTGATATGGCAATTGGAATTGGAAAAATGTTCGGCTTTGATTTCCCGAAAAACTTCAACTACCCATACATCTCTAAATCTATTTCAGAGTTTTGGAGAAGATGGCATATTACACTCGGCTCTTGGTTCCGCGATTACATATATATCCCGCTCGGCGGAAACCGCGTTTCAAAACTAGCGAATTATCGTAACCTCTTCATCGTATGGGGATTAACTGGTTTATGGCACGGGGCGAGCTGGACATTTATCGCCTGGGGCTTATATTACGGCTTTATTATTTCAATTGAAAAAGCTGGATTCGAAAAAATATTAAACAAACTATGGAAACCACTGCAACATGCATACGTATTACTAATCGTTATGATCGGTTGGGTCTTCTTCCGAGCTGACAACTTCGCTTACTCGTTCCAATATTTAAAAGCGATGTTCGGCATAGATGGTCAATCTTTCATCGATGACAATACAATGCTGTACGTACATGAATACATTATCGTATTTCTCATTGCCTTTATCGCAGCGACACCAATTTTAAAACGAATTAAAAACATACTAGAACTTGCACCAAAAACGTATATGTTCACAACACAATTTGTACGTCCTATATTATTACTAACATTATTTATGATTTCGGTTATGTACTTGATTAACTCAACATATAATCCATTTATTTATTTCAGGTTTTAACACATGTAGGAAGGAAAAGTTATTATGAAAAAATTGGGGAACCTCATCCTGTTTATCGGTTTTCTCACCATTATCTTTTCATTTGGCATATTATCGTTACTCAAAACAGACCGAGACATTTCACCAGTTGAAAATCGGCCGCTCGCTCAAAAACCAGCACTTACGAAAGAAGCTCTCCTAACTGGTAGCTTCTTTAAAGATTTTGAAACATACACAAATGATCAACTAATCGGACGAGATGAGCTTATTAAAAACTATACGATTGCTCAAATTAATATGGGCAAATCTCTCATTAACGACATTATTTTAACTGATGATAAATGGCTCCTGAAAAATCCGGCGTGGACAACAAAATATAATGATATTGACCAATCCATGCCTGCTATAAACGACTTATCTCAGTTTTCAAAAGAACAAAACGTTGAGTTTTACTTTGCTTTACCACCGTCAAAAACGAATGCATTATCATTTAAATTACCTTCTCATATTCACACATATGCACAGGAAAATTTAAATTACTTTCTAACGAAACTACCAGCTGACGTAAAACCAATAAAACTTATGGAACACTTGAAAAAGAACTATACGAATGAAGAAATACAAGACATGTATTTCAAAACAGATCATCATTGGAATATGGACGGTGCCTTCTTAGGTTACCAATATATAATGAACACAATCGGGCAACAATCTTCTATATATAAAGGAAAAGAAATAAAAAAAGAAGATTACACTCGTACATGCGCGCAAAATAAACATTTAGTCGGAAGCTTCAACAACCAACTATACCAACTCATCGATGCAACTGGTGAAAAATTGTGCTACTACACACCGAAAGACGGTTTTAACTTCACAAGCGTAACCGCAAAAGATGTGAAAGGCACTATTCATCAAAACTTAGATGAAATATATGGCGTAGAAAAACAAAAAGATACAACATCATACGCAGGTTATTACACAGATGACTATCCAGAAATCGTCATCGAAAATAACAACGCACAAAATGAAGTACGCGCCTTAGTCCTAAAAGACTCATTCGCAAACGCGATCGTGCCACACTTAGCACAAAGTTTCAAACACACATCCATCCTCGACCTGCGTCACTATCACGAAAAAGATGTATATCAATACATGAAAGACAATAACATTAACATGGTATTGTTCGTGTATAGTGATTCGAATTTGAGTGGGGATATGTTTAAGTTTAAGAAATAAAAAGAAGGCTCTTGTACATGTACAAGAGCCTTCTTTCTATTAAAAAATCAGCGGGGATGAATCCCCACTGATTTTTCACTTTATCTATAATCGACTTATAGATTTGGGTTATTAAGAACGTTCACGTGTACAGCTTGTGAACCGATTTCGCTTGTAATAACATCTTTATCTTTTAATACTTTGAATACTAATGTACCTTTGTCAGTGTACTTAGTAGTTAAAGTATCATAAAGATCTGCCTTGAAGTTTGGAAGTGCAGAATCACTTGTTTGAGATACTGTTACATCGCCAAGTTTTACATCGCCAGCGTTAAATACAGCATCACCGTTTCTATCTAAGTAAAGTTTACCTTGCTCTGCACCAGATTTCACAACACGTACTTTATGTTGTGTTTCTTTCGTTAAGTTAATACCTTTTACGATATCATCCAGGTTACTCTTCTCAAGCTCTAATACAGTACCGATGTTGATTTTCTTCTCAACAAAGTTTTCTGTTTGAACTGGTTTGAAGTTTACAGATTTAATAGCAATTGTCTCTTGAACGATTTCGACTGTCGCTTTACCAGCAGTTGCACCATTTTTCGTTAAGTGGATATCAACTTTACCTGGAGTTTTACCTGTAACAACAACTTTATTTCCAACAATTTTAGCGTCAGCTACAGCTAGATTTTTAGATTCAACTTCATAACCTTCTAAGTTTTCAGGATCAGAGTATACGCGATCTGAAGTGTACTTAGATAATTGATATTCAACAGTAGTTGAAACATTTAAGTCAAGTTTTGTATCAGGTGATTGGCCATATTGACCTACTTTAGATACAAGTTCAAAGTTTTTAAATGCAACGTTACCCTCTGTTACGTTCACATATAATGAACCTAAAGTAGCACCATTACCGTTTTGGAAGTGAACTGTACCTTCGCCTACGTCATTACCTGTAACACCAATTGTTTTTGTACCGATTGAACCAGAGTCAGTCGTTACTACATCTAATCCACCTTCTGCAACTACACCTGTTTTCGGAAGAACTTCTTTAATTGCAGCTGTGTTAGCACCAAATGGATCGCCATATTGGTCAGTTGTTACGAATGTAACAGGTAATGTTTTATTTTGAACAACTTGTAATTTATCTGGGTTAGCTTTTACTGATACTAATTTACGAGAATCAGTCGTTACTTTAAATTTAACGTCTTTTGTAACGTCACCTACTTTAATAGTAAGTGTAGCTTCACCAGCAGCCTCAGCAGTAATGTAGTTATTTACTACAGAAATAATACCGTGGTTTGAAGATTTAATGCTAATTGATCCTGGATCAACTACTTTATCTTCTCCAGCAATTGTAGCAACTAATTTATTAAGAGATGCTTTTTCACCAACAACTAAGTTTTGGCTATTTAAAGCAAAGTCTTTACCAGAAAGCTTGCTGCCATAGTTTACAACACCATCATTATCAGCATCTAATGCAAATACAACATTTTTAATTGCAGAAGCTGGTGTATCAAGGTTTTTCACTGTAATAATACCAGTGTTAGAAACTGTTAAACCACCGCGTTTTGTAACTTGTACTTCTACTTTGTAGTCACCCTGCTTAATGCCAACAGCTAGTTTACCTGTAGTAGAAGTAGCTTCTCCACCTTCAAAGATGTTTGCTGGTGAACCGTCTAAGTTATTCGCTACAAATTTGACGTCATGGTTTGCTAAGTTTAAGTACTCAACATCAGCGTTACCTTTTTCATCGTTTAATTTGAAAGCAATTGCTTGACCAGCGCGATCATCATCAAATGTAAGTTTTTCTACTGCTAATTTTTTCACTTCGTATACGAATTTCGTTACGAATGATTGATTTTTCACTTTTACAGTAAGGTCTTTATTTGGAGCTACTTTGCCACCAAGTGTTACAACTGCAGAAGTACCATCAGTACTTGCTTCGATTGCAACTGCTTTGTCTCCTTCAAGAGTTACATCATCAGCAGAAAGTTTGTCTAAGCCAGTACCTGTTAATGTTAATTTCGTTGGCTCAGAAACTTTCACATCAGTTACATACGCTTGTGCATTATCTTTTTTGCCATATTTTTTATCTGCTACTGCGATAAATTTAGCTGCTTCTGCACGAGATACAGATTTATTTGGCTCCCACTTGTTTCCTCCTGTTCCTTCAGAAAGTCCAAGATGGATTAGGATGTTAGCTTTTTCTTCACCCCAATGATCTAATAAATCTTCAAATTTTGTAACTAACTCGCCGTTAACTTTATCTTTTAAGTTATAAGCACCTACGATCATAGAAGCGAAAGAAGCACGGTCAATCTTTTTATCTGGAGAGAAGTTTTCTTTTCCATCTCCTCTAACTACACCCGCTTTTTCAACCGCTGCAATGTATTTTGAAGCCCAATGATTTTTAGCATCTTTGAAAGATGGTTGTGCACCCTCTTCAACTTTTAAACCTAATGTAATTGCCATAATTTTCGCAGCAGAAGCACGATCAATTTCTTCAGCCGGAGCGTATGTACCATCTGGCTTACCTTCGATTGCACCTTTATCTACTAAGTAATTGATAGAATCTAATCCCCAATGACCAGCTGGAACGTCTGGGAACGATTTACCTGCTGCTGCTACTGGAGAAACAACACCTGCTACCATTGCTGCTGTCATTGTACCTGCGATTACTTTTTTGTAAGAGTTAGTCTTTGCCATTTTATAAATTTCCTCCTTCAGGAATATGCTACTAGTTTCATATCATATGAAATTTGAAAACTAGCTAGATAGAAAAGCCATAAAACAATAAAAACATGAACAAAAATACTATAATGAAAAGTAGTTCACATAAAAAATGATACAAACCGTTAAATGTAAATATAAGGTTTAAATACCATTTTCTGAAACAAGTTCATCATACTATACAAAACCATTCGTTATCAAGAACTTTATCAAAAGAACATTCGACAAATTCCGATAATTCAGTCTTTTAATTGTATTATTCTAATATAAATAATACTTAAATATAGAAATGAACAAACTGTTTTCCTATAAACCCCTCTCACTGCGCTTCGTATATTTTTCATATCGAATACACAATTGGAATTATAGCACATATTTCCACTTCATCACCTAAATATTTTTTACAATAAATACAATTTTCAGACTATATTCGACTGAAACTATTTCATTTCGACATTATTTTCTTCTTTTCGAATGATTTTTTAACAAAAAAAGGTGTGAATTTACAAATAATTTACATATTAATGAGGTGTTCTTCTACTTTTGAAAACGTTTTTGATTTGTTTCTCAATAAAGCTGACTACTAATCTAAAAAATATAATCTACTTTTCAGATCTCTTTTTATATAAAAAAATTAGACAAAAAAGAGCCCACATATTGTGGACTCTTTTCATTGAAATAAATTTCAATTAGCGAGCTACTGTTACTGGTTTGAAAGCAACAAGTTTGTTGTTTTCAACGTCAGTTGTATTTAAAACTACTTTACCTTCAACTTCTTTAGCTTTAACTGTTACTGTACCAGTTGCTAAGTTAACATCTGCTGGAGCTGTTACTTTAAGAACTACTTCTTTAGAAGCTTTTGCTGTTGCATCAGCTTTTGTTACCTCTAATGCTACACCGTTAAGATCGATTACAAAGTCATTTGTATCAATGTTTACAGCTTCAGAGAATGTTAAAGTAATTTCTTTAGCATCAACTTTTGTAATTTTAGCTGATTTGAATTCAGGAGCTTTTGTATCTACAACATTTACTAATAAGTTTGTTGTACCCATTTTTACTCCATCTTTATTTGCAACGTTAGCTACTGTGAATTTCACTGTTTCTGATTTTTCGAAAGTGAATGTTTCTGGTAATTCAATTGTTACTGATTTTCCATCAGCATTAACAACGATTAAAGTACCTTCTGGTAATTTAGCACCAGCTAAAGTGTAGTTGTTTACATTAGAAGCTGAGTCAGCGCCTTGGCCACCTTTTACTTCTTTATCAAATGTTACTGTAAACTTAGTTTTGCTATCTGCAACACGCTCAACTTTAGTTGCTTTTGGTGCTACTTCATCTTTTTTACCTTCTTCTTTTTTCTCTACAACTTTTACTTCTTTAGTAAATGCTGCAGATTCATTACCAGCTGCATCTTTTACAAATCCTTTTGTAGCAGCAACTTTATAGTTACCCTTTTCTTGGAATGTTAAAGTGATAGCTTTTTTATTATCCTCAATTGAAGCAACAGCTACTTCTTTAGTTACATCTTTACTTGTATCTAAATTAATTACACGAAGTTTTCCTTCTTGTGCAGTTACTTCTTTATCGAAAGTAAATGTTGCTGCTTTATTTTCATCAGCTACAACTTTTACCAAGTTAGGAGCTACAACATCTTTTGTAACTTTTACTTCTTTAGTTACTTTAGTACCTACGTTGTTAGCTGCATCTTTGTAGCCAACAAATTCAACTTTAAGATTTGCAGCTGTTTCTTTGTCTGTAAGAGCTCCTGGTACTGTAACAAGTGCTTTTGTAGTATCTTGATCAAGAGCAATTGTAGCACCCTCTACTACTTTATCACCTTTTTTAACTACTACTTTACCTTGTGCAGAAAGCTCTTCTGAGAATGTAACTTCTAATGTAGCTACGCCATCAACAAGTTCTTTCACTTTAATATCTTTAACTTCTGGAGCTGTAACATCTTTTTCTACTTTGTAAGTAGCTTTACCTTCGTACATTTCCATTGTGTTACCAACTAAATCTTTAGCGCCAGTTACGATTACGTTAAATGCTTCACCGTTTTTAACTACAGATGCAACATCAGCTTTTGTTAATGTAACAGTATTCTCTTCAGGCGTAGCTGTGAATTCCTTACCGTTAATAACAACAGTAACTGCATCTTTGCTTAATTTTTCACTGAATACAACTTTAACATTTCCGTCTGGAGTAGATACTGTAGATACAGTTGGAGCTACTTCATCGTTAAAGAAGATTACTTCTAATGCTTTTGGAATGTCTTTTCCATCTACAGATTTAACATCTTTAACATGTGCAACATAAGCTTGTTTATTTACAAGTGCATTTTTTAATGTAATAGTTGCTGATTTTTTATCTTTGCTTAACTCAACTTTTTCAATATCAAGTTCTTTTGAACCTTCTACAACTGCAAAGTTTGCAGCAGTTACATCTTTAACTTCAGTACCGAATTTAACTTCGATCTCTTTAGCGTTGATTTCTTTAATAGACTCAACTTTAGCTTCTGCTTTTTGTCCGAACTGCATGTCAGTCTTAGCAATGAATTTAGCAGCTTCTGCACGAGTTACAGATTTATCTGGCTCCCAACCATTACCAGTACCATTTGTGATATCTAAAGCAACTAAGATGTTAGCATCTTTTTTACCCCAGTGTTTTTCTAAATCAGAGAATTTAGTTTCTAATTCTCCGCTTACTTTATCTTCTAATTTGTATGCTTTTACAATCATTGATGCCATAGAAGCACGGTTAATTTGATTGCTTGGATTGAAGTTACCAGTTCCATCACCTTGAATTACACCAGCTTTTTCAACAGCTGCGATATATTTAGCAGCCCATGAATCTTGAGCATCTTTGAAAGATGGTTTTGCGCCATCTTTAACTTCTAAACCTAATGTAATTGCCATGATTTTCGCAGCAGAAGCACGATCGATTGCTTCAGTTGGAGCGAATGTTCCGTCTGGCTTACCTTCGATTGCTTTTTTTGCTACTAAATAATCAATGTATTCTGCACTCCAAGAACCAGGTTGAACGTCTGGGAATGTTTTACCTGCTGCTGCTACTGGAGAAACAACACCTGCTACCATTGCTGCTGTCATTGTACCAGCGATTACTTTTTTGTAAGAGTTAGTCTTTGCCATTTTATATATTTCCTCCTTAGGAATGTAATACTAGTTCCATAATATTTTAAATAGATGTTCTATTTTTTTTCGAAACTAGTAGATATAAATGTGGTTAAAGTATTCCACATACAGAATAATAGAATATCCCGTATTATAGAATCATAAAGAAATCATACACCCTTTTTATCCAATTTAAAACCTTAAATTCGACAAAAAAGTGAATTTTCACAATTCTAAACGATCGTTTTTCGACTTCCATTTTAAAAGATACGAATTATAAAATCAGAATATTTTAAACAGACAGAAAAACGCGTCAGAATTACATTTATAACAATCTTCTTATAACCATTTACAACTATAACAGAAAAAGGTTTCCAATTACAATATCTAACTATAGAGATATTACGACATTAATCGACAACTTATTTTTCTACGATTCGACATTTTTCTTAGCGTTAAATCTTTCAAAATTACCATACCTATTTTCTTATCATTTACTAAATAAAACGCTAAATCCTAACATTCATTATATATTAATGTTAGGATTTTTAAACATACATCTTATCTATCAAACTTCTTTTTTTATGAGAATATGTTTTCAATCATTGACGTGATTCGACATTTTTCTACAAATATATTTTTTCTTTCGACATTTTCTTTTTTTCAAAAAACAAAAAAGAGGATGTCCTCTTAAATTAAGATCCCATTCCTCTTTTTTTGAACTCTTTTGAATTCAAGTCACTTATGATATATCGAGACGCTGTTGAAATTTGTTCTCGTAATTCTTCTACTCTTTGTTCCAATGTTTCTTGTACATATTCTTTTTGTTCTAGTTGCTTCGTTGCGACATTATACAAAGTTTCAGCCGTCCAATCACCATCTACGTTTCCGATAATCGGCTGATTTACTTGTTGTAAAAATGAATCGATCTTTGGATCATATGAAATACCGACCATAGGGATATTAGCAACGGCAGATAGTATGAGCGCATGAAGTCTCATACCGATTAGAAGCGAACATTCCGACAAAATTGAAATTTTCTCATGAATATCAAGCTTATACGGAAGCATATGAGCTTCTTCTCCCATTAAATTAATAATATCCCGTGATGCATTTTGATCAAATGGTCCATGCATTGGTACGAATAAAATATGGTATCCATCACGCTTTAATTGTTTCAGCGTATCTGCTAGCTTCTTCATATAATCTTCTTTTGCGTCCCAATACCTCACACTAACTGCAATTACTTTGCCTTGAATCGAATGTTTTTGCAACCACTCCGACTTCATTCCTTCTGGTTGACATGCCAATACTGGATCTGGAACTAATTCAATATCCTTCTTAATACCAATTTCTTTTAAATACAAAAATGAATCTTCATCACGAACTGATATATATTCCGCTTTTGATACTTGCCATTTCACTAATAAACGATTTTGTCTTTTCGTAATTGGACCAATTCCTTGCGCATAAATATAATACGGCTTCTTCAAAAAACGAGCAATTCGCATAATACCTGTATAGTACAAAATACTTTTAATACTCGTTTTATCTTGAAGGAGGCTTCCCCCTCCGCTAATTAAGCCATTACTTCTCTTTATTTCCTTATAAATTGCTCTTATATCCCAGCGATTTACTGCCTCTACACCGTACATTTTTCTTGTATAGTCGGGGTCATTTGAAAGTACAACAAGCTCAAGAGTAGGATCCTCTTCATGTAGCGCTTTAATAATTGATTGCAAAATTGCTTCGTCCCCAACATTATAAAAACCATAATATCCTGATAAAACTAACCGCACTCTTAATCTCCTCCAACATTTCGCAATCAACTTTTTGTCATGCAACAAATTGCTATCAACTCTTTAATAAGAAAAGTTGGATAACTTCAAATTGATTTCTTTCACAAACATATAAATAGCCATACTCATTTATGGACTCATTTACTTACGTAAAAATGGGATTTGCTTTTTGGATATCCAGTTCAACTTTAATGCGCATATGCCATATATGAAAAAGGCTACACAAAACGCTAAACCACTATATATTATTGTAATAATTCTAGAATCTACCACATTTATGAAAGTCGATGTGAAATATAATCCTATACCTACTATACTAGATACCCCAATTACAGCAAAAAATCTCCCGATGTGAATCGAATAAGCCAATTCTTTTCGAATGTATATATAATTTACGATACAAATCATGATATATATGATGAGTGTACTATAAGCCGCACCAGTTATGCCAAATTGACTTACAAGTACTATATTTAATATGACTTTTACAAAACTCGCTCCAACAACTATCCACGCCGCTTGCTTAGAACGGTTAATTCCTTGCAAAATCCCTATTGATAATACCATAAGTGACGTAAAATACGAACTACCAATTAAAATAGCTAACATTCCACTCCCTTTAGCATCTGTAAACAATCCAACATTTAACGGGATTGTAAGTGCCATGAGCCAGATTGTTATCGGAGTTGTTAAAACATGAGCAAGCTCATTTGTTCGTTCAATTGTTTGTTTGGCTAACGCTATATCTTTCTTTGTTAATGCAGCTGTTAACAACGGAATTAATGGAAATACCATCGCACTTGCAAACACGACAATTAATTGTGTAAACGCAAAGCCACGACTATATATACCAAATTGTTCTTGAATCGTTGTAGTGGATTCATGCAACATATGTGGAATTGTTACAGAATCAACTAAATTTAACACCGGCATCGATAATGCCCCAATTGCAATTGGAATCGAAACCTGAAGTATCTTTTTTGCATTATCTTTAAAATCTTGTAGTGAATATGTATTACTTTTATAACGATATATACTTTTTACATACTTCAATCTCAAATAGATCAGTGACGTAATTACCCCAAGGCAAGAGCCAATCATTGCTCCGCCTGTTACAACATCACTCTCTTTATTCCAATATACAAATAAGAATGCAATTGCTAACATAAAGAAAACACGAATGAACTGCTCAATTACTTGTGACACCCCGGTAGGAATCATATCTCCAAAACCTTGGAAATACCCTCGATATACCGCCATATATGGTGCGATTAATAACGCAAACGAAGTGACAATTAATGGGAGTCTCGTATCTTGTCCACCAAGCATATTTGCAAACATACTCGATCCAATCATAATAACTGAAAATCCAAGCACTCCAAATATTACTCCAATAATAGATGCTGAAGTAAATAGTTTGGCAATTCCGTCCTGGTCATTCTTTTCATGAAGTTCAGCGATTAACTTTGATATAGCTAGCGGTACTCCCGCTACTGACAATGTTAAAGCTATCATATACACAGGAAAAACAAGGCGGAAAATCCCAAGCACTTCATCTCCTGCTATATTTTGTAATGGGATTTGAAAAAAACTTCCCAACACTTTCGATAGAAACGTTGTAATCGTTAAAATCGCAGCGCCTTTCACAAACTTATTATTCATCTTCTAGCTCTTTTCTTTGAATATATAATTTCTATACATTTTACATCATAAAACGAGATAGCTATATTCTTCTCTTTTTTGAAAAATTTCACTTTATCTCATTTAGCTATCATACCAAATTTCTTATACATTGAATACTCTCTTTCTTGCTAGGTTTTAAATATAGTATGTACAATAACACCTTATTTATATCCAGTTATTTCTTCAATTTACTACTTCTACTTATTCGGGATAAACATGTGCTATAATGTAGCTATTGTCAGTAAGAGGAGTGTTTACAACATGCTGAATTCGGTAAAAAAGCTGTTAGGAGATTCTCAAAAGAGAAAACTTAAAAAATATGAACAACTTGTTCAAGAAATTAATAATTTAGAAGAAAAACTATCTGATTTATCTGATGAAGAATTACGTCATAAAACAATCACATTTAAAAACATGCTTCGTGACGGAAAAACGGTGGATGATATAAAAGTTGAAGCGTTCGCTGTTGTACGTGAAGCAGCAAAGCGTGTACTTGGATTACGTCACTACGATGTGCAGTTAATTGGTGGCCTTGTACTATTAGAAGGTAATATTGCAGAAATGCCAACTGGCGAAGGAAAAACATTAGTTTCTTCTCTTCCAACGTACGTACGTGCTCTTGAAGGAAAAGGTGTTCACGTTATTACTGTAAATGACTATTTAGCAAAACGAGATAAAGAATTGATTGGCCAAGTTCATGAATTTCTAGGTTTAAAGGTTGGATTGAATATTCCTCAAATTGATCCTTCCGAAAAGAAACTTGCTTACGAAGCTGATATTACATATGGTATTGGAACAGAATTTGGCTTTGACTATTTACGTGATAATATGGCCGCTTCAAAAAATGAACAGGTGCAACGCCCCTATCATTTTGCTATTATCGATGAGATTGATAGCGTTTTAATTGATGAAGCAAAGACGCCTCTTATTATCGCTGGTAAGAAATCAAGCAGCTCTGATTTACACTATTTATGTGCAAAAGTTATTAAATCATTCCAGGATACTCTTCATTACACGTACGATGCAGAATCGAAATCTGCTAGTTTTACAGAAGACGGTATTACAAAAATAGAAGATTTGTTTGATATTGACAACCTATATGATTTAGAACATCAAACTTTATATCATTATATGATTCAAGCATTACGAGCTCATGTCGCTTTCCAATGTGATGTTGACTATATTGTGCACGATGAAAAAATTCTACTTGTAGATATTTTCACAGGCCGTGTTATGGATGGTCGCTCTTTAAGTGACGGTTTACACCAAGCGCTTGAAGCAAAAGAAGGCTTAGAAATCACAGAAGAAAACCAAACACAAGCGTCCATTACAATTCAAAACTTCTTCCGTATGTATCCAGCATTATCTGGTATGACAGGTACAGCAAAAACGGAAGAAAAAGAATTTAACCGTGTATATAACATGGAAGTTATGCCGATTCCGACAAACCGTCCGATCATTCGTGAAGACAAAAAGGACGTCGTATACGTAACAGCCGACGCTAAATATAAAGCTGTACGTGAGGATGTTTTAAAACACAATAAACAAGGACGCCCGATTTTAATTGGAACAATGTCTATTTTACAATCTGAAACCGTTGCTCGTTACTTAGATGAAGCAAATATTACATATCAATTATTAAATGCGAAAAGCGCGGAGCAAGAAGCTGATTTAATCGCAACTGCTGGACAAAAAGGACAAATTACAATTGCGACGAATATGGCCGGACGAGGTACTGATATTTTACTAGGTGAGGGTGTTCACGAACTTGGTGGATTACATGTAATTGGGACAGAACGCCATGAATCACGACGCGTTGACAATCAGCTAAAAGGTCGTGCTGGTCGCCAAGGTGACCCAGGTAGCTCTCAATTCTTCCTTTCTTTAGAAGATGAAATGCTAAAACGTTTCGCACAAGAAGAAGTAGAGAAATTAACGAAATCACTGAAAACAGATGAAACAGGACTTATTCTAACTTCTAAAGTCCATGATTTTGTAAACCGTACACAATTAATTTGTGAAGGTAGCCATTTCTCAATGCGTGAGTACAATTTAAAGTTAGACGATGTAATAAATGACCAACGTAACGTTATTTATAAATTACGTAATAACTTATTACAAGAAGATACAAATATGATTGAAATTATTATTCCAATGATCGATCATGCTGTAGAAGCCATTTCTAAGCAATATCTTGTAGAAGGTATGCTTCCGGAAGAATGGGATTTTGCTAGTTTAACAGCAAGTCTAAACGAAATTTTATCAGTAGAAAACATGCCATCACTATCAGCGAATAATGTACATTCACCGGAAGATTTACAATCCGTTTTGAAAGAAACATTATCTCTTTATAAAGAGCGCGTAAATGAGCTAGATAGCAATACTGATTTACAACAGTCGCTACGATATGTTGCCCTTCATTTCCTAGATCAGAACTGGGTCAATCACTTAGATGCAATGACCCACTTAAAAGAAGGCATCGGACTAAGACAATATCAACAAGAAGACCCTACTCGTCTTTATCAAAAAGAAGCTTTAGATATCTTTTTATACACATATGGTAATTTCGAAAAAGAACTGTGCCGCTATGTTGCAAGACATTTAGGTGTTCCTGAAAACGTACAATAACGAGGTGAAAGATTATGTTATCATTCCTAAAAAAAGCTAAGAAAAACGGAAAAGATACGACTGTCTCTAGTAATCAATTATTCGGACAAGAAGAAACAAGTACTGAAAATAAAACTGTAAAACCAACGCTTTACTTCCACCCTAGCTGGGGTGCAGTAGCACAAGAACAAAAATACATTTATCAATTTTTACATAAAGAACTACCACGTTTAGAAGAATATCAAATTTCTTTATCTGGAATTGAGATTGAAAAACGTGATAACGGTTATGACGTAGCTGTATTTATTCGCAGTACTGTCCCGAAACCAATTTCTTTCGAAGAGGTTACATTAATCCTTCTAAATAAAGAGAAAAAACTATGCGCACGAAAAACATTTAACCTTTCTGCATTAGGAGATATTCCTGCAAATGTAAATATGCCATTTATTTTTACATTTGAACAAGAAACAATTACGGATGCTGCATTATCGCAAACGGATTGGGAATTAGCATTTGAACTTGAAAGCAAGCATGCACTAGATTTAGATCCATCTTGGGAAGCTCAATTACCTGAAGCAAGTAAAGAAGCTTTACGTAATTTCGTAGACAATTTAACACCTCCAAATGATGGTGAAATTAACTTCTTAGGTCTACAAGCTGCACGAAAAGAAAATGGTGATTTACATACAACGCTTCTTATTCGTAACGGTTGTAAAGACAACATTCAACTAGAGCAACTTCCTCTTCATATTGAAGATGCCACGGGTGCGGTTGTTGTTAAAGGAGCTTTCACATTACCGAACCTTGAAATTAAAGCGAACACTACAAAACCTTGGTCATTTGTCTTCCCTGCTTCATCTATATTAAAAGAAGATATGGACCTATCTTCTTGGAAAGCTCTTGTACCGCAAGATTAATTATAGAGGGGCTCGCCTCTCTTACTTTTTTTCATATAAAAAGCCTGCTCAAAAAGATGGTCATCACACCTCTTTGGACAGGCTTTTTCTTTATGTAAAATTTATTTCGTCACTAATAAACGTTCAATATGATATTCAGCTTCTAATTTGCACATTTCATCTGCATGCTTCACTTTATTTCTCTTTAATTGCTCCACTTGCTCTTCGCTCGGTTTTTCATTAATAAGCTCGTTAATTTTTTCATTTACTTTCATTGCTAACGCTTGATGGAAATCTGGATGTCCTTTCAACTTATCATCTACTTTATTGATCCAAGTTGATTTTGTGTATAAATACTGTTTCCACTGTTCAACAAATTGTTGCATATCAAACTTTTCTTCGTTCCATTCAATTTCTTTCATATACTTCTCAAAAGAAACAACAATTGAGCGTGTAATCCCAATTTTCACTCCGTGTGGTAACTGTTTGTACATCAATTATTCCCTCCAGCTTAAAGCTCTTCCTTCTGAAAAAAAAGGAATCTCAAAATTCATATACATTATTATAATATCACATACCTAATCTAGAATGTTACTATACTGCTAAGATGAATAAATGTCAATAATCTCAAAAATTACGATATACGGATATTAAGAACGACAAAAAAACACCCTTCCTCATACGAGCATAGCCATCAAGGTAAGGTTATGTATAATATAATTAAGGCATCATTCTTATGAGAACGATGCCCTTTATTTCACCAATGTTTTCCCTTTTGAGTAAAACAATCTATTGTTAAAGTAAGAAAATGATTGCCGCAAGTATATCCTATAACTTTCATTTAGCAATTGATTTACTCTTTATAAAATAATACTGAATATAACAATAAAAAAACTCCGATTCCAAGTAAAATTCCCCCTGATATTTGAAAAACATTCATATAATTATTTAGCATAATATTATATGTCGACGTATCTACATCACCACCTACACTTTGCACCCAAGAATGAGTAAGATTATTTGCAAAGTCCAAGCTTTTTAGAAGAAGTACAATGCCGATCAATACGGTAAATGTTAAAACAACATTACGTACTTTTATATTTTTCAAACAATTCACCCCTTTCCTACCATATTACCAAACTACGAAAAAGAATCCTCAATTCTAAGGATTCTTTTTTCACTAAATTAACGATATGTCACGAAACATATTCCAACAGGTCTTAACGCGGTCCCATTTCCAACTTTCTTATCACCAAACCATCCAGACTCCCATACATCAAAACGATAACCTGTATATTCTGCATAAGCTCTAATCTCAGCATATCTTCCATACTATAATTAAGTAGTACCCAAAAATCACCTTAACACTATAAATAACCAATCTCCACTTCCCCTAGAGCTGAGCAATTAGTTGATTCTAACTGCATAGCCCTCATACGAGGGCATTTCCTTACATAACATCAACTTCTGCAAATAGTAATTTATCTTTCTGTTCATTACTCGCCATCGTTACTAACGTCTTTTTAATATGAACAGGCACTTGCTCTAGCGTCACACTCAATCCTGATTTATCCGACTGCTCAATGAAATTCAATAACGCCATAGCTCCTGATACATCCATATATCGTGCATCTTTCATGCGCAAAACAACCGGAGATTTTACGTCTTGTAAAGCATAAAAAACACGATCCACTGTTAAAAACGAAAGTGGGCCTTTAATTTTATATGTCGCTTCTTTTTCTTTTACAATAGAAGCTTTACGTTCTTTACATTTCACCATGTATATAAGGAACGAAAGAAGAATTCCGAACGCAACAGCGATCATTAAATCAAACTTCACTGTGACAATCATCGTGACGAGCATAACAATGACATCACCTTTTGGCGCTACATGCATTTTCTTCATACTTTCCCAATCAAACATGCCAATACCGGTTAAAATTAAAATACCTGATAATACAGCAAGCGGAATGTATTGCACGACTGATCCAAGTCCCATAATGAAAATAAATAATATAACACTATGCATACATGCTGAAAGCGCCGTTTTACCGCCACTTCTTATATTCACGATAGACCGTACAGTCGCACCTGCCCCTGCTAATCCGCCAAACAATCCGCTCACCATATTACCGATACCTTGTCCAACCAGTTCTTTATTACTTTTATGACGCGTACCCGTCACATTATCCATTACGACCGATGTTAACAACGAGTCAATCGATCCTAATAAAGCAATACTAAGCGCTGGTAAAACAAGTTCTGCTATACCTGTTCCACCTAAAGATGGAATATGAAGCGTCGGCATCGCTTCTGGAATCGTCCCAATCTTTTCAATTACTTTATTTAATGTCAGATTTCCGATAACCGGTAACTTCACTGTAAGCCCTTCTAACGCAGAAGAAAATAAAGGAAGCAAAGCAGTCACACCGACTAATGCAACTAAACTAGATGGAATTGCTTTAATCCATTTTCCAGAAACAATCATGACAATAATCGTTAATACGACGAGTAGAAAACTATTTTGCACATGCTTCATTTCACCTAAAATAATGATTAATGCAATACCGTTCATAAATCCTGAAACGACAGGATACGGAATGTAACGAACGTACGAGCCAAGCTTACATACACCGAATAAAATTTGAAACAGTCCCGCCATCATAAATGCTATAAAACTCGCCTCTAATCCGTGCGTCGCAATAACCCCTGTTGCGATAACCGTAATTGGCCCAGTTGGCCCTGTAACCTGCCCAGGTGTACCACCAAATAACGCCGCAAATAAACCTGCAAAAATTGCACCATACAATCCGACTAGTGCTCCCTCAGATGTTCCCGTTGCAGCAATACCAAATGCAATGGCAAGTGGCAACGCAACAATTGCAACAGTAAAACCAGCTAAACATTCCTTTGCTATTTTTTGAAACATATAAATAACCACCTTCACATTAAGTCCACGTTCCATTGTACACCTAAAAAGATACATTCGTTAGTCCACTTTTTACAGTATCGTGACGTAAACGCATTCAATTACAAGTACCTATCGCATCTTTGGAAACCATTATAACTATGCTATAATGGATAAATTAAATCTTTTATTATATATTTGGAGGCACTATGCTAACTTTTGAAGAAAAATTATCGATCATTGAATCTTTCCCAGAATTAGAAAGAAAAAACGTATCATTAAAACGCGTGAACTTTCACTTTGAAGAAAGTCGTTTAGATAAAAAGAACGTTGTTTACCACTTACATCCAAATGGAAACGGCTTTGTCTATGCAAGTGGTATTAAAGGTTACAAAACGGATGATAAAGGTATGGTTAACATCCGCGAATTTTCAGCAGATGAATTACGCTCAGTAATCGAGCAATCAATTGAATTACTTTCACAAGAAGAAGTAGTAATCCCTGCAGAACCTGCGAAAGAAGAAGAATGGCATAACGAAGACGGTCATATCCTTACTCTTATCTCAGAGGATGATATGTGGAACGTGTACGCTGGTGTAAATTTAGACGGTACATTTAACTCTTATCCAGAAGCTGCGGAATACCTTGATGAAGAAGGGTTTTCACGTAAATAATATAAAAAGCGGAGACTTATCGTCTCCGCTTTTTTTCTATACATCTGTTTTTAAACTCAAACCATAAGAACTTAACGATCTCACAATCATTAATTTTTTTGACGTCTAAACATCATTACTCCCAAAATCAACGCAAACACACCTGCAAGAATAGAAGTAGCTTCAGTTGCTGCTCCCCCTGTTTTTGGAAGAGATTTTGACTGCTTATTACTTTCTTTACTAGATGGTACTTCATGTTTATTTTGTACATCTTGTTTGTTTTCTGCTTCTACTTTACCTTGAGTCTCTGGTTTGTTTGAAACTTTTGGCTGCTCTTTTACTTCTGACTTGTTTGGTTCTTCTACTTTTTCTTCCTCTGGTTTTATATGAATTTCCGGACGCTCTTTCACCTCTGGTTTTTCAAGTACGTTCGGTTCTTCTGTTACTTTCGGTTCTTCCGGCTTTTCTTCTTTTATTTCTTCTGTCGTTTCTTCTTCAACTTGTTCTTCTTCTGGTTTTACATGTATTTCCGGCTTCTCCGTAACTTCTGGCTTCTCTAGCTCTTTCGGCTCTTCTGTCACATTTGGTGTTTCTGGTTTTTCTTCTTTTATTTCTTCTGTCGTTTCTTCTTCAACTTTCTCTTCTTCTGGTTTTACATGTATTTCCGGTTTCTCCGTAACTTCTGGCTTCTCTAGTTCTTTCGGCTCTTCTGTTACTTTCGGTTCTTCCGGCTTTTCTTCTTTTATTTCTTCTATTGCTTCTTCTTCAACTTGTTCTTCTTCTGGTTTTACATGTATTTCCGGCTTCTCCGTAACTTCTGGCTTCTCTAGTTCTTTCGGCTCTTCTGTTACTTTTGGTGTTTCTGGGTTAGTTGGAGCTTCCAGTTCTTCTATCGATTCTTCTTTACCTTGTTCTTCTGCTTCTGTTACTTCGTGGATTTTTATATTTGTAATATCATAACCATTAACTTTCGATTGATATCCTGTTACTGGTTGTTCTTTTACTTCATACGTATGAGCTTTCCCTTCATTATCAACTGCTGGTAACTTTCCAAACTCATATTTCCAACCATTTTCTGCTGTAACTTCTTTCGTTGTAATGACTTTACCGTTTTGCAGTAAATCTACTTTAATTGTTTTTGGGCGATCGTTTACTTTGTCGCCCTCCCATGTTTTCGTTCCTGCAACAGATATAGTTTTCAACTTATTTGGAACCATAAGTTTTATTCCGTTTGTAGCATCTGTCTTAATTGTAAAAGGAATTTTCGCTTGTGAATCAAACTCTACATAGTTCGGAGCAGAAATTTCTTGTACGTAATAATTGCCTGGAGCAAGGTTTGGTGCTTCAACTATTCCGTCTCGATTTGTTGTATAGGAATCACCAATTTGCTGTCCCGACTCTGTAAACAATTTAAAAGAAACACCTGGAATAAACTTCTTCTCATCTCCTCCAATATGTTTTACAATTTGCAGCGTTCCTTTCGCAGGTAAAACCCCTTCAGCTTCTCCGCCAAATGATATATTTTCGACCTTTACACTATTAGATTCAGTACTAGGTTTCTCATATAAAATTTGATAATCAAGCTTGTAGTCATTCTGTAGATATTTCAACTTTTTCCCGCTATCAGTAATCGTTGATGTATAGAAAACGGTAAACGACGTAGCATTCGCCATATGCCTATAAATTACAACTTCAAATGAGTTATCACTAGTAAGCTTAATGTATCCATAACCTCGGTCTTGAAATTGTTTAAGAGACAAATATTCTTTATTATTGATAGTGATGGTAAAGCTATCTTTATTTAGGGTTTGTCCTTCTTGTAACGTATCTTTTAAAACGATGTTGTCATGTAAATATTGTTTCTTTAAATTTATATTTAAAAACCAACGTACTTCATTACTTTTGTCTGGCTGAATATCACCAGACTTATAGAAAAACATCCCCGGCTCTGTACCCTCTCCTTTTGGATGCGTAATACTTACCGTTTGTTTCTCTAAATCTGTCCCTAAATTCGTTTGTACATCTTTCGTCTTTCCTGCTTCAACATTCGTACCTTGAACAGTGAAATTAAAGTTCCCTTTAATATTTTCAAGCTTTTCTACCGTATCATTGAATGTACAAACCACATTATTTGCATTAATCTGGCACGTACCCAAAATACGCCCTGAACCATCTTGCAATGTAATTGTGCCACTATAACCTTTTAATTCTGGCGGAAGTGCTAACGTTAATGTATCCCCAGACTTCATCTTCTTTCCAGGTTTTTCACTAAAGTTCACATATATCGTATTCTTTTCCCCATAATTTAATTTCGTTTTTTCAAATGAAAAACTATCAACAAATCCTGTCGAATTTAATTCTTGTGCATGCCCTATGATAGGCATAAAAACTTGTCCAATAAGAACAGTAAAAATAAAACAAATCACAGATATTCTTTTTAAATATGTACTCATAAAACCTCCAATATTAATTGTTAAACTTTTTCACCGTGAGATCCATTCCACCCAAAATACCCCTTAAACTAAGGGGGTACGGACTAAAGATTATTTGCAGCATCAAACCATCGTTAGTTCTACACATAAAGTAATAAACAACACAATTCATTAACTTATATTGTGTTCATTTCTACTTTTTTCGGGCAGCCAACAATAAATACTATTCCTAATCAAAATACATTACAAGACTATTCATTTACATATTAATTTGTTACCATATTCATGCTACCAAAATATACTAAATGACCATTTTGTCCATCAGGTCATCTGATGACTGAATTTCTTTATCTTTTACCGATAATTCTCCTTCATAACTTCATTCCACTCTTACTAAAATTATTATTTCAACATCTATAAAACTCACCTAAGTAATTTACTAAACCCTTATTTAAAACGCAATATACAGCGTTTTTAATCAAAGTAAAATGTCACAAAAAGTATTTTAACATAATAACAAAAGAGAATTTGACTAGAAGATAAATACCATTTTTTAATCGCTTTTAAAAATAAAGCTACCTTTTCGTATTAGAAAAGGTAGCTTTATCTGTATAGACGGCTGTTCTACTCCTTATTGTTTTGCGCCTTTCAACGACTCTCTCAGGACAAATTTTTGTAATTTTCCACTCGCATTACGAGGCAGTTCATCCACAAATAAATAATGACGCGGACGTTTATAATCCGCTAATTCATCACTTTCTTTACAATACGTTTCTAAATCAGCCTCTGTAATATGTGCATCTTTCTTTACAACGACTGCCACAACACGTTCTCCCCATAATTCATCCGGCTCACCAAGCACGGCAACATCTAATATACCAGGATGACTATGGAGGAAATCTTCAATTTCACGTGGATAAATATTAACGCCGCCACTAATCACCATATCATCCACGCGATCTGCGACAAATAAATAACCATCTTTATCGAAGTAGCCTAAATCACCAGAATGATACCATCCTTTATACATCGATTTTACATTTGCTTCTTCTCGGTTATGATAACCAGCCATCATAGTTGGGCCGCGCAAAATAATCTCTCCTACTTCATAAGGAGGCAATACATCATCCGGTTCTGCCGGTGCATCTTCGCTTGGTTTTACAATTCGAATTTCATGACTAAAGCATGGTGTTCCCGCTGAACCAGCTTTCGTAATTTGATCTTCTTCTACGAGAAACGCAACAACTGGTCCCATTTCTGTCATTCCGTATATTTGAACAAGATCAATATAAAGACGTTCTTTACATTCCTTCACTAATGCTGGCGCCATTGCAGCTCCGCCGTATATACCGATCTTCATTGACGTTAAATCATACTGCGTTAAATCTTTTTGCAACAGCATATTCCACATCGTCGGTGCTGCAAAGAACGTCGTAATCTTCTCTTCTTGAATTGTATGTAATACTGTTTCCGTATCAAAATGATGTAAAATAACATTCTTTCCGCCAACTTGAATGCGCGGGATAATTCCAGCATTCAGCTCACCGCAGTGATATAAAGGTGCAACGACAAGCCCGACACTATCTCGATTATATTTTAGGAAATACGTACAAATCATACTATGCTCAGCCATTTCACGATGGCGATGTAATACACCTTTCGGATGACCAGTCGTACCGCTCGTATACAGCATCGAACAATAATCCATTTCACCAATTTCAATATCTACTTTTTCGGAAGATGCTTCATTTACTTTTTCATGGTAGGAGCTAGCATAAGAAGGTGTATCATCTTCTACATACCAAAAAGACGAATTTGGAAAATCTCGTTCAATGATAGCGACAGTTGGCTCAACTGCTTTTTCAAAAACAACTACTTTCGAGGATGCATCCTGGAGAATATAAGATACTTCTTTTGCTTTTAAGCGGAAATTAATTGGGTTAAAGATTGCACCAATTTTCGCACAGGCTAAGTAAACGTTTACAAATTCACGGCAGTTATATAAGTAAACAGATACAGTATCTCCCTTTCTTACCCCTTCTTCTAATAGAGCGTGCGCCGTTTTATTTATTTGCTCATTCCACTGTTTATACGTCCAGCGAATATTTTTTTCTGGCTCCACTAATGCCTCTTTATTCGGATACTTACCAACAGATAAATCGAAAATTCTCCCTATCGTCATGTACATGCCAACAATTTCCCCCTTTTCTCTTTCATAAATCTATCATTTCGTCCATAAGTAGACATTGTCCTTTAATGATTTGACTAATTTTTCTGATTATTATCGACATAGTTTTACAAACAGCGCCGCTTTTGGCGGTAAGTGAAATTATATCGGCGATTTTCCGGATATATCAGCGCAACTTGAATTATATCGGCGATTTTTCGAATATATCGACTTACCGACAAAAACTGACAATATAAAAAAGAGGTTATTCCGACTCGGAATAACCTCTTTCTTTTTATGCAAATAGCTCTTCTAAAATTTTCAGTTTATCTTCTGTATATTTTACGAAGCCATCGTTATATGATTTTGGATCTTTCGGATTCGCAAAGTGCGTAATTGCTCCCGTTTTCGGATGAACAAATTTACTTGATGCACCACAACCAAGTCCGATAATTGATTGTACTTCTTCCATAATGACAATGTTGTAAATACTTTCTTGCGTCGGCATTGCATAACCAACGTTCTCTAAATTACCTAAAATATTCTTTTGACGATATAGGTAATATGGTACGTAATTATGCTTTTGTGTCCACTCTTCTGCTTCGTGCATCATCGCTGTAATTTCTTCGCGACCTGCTACTTTATATTTACGTTTGTTTTGCGTCATTTCAGAAGCACGTTTAAATGATAACGTATGAACTGTTAATGATTCTGGCATTAACTTTTCTGTTTCATCTAACGTGTGCTTGAAGATATCTAACCCTTCACCAGGAAGACCAATAATTAAATCCATATTAATATTATTCATTCCCATTTCACGAGCTAAGTGGTACTTCTCAATTGTTTCTTCTACAGTATGGTGACGCCCAATTGCTTTTAATGTTTCTTGATGGTATGACTGCGGATTAATACTAATACGGTCAATATTCCATTTATTTAACACTTCTAGCTTTGCTGGCGTAATTGTATCTGGGCGACCTGCCTCAACTGTTACTTCACGCACATTTTTCACATCTGGGAACGCTTCATACATTTCTTCATACAGCATATCCATCTCTTCTGCTGTAATACTTGTCGGTGTACCGCCGCCGTAATAAATCGTCGTAACTGTTACACCTTTTTCTTTTAAAAACTTACCAATTTCACGAACTTCATAATGTAAACCACCTAAGAATGAATCAACAGAACCTTGACGTCCGTTAATTGCATACGCTGGGAATGTACAATATGCACATTTTGTTGGACAGAATGGAATACCGATATAAATACTTACTTCCTCTTTCAAGCGATATAAATCCGGAACTACCGCTAATTGGCAGTCAACAATACGCTGAAGAAGTTCAATTTTCTCTTCATGAATTAAATAGCTTTCACGAAGTTCTTGGTGCGCCTCTTCTTTTGACATACCATTTTGAAGCATTTTATGAAGAAGTTTTGTTGGACGAACTCCCGTTAAAATACCCCAGCTTTGCTCAATACCAGTTAACTGCTGAAGAACAGAAAGATATACATAAGAAACAACGTGCTTCACTTGCTTCATACGCTCTTTTTCATCTGTAAAAGCAGATAAATCTTTTGCGAATGTTTCTTCATACACATTTCCAGTCGCAACATCTGTTAAACGAGCTGATGCTTTCACATTCTCTTCAATGTGTATATCAACGATAAGATTTGCTTCCTCTTGTTCAAATCCAATCGTACTATCTTCAAAAAATAAGCCGCCAATATTTTGTAGCGGACGTAAAAAACGATCATCTTGTAACGTTTTAATTGAAATTAACAACATTATCACCTTTTCATTTGCAAACTCTCTTTAGTTTACTTGAAGGGCGTTTGCAGGTCAATACAGAAGGTTTTACCTTATTTTAATATCCTATTTAAAACAAACTGAATATTGATTTTTCATGAACTTTCCCTAGTTGTATAGACATTAGAATATACTCTTGTTACAATCTAGAACGTATTAGTACTTGCTACTAATTTAAATACATATAAAGGAGGACTCTTAACACGCACGAAAGACTATCACGTGTTAAAACAACTATGAAAAAAAAGTTTTACAACATTTTAGCATTATCTTTGGCATTACAAACATTTGTAGCGCCTACCCATTCATTCGCAGAAAGTATAGAAAAAACTGCGGAATTGTCTATAGATGAGCAAGCTTTAAAAAGCATTGAAGAACATGCAAAACAACATAGACATGACGAAGAAAACGACCTTGAAATCTCGGGTGAATATCTTCTCCACTTATCAACAAAACTTCCACTATACGATTCAAACGACTTAAAAACGAAAACAAATATTGAAATTGCTGAACCAGTAGTAAAGGCAACAAAGAAAAAAAATAATGCCTATTACATACAAACTACATCTGGTGCTGGCTGGGTTAATAAGGAAAATAATAGTTTAGAAGTACAAGAGATTCATAAACTCTCGAATCAAAAATTAATTGTAACAGAAGAAACATCCGTATATTCATTCCCTTTCCAATCATTTAAAGAAGAAACGAAATTACAGCCACAAACAGTAACTCCTACTGAGCAAGCTGGGAATTGGTTTAAAATTCAAATGAACGGAACTGAGAAATGGATTTATGCTCCTTCAGCCACATTCGAAGGTACGAAAGCAACACTATTCGAAAAAAAAATTTCTATGGAAAATAGAAGCGCCGCATTTTTCAAAACACCATCTCATTTACCTACAAATAACGTTTATGGTGTTACATTTAAAGAAATGATTGTTCCAAAAGGGAATGAAAATATTCGTCCTGGCTACGCAATGGAACCGAAATACATTACGATTCATGAAACTGCTAATACAAGTAAAGGTGCGAACGCCTTAAATCATGCGAAGTACTTAGATAATCAAGCCCGCGGAAATACTGATCGTTCAGCATCTTGGCATTTTACAGTAGATGACAAAGAAATTTATCAACATTTACCATTAAATGAAGTTGGTTGGCATGCCGGAAATAAAACTGGAAACTATGAATCTATCGGAATTGAAATCGCTGTAAATAGTGATGGAAATTATACGAAAGCGGTAGAAAACGCAAAAAAGTTAGCTGCTTATTTAATGAATGAATTAAACATATCTCTAGATCACGTGCAAAAGCATCAATTTTGGAGCGGAAAAAACTGCCCTGCATTTATGATTCAACGCGGACAATGGAATGCTTTCTTAAAGGGCACGAACGCTTACTATAACGAACATCATAAAGAGGTTATGCCACCGCCAGAAGTCCCTCATGAAAAAGACGACATTACAGGTGGATGGTATGAACAAGACATTCGTCAATTGGCTGCTAGAAAAATCATGTTCGGTGACGGCAATGGTTCTTACTGGCCAAACCGCCTCGTAACACGAGCTGAGTTTGCAAATTTAATGTCGAGAGCTTTAAAATTACCTGCTGGAAACGCTAAATTTACAGATTTAAACGAAGCACATCCATCTTTAGTAGATGGAATTAACCGCGCCGCTAGCGCAGGTATCATTAATGGCCGTGGGAATAATAAATTTGATCCTAATGCTACAATAACACGTGATGAAGCTGTTATTATGATTGACCGTGCACTAGAATATAACTGGATTTATAGAAAAGAAGTGAAATTACCATTCACTGACCAACACTTAGCATACGATAAAAAAGCATTACAAAACGTTTATGCATATGGAATTGTAAAAGGGAACGAACGAAATGAATTCGTACCAAAAGGCACAGCAACACGCGCTGAAGCTGCCGCATTTTTAAACCGAATGCTTAAAGTTATTGAAGCTTAAATAAAAAAACAAAAGGCATAAGAGATAATATTTCTCTTATGCCTTTTATAAAACATATTAGTTATTTTTAGTCATAAATCTTAAGCGTATCCCTAATAAAACAAGAGCAAAGCCAATGAATGGAAAATAATTCATATCATGTCCTGTGGCTGGAAGCTGTTGAGCATGAGAGGTACCTTGTCCTTTTTCTGGTAAAGTAGGATTTTCTTTTTCTGGGTTTTCCATTCCTTCACCTGGTTTCTCTGTTTCTTTACCCGGTTTTTCTGTCTCTCCGCCTGGCTTTTCTGTTTCTTCACCTGGCTTTTCTGTTTCTTCACCTGGCTTTTCTGTTTCTTCACCTGGCTTTTCTGTTTCTTCGCCTGGCTTTTCTGTTTCTTCACCTGGCTTTTCTGTTTCTTCGCCTGGCTTTTCTGTTTCTTCACCTGGCTTTTCTGTTTCTTCACCTGGCTTTTCTGTTTCTTCACCTGGCTTTTCTGTTTCTTCACCTGGCTTTTCTGTTTCTTCACCCGGCTTTTCTGTTTCTTCACCTGGCTTTTCTATTTCTTCACCTGGCTTTTCTGTTTCTTCACCTGGCTTTTCTGTTTCTTCGCCTGGCTTTTCTGTTTCTTCACCCGGCTTTTCTGTTTCTTCACCTGGCTTTTCTGTTTCTTCACCTGGCTTTTCTGTTTCTTCGCCTGGCTTTTCTGTTTCTTCACCCGGCTTTTCTGTTTCTTCACCTGGCTTTTCTGTTTCTTCACCCGGCTTTTCTGTTTCTTCACCTGGCTTTTCTGTTTCTTCACCTGGCTTTTCTGTTTCTTCACCTGGCTTTTCTATTTCTTCACCTGGCTTTTCTGTTTCTTCACCTGGCTTTTCTGTTTCTTCGCCTGGCTTTTCTGTTTCTTCACCTGGATTCTCTGGACCTTTGCTTGTTTCTTTTTTATTTGTAATTTGAAGTTTTACAACTTCAAATTTTTGATTAGAAATCGTAAATTCGATTTCCTTATCAGATAACTCATAACCTTCTGGCGCTTGAACTTCCTTTAAAATATAATCTCCTGGATCCAGTTCTTTCGAAATTGCTTTACCATTTTCATCTGATGTTAATGTATCGATTTTTGTTCCGTCTTTCCAAATTTCAAACACTGCGCCTGCTAATTTTTTATTTATATCATTAGCATCTACCTTTGTAATTTCTAATTGCCCTGTAATTTCTTCTTTCACTTTTTCATTCAACACGTCTTGTTTTACTACTTCGTTTGCTACTACGTTTACTTCGATTGTTACTTCTAATGCCTTATAACCTTCTGGCGCTTTTGTTTCTTCTAACGTATATTCACCCGGCACAAGTCCGTCTACTTTAACAGTTCCAGACTTATCTGTTGTAATTCCTTCTTTTACAACATTGCCTTTCACATCTTTCAATGTAAATTCTGCGCCTGCTAAGCGTTTCGTTTGATCTTTATCATCCATTTTAATAATTTGTAGAGAACCTAAGATTTTTTCGTTTTCTGCCTCTACTTTTACTACTTCTTTCTCGTTTTGAATTGTTACTTTCCATTCTTTATCTGAAAGCTTGTAGCCCGCTGGTGCTTTCGTTTCTTTCACTGTGTATTCACCTAGCGGTAATTTCGGTGACATCACTTTTCCACTCTCATCTGTTTTCAGTTCTGCTACCTTTTTACCATCTTTATACACTTCGAATTCTGCACCTGATAACAATTTCGTTTTATCATTTGCATCTACTTTCACCACTTCAAATTGACCTGTTACTTTTTCGGGGATCTTTTTATTCACCACATCTACAGTCACTACTTTATTAGCCTCTACATCAACAGAAACTGAACTAGATGATAATTCATATCCTTTCGGTGCTTCTACTTCTTTTAATGTATAGCTTCCAACTGGAAGTTGTTTCGATAAAGCTTCACCTTTATCATCTGTAACAATTGTTTCCACAACTTTCCCATCTTTATCGATAACATCAAATTTTGCACCTGGTAGAAGTTGACCAGATTCACTATCTTTTTTCAATAATTTTAATTGACCATTTTCTAATTTTTTCGTATTCTTTATAACAAATTCAATTATGTTTGTATTATCAATTGTTACTTTTACTGGTGCATCAATCTTTATATATCCTTCTGGTGCACTAATTTCTTTTACAAAATAATCACCAAATGGTAAATCTTTAACTTCCGCAATACCCTTTTCGTTTGTTGTAACCGTATCTACAACATTATTCTCTTTATCTATAACATCAAATTTTGCGTCTTTTAAAACAATATTTTCATTGTTTTCATCAACTTTTTTAATTTGTAAATTTCCTTTTTTAGCTGCTGGCTTTTTCCACTTTGGCCAGTTAAATTTAAAGTTATGAACCTCAAAACCGTCTCTTTGGTGTAATCCTCCAACATAGGCTTGTCCATTAATAGAACCACCTTTTGTTTCTACAACTGCATTAGGTGCAAACACACTACCTACTACACCATAACCTTTAGTTGTTATCTTTGTAGCATTAGGAAATACCCAAATTACCTTACTAGCTAACTCAGTAAAAGATGAATTAGGGTCGTATGCTTGAGATGTATTAATTAAATCCGTCGCCATCCCAGTATTTCTTGTATCATACAAAATTGCACCGCTACCAAAACTCACTTCTTCTGCATCTGAATAAATAACAATAAAGTCTTTATTCTCTACATTCGGAAGAAAAACGTCTGTTACATCAAATGCTTTCTTTCCTGTTTGGCCTGAAGAGACATAAATATTAGGGTTGTTTACATCTTCACCGATTCCAAAGCTCATATTAGGTTTTGGCTTATCAGTCTGTAGTTTACTTGCATCCCCAATTACACCATCAACGTCTTTTCTAAATTCTTTAAACTTAGCATCAATCTCCGCTTGCTCTTTATAAGAGATACGGTCATATGATGTTTTCATTGCACCATCTGGATCTCCGTCTTTTGTCATCGCCACTGTTCCATCTTGAATAATTACTTGTCCTGCTCCCGCTTTCGTAAATTGACCGCCTAGTAATAATGATGGATATCCTTCATCTACCCAAGTTGCTCCTGCTAAGTTATTTGCTCCCGTTGCAGCCGCTAAGACTGTATAACTTGATGCATTCATATTTTTTTGAATAGCCATCGCACCCTCAATATCCGCACTCGTTGCACTATGATCTCCAAAAATGATTGCATTGTAATAAGATACATCACCTAAACCTTTTAATTCTGTTGTAGCTGCCTCTGCTTTATATGGTAAATGGATTAAAAAATTCATACATACTAGTAACACGACTATAAAACTACTACTTAATTTATTTATTTTTTGATTAAATGATTTCCTCAAAAAATTCATTCCCCCTTTTATAATTCCTAAATTTATGAAAAGAAGTACTTTTCATATGTACCAATCCTTACTCACATTAATTTAAAATAATCCATTTAAATAAACCAAAGAAACTCTACAACTCATTAATAAAATGACTACAATGCATTTTTGAAATCATACGTGAACGAAACTAACATGCGAAGTGTTTTTGCGTATGGGCGCTCAATAAAATTAACATGGAGAATATTTCATGTGGTGTAACTATTTTGGCAACATCATCCACTTTACAACAGTTTTCTAAAGGATTCAAGTGAATTGTATAGATTTCAGACACAATTCATCTTTATAGAACGCTTTCATTTTCAAAATAAAGTGAAACTTTAATCAGGGGGGTTCTGTTCATCCCCCACCTAACTTCTTTGCTTCCGCTGAATTTTGAGGTGGGGGTCTTACTGCCCGTTAAAGCAGGATAAAACCAACAAAAAAACGTAGCCAAAAGCTACGTTTTCCTTTATCGTTTCGGTGTATTTTTATGATTCTTCAAAAACGGAAGCGGGAATTGCTTACGGAAATGTTCTTTAATCATATACTCTACGCCGTTCTCACTATTTGAACGTGTAATCCAGTCGGCCGCTTGTTTTACTTCTACAGGTGCATTCCCCATCGCTACTCCAAGCCCTACATTTTCAATTACTTCTAGATCTTCTAAACTATCTCCAATCGCAACCATTTCGTTTAACGAAATATTTAAATGCTCTCCAAGCAATTGTAATCCACGTAATTTTGATACATTTTGCGGCAAAATTTCTATTCGTTTTGAATCACACTCAACGTACTCTATATCTTGAAACGCTTTTCTTAATGTATTGAGCCCTCTCTCTTTTTCACCTTTCGTTTGAAAAAGAACATCAATTTTTGGCGCCGCGACTGGATGATCACGAAGCGCATCACCTAATGAATCTACAAATTGAACTGGATAAAATAACGGATCTGCACTCGATAACACAGTACGTGCAATTAAGTTTGGTGTATTTCTTTCGCGATTTCCGATTGAAAACCGTTCATGAGAGATGCGGACGTTACAATCAAAATGCTCTAATACTTGCACAATATTAAATGTCTTCTCTTCCGATAACCTTCTTTGAACGTACGGCTTATCTAACGTTGCTGAAATGAAAGCACCACCGTGTGTCACTAATATCGAATCTAATTTTAACGCCTTTGCTACTTTATGAGCAGACTGAAAATTACGGCTCGTAAATAATGTAACGTATACGTCTTTTCTTTTCACAAATTCAATTGTTTCTCTTAATCCTTTTGCAATTTTTCCGTTGTTGTATAGTAGTGTCCCATCTATGTTAAGAGCTAGTAAGCGATAAATCATGTCGCACTCCCCCTCTTCGCTGTTGTACTCTATCCATAATTTATGAAATAAATGTAGCAAATAGAACGAGTTAGAATTTCTACTGAAAATTTGGTTTACTATATACATATACACTCAGTAAAGGAGATAGTACAATGCAGGCACCTCCTTCCTTTTATGAAGGCGATACGTTAGAAGTCGCAAAGAAATTACTCGGACAAAAACTTGTTCATATTGTAAACGGAATAAAGCGAAGCGGAATCATTGTTGAAGTAGAGGCATATAAAGGTCCCGATGATAAGGCCGCACATAGTTATGGCGGCAGACGGACGGATCGCACAGAAGTCATGTTTGGTGCACCGGGACATGCTTACGTATATTTAATTTACGGTATGTATCATTGTTTTAACGTCATTACAGCACCAGTTGGTACCCCGCAAGGAGTGCTCATTCGAGCCCTTGAGCCAGTAGATGGAATAGAAGAAATAAAACTAGCGCGCTACAACAAAACGGACATTACAAAAGCGCAATATAAAAACTTAACGAACGGACCTGGCAAACTATGCCGTGCCCTCGGCATTACGTTAGAAGAACGAGGTGTATCCCTACAAAGTGACACATTACATATTGAACTCGTCCCCGAAGAAAAACACATATCATCACAATATAAAATAACAGCAGGTCCTCGTATTAATATCGACTATGCAGAAGAAGCTGTACATTATCCGTGGCGTTTTTATTATGAGGGACATCCGTTTGTTTCAAAGAAATGAACGATATCAACGATTTTTCGAATATATCTATCGTAACTTACAATATATCAACGATTTTTCAAATATATCTATCATAACTCAAAATATATCAACGATTCGACAAGAAATATCGATTTATCGACAAATGATGACAATTACGAATAAAAGAAGACTGTTCCAAAATGGAACAGTCTCTCCCTTTTTACTCCGCACCTTCCGCAGTCGCAATATTATCCTCTAAGTTTTCTCTTGATAATTCAGCCGCCATAAAGTCAGCTGTTTCTGGAAGTGCTAAATGCATATGAGCTTTTTGACAAATTTGGATCGTACAGTTTTCAACAACATAGTCGAAAACATGTCCGCCTCCGCTTCTTTCATCATCAATGTAATGTAAATGGAATCCAGCTACACCAATACCTTGCGCATAATCTGGCGTCCAAAATCCAGCAAGTGTACCTTCTGTATTTTCAAATGAGAAGATGGGTTGTGATTTCGTCACTTCAACGAGCGGTGTATACGGTTTTTCTTGTCTTGGAACCGTTCTTGTTCTTACTTCGCGGAACGTACCATCCATTCGAATACCGTAAAATAAGTTTTTGCTCGGCATTAATTCATGTAATAAAGCTTCCACTTCTTCACGATTCATCGGACGCTCTACTGTATAACTCATTTCTTTTTCAAAAAACGTTACAGTCGCAAATGGCGTTGTTTCTTCTGGCTCTACTTTTTCCGCTGAACCGTCTGAACGTAAATGATAAAATTCATTATCAAATGCAATCATTTCACCATCTAATTGATCAAATGTGCCGATGCCGAAATCACCATGTTTTTTCAAATCTTCAAAGCTAATCACACCATCATATATACCATCTAATAGCGCAAGCATTGTAGATGTTTGATATACTTCGTTACTCGTTTTCGTTCTTTTTGCATCAATATCAATTAATTGCGCAACAGTCATCTCAAATCTGCCTCCATTAGTTTAATTGGTTTGGTAATAATTTTTCACTTAATTTAATGTTATCACGGTAATCGATTGGAATATCAATAATGACAGGACCGTCTGCTGCTAATGCGGATTTTAATACACCTTCTAATTCATCAGGCGTGTTAACGCGAAGACCTGTCGCACCGAAACTTTCCGCATATTTCACAAGATCAACATCACCAAACTCTGTAGCTGATGTTCTGCCGTATTTCATCATTTGTTGGAATGCAACCATATCATATGTGCCGTCTCTCCAAACGAGATGGACGATTGGAGAATTTAAACGTACCGCCGTTTCTAACTCCATCGCTGAGAATAAGAAACCACCGTCACCTGATACAGAAACTACTTTTTTACCTGGTTCTACTAAAGTAGCTGCGATTGCCCAAGGAAGTGCAACACCTAACGTTTGCATACCGTTACTAAATAATAATCTACGTGGTTCATAAGAACGGAAACATCTCGCCATCCAAATAGAATGGGAACCGATGTCACATGTAACGGTTGTATCGTCACTAATTAAAGAACGAAGTGTACGAATTACTTGAAGTGGATGCGTAACACCTTCTGAATCACGGTTTGGAACTTCTGCTTGTTCTGATAATTTCGCGCGTAATCGTTCTAACACTGCTTCTGATTTCGTACTTAACACAAGTTTCGGTAATCTTTCTGCGATGCTATTTACCGTTAAGGCAATATCACCAATTAATTCACGCTCTGGTTGGTAATCATGATCGATATCTGCTTGATGGTCATCAAGATGAATAATCGTTCTGTCCCCAAGTTTATTCCAGAATTTCGGATCATACTCAATTGGGTCATAACCGATAGAAATAACAAGGTCCGCTTCTTCTAGTAAAATATCACCTGGTTGGTTACGGAATAATCCAACGCGGCCGAAGAAATGATCTTCTAACTCACGTGAAATCGCACCAGCTGCTTGATATGTTTCAACGACAGGAAGCTCTGTATCCGCAATTAATGCACGAACAGCTTTCGTCACTTCATTCGTACTCGCTCTCATACCGAGTAAAATAACTGGTAATTTCGCTGCTTTTATTTTTTCTACTACGTATGTAATATCATGTGTGGGAGCGATTCCAAGCTGTGGCTTAGAAAGTGCACCGATAGACTCTACAGTTGTTTCCGCAGTCATAACGTCTTGCGGCAAACTTACTAAAGTAGCGCCTGGATTTGTAGAAGTTGCACTTCTGAATGCATTTGATAATGCTTCTGGCACATTATCAGGATGCTCTACTTCTACGCTATATTTTGTGATTGGTTCGAATAGTGCAGCATTATCCATAGATTGGTGCGTACGTTTTAATCGATCTGTACGTGGAACTGCACCAGCTAAAGCAACAACGGGATCACTCTCCGCATTCGCAGTAACAAGACCTGTCGCTAAATTTGATGTCCCTGGCCCTGAAGTTACAAGACATACGCCCGGTTTTCCTGTTAATCTACCAATCGCAGCTGCCATAAATGCTGCATTTTGTTCATGACGACAAACAATTAACTCTGGTCCTCTTTCTTGCAGTACATCAAATACAGAGTCAATCTTCGCTCCTGGAATACCGAAAACATGTGTAACACCTTGTTTAATTAAACAATCAACAACAAGATCTGCTCCTTTTGTTTTTGTCTTCACGTCGTTTGCTTTTACACCTGTACTCAAAACTAATCATTCCTTTATTTCATAATGTGTGTAATAAAGACTTTAAACTTCACCTGGTTAATTAATGTGGTGAAGTATTATTTATCATTATAGTACAAATGCATTATTTTTCCAACAATATGAATATGACATTATTTTGACAACCACTAGAGAATACGCTTACAACCCTTTATTTATCCTAAAATAATATTTTTATAACTCTTCTAAAAATACACAAAAACTTCCATCTCATCACGGTACCAAAATGTTTACAGTACCTTGCAAAGAACACTACTAAATGATATATTTGTAAATATTGGAACACCCATTAATTGGAATAACATTCATAGTTATTATATCCTCCTTTCAAAAAAGAGCGGATTCTCAGCTATAATTCATTATTTTATAAAGGGAAGTGATTGCAATGAACAAAAGTGAATTTTTAAGCCAACTTAGTTCCTCCCTACGGAATATACCTAATTCAGAAAAGGAGGATATTATCTCAGAATACGAAACTCATTTTATTAGCGGTAAACAAGATGGCAAATGTGAAGAAGAAATTGCTAGAAAACTAGGAAACCCTAAAACGATCGCGAAAGAACTTACTGTTTCCTATGCAATAACCAATGCTGACAATAAACGAAGCTTTAAAAATATGATAACCGCACTATTTTCTGTTATGAGCTTAAGTGTTTTAAACTTTGCCTTTATCTTTGTCGCCTTTTTCGTACTACTCTTTTTATTACCTTTTCTTCTAGCACTCATCATTGCCACTCCAGTATTAATTATTTCACCTATTTTATTAATAGGATTAGGATTCTTTAAAGGGTTTCATCAAATTAGTTATTCCGATGTTTATAATGTGTTCATTGCTTTTTGCGTCGGTTTACTCATATCCGTCGTATGTTATCAAATGGTCAAACATCTATACGCACTTTTAGTAAAGTATTTGAAATGGAATATAGCTATTTTACAAAGACACTAATGAATGTAAAAGGAGATTAAAATGAAGAAATATACTTTATATTCACTCATGCTACTTACTCTTTTATTTCTATCAGCTTGTTCAAACAGTGCACAACCTAAGGAAGAAAACGATGTACAATCTATTAAAGATGTTACGGTTAAAATTCCTGAAACTATATTTACTTCCTCAAAAAAGAATGAAACGATTAACGAAGATGAAATGAAACGAAGTATAAAAACTTATTTAGATTATAGCGGAGAGTTATACGAAAACACTGTTCCACTTTCATCAGCCATGTCTGACGAGAAGGTTACTGAATCCGACCGAGAGAAATTACAAAAACTAATAGATTTAGCTCAACAAAACGATGCGAACTTCCATCATTTTATTAGTAACAATACGATTCCTCATGATTATAAACAACCTTCGAAGGAAATTCATGATTACATTTCATCGTCTACGGCACTTTCAGTAGAACTAGAGCAAGAATTAGACAAACTCGCTGAAGATGGTAACTTGTTCAAGACTGATTTTTCTTTTACAAAACGCTTTGAGAAAGTGAATGGTAGGAAGCAAAAAGAGATTGAAAAGTTTTTGAAGGAGAAGAAGATTGAGACTGAGTATTTCAAAAAATAACAAAAAAAGACGCCCCTATACTAGGGCGTCTTCTCTCATTACGCTTGTTGTTGCGCGCTATATAATTCTTCAAGTGGCTTCATGATAATTTTGTTAACGTCGCCGATTACAACGTTTAGGCGTTGCTCAGTTTCCATTAACTTTGTAATTTTAGCATCTTGTTGAATGCGAACTACAACTTCTTGTGCTTGTTGGTTGTCTTCTTCAGTGATTTCTTGGCCTTGCATCATTTTTTGTTGTAGGCTAAGTTGCATTGTGCGGAACTCATCGAATAAGTTCTTTGAAGCTGCATCAGCTTGAACTGCTGCGTAGCTCTCTTTTAAAGTTTTGAAGTCATCGTTTTCAGCGATTGCTTTTTGTAATTCATATGCTACATCATGAATGTTTTTTGTCATTTTATTTTCCTCCTTTAGAAGGCTAGCGCTTTTCATACGCACTGCCTTTTACGTGCATTTACATACGCACCTCTTCTTACCATATCAAACTATGCAAGAGATGTGAAGAAATTTCACTTTTATTTATATGTACGTACATTATTATTTCAGAAACAACAGTAATAACCCTTGCACGATTCCAATCATACCGCCTAATAAGGCACCTAAATACGTGATCATTTTTAGTTCATTTTTTGTAATGGACAGAACTAAATCTTCTAGTCTCTCCGTTGAAAATGTAGACACTTCTTGTTGGACAATTTCCGCTAAGTGGAGATTATTTAGTATACTTTCTACGTTTTCTGCCCCCCACTCCAAGCCTTTCGTTACTGCGCCTGGAACTACCTTTTCAATAATTGTTTCCCGAACTGGCTCACATACTTGCTGCACAGATTGATTTAAAAATTTACCCACTGTTTCCTCAACTTTAACTGCAGACAATATGGAGCTTGCAATCATTTCTTTTTCTACAAACGTTTCTACTTCTTTTACATCTCTTCCTTTTAACTTCTCCCACTCTTTTTGCAGTACATCAGTTAAAAGCTGCTTTGTGCCATCCTGCCCTAAAAACTTAATAACTTCTGGCTGCACACGATCCACTACACTTACATTCCCTAAAAACATTCCGACTAAGTTAAGCAATGCTCCTCTAGAAGCAAAGAAATCATCAATCATTCTTGAAAGACGAGATTTCCCTTCTTCACTTTCAAAAAAATGAATTGCTCGCTTTAAAATAAACGCCGAGACATTTGGAATTGCATTCTCTATTTTTTCATGAACAGAATGAGGTAAAGCTTGTTCCCATGTATATGTATAGTACTCTTCTAAAAATGCCTGAATCTTTTCTGTAATCACCTGTTCGATTTTCTCAGTTGCTTCTTTTTCTACATGCGCTACGTCCCATTTTCCTAACATGTGTCGCAGTGACTGTTCATTCGTAATTACTTTATCCACTTCTACTTGTGCCCAGTGAATTAAACCTTTTTGAAACTCTTCATTTGTTAACTTCTTGCCGATTCCTTCTGGCGTTAACAAATGTTCTACAACCATTTTCCCTAATTGAACAGCAAGCTCATCGCGGCGCTTCGGAATTAATCCTGGTGTAAATGGCACTTGAAACTTCCCAATATACATAGGGCGATGAGGACGAAATAACATTTTTATTGCTAAATGATTTGTAAATCCTCCAATAATTGCTCCGAGCCCTGTCGTCGTTAACATACTTAACCATATATTCATTACAATCAACCTTTCGCTTCTCCAAAACTATAGCATATCATCATACGGACAAAAGTATAATGGTATAAAAACGTATTTGCAATATATAGCTTCGCCTATTGTGCCAACATTTTGTTAGTAAAGGAGTGATTTCGTTGGTTCTCGGTATTTTAACTTCTCACCCTCATTATGAGCAAACGTATTACACCGAAATCGCTAAACGCGCTCGGCTTTATCATAATGTCGTTGCCCAGTTTACGCCGTTTGGTATTGATCCTAAAACAGATCTTATTTCTGGTCTGATTTATGATACAGATACAGGAAAATGGAAAGAGCAAACATTCCCTATTCCTTCTTATATATACGATCGTTCTTCTTTTAACGAGGAAACAAATGTCGAAAAAGCAAAGTCAATTATTCGCTCATTACACACTCGTCCTTCCACTACCTTTTTAAATAACACACTCATTGACTTAAGCGAACTACATGATGTATTTCTCACGAATAAAAAATTATCACCTTATATACCAAAGTTTGAAATAGCAACGATACAAAATATTTTCAAACTGTTATTAAAAACAAAAGATATTATTATACGTCCTACTAACGCACATTCCAGTGAAAGTTTGTACCGGGTCGTTTATAAAAATAAAACGTTTCATATTGATACAATAAATGATGCCTATCATATTTCTACTCCAATTAAACGGACAGATGAATTTATATCTTGGTACAAATCTAATATACGATCAGCACGTTACATGACGCATACGATGCTGCAACCTCCAAATCAATTAACATACCCACTCCATATTCGAACTATTTTACAAAAAAATAAAGAACACAATTGGAACGCTATCGGTCAGTTTATACAAAAAAGCTCATTTCCGAATCAACTTTTACTATCGGCACCGGAGGATTCCTCGCTACATGCATTTTCAAAAATTAAATACGTACTATCTAGTACCGGTGTACAATTATTACAAGACGCTTTACAAGACATTATAAATGAAGTGTTTCAAACGCTAGATGCATCTTATTCTTCATTGTTCGAGCTAGAGCTTTCCACTATTATGGATCAAAAAGGGGCAATTTGGCTTATGTATGTCAACACGATTCCCCCTTACGAACATTACATTCGTCATAGTGATTCATTAGCCGAAAAAATATATCACGGACCATTAAAATTCAGTCGCTTTACACCATAATGAAAGGAGGTAAACCCATTTTGAAAGAGCACATATATACATTAAACATTTCAGACGAGAATCCAAATAGTATTACTTTACCTTATATTTTTTCCATCACACCACCAATTACATCCCTTTCCTTCGGCCTACGCCATGTTGCAAGTGAAGATGTAAAAATTCATTATTCCTTTACTCGCGAAATCATAATTGGAAAACAAATTGCTGAAAAACTTTTACTGCCTCATTCCACTACTATCCATGCATTCACACAAAATGAAACCATTATTTTCGGACCATTAATCGGGATTTTCACAACTGGTTTTAACGATGACACTTCTAATCCTTTAGGTAACCGTTCCACTTCTCTTGGCGAATTACTAACGCCACCATTCACCTTACGACCATTTGTATTCGTTTTTGGTGTGCAACATATAGACTGGGAAGATGAAACAATTGAAGGGTACTTCTTTCAAGAGGAAAAGTGGATAAAGAAAAAAGTTCCTTTACCGAATGTCATTTACGATCGATTACCAAATCGGAAAGCCGAAAATTATAAACCGATTGTAAGAGCAAAAAGAAAGTTAGAGCACGACTACGCTATTCCATGGTTTAATCCAGGTTTTTTTAATAAATGGGAAGTGCATCAACTTCTTATGAAAGATGAATCCATTATGCCGTTATTACCAAGCACAGAAACATTTCAGCACTTCGAACAAGTGGAACGATTTCTCGGAACGTATAAATCAATTTACATGAAACCGATTCATGGTAGCTTCGGTAGAAATATTCATCAACTATTTTATTCTCAAACAGAGAATTGCTACTACTGTCGTTATCGCGAAAATGAAGAAAATAAACTAAGAAAGTACCAATCATTAGAAACGCTTCTGAACCATGTGTTAAAAGGACATGATTTAAAAAAATTTATCGTCCAACAAGGTATTTCCTTACTTCGCTTCGATGGGCAACCTGTTGATTTTCGCATTCATACAAATAAAAATCATTTCGGTCAATGGATGGTCAGTGCAATCGTGGCAAAAATTGCTGGCAAAGGTAGCTTAACAACGCATGTAAATAGCGGTGGCGATACAAAATTGCTGCAAGAACTTTTTCCTGATTCAACGAAACAAATTCAAATTGAAAATAAATTAAAACATACAGCCTTACAAATTAGTTACGCGCTCGATGAACAAGTAACCGGAAATATTGGAGAAATCGGTTTTGATATCGGTTTAGACACGCAGGAAAACCCATGGCTCTTTGAAGCAAACTCTAAACCAGGGCGAACTGTGTTCCAAGATGCCAAGTTAAAAGAACAAAGTGAACTAACGCGCCAATTATTTTACGAATATGCCATCTACTTAACTGAACATTCTTTGCGCGATACAAAAGAAAAAATGTCTCAAATAAAATCAGAGAATTCCTCAAACAACGAGCATATTCCGTCTCCTATGATTCACTCACAAATACAAAAACAAAAACTTCCACCTCATTCATAAGGTGGAAGTTTTCTATTTACACGAGTTTTACTACAACCTCTGTTTCCACGTTACATACTCCGCAATAAAAAATATGATTGCAATATTCATTCGAATTATTATGTGTCAATCCATCTACTGCACTTAATAATTCTTGGTCCATATACGCACTATAATCGTCTATGTAATCTACAGCCTTCCCATAATCTTGGAGTATACTTTGGCAATTTTGACAAGAATATGTTTGTAATTCTAATGCGTTGCAAAGCGGGCAAATTCCCATCACGATTCCTCCATATAATTGTATCTAGCTACGTATAGGAGCGGCTTGCCCCGTTCTTACTTACATTCGCCTCAAAATAGCAGGATACAAAAAGAAAAATATATTTCATATCGCTCTTAGTTTAGCCTTCTTTCTAAAAAATACAACGATTACTCTTATTTCATAATTTACGAAATCACTAAGATTTTTTTACAAAATTTACAAATTATTATTTCGTATATCTTTCTAGGTAACATCCATACTATGAGTACAAACTTAATTACCGATGGATTAGCGCCAAACGGGGCGATAATCTGGTTCAACTCCAGCTAGTCCAACCAAAAAAATTTTTATAACTCTAAGGAGGATATATTCCTATGGCAAACCAAAATTCTTCAAATCAATTAGTAGTACCAGGAGCAACAGCTGCAATCGACCAAATGAAGTACGAAATCGCTCAAGAATTTGGTGTACAATTAGGAGCAGATTCTACAGCTCGTGCTAACGGTTCTGTTGGTGGCGAAATCACAAAACGTCTAGTTGCAATGGCTGAGCAAAGCCTTGGCGGATTCCACAAATAAATATATATGGCAAAAAGGTCTCAAGGCATATGCCTTGAGACCTTCCTTCATTTATTGCAACATTTGTAAAAACTTCTTCGTACGTTCTTCTTTTGGATTTGTAAATACATCTTCTGGTGTACCTTGTTCGACAACGACACCGCCATCCATGAAAATAACACGGTTCGCAATTTGATGTGCAAAGCGCATTTCGTGCGTTACAATGACCATTGTCATGCCTTCTTTAGCAAGCTCTTTCATGACCTTCAGAACTTCTTGAACTAGCTCAGGATCAAGCGCTGATGTCGGCTCATCAAATAGTAACACTTCTGGTTCCATTGCAAGCGCGCGAGCAATTCCAACGCGCTGTTGTTGTCCGCCTGATAGTTGGAACGGATATAAGTCTACTTTATCCGCAAGACCAACTTTTTCAAGGAAATAGTTTGCTTTTTTCTTCGCTTCTTCTTTCCCCATCTTTTTCACTGTAACGAGCCCTTCCATTACATTTTGAAGTGCTGTTAAATGCGGGAATAGATTATGGTGCTGGAATACCATACCTGTTTGCGTACGAAGATTGACAATATCTTTCTTCGTTACTTTTTGAGAGAAATTAAGCTCTTTATCGCCAATACGAATGTTACCAGCGTTTGGCGTTTCTAATACGTTAAGGCAACGCAGGAATGTCGTTTTACCAGATCCAGACGGCCCGATAATAACAACAACCTCGCCCTTCTCAACTGTTAAATCTATATGCTTTAGTACGGTATTATCTCCGAAACTTTTTTGTAAGTGCTGAATTGAAATCATAAAAACAAAAACTCCTTTTGTAAAAGGATTATTTTAATGTGTAGCGTTCTGAGCGCTTTTCTAACATCTGTTGTACGATTGATAATAAGAAACAAATAACCCAATAAATAAGACCTGCTTCAAAATAAACAATTAAAAACTCATAGTTCATTGCCGCAATTTCCTGCGCTTTTCGGAACATTTCTGTTACTAAAATTAACGATGCTAATGAAGTATCTTTCACTAAGCTAATAAATGTATTCGAAAGCGGCGGAATTGATACACGCGTTGCTTGCGGTAAAATAACACGTTTTAACGCTTGCGGATATGTCATCCCAATTGTATAAGCTGCTTCCCACTGCCCTTTCGGAATCGAAAGAATAGAAGCACGAATAATTTCAGATGCATATGCACCGACATTTAATGAAAATCCAACAACTGCTGCTGTATATGGCTCAACTTCAACATTAAGAGTTGGCAGACCATAGAAAATAATAAATAACTGTACAAGAAGTGGCGTTCCGCGAATGATAGATACATAGATACGAGCAATCCATTGTAAAATACGACTACCTGAAATACGTGCAAGCGCCGTTAACGTTGCCAGTATAAGACCGATAATAAATGTAATAAGCGTTAATGGAATTGTCGTAAAAACAGCTTCCTTCAGCATAGGCATGAAGGAAGTCTGCATAATATCTATCCAAGTAGACAATCGATCTGAAATCAATGCACTACTTAGATACATTTTCACCAAACCATTTTTTCGTTATTTTGTCATACGTACCGTCTTTTTTCATATCTTCTAACGCTTTATCTACTTCTTGTACAAGCTTAGTGCTACCTTTACGGAATAAGAATCCACTTTCTGAAGCTTCTTTTTCTGTATCTACAATTTTAATTTTCGCATCTTTTTTCGTTTCTAAATAATTTAACACTGATAATTTATCATTGATTGTGAAATCAACGCGTCCTGAAGCTAATAGTTCTGCTGCTTGGCTAAATCCTTCTACACCAATAATTTCTGCACCGTTTTTCTTAGCGATATCTGCATAGTTACTTGTTAAAGATTGTGCTCCTTTTAATCCTTTTACATCAGCAAATGTAGCAGGTTTATCTTTATCTTTTGCGATAACTAATGCCGCTGAAGATGAAACGTATGGTTTAGAGAAATCATATTTCTTTTGACGGTCTTCACGAATACCAACTTCGTTTGCAACCATATCAAAGCGTTTCGCATCTAAACCAGCAAGTAAGCTATCCCATTGTGTTTCTTTAAATACAGGTTTTACTCCTAAACGTTTTGCAACTTCTTCTGCTAATTCAACGTCAAATCCAGTTAATTTATTGCTTGAATCGTGGAACGTAAATGGTGGGTATGTACCTTCTGTACCAATTACAAGTTCGCCGCTTTGTTTAATCTTTTGTAATGCGTCTTGACTAGCTGTATCTTTTTTCTCTTCTTTACCGCAGCCGGCTACAATCCCGATCGCTAATGTAGTTACTGCAAGCACTGAAAATAATTTCTTCATGATGATAATCCTCCAAGTATTCTGATAGGAATTTAAAAACTATATTGATTGTATGCAATCTTGAACAATTTTTCAATGAAAATGTTCTTATTTAGTTTATCCTTTTTCTTCATAATCAAACAAAAAGGAAAAATAATTCTACATACAAAAAATAAGTAACATTTTTTAATATAGCATTTATTGTACGAAAGGTAAAATAATACTTCTTATTTAATTGCCCTGATTCACTAAAAAAGAACTTGTGAAAATCACAAGTTCCTCCCCATACCTATTAAGCACTCTGATTCCCTTCCATTTGCGTTTTGTACATATCGTAATAACGCCCGCGCTTTTTCATTAATTCATCATGAGACCCTTTTTCTAAAATCGTCCCTCTATCAAGCACGATAATTTGATCTGCACTTTTAATTGTTGAAAGACGGTGAGCAATAATAAATGTCGTTCTTCCTTTTTTCACAACTTCTAGCGCTTGTTGAATCATCGCCTCTGTTTCTGTATCGATACTCGACGTAGCTTCATCTAATATTAAAATGGCTGGGTCAAAAGCGAGCGCCCTAGCAAACGATATAAGCTGACGTTCTCCGGTTGAAAGTGTACTTCCTTTCTCTGTAATTTCTTCATTTATATTGTTCGCAAATCTTTCAGCACCTACATCACGCAATGCTTTTACGATGCGCTCTTTTGAAATCTTTTCATTCTCTAAACTAACATTAGACGCTACTGTTCCGCTAAATAAAAACGGGTCTTGCAGTACGATTCCCATATGTTCACGAGTTGCTTGTTTCGGCATCTCTTTTACATCATGACCATCAATTGTAAGCTTTCCTTTTTCAAACTCGTAAAACTGAAAGAGTACATTCATAATGGAACTTTTTCCTGAGCCAGTATGACCGACAAGTGCGACTGTCTCGCCTTGTTTCGCTTCAAATGAAATATTTTTTAACACTTCATCTTTTCCATTATAAGAAAATGACACATTATCAAACTTCACATTTCCTTGTAAGCGAGGCATACGCTCTTCTTCTACTGTCTCTCCCTTTTCCTCTAACAGTTCGAAAACGCGCTCGGATGCAACGCGCGATTGTTCTAAGTTAGCAAGCTGATTCACCATATTTGTAATCGGTGAGAACAATCGTGTTAAATAATCAACGAACGCATACAGTATCCCTAGCGAAATAACGCCTGTAGCACTTAATGAAGCACCACCGAAATACCAGATCACACCTGTAAAAGCAATATTTCTTAATACGGCTACTAAATTATGAGAAGTAGCTGCATTTAAATTTAAAATTTTATTTTGATACTTAAAATAATCGCCATTTAATTCTTCAAACTCTTTTTTCGTTTCACGTTCTTGACGGAACGCTTGAATAATTGGCATCCCTTGAATGGATTCATTCACTGTTCCGTTAATATCAGATAAACGCGAACGCATTTTATGATTGTATACAGACGCATATTTTCTATATAAAATGGCCCAAACAATTAAAATCGGGATAATAAGTAAACATAACGTCGCCAATTTTACATCGAGTAAAAATAGCGCGGCAAATATCCCAATAATATAGATGATACTAGAAACGAATGTCGCAAGTACCGTTACGTATAGATCACGAATGGCTTCCGTATCATTCGTCACGCGCGATACAATTTTCCCCGCCGGTAAATGATCAAAATACCGAATCGGCAACGTTTGGATATGAGAAAAGACATCTTCCCTCATAATTTGAATAATTTTGTTCGCCGCTTTTTGCAAGAAAAACTGCTTTCCATATGCAAACAATGAAACGACTACTAATAAAGCGAAATAGCCTCCACCAAGTAATAATAGTCGGTTTATTTCTGGTTTATAAAACGCAAACACTTCTTCTTTCGTTAATGCTTTCGCTTTATACACTTGCACCGCCTTACCATTTTGAACGGTAATCATATCACCTTTTACAGTACGTGATCCTTCAGCATTCACTTTATTCGGCACAAAGTAATATTGAAAACCGACTTGCATCACGCGTACTTCTTTTCCTTTTTTCTCACCTTGTTCAAAGCGATCACTTCTCTTATAAAAGGCTCCATTATACGAAACAGCCTCTTCACTCTTTTCTGTTTCATACCAAGGTTTCTCTATTCCAACGATATGATCGTCAATCATCGTTTTCGCGACGAAAGGACCAGCAAGCTCTGCAATGACGAAAATAAATAACATTAGCATCGCTGCAAAAATCGTCCCTTTTACTTTCATTGCGTATTGAAACAATCGTTTTGAAACGCTCATATTTTCACCCCACTATCCGCACTTTCACTTTCACCTTGTTGTCTTTCAAACTGCTCCGCATACCAGCCTCCCTTTTGGATAAGCTGATCATGCGTACCTTCTTCCATTACTTCTCCCTCATCCATAACGAGAATCCAATCCGCATGTTGTACGGCAGATAAACGGTGCGTCGTAATAATCGTCGTCTTTCCGCTTCTCTCTGTTCTTATATTTTCAATAATCGCCGCTTCCGTACGAGCATCAACAGCTGATAAAGAATCGTCCAAAATTAAAATTTCTGGATTTTGAATAACAGCTCGTGCAATTGAAATCCTTTGTTTTTGCCCTCCTGATAAAGAAACACCTTTCTCTCCAACAAGCGTTTCTAACCCTTCTGGCAAAAACTCTAAATCCTTTTTAAACGCCGCAATTTCAATCGCTTTCTCAAGTTCTTCTTCCGTCGCTTCCCTATTTCCGAATAAAATATTTTCCCGCGCTGTTTTTGAGAATAAAATATGTTCCTGCGGTACATAACCAATCCACCCAAGTACATTTTCATTCGTCATTTTATCTAATGTCACATCAGAGACTGCAATATCCCCATCTCCAAGCGGATATTGGCGAAGAAGCTGACGTACAAGCGTCGTTTTTCCGCTTCCGGTTTTTCCAACAACCCCAAGCGTTTCCCCTTGTTTTAATGTAAACGAAACCTTTTTTAAATTTGTTTCAGTTGATGAAGGATATGAAAAGGTAACATCATCAAACTGAATATAATCCGGCTCTTGTACAAGCTTTGGATGTTTCGGATCCTTTACATCTGGTTCATACGCTAACGTTTCATTTACACGGTCGAGTGATGCATTTCCTCTTTGCATAACATTAATTAATTCCCCAATTGCAAACATCGGCCAAATCATCATCCCTAAATACACGTTAAAGGAAACAAGTTCACCAAGTGTCACCTTTGATTGAAATACAAGATATGCGCCATATACTAAACCAATTAAATAACTCAATCCGACAAGCATTTTCACAGTTGGTTGGAATAGTGCATCAATTCTAGCTACTTTCATATTCTTTTCGTAGACGTCATCCCCTAACTGATGAAATCTTTCTTGATCTGCATTTTCTTGTACGTATGCGCGAATAACGCGCACACCAGCGATTGACTCAAGTACTTTATCATTCATATCACCGAACGCATCTTGCGCAACTGTAAATCTTTCATGCAATTTCTTTCCATATATATTCATCGCATACGCCATAATTGGAAGTGGTATAAGTGCCGCAAATGTAAGCTCCCAACTAATTGTAAATCCCATCATAAAGACAATCGTAAGCATATATAAACTCGAATCCACGAGCGTTAATATACCGAAACCAGCTGTCATAGCGATTGCTTTTAAATCATTCGTTGCTCTCGCCATTAAATCACCAGTACGATTTTTTTGGTAAAAAGTCGGCGTCATCTTAAGTAAATGCCCCATAAATTTAGAGCGCATCGTTTTCTCAAGCACGAATGCACCGCCAAACAATTGATGTTGCCATACGAAAGTGAGGCCATATCCAACTATCGTAACCCCAATTAAAATAAGAATAGACTGTATAATAGCTTCGTTCGATAACGTTCCTGTTTTTATATTATCTATCGTAACCCCTAACACTTTCGGGGGGATAACTTCCACTATATTCACAATTAAAAGAGCTCCAATGGCGATACTATATCTCTTCCAGTGCTCCTTAAAAAACCACTTTAACTTTAGTAATACTGAAAACAATGTAATCTCTCCCTTCTCGTTCTCGTTTATTTCTCATTTCTTTATCCGCTATCCAGACCCATTACATTTACATTTCGTAACCCATACAATCTCATCACATTTTTCCACCTTCCAAAGTTTTATTTAGTAACATGGAAAATAAACAAAAAAAAGCATACCGCCGCTTGACGATATGCACAAAAATGCATAAAAGCGTACGTTACGATATACGCAACGTACGCTTTTTATAAGACAAAAATGCCCTATATATCCGCACGGGTTGCGTAATGATATAAATGTTTTCTGCCATTTAACAGAGCTAAATCCATTACATTTACGATTACAATCATTACGCACACCCCCTTCATTTATTTTCCATTTATAATCTTATAACTTTATTGAGTATTCTGTCAATTATTTTTTTACAAATTGAATAAAAATATCTGATCCATCATTTCGAAATAAGGGAATGCTCTGTAAGAAAGGGCATACAAAATAAAAACTTCATAAGAAATCGTTTTCACAAATATTTCATTTGAAAAATGTTATCAAACCCCATACAATCACCTTATACTCACTCTTACAAGTTGCTATTTTAGGAGGACTAATCATGACAACTAGCAATACGTACAAATTTTATTTAAATGGAGAATGGAGAGAAAGCTCTTCAGGAGAAACAATCGAAATTCCATCTCCATACTTACACGAAGTAATTGGACAAGTACAAGCAATTACTCGCGGAGAAGTAGATGAAGCAATTGCATCTGCAAAAGAAGCTCAAAAATCATGGGCGGAAGCTTCTCTACAAGATCGCGCAAAGTATTTATATAAATGGGCTGATGAGCTCGTAAATATGCAAGATGAAATTGCCGATATGATTATGAAAGAAGTCGGTAAAGGCTATAAAGATGCGAAAAAAGAAGTTGTTCGTACAGCTGACTTCATTCGTTACACGATCGAAGAAGCTTTACATATGCACGGAGAAAGCATGATGGGCGATAGCTTCCCGGGCGGTACAAAATCTAAACTTGCGATCATCCAACGCGCACCACTTGGTGTTGTATTAGCAATCGCACCGTTTAACTACCCAGTAAACTTATCCGCTGCAAAACTTGCACCAGCATTAATTATGGGTAACGCTGTTATTTTCAAACCAGCAACTCAAGGTGCAATTAGTGGTATTAAAATGGTTGAAGCACTTCATAAAGCAGGCCTTCCAAAAGGTCTTGTAAACGTAGCGACAGGACGTGGTTCTGTAATTGGTGACTACTTAGTAGAGCACGAAGGTATCAATATGGTATCGTTCACAGGTGGTACAAACACAGGTAAACATTTAGCGAAAAAAGCTTCAATGATTCCACTTGTATTAGAACTTGGTGGTAAAGACCCTGGTATCGTTCGTGAAGATGCTGACTTACAAGATGCTGCAAACCATATCGTAAGCGGTGCATTCTCTTACTCTGGTCAACGTTGTACAGCTATTAAACGTGTACTTGTACACGAAAACGTAGCAGACGAGCTTGTTAGCTTAGTAAAAGAGCAAGTAGCTAAACTATCAGTTGGATCTCCAGAACAAGACAGCACAATCGTTCCATTAATCGACGACAAATCTGCTGACTTCGTTCAAGGCTTAGTTGACGACGCTGTTGAAAAAGGTGCTACAATCGTTATCGGTAACAAACGTGAGCGTAACTTAATTTACCCAACATTAATCGACCACGTAACAGAAGAAATGAAAGTTGCTTGGGAAGAGCCATTTGGCCCAATCCTTCCAATCATCCGCGTTTCTTCAGATGAGCAAGCAATTGAAATTGCTAACAAATCAGAGTTCGGTCTGCAAGCAAGTGTCTTCACAAAAGACATTAACAAAGCATTTGCAATTGCTAACAAAATCGAAACTGGTTCTGTTCAAATTAACGGACGCACAGAGCGCGGCCCTGACCACTTCCCATTCATCGGTGTAAAAGGTTCAGGTATGGGCGCACAAGGTATTCGTAAGAGCCTTGAGTCTATGACACGTGAAAAAGTAACTGTATTAAACTTAGTTTAATCTTATAAAAAGAAGCTGATCTATTTTTAGATCAGCTTCTTTTCTATATATACTCCCAAAAAACAGAGTATTTCGTTCTACTTCCGATTTGGTTTTCCAAATCGAACTAAAACATGCCATAATAATTTTAATTCCTGAAGTACTTCCTCATAAGTTCCACGATCACTCCAAGATAATGGATTGCGTTTCAAATCCACTACAGCAGAGCCAATTATATTGGCATCGATACAATTATTCCGTGCAATACGCCTTGCTAAAGATGGCATTTTGGAACCTCTAAAATTCATTGGAACGTCGTCTACCATAAGTACAAAACCCATATGCCAATACAAATCAATAGCGTACTTCATACAAATTTCTTCTAAAGTTCTCCCTACATCCGTCCCCTTAAATGAAGGATCTACAACAAGCGCCTCCACGTCTTCTTTAAGAGAAATCTCTCCATGAATCTGTGCTTCAATATAATGGTTAAGATTGCGAGCTGACTCTTTGTTTACTAATTCTATAAACGGCCTTTCCAGATTAGCCAGTAAATGATGGATGAATCTTGTTGGAGTCAAATTCCCTTCCCCAATTGCAAAATCTCTTACAAACGTCTCTTCCAAAAGAGCAGCTAAAATCATATCAAACTCTTCATAAGTCCCCTTTTCTTTTGGATCTTGATGCGAATCTAAATACGTATATGTAGAGCGAGAAGAAACTTTTGGAGATAAGAGAAAGTAACATGATCCAAAACGCGGCGCGGGCCCCTCTGGATGTAACATTAAATTTAGCGCTCCATACTTTGGCCGTTGATCATTCGTTACGCCCTCAAGCTGATATGCGCCTCCAAATATTCTCTTTTCCCAAAGGTCACGTTCACCGCCAGGATAAGCAGATACGCTTCCGTTAGATAGCAATGTTTCAAACTGACTTTTATATCTCCCTTGCTCAAGCAGTGCTTCAGCAATATTTTTCATATTCGAATCTAGTCTGTCTGGATGAAAGTGTAAAGCGATCCTTGCATGAGATTTTAAATTAGCGACAGCTTCTTCAAACATTTCATCTGTAATATTAGACATGTTAAGTATATGATTAATTGTTGCTTTCGCCTCGCGTTTTTCGTTCTCTGCATATTTTGAAATATACTCTAAAGCAAATAGTTGAGACCTTGATAATTCCATAATCCAATCTCTCCTTTAATTGAAATGACCTTAATCCTTTCAATTAAAAGTGCATTTTCTCCTTCTTATGCAACTAACCTAATTTATGGAACAAAAAGTACTTTAATAAATCCTAGTTACAGATGCGAGCATTCTTTACAGGTAAATCCACACAATCTACAGAAATTTGATACCCTAGCCAACGCTCAGCGATATGTTCAAATGAAGAAACAGAGCCTGTTGTAAAAAATCGATGCTTCGGATTCAGATTGTCAGCCAGAATTCCTTTGTGCTGTAAAATTGTGCTTAACTCTATCGCTGTTTCTTCTGCAGAACTAATAATCGTTACATCCTCTCCTAGTTCCTTTTTAATATAGGACTCTAAAAGTGGATAATGCGTACACCCAAGAATTAACGTATCTATATCTTCTTTCGTTAATGGAAGTAAAGCTTGTTTCACTTGCTGCGTGACATATGCGGTATCTTCTAATCGATTTTCTACAACTGTAGCTAAATTCGGGCACGCATGACTATGCACTTTCAAATATGTATCAAGCTCATGCAATGCTTTTTCGTACATATTAGACTGTATCGTACCTACAGTTCCAATTACTCCGATTTTCCCTTTCTTTGTCACTTTAATAGCCGCTCTTGCTCCCGGATGTATAACGCCAATAACCGGAATAGAAAGTGCTTCTTGCAACGCAGCCAATGTAGCAGCTGCAGCAGTATTACATGCTACAACTAGAGCCTTTAACGGAAACTGTTTGAGAAACTCAACCATTTCAAATACGAAAGATTGTACCTCTTCTACACTTCTTGGCCCATACGGACAACGCTCATTATCACCAATATAATAAATGCTCTCTTTAGGCAATTGTCTTATAATTTCGCTCGCAACTGTTAATCCCCCAACTCCCGAATCTAGCACACCTATTACTGAATGTTTATGACATACAGACATATACTTCATCCCCTCCTCAATCTTCTAGCGTCAATAACATTTATTATATTATGAAAATTCAATATTACATAACAATCCCTCTCCCTTTTAATCACAAACTCTTCTCTATAATCTGATTATTACTATATCCATTGACGTATAAAAATACATTTGTTACTCTTAAATACGTTAATTTAATATTTAAATCCTCATTCGTATCTCGGTGAGGTAGAGGTTGCAGTCATTAAGAGTATCATTTCTGGAGATGTAGTGGCATTGATGAAGGAATGAGAAAGGAATGATTGCCGAAGTAAGCCCGTGTCCACCATGCACGCTTGCTGGGTCTGCATTTAATAAGTGCAGAACTGTCACAAACGTTTCGTTTGTGGAGAGCTATCGAGAGGTATGTCGTGGGTTTCTTATAAGATAGAAAGCATGTAGCGGCAAATTACGTGCTTTTTTTGTTTTGTTTGGGACTTCTCTTCCTGACTCAGGAAGACATACATATCTCCTCGCATGACTTGGTTATACTAACTTTGGAGGTATTTTCTATGCAACAAAAAAAATGGGGCTTTTGGGTACTAACAGCTTTCGTTGTCGGTAATATGGTTGGCGCTGGGATTTTCATGGTGCCAAGTACGTTGGCACAAACAGCAAGCCCTCTCGGTGTCACTTTAGCTTGGTTAACTACAGGGTTTGGTGTTTTAATGCTAGCTCTTGTTTTCGGTAATTTAGCAATTCGTCGTCCTGATTTAACGACAGGACCACAAAGTCATGCATATGCTTTATTCTCATCACCAAAAAAGAAAAAAATGGCTGGTTTCAGTATGGTATGGGGGTATTGGGTTGCAAACTGGGCAAGTAACGTTGCCATCATTACATCATTTGCGGGATATTTATCACTCTTCTTCCCAATTATGAAAGATACACGACTACTATTTTCAATCGGTTCGTTTAACGTAGAAGTCGGAAAACTAATTACATTTACCATTTGTTCCATCTTACTTTGGGGAACTCATATTATATTAACGAATGGTGTAAGCGGAGCTGGAAAGCTAAACTTCTTAGCAACAACAACGAAAGTAACTGGATTCCTTTTATTCATCGTCGTTACTTTATTTGCATTCGAAGCTTCTAAGTTTGGACAATGGTACACACCGATGATCGATAAATCAGGTGTATCACACGGCCTTCTTTCACAAGTAAATTTAGCTGCTCTTACGACGCTTTGGGCATTTATCGGAATTGAATCAGCCGTTCTTTTATCAAACCGTGCTGTTTCTCCAAAAACAGTAAAACGTGCAACAGTTGCTGGATTACTTGTTACAGTTGCGATTTACTTAGGAATTACAATTTTAACAATGGGTGTACTTCACGTTGATAAATTACAAGCCTCAGAACGTCCGTTAGCAGATGCATTAAATGCTGCAATGGGTCACGGCGGCGGAAAACTGATGGCATTACTTGCTCTTACTTCCCTGTTCGGTTCGATTTTAGGCTGGATTTTATTAAGCTCAGAAGTACCATATCAAGCAGCAAAAGAAGGTTTCTTCCCTTCCTTCTTCGCAAAAACAAACAAAAAAGGAAGTCCAATTTATTCATTACGATTAACAAACATTATGTCGCAAGTGTTCTTATTCTCAACATTATCAGGAACAATTGCGGAAGCTTATACATTCGTTATTACCGTATCAACACTCGCCTATCTCATTCCATATCTCGTTTCACCAATCTTCCAGTTAAAACTAGTCGCTACTGGTGAAACGTATAAAAATGAAATGCGGGCAAGAATTACTGACGGTATAGTTGCAGTAATTGCACTTTGCTACGCACTATGGGTTATTAAAACGGGTGCAGCCGATATAAAAACGTTCCTTCTCGGAATTGGTTTATTCGTAATCGGCTTTGCTTTCTATCCATTAATGAATCGTGATCAGAAAAAAAATAACGAAAAGAAAAACGGGCAAGTTGCATAACGCAATTTGCTCGTTTTTTCTTTTGCAAAACATATATAATAGAACAAAGAGGTGAAAAACATGTCAATCGAATCACTATGGAGCAGCCGTTTCCAACAACATATGCAAAATATCATTACATACTTTGCACGTATGATTAACGGTTTACTATATAGCTTTATCTTTATTTCATGCGTTGGCGCATACTACTATGCCCAGTTTCTAAAAACATCTCCTTCTAAAGGAATATCTTTACTACTCATCACGATTGTACTTACATTCATTATAACGAGATGCCCTATTCGTACATTTATTCAAAAACCTGACGCTGTCTATTTACTAGCACTAGAAGAGAAATTAACTTCTTATTTCAAAAAATCTCTTCTATATAATTACATCATTCAGCTTTTCCCATTATTATTTACGTTCCTTATTCTCGTTCCACTTGCACTTCAATCATTACAATTAACTGTACCTTTCTTATGTACAATCTTTATCGTTTTAATGGTTACGAAAGCTTGGAACATATACATACATTGGATGTGGCGTGATCGTCACGAAAAAAATATATGGCTGATCATTCGTATTACTTGTAACGCCCTAGTCATTTATATGCTGTTTTATGCAGCAAATGTTCTCATATTGGGCGGATTACTCTTACTACTTGCTTTCCTGCTTCTATACACGAACAAACAGCCTACAAAACGAATACCGTGGGATTACATAATTGAGCAAGAAGAAAAAATGAACGTTCGTTTTTATCAATTTGCTAGCATCTTCACTGATGTTCCGCAACTAAATAAGCAAGTAAATAAAAGAAAATGGCTTACAACTTGGATTGAACCTTTATTACATAAAAAACGAGCAACTTTCTTCTATTTACATACACTCGCATTTTTACGCGGGAATGATTATTTCGGTATATATATTCGCTTAGGCTTGATTGGTGCCTTCGCCTTATATTTTATCCCAAACATATATGTAAAGGGCGCTATCACTTACATCGTCCTATATATGATTTCTATGCAGCTCCGTTCCCTATGGAAATATTTTTCGGGAAATATTATTGTAGCATTATATCCAATTGATACTGAAAAACGAATGAATCAATTTCTTCGCTTAATCTTTATATTGCTAAGCATTCAGCTCATTATATTTTCAATTGTTATACTCATTACTACGGGCCAATTTTTACATACCCTTATCATTATGATTATCGGGTTACTCTGGATCAAATTTATTATTGTACCAAAAACGAAGCAACGAATTTCCGCATTTTAACGACAAGAAATATCTTAAAAGCCAAGGAGCGAATAATTTTTCTCCTTGGCTTTTTTATTTTTCTTCCTCAAACAAGAATCACTGAAACAACCGATATTTTTTGATTTTTACATACAAAAACGATAATACATGTTTACGTCCTAATAAAAAGGGTATCTATTAATTAACAGAGTAAAGGAGGGGCCTATATTGTGAATAAAAAAATGGAGCAATTGGAACACCACGTTACGGATAATCAACGCAAACATGCTTTAACAACAAACCAAGGGGTAAAAATAGCTGAAGATGAATTTTCTTTAAAGATGGGCTTAAGAGGCCCAACCTTAATGGAGGATTTCCACTTTCGCGAGAAAATGACCCATTTTGATCACGAACGAATTCCCGAAAGAATTGTTCATGCACGCGGAGTTGGCGCTCATGGTTATTTTCAGCTTTATGAATCGTTAGAAGCATATACGAAAGCAGATTTTCTTACTAATCCTTCAAAGAAAACACCTGTATTTGTACGTTTCTCAACCGTTCAAGGTTCTAAAGGATCCAACGACACAGTAAGAGATGTACGCGGATTCGCCACAAAATTTTATACAGATGAAGGAAACTACGATTTAGTAGGTAATAATATGCCAGTATTCTTTATCCAAGATGCTATTAAATTTCCTGATTTTGTCCATGCAGTTAAACCAGAACCACATAATGATATTCCTCAGGGAGCTAGCGCTCATGATACATTTTGGGATTTTGTTGCGCATAATCCCGAGTCTACTCATATGGTTATGTGGCAGATGAGTGATCGCGCAATTCCGCGTAGTTTACGAATGATGGAAGGTTTTGGGGTTCATACATTTCGACTTATTAATAAAGAAGGAAAAGCCCACTTCGTAAAATTTCACTGGAAACCTGCTCTTGGAGTTCATTCATTAGTATGGGATGAGGCTCAAAAGATTGCTGGGAAAAATCCTGATTTCCATCGTCAAGATTTATATGAAGCAATTGAAAAAGGGGATTATCCGGAATGGGAGCTCGGATTACAGCTAATTCCAGAAGAAGATGAGCATACATTTGATTTTGATATTTTAGATCCAACGAAATTATGGCCGGAAGAAGAAGTTCCTGTAAAACTAGTTGGTAAAATGACATTGAACAAAAATGTTGATAACTTCTTTGCGGAAACGGAGCAGGTAGCTTTCCACCCTGGTCATGTCGTACCAGGTATTGATTTTTCAAATGACCCTCTTCTGCAAGGAAGATTATTCTCCTATACAGATACACAATTATCTCGTTTAGGAGGTCCTAATTTCCATCAAATCCCTATTAATCAGCCCGTATGTCCTTTTCATAATAATCAACGTGATGGTATGCATCAAATGCAAATTCATCGCGGTCAAACAAGCTATCATCCTAATGGCTTAAATGACAATCAACCAGCAACCGTGCAAGCTGAACAGGGCGGATATGAGCATTATCAAGAAAAGATTGATGGACATAAAATTAGGGGGCGCAGTAAAAGCTTCCTTAACTTTTATTCGCAAGCTAAACTTTTCTACAATAGTATGAGCCCTATTGAAAAGCAGCATATAAAAGAAGCTTTTTGCTTTGAAGTTGGGAAGTGTAAATCAGACATGGTGAAGGCAAATGTAATTGCTCTACTGAATCATGTCGATCGTCAATTAGCACAAGAAGTCGCTAACATTATTGGAGCTCCCTTGCCTAAGGAAAATCGCGAAGTAAATTCAGATGCAAAATCACCTGCACTAAGTATGTCCAATACTATTTTTAAAGCTGATTCTAAAAATGTTGCAATTGTATTAAATGGTGACCCAAGCGTCTCCCTTCTGTCCGAATGGATTCAAGCTTTTGCACAGCATCGAATTAACTATAGCATCGTAGATAATAAAATTTATCAGTTCAATGATTCCATTAAAGTAACTGATACTTATACAACAACAGACTCTTCCCTTTTTGACGCAGTATTAGTGTTTAGTAGTGAGTCTGTCATTCACCCCCCTGTTTTAGAATTTGCAGAAACTACTTTTAAACATTTTAAACCGATAGCCTATGTCCTTAGTAATCCTCATTCTTTGGACAATAGTAAAATTAAATTAGATGGGGCAGGAATTTACAACTTAGCAAACACTTCAATTGAATCATTTATAGAAGGCATTGCCCAAGGACGATTTTGGAATCGATAATATAATGTAAGGAGCGGATTAGAATGAGTAAAAAAATTGCTATTTTAATAACGGATTATTTCGAGGACACAGAATACACAGAGCCAGCAGAAGCTTTTAAGCAAAAGGGATATGAATTAACAACTATTGAAGCAGAAAAAGGTAAAACAGTACACGGTAAACAAGGAAAAAGCGAAGTCGTAATTGATAAAGGTATCGATAATGTTTCTCCAGAAAACTTTGATGCACTCTTCATACCAGGCGGATTTTCTCCAGATATACTTCGTGCAGATGAGCGTTTCGTTCGCTTTAGTAAAGCATTTATGGATGCGGAAAAACCTGTTTTCGCTATTTGTCACGGACCTCAGCTACTCATCACTGCACAAACACTTGAAGGACGTGATGTCACTGGATATAAATCTATTGAAGTCGATTTAAAAAACGCCGGCGGAAACTTTCACGATAAAGAAGTAGTTGTATGCCAAAATCAGCTGGTCACAAGTAGACAACCAGAAGACATCCCAGCGTTTATTGAAGAATCGTTACGTATATTGAGATAGTTATTAGAGGTTAATCAAAGTAGCTATTTAGCTACTTTGATTAACCTTTTTATTTGTATGAAAAACAAAAAAGAATCTTATTTTTAATGATCTTTTCATACACCCTCTTTTTTCGCTCCAAAACTTCTAATCACTTTTCATAGGCAGTTCTCATATAGTGAAAATGACTATACGATTCCTATCCATAAGTTAAATAATGATTTCACACATACAAAATAAAAAGATGGGAGCCCTATTATGAATAATACTCCACCTTCAACGCCCCCAAATCCTACAGAAACAAATAATCGTGAAGTGAGCTTACAAACGTTACGCGTCATCGGGCTTATTGTTCTAATTAGTGGCTACATATTAGTCGCTCTCTCTGAAGTAGGCACATTAAAAAACCTTTTGCTACAGCCGAATACTACTCCAAATTTAGCTGAAGTTGATCCGTTTTAAAATTCATATGAAAAGCGATTCTCAGCATCGCTTTTCATATAGTTTTATCCAATCTGAGAAATCTGCCTCTCATACTTCTCTTTCCCTATCGCCTTCATAAATAATAAAATACTGCTCATACCAACGATAAAGTACAGAGCACTCATGCCCCAAGATGCGATAAATGAACCTAGCATAACACCTAATGCCCCGTTCATTTTTGCCACTTGAAAAACCATTCCGTTAATCGCCATATATGAACCTCTCGCCTCATTCGGCACCATATCTGCCATAATAGATTGACGCACTGGCACATACATCATCTCGCCTACCGTTTGGAAAAGCCCTGCAATTAATAAAATCCATAAGCTATTGCTCGTTCCGAGTATTGTAAATCCAATTGTATAAATGAATAAGCCGACATATAAGATTTTCAAATCATTGAAGCGTTTCAACATTTTAATAAGAAGCGCCGAACATAACACAACTAAAATTGTATTTTCTGCTGAAATCCAGCTCAGCATGCGAATACCTGTTAAATCAAACGTAACACCATTCCCGAATAAAAAGTGCACCGTTTCAAATTCTTGCTGCAAGCGTACTCCTAAATAATTATTAATCTGAAACTCTAAAGATAACGTACATATACTTGCTGCACAAAAAATTAAAAACGCTCTATCTTTCATTACGACTTTATAACTATCCGCCATATCTTTTAATATATTTTTCTTCTCCACCGTTTTTCTAGCTACATACACTTCTTCCATATATACAGCCATCACATATAAAGTAATAATTGCAACAAGCGTTAATGCGAGAAACAATTGTAATCTATAGTTTTCAAATAGTAGTCCTCCAAATATCGCTCCAATCGCAATGGATAAGTTAATTGCCCAGTAGTTAATGCTGTACATCACTTTTCGATTTTCCGGTGTACTCACATCAATTAACATCGCCTCTGTCGCAGGATTCATAAGTCCAGATCCTAAACTATTCACTAGCATAAAGATAAATGTTAACCAAGGTGAATCTACATAATCCGAATTCGCAACTCCCATACAAGCAATGGAAATGACTTGTATACTTTGACCGATAATCATCACCTTTTTACGACCAAGCCGGTCTCCAACATATCCACCGTATAAACCAATTACTAACGAAGCTATGACATTAATAAGTAGTAACGCACCAGCAATCGCACTACCTAACTTTATTGAAAAATAAATCGCCATAAATGGAAAAATCATCGTGGATACAGTACGTGTTAAAAACGAAGTTATAATTCTAATTTTTATATTTCGATGCATACTCCAAAATCCCATTGTTTCCCCCTCCTTATGCTTACTTATTTTACTTTGAAAAAAAGGAAGAAAAAGGTTAGAATATTCTAAAGAGTTTCCCCTTTTATATTAGAAGGAAGTGTATATATGAAAATTATGGACTATTACATTAGACTAAGACTACATGCACAAGATCAACAACATATGCGAAATAGCTTACAAGAATTAGCGGATGTTTTATATTGCAGTACGAAAAACGTAAAGATCTTATTAAAGAAAATGAGCGAGGAACAATTAATTAGCTGGACTCCAGGGCGAGGCCGTGGAAATAAAACGGAAATTCTATTTTCACATAATTTCGTAGAAGCGATTGAATCCTATACAGATGAACTGTTAGCGCAAGAAAAATTAAAAGATATCTTTCTTCTTTTAAAAGAACCCCTACCCCTTGCACTTCAAAAAAAGATAGAAAATAAACTACATCATCATTTTGGATACGAGCCTTCAAATGATATGTACGACATATTAAAAATTCCTATATCGAGAAAGATATTCCCATTAGATCCGGCTTTTGTCGCTGTAACTACGGAGAGCCATCTTACGAGTCAAATTTTTGATACGTTAGTCATTTATAACGATGTTACGGAAAAAATGGAGCCGCACATTGCGCATACGTGGGAATTAAGTGAAGACGGGCTTACATGGACCTTTTATTTACGAAAGGATGTACATTTTCATAACGAAACAGTTTTAACTTCTAAAGATGTACAATTTTCATTTGAAAGACTAAAAGAAGTTCACTCTCCTTTCGAATGGTTAACAGAAGAAATTGTTCAAATTGAAACGCCATCACCACTGCAAATAAGGTTCCATTTAGCAAAACCCAACCTTTTTTTCTTACACTATGTAAGTTCCATACAACTAGCAATTTTACCGCGTGAAGTGAGTATCGAAAATCATCATTATATAGGTACCGGACCTTTCAAACTTACTCATTACTCTGAAGACAATATCGTACTCGAAGCATTCTCTCATTATTTTAAAGAGCGCGCTTTATTAGACCGTATTGAATTTTGGAGTATTCCTGATCATGTGCAAATCGATGCTGATTATGAACTACCAAATGAAGAAGAAAATGAAAGGCATGATATACAAATAGAAGAAATAGGTTGTATTTATGCTGGATTCAACTTTACAAAACCTGGTCCTCATCACGACATTTACTTTCGAAAGGCTTGGAGAGAACTATATGATGTTGAAACGATACTTCGTAGCATAGAGGGTAGACGAACAATTGCTGCATCAAGCTTTTCCCCTGAAAGAAGTCGCCAAGCTTCTAAAAGATCTTACTCTTTAGAAAAAGCGAAAGAGTATTTAAAAAAGAGCACTTATAATGGAGAGACGATACATATTTACTTCTTCGCATTTAAAGATAGTGCAAATGATGCATATTTCTTAAAAGAACGATGTGAAAGTTTAGGTATACAAGTAGAGCTTCACCCATTTCTCGTTTCAGATTATATGAACCGTTCTATCGATCAACATGCCGATATTATTTTCATGGGAGAAGTGTTTGCTGCTGATCATGAACTTGCATTCTTAAATGTATTTAAAAATAAAAGCTGCTTCGTAAGTCGGTTCATGGACCCGCACTATGAAAAACAAATTAACTGTTTACTTGATACATTTTTATTAGAAGTAAATAAAGAAAAGCGCTACGAGCTCATGTATGAGATCGAAGAATTTTTACAAACAGAACACATCATTTTATTTAACTATCACGTTTTAAAAAGAAAAACATATCCTTCTTCTTTAAAAAATGTAACAATTGATTCATTCGGTTGGGCAAATTTTGCAAAGTTATGGATACAGCCATCCATGTCTTAAAATGCGATTCATTATAAAAGGAGAAGGTACTACATCCATAGTAGTACCTTCTTCACATACAAATATAAACTATTATTTAATTACTTCATCTAAGTGATCTTTCAAGTTCAATAAATATTGCTCAATATCCGGATTCTTCACCACATCATAACAAGCAAAACTCTTTAACGGACTCATCCCAAGAAACTTCTGCACGCGGTGTAAATGACTAAGCGTTGATTCTAGACTTTCCCCTTCAAAGAACTTCGTCTTATCTCCAAATGAATTTTCAGGTGCATTCCAAGTTGTAGAGAACATATACTCTTTCTCTGTTAATAAACCACCTGTTCCATATTCATCTGCACCTTTAAAGAACAAACCGTATTCATACACTTCATCCATATACGTTTTAAATAATCCTGGAACACTAAACCAATAAATAGGTGTTTGATAAATCACAACATCAGCCCATAAAAATTTATCTTGTTCTTCTTTTATATTGTATCCATCTTGAATCGTTGTTGTTTTCACTTGATGGTTCTCGCTTAATACCGTCACCATATGATCTACTAACGTTTTATTTAATCGTCCTTCCTTTGTACCGTATTTTTCATGTCCATTTATAATAAATATATTTTTCATCGTTTTTCTCTCCCCTACTCTATTCCTCACTTATTAACCCAAGTTGCTGTTTCAACGTAAGATTATCTTCTAAATGCCAGTCTTCCGTAATCTTTCCGTCTTTCACATGCAAAATATCTATTGCAGAAAAGCTAATATTTTTACCGTTATGCGTTCCTGTAAAAGAAAGACGAGCTGTTACTTTATCATCGACGACTAATAACTCTTCAATCTCGCAATGTATATTAGGAACGACTTTACGAAAATTTTCCGCTGCAAATTTTAACCCTTCAACACCTTGTGGTCGCCCTTTTGGCAACGTATTATCGAAGAAATTTTCAGTAACAGTCTGCGGAATAAGCTCCTCTTTACCTGTATCCCAAAATGCATAAAAACGCTGCGCTGCATGAACGATTTCGGTCGCTTCCATTTTACTTAGTGAATGATCAATTGTCATTGTTTTTGGCTTAGGCGTTTCTTTTAATAACTGAATTTCGTTTTTTTGTTCACCACTGCAAGCTACAAGCACAATACAAATGACAAAAAAACTAAGGCACGCAAACAACTTTTTTATACTCATGGAAATCACCTCCCCCTCATAAAAACCTTTGTATTTCGTATTGCTATTGTATATGCACTAACTTCCTTTATGGAAGTAGTGATATTTTTTTCATATAGTTACCAAAAATATAGTTTTGTGATACTATAAAGCAAATTCATTCAAAAAATTTTTATGGAGGCTAGTTCCATGAACGACATAAATCCAGTTGAATTAACGAAAGGTTTACCTGGCATACCTTGTCCTATCGCTAAAACGCTTGATGTAATTCGTACAAAATGGACGTTTTTAATCATCCGTGACCTTCTTATCGAAGGAACATTACGCTTTAGTGATTTACAAAAATCAATGGACGGAATTAGTCCGAAAACATTATCGCTTCGACTAAAAGAATTAGAAGCTCAAGGCATTATCACGAGAAAAGTATATCCAGAAGTTCCGCCTCGTGTAGAGTACACATTAACGGATAAAGGAAAGCAATTAGAGGGGATATTTATTGAATTAAAACGGTTTGGATTAAGCTTATAAACCAAAAACCCCTTACCATCGTAAGGGGTTTTATTACTTCGCAAAACTTTCAGCTAGCTGTTTCTCTCTCCACATAAATGTAATAGCGAGACCAACTATTAAGACAACTCCTGAAAATGCATATGGATAATGAATATTCATATCAAATAATATTCCGCCCATCGCTGGTCCTGCTATATTTCCTAAACTCGTATAAGTCGAGTTCATACCAGCAACGAATCCTTGCTCTTTTCCAGCAGCTTTCGATAAAAACGTCGTTAAAGCTGGACGAAGTAAATCAAATGCAAGGAAAATAAAGCACGTAACGAGAAGTACAATCCAATAATTAAACACTACAGTAGAAACGAATGCTAATACTGCACCTACAATTAAACAGATTTGAATTAACACTTTTTCACCGAACATATCGACCAATTTGCCAAACATAAATACTTGCACAACTACCCCAAAGATTGAACTAATTGTAATAATTGCCGCAATATCTTTCGGTGTGAACCCAAACTTATGATCAGAAAACAGACTAAACACAGTTTCATACGCTGATAAGCCGAATGCAAGTACAAATACGATAATAAATGCGATTGCATACATTGGATGTAATGATTTCTTTAAATCACCAATAAAGCTTGATTCTTTCGTATTAGAAGAAATCTCTGCAAGCTCTTCTTTCGTTAACGGCTCTTTTAAAATAAAGATCGAAATGACACATGCTATAAAAGCAATTGCTGCTGCAACGAAAAACGGCACACGTATACCGTACTCTGCAATAAATCCGCCAATTCCAGGCCCTATAATAAACCCAGTACTAATCGCCGCAGATAAATATCCCATCGCTTTTGGACGTTCTTGGATAGATGTAATATCCGCAACATACGCCGTAACACCAGGCATAATAAACGCAGCACTAATTCCGCCTAACACCCTTGCTACATAAAGCATCCATACATCTGTTCCTAATCCGAAAAGAAGCTCTGAAACACCAAAAATAAATAATCCAATGATTATCATTTTCTTTCTACCGTAAAGGTCGACCCACCGGCCTGTAATAGGTGAAGCAATAAGCTGAGCCATTGCGAATACTGCAACGAGATACCCCATCGTCTTCCCTGTTAAATGCATATCATTCATAAAAGACGGCATAACCGGAATAATTAATCCAATCCCTAAAAAAGCGATAAATATATTACTCAAAAGAATGACCAATACCATCTTTTGTTCTTTTATCGGTTTCTTCACTTTTAACACCTCTTCCCGTAAATTCCTCTCAAAAAATAATGCCCAAGAAGCTTTTTCTTTATCCTGCTATTTATGGGCTAATAATGAGTGAAGATGTCCCACTCATTAGAATTTCACTCTATCCTTTCACACATACATAAGTATTAGGTGAATGACTATCATTCAGTTTTCCTCAAAAATGAACCTACCTTTTCAGACAGGTTCATCCCACTATTTCTTTATATGTAGTGCATGTGTTAAAAAATCTAGTACTTCTGCCTTTTGTAGCTCGACTTGCTCATCATCTTTATGATCATATAAATAAACTTGTTCCGCTGCTGATTCAACAAGAGCAATAAATAACTTCGCTGTTCGCTCTGCGTGTACCGACTCACGAATTTCACCGGCTTCTTTCGCCTCACTTAAAAATTCACTTAGCCACATATAAAGAGGCTCATACACAGCTTCCCATTCTTTTATATGTTCTGTAGATGCAAGACCCGCATACATTAAAGCTTGTATTTCACGATATTCCTCTATGAAATGAAATACCGCATCTATTACTTGCGTAACTTTACTTGAGAAAGGCGCATCATTTTGCACTTTCTCTTTCACCGCAAGTATCATCTTTTCAACCATCACCTCTGCTATTGCAGGCATAACAGATAACTTAGAAGGAAAATATAAATAGAAAGTGCCTTGTGCAATGCCAGCCAATTTCACGATATCAGAAATCTTCGTTTTTTCAACGCCCTTTTCCTGAAACACTTCAATCGCTGCATAGACAATTTTTTCTTTTTTATTCATCATCTAAATCCTTTCAAACACGTATTGAATGACTGTCACTCATTTTATAGAATAACTAGCTATACTGTCAATTATCGTGTACTTTTTACAATAAAAATCTCCTAACAACTTGTTAGGAGATACAGTATATCTTTACGAAAGAGCCTTTAATCCTGTCACTCCGCATACAATAAGAGCCACACTAATGATACGCGCTTTACTTTTCGACTCACCAAACAGGAACATGTTTAATAAAACGGCTCCCGCTGTTCCAATACCAATCCAAACCGCATACGCGACACTTACTTGTAAGAATAAGAAAGATGTATACAAGAATGCGAAGGATGTAGCAAAGCCACCTATATAAAGTGCCCCATTTGCTAACGTTTTATCTTTACTATACATTTTAAGGCCAATCACACCGACTATTTCACTAATTGCAGCACAAAATACGAAAAACCAACCCATCTTTAAGCAGCTCCTTCCACAGTTTCTTCTTTATTATCAGCTAGCTTTAAACCGATAACGCCAGCTACAACCATCACGATAAAGAATAATTTCCCTACACTGAAACTTCCACCGAAAAGGAATACATCCATTAAGAACGTACCTACCGTACCAGCTCCGGCGAACACAGCATATACGGTTCCTGTTGCAAGATGTTCACACGCTTTAGAAAGGAAGTGAAAATCAACAGCGATAACTCCTAAAATGATAATCCAATGCCACCACGTATTGGCCGTATTAAAACCAAACACCCAAAAAACTTCAAAGATACATGTTAATATGACATATAACCAAGCTTTATTTTTCATACCTCTCACCTCTTATGACTGACTATCAGTCATTTTTGTTTTAAAAAAATATATTCTTTCATCTCTACTATATAAAAACAACTATCATCCTCATTTACCATTTATATTTGTTCTGTTTCCAAGCAAATTACATCCTGCTATTTTTAAAAATGACTGAATGTCATTCATGTGTATTGTACATGAATATTTTAAAAACTGTCAATGCCGAAAGTTTATTTAAAATTTCTTTCATCCGATTTGTATATTTCCCAATAATCTGTCAATACTGCTAGTAACATAATATTTTCTCCACTCCCCCTTGGAGAGATCCCTTAAATAGAGCAGTTAGCTTTTGCTAGCTGCTCTTATTTCTTTTGCTTCACCCAACATACCGAATCATTGCCACCTCATCACAATAATCAACCTTTGGACAATGTCTACAATCAATCCATACTTTCTCTGGCAATGCATCTCTATTCACAAAATCAAACCCGCACTTTTGAAAAAATTCCGTTTCATATGTTAAAGAAATAACTCTACTCACTTTTATTTTCGCTGCCTCATTTATTACATGGTTTACTAACATACGTCCGATACCTTTTCCTGCATATGTATGCGAAACGACTAATGATCGTACTTCTGCAAGGTCCTCCCCTAATACATGTAAACCAGCAACTCCAACGATTTCCCCCTCTTCTTTCACAACATACAAACATTGTAAGTATTGATAGAGAGATAAAAGAGAACGCGGTAAAACCACTCCCTCTTTTGCATAAACTTCAATGAGACTATAAATTTCTTTCACATCACTCGTAACCGCATTACAGATTTTCATATGCTATCCCCTTGCCCCCGATATTAATATTTATAACACAAAATGAATTTTAATACATAATTTTATATAATAATACATCTCTCTTTTCTTCTCGTCAATCACTTTATACAAACAAAAAACCAAGCAATCTAATCGATGCTCGGTTCCTCATTTCGTATCGGTAATACCGTCGAATATTTAATTTCACGAAGTGCTAAACTCGTCTGTATCCTTGTAATACCAAGCTTATTTAGCTTTCTAATAAACTGCTCCAGCTCTTTACGATCACGATTTGCAACCTTTAATAAATAATCATACTCCCCTGTTAAACAGTGACATTCTAATACTTCCGGCATCGCTTCTAATTCTTTTTCCAACACTTCAAGTTTATCCGATTGATGAATATTCGTACTCATAAAAATGAAGCATAACAAGTCAAAACCAAGCTTCTCTTGATTTAAAATAGCTACTTGCTTATCAATGAACCCTTCTCCATCTAACCGTTTAATTCTTGCATGCATTGCAGCTGGTGATAAATTAACACGTCGCGCAAGCTCTGCATTACTTACTTGTGATTCCTTCTGCAATATATCTAAAATTTGTACATCTAAATCATCTAACACTTTAATAACAGACGATTCCATTATAATCCCCCTTTTTCTTACCGATGATTATTCGAAAAAACACCTTATAACTTATATAAAATTGAATATCTTTCTTTAAATAGCTTCTACAACAAAACATTTTATCGACTTTTATCCATTATACAAAAGAATATATTACACAATAAAGAAAAATGTTAAAATTATTTACAATTCACATTGATTACAACAAAGGGGATTTTAATATGCCTTATTTTTATGTCTTTTTACTATTATTAACGAGCTTATTATGGGGAGGAAATTTCGTCGTTGGGAAATCACTCGTTGATCACGCGTCTCCAATGACACTTACAAGTTTAAGATGGATAATTGCGATTGTTTGTTTATTACCAATGGTTTGGTTTAAAGAAAAGAAAATCATTCCACCACGCGCTGCGATACTCCCGTTAATATTGATGGGAATTTCAGGGGTTGCTCTTTTTAACATCTTTCAATTTCTAGCATTAGAAAAAACATCCGCAACAAATGTAGGGCTTATTTCTACATTAAACGCGATTTCCATTGCACTATTTTCTGTCTTATTTCTAAAAGAAAAAGTAAATACACTTCAAATTTTATCTATGATTCTTTCATTCTTCGGGGTTATCCTCGTCCTATTAAAAGGTAACTTTGCCCTTTTATTTTCACTACATTTTAATAGTGGCGATTTATGGATGATTGCGGCTGTTTGTATTTGGGGAATCTATTCTGTTTGTAGTAAATGGGCAACAAAGACAACGACACCACTTATGGCGACGCTATACTCTGGTATTTTCGGCGTTATTTTATTACTGCCATTTAATATAGGGAGCTTCACTGTTACAAATATAAATACTTCTTTCATAACTTCACTTTTATATACAGGGCTTATTTCCACAGTTCTTTGCATGGTATTTTGGAATATTGGCGTACAAAAATTAGGAGCAACTACATCAGGTATTTTTCTAAACTTCAATCCAATTTTTACAGCTATTTTAGCATTTCTTTTCCTCGGTGAAGAACTAACGTGGATACAAATTGTAGGAACAATGATCGTTGTGACAGGATGTTATTTATTCTCTCATTTCAAAACAGTGATTGTTCAACCAACTGGAGCTTTATTACGAAAACATTCTTAATGAAAAAACATCGTCATCTTAGTTGGCGATGTTTTTTATTTATTCTTCATTTCTTTTATATACTGTTTTTCTTCTTCTGGCGATAAACGTTCTGTTGCCTTGCCAGTATCTCCACCTTGAAGGCTCCATAAAAAGTTGTGCTCCTCAACCGTTTGAGAAAAGTCTCCTTTTTCCCATCTATTTATAATAGAAAATAACTTCATTTTATATCGAAAACCTGTACTATTTTCAATATCTCTTTTCACATTAGAAATTTCCTTTTTCGTCATTTCTACAAATCCCCATTTTTCAGAGGATTTTACCTTTTGGTGCACCATTTTATGCATAGTAGAAATAATTTCACCTTCACTAACTTGTGGAGATTCTTCTGCAACTTTCTTCTCTTTTTCAATTGTAGCTTGCTGGGTTTGAATATTTTTATTTTCTTTTTCTACATATGCAAGCAATTTCTTTCCACCAACTATAGACGAGATAATGACTATAATTGTAATGGATATACCTACGATCCATTTAAAAAGCATTAGCTCTTCATCGCTTCCCTAACAATATGACTATCTACATATTGCTTAAACTTCACAATTTTTCCATTCTCAAGTTGCCATACATGAACAAATTCTGCTTCAAATGATTTTCCCGTTTTTTTATAAACTCCAGAATATATACCTTCAGCAATAATTACATCTTTTCCGTTTACCTCATGGTATGTATTTACACTTGCTTTATAATCATCCCATTCTGATCCTAATCGGCTAAATACATTTTCCATGATCGCTTCTACACCTATATAAGTCCCACCGTACGGGAACCCTTCTGCCTCTGTCCATTCTGCTTTTTCAGAGAGGGCTTCTGCTAAATGTTTTGCATTCGAAGAAGTTGATCCTTCATATGTACTTCGAATTATTTCTAAATTTGATTTAGACATGTTACTTCCTCCTGTTTCATTTATTTTTGCACAAGTTGTAACCATTACAATTACAACTTGTGCAAAAAAATATTTAAATTGTTTTATTCTTAATCTATATGTTGTAATCATTATAGTTACAATAATGATTCAAGTCAACAATTTATAAATAAAGTTTACTTCGTTTTCATTACTTTCTCTTTTAAGAAACGATCTACATACCCTTCTGCTTTTACAACGAATAAATACGCACCCATTGCTAATAAGGCAAGATCTAATTCATACCCTGGATTCTTTCCGTCTCCTAATAATCCTGCTGCTCCATTTACCTTTACGATAGCTCCAGCTAAAATAAGAGCGAATAACAATCCTACATATCTTACGCCTAAACCGATAATTAATAATATACCACCAACTAATTCAACTGTTGCTACGCCATATGCAAGACCGCCTGGTAAGCCGATGCTTGTAAACCATCCTGCTACATTATCGATACCTGATTGAAACTTCGCTAAACCATGTGCAAAGAATGTTACTCCTAACACGATACGAATCATTAAATTCCCAATATGTTGATTCATTTTGAACTCTCCTTTTTGTTTTGTTATGGTGAACTTTTATTTACAAGTCAAAACAATACGGTATTTCATTTCATTCGTCAAATACTTTTTTAAAGAAAACAAAAAACATTATCCCTTTTACGGATAATGTTTTCTTACAAAATAGCGCTAATTCAAGCTTTTACTCTATCGCACAAAAAAGTTGAAACATTTTTCCAGCACCAACATACGGCAATAAAGATATATCCTCTTCTACAACGATGCCAACAACGTTCACTTTCTCATCTACAGGCAAATCATGTACAGCAACTTGCATCTCTCCTGCATATCTACCGTACAATTCATTATCAATTGTAATGCTGCCTTTCTTTCTTACAATTGCATTCATCGGCTGTACAATCACTTTATGTTCTTCTCGTGATTGTACAGACCGAATGACATCACGGGCTGGATCTAGTCTATTTGTATGCACTTGTTCTACCATTTTTAACACTTCACTTTTCTCTATCAATGGCTCGTATCGCAGCGGAATAATCCCTCTACTCGCACTCGCTATCTCTTGTACACTTTCTACACGTCCGCTTATATCCCCGATTAACACTTTATCGACACCACAATCTTGTACAAGTTCTAAGTACGCTTCGAGCGGTCTCATATAACGATGCTTTTCTAGCGTCGGTAAGCCTTCATATAGTGGACCACGTTTTTCACGATCTCCTGGAATAAATGCCATCGTTTTTATTCCGCACTTATGCAAGTATTGGTTTTGTTTTTGTAAAAAGGACTTCGCTAGTCCTGTTTCTGGACGCGGATAAAAATTATGCCACGCTTCTACATTCTTTACTCTTATATTTTCCGAAAGTAACTCTTTCCAAAATGAATCTGTAATTGTGCTCGCATTTAAAGCTACTTTCATTTTATGGGATACGCGTGCAATTTCTTTCGGCGTGATGCCATAATCCATCCGTAAGCCAGTAATACCCCATTCCAATAGCTCCTCTACATTTTCATACGTCATTCCTAAATGGTGTAACGATTTTGGAGAAACATCGACCATTAACTCCATTTCATTTTCAAGAGCTTGCTTCCCAAGTATTTGAATTAACTCTTTATACGTACCAGGATCATCCTCTGGAATATGAAGTGATGTAAAAATAGATGTAAATCCATTTGCTTTCGCTACTTTTAGCCACTCTTCTTGCTTCTTTACTCGTTCTTTTGCAAGGTAAATTGAAACTCCGATCATATGAATCTCCCTTTCTATAAATAGAAAAAGAGAAAGGAATCCCTTTCTCTATATGTTTTCTGCCATTTCTTCTTTAAATCCGAAGAAGTACGTCAAGATGAATCCGAACGTATATGCCACTACTAACCCAAGGAAATATAATAAATATTTATTATCAGCAATTAACGGAATTAATGATAATCCTGATACACCAATTCCGAGTGCAGCTGTTTTCATAACTGCTTGGAACGCACCGCCAACTGCTGCTCCTAAACAAGCTGTAAGAAACGGTTTTCCCAGTGGTAATGTAACCCCGTATAATAACGGTTCACCAATTCCTAAAAATCCAACTGGTAATGCCCCTTTAATTACGTTACGAAGTCGTTTGTTTTTTGTTTTTACAAAAATAGCAATCGCTGCTCCTACTTGCCCAGCGCCAGCCATTGCAAGTACCGGTAATAAAGGCGTTACGTGCGTTTGATTAATAAACTCCATGTGAATCGGTGTTAAACCGTGATGTAATCCGACCATAACGAGCGGTAAAAATGTTCCAGCAAGTACTGCTCCCGCAAACGCTCCGCCAATATTTAAAATGCCATTAATTCCGTTTGTAATTCCTTCAGATAAGAAACCTGCTACCGGCTGAATTGCTAACATCGTTACGATACTTACGACTAACACAGTAATAAGCGGCGTTATAATAATATCAACTGCATTTGGTACAGCTTTTCGAACTTGTCTTTCCACTACAACCATAAGCCATGCTGCAAAAATAACTGCAAATAATCCGCCCCGTCCGGGTACGAGCGCTTCACCAAATAATTTTACATTCGCCATTGCCGGGTTGAAAATTAAAATACCAGCAATTGCCCCAAGAACTGGCGTCCCGCCAAACTCTTTCGCTGTATTCCAGCCGACTAAAATGCCTAAGAATGTAAAGATACCGCCACCAATAAGTAGTAACATTTGTAGCCAAGTTGCATTCGGATCAGCACCTGCGTTTTTCGCAAAGTTAGCAACCCCGTTTATAATACCTGATGCAACAAGACCCGGAATTAATGGAATAAAGATACTTCCTATTTTTCTTAAAAAGTTTTTCACTGGTGTATTATTTTTCTTCTTAATCTCTGACTTCATCTCTTGCCCAAGATCTTCAAGGTGATGATCTGCCACCTCACCAATTCGGAGTCCCGTTAAACCTTCCATCTCAGCTGCTACTTTATTTACCGTTCCTGGACCAACAACAACTTGAAGCGTCTCATCTTCAATAACGCCCATAACCCCTTCTACCTTTTTCAAAAGGTCCATGTTTACTTTACTTTCATCATGAAGCGTTAATCGTAATCTCGTCATACAATGAGCAATGCCACGAATATTTTTTACTCCCCCAAGTTGCTCTGAAATTTCTTTCGCCATTCTCTCTTCTTTCTTCATAATAGAATCCCCCTCCCTATTATTTTATAATGCCTTCTTCACAAACCCTTTTGCTTCTTTTAGTTTCTCCAGTGCTTCCCCATACTCACACTGCAATAGCACCATAACAATCGCAGCTTTCACGTTACGTTCTGCTTTTTCATAATGCTCTGCTGCTACTTCATAACTAACCCCTGTTGCTTCCACAATAATTCGTTTTGATCGTTCTACTAACTTTTCATTCGTAGATTGCACATCTACCATTAAATTTTTATATACTTTTCCAACACCAATCATAGAAGCTGTTGAAATCATATTCAGTACTAATTTTTGCGCTGTACCAGCCTTCAACCGCGTTGAACCTGTTAAAATTTCTGCGCCTGTTTCTACTTCCACATTTAGTTTTGCATATTTACTTATTTCAGCATTTTTATTACAAGAGATACTAGCTGTACTCGCTCCCACGCTATTCGCGTACTTCAAGCCGCCAATTACATAAGGAGTTCGGCCACTTGCCGCAATTCCAATTACAGTATCTTTCTCGTTTAATCCAATACTTTTTAAATCTTCTTCTGCTAACTCTTCGCGATCTTCGGCACCTTCCACCGCTTTAGTAAACGCTTTCAATCCACCTGCTATAAATCCTTGCACCATTTTATCATCTGTGCCAAATGTCGGCGGGCATTCCACTGCGTCCAAAATACCTAAACGGCCACTCGTGCCAGCCCCAATGTAAATTAATCGGCCCTCTTCTTCAAAAGATTGAATAACAACCCGCACAACCTTTTCAATATGTTCTATCTCTTTTTCAACTGCTAATGCAACAGTTCGATCTTCTTCATTCATACTTTGCAGAACTTCTTTTATGTTCATCTCATCTAAATTCATCGTCTTCTCATTGCGATGTTCTGTCGATAAATTCTCTAACATATTCCCACCTACTTTGAAATTTAATTTCATACTTTCATTATAACTTTAAGAAATTTAAAATCAATATCACTTTATTATTTTATGAAATTTCATTTCTTTTCATGACGAATTTATGTCCGTCCGTATCCAAAAAAAAGATGGGTTTCCCCATCTTCTCATTTCAGCTTCCGTAATCGCAAAGCTTCTTCTCTTGTTTCCATAAATTGATCCAGCACTTTATTACCAATACGATTAAAGGTAATCACATATAGAGCATCTATCATGTTCAATTGCGTCATTCTTGAAGCAATACTTGCAATACGATGATCTTGTTCTACATCTGGCATACAAAGACGAATATCCGCCTCTTTATATAACGGCGATGATTGATCAAGCTTCGTAATCGCAATAACTGTTGCACCTTGTCTCTTCGCATATTGTGCCATTTCAAGTACATCTTTCGTACGACCAGATGTTGAAATCGCTACGAATATATCGCCCTCTTTTAAATTCATCACAAGCGGTAACATCATATGAAAATCAGATAGCATCATTGCAGTAAATCCGAGCCTTGTAAATTTATAAGCCCCGTCCATCGCCGGAGTTGCTGATCCACCTACTCCGTAAAATATAATTTTATCCGCATTTACAATACGATCTGCTGCTTTCTCAAGCTCCTTCTTATCTATCGCCGTCACGCTCGCCTCAATTGCAGCTTTATTCACATATGTAACTTTATTAAACAAGTCATACGGTCCATCTTCCGTATTCATCACTGAAAAATCATTAATATTATAATCAGCAATCGTTAATTCACGAACGAGCGCGATTTTAAATGCTTTAAAACTTCCGATTCCAATCGATTTACAAAAGCGAACAACACTCGCCTCACTTGCGCCTGCATTCGTTGACACTTCTTTCGTCGTTAAGTTCGGAACAATCTCTGCATTCTCCATTATGTACATGGCAACCTTTTTTTCAGCTGGTGAAAATTGATCCATATTACTTTCAATTTTAAATAGTAATGTTGAAGCTTTCACTATTTAACCTCCACTTCTTACGGTTGCGTTCACTTATTTTCTCTTGCTTCAAGAAGGTAAAAACCATCATCACCAGGAGGATGAAACACATTTACAATGCGATTCCCTTTTTGATAAACAGTTCTTTCCCCTTCTGTCCACTTCTTTTCCCAACCGTTCATCCAAATCGCAACATCAGGTAAAAAAGCAGTATATTTCAGCTTCTGGTCGTACTCACCATCTGCTTCTTCCGAGAAAATAGAAACCGGAAAATCTTTCACTTTTGATTCTTTCCATGCAGTAAATGGTATGCACAATAAAAGAAGTATAATTACACCTATAATCTTTCCCTTCGTAATCCTCAAACACTTCCCTCTCCTTGTCATATCACATACATAGATTTTACCATAATTACAAACCTTTCATGCCACATGACTATTGCTTTTCCAATAAAAAAAGAGCTTACCTACTTCAGATAAGCTCTTCCTCTTTACACGAAATATTTCTTTAAAAGCGGCGGCGTAATAATCGTCGTTAATATAACAACAATAACAATCGCTGTGAAATTTTCTTTCGCTAGTAAATTCGCCGCCAGTCCATTTGCTGCAATAATAAGTGCTACTTCACCACGCGATACCATTCCCGCACCAATACTAATAGAAGATTGAAGGTTGAATCCTGTTAGTCTTGCTCCTAAACCTGATCCAATTAACTTTGTGAAAATCGCAATAAGCGTCATGATGATAATGAACCAAAGCTGACTTCCGATACCTTGAAATGTAATTTCCATTCCAATACTTACGAAGAACACTGGCACAAATATCGCATATGCAATCGGTTCAATTTTATGTTCTACCTCGTGCTTATACTCTGTTTGCGAAATGGCAATTCCAGCTGCAAATGCTCCAATAATACCTGCAATCCCCATCATTTCACTATAATATGAAAAAGAAAAACAAATAATAAGAGCTGCGCTAATTAACGCTTCTGTTACACGAAGTGGCACAAGCATTTTCATAATCCACGGAACAACTTTCCATGCGATAAAAACAATGCTGACAAAGAAAATAATTTTCTTTACGATAACAAGTGTTATATTCACATCTTGCGTTCCTAAAAAGCTCATAACAAACGCTAATAAAATAACGACGATGACATCATCAAATACGGCTGCACCTAAAATCGTTGTACTTTCTCTCGTATTCATTTTCCCTAAATCACGTAACGTTTGCACCGTAATACTAACCGACGTTGCACAAAGTAATAACCCTAAAAAAATGGCATGAGATTGTATTAATCCAAACAGCAATCCTGTTACATAACCACCGATGAAAGGAAAAATAATTCCACCAGCCGCTACTGCGAATGATGATTTCAAATTCCGATTTAATTCTTCTAAATCTGTTTCAAGCCCCGCCATAAACATAAGTAGTAAAACACCAATCTCACTCAGTTCATCAATAAGTTCAGAACTATTAATAATACCGAGTACAGCTGGACCGATAATAATACCAACAATTAATTTCCCAAGTACAGAAGGCTGGCCGAGTCTCACACTAATATCACCAGCTAATTTCGTACAAAGTAAAATGACGACAAGTTCAAAATAAAATAGCATAGCATCTTCTCCTACTTTAACTTTAATCAGTGGGTTTTCTCCATCCGAATAGATTGGTAATCCCCGTCCATTCCTGCAAGTAGTTTCCCCTATTCATTCGCATTTTATTTGTCACATTTCTATTTGACAAAATATTCTGAATTATAATAAAATGAACCCAGCAATTCCAAAAACTATATACCATAACTGTACCTCCATTTACTTACATACTCTTTTCTAGTGGGCTCCTACTACATTCGCGGTTATGGAAATGAAAAACAGGGGGAGAGTCCAAAGTGAAGTCATTATTACGAAAAAAAGCGCTTAGTACTGAATCACCACGGCAACTACAAAGAACATTAACCGCACTTGATTTAACGTTTTTAGGAATTGGCGCCGTAATTGGGACAGGGATATTTGTATTAACAGGTATTGTTGCAGCGAAACATTCTGGTCCTGGTATTATGCTATCATTTCTTATTGCTGCATTTACTTGTGCTTGTGTAGCCTTTTGTTATGCCGAATTTGCTTCTTCTATTCCTGTCTCAGGAAGTGTGTATACTTACGCATACATGACAGTCGGAGAAGTCGTCGCCTTCATCGTCGGATGGTGTTTAATGCTCGAATATTTACTAGCAGTCGCAGCAGTAGCTGTCGGTTGGTCTGGTTATTTACAATCTTTACTACAAGGATTTAACGTCCATCTGCCCGACATTATCGCCTCGGCCCCTGGCGTAGGAAAAGGTGGTCTCATCGATTTACCAGCTGTTTGTATTTTACTCATCATTACGGGTCTTTTAAGTTTTGGTATACGAGAAAGCGCACGCATTAATAATATTATGGTTCTTATCAAGCTAGCTGTTATTATCGCCTTTATCGTAGCAGGTGCAAAATATGTAAAACCTGAAAATTGGACGCCGTTCATTCCATTCGGATACGACGGTATTATTACTGGAGCTGCCACTGTATTCTTCGCCTTCTTAGGCTTTGATGCAATCGCAACCGCTGCGGAAGAAACGAAAAAACCACAGCGCGACTTACCAATCGGCATTATCGGTTCCCTTCTTATTTGTACTGTTTTATATATGATCGTATCTTTCGTTTTAACAGGTATGGTTCCTTATACACAATTAGATGTTTCTGATCCAGTTGCGTTTGCCTTACATTTCGTTGGTGAAGATACTATTGCAGGACTACTCGCTGTTGGAGCGATGACTGGAATGACAACCGTTCTCTTAGTCGTTATGTATGGACAAGTTCGCGTTTCGTATGCGATGAGCCGTGACGGTTTACTTCCAAAAGCGTTAGCACGTGTAAATAAAAGAGTGAAAATCCCTTTATTAAACACGTGGATCACTGGTGTTGTTGCCGCTTTATTAGCAGGACTTTTAGACCTGCATGTATTAGCGAATTTAGTAAACATCGGGACATTAACAGCCTTTACATTCGTTTGCTGCGCAGTACTTATTTTACGAAAAACACACCCTGACTTAAAACGCGGATTCCGCACACCTTTCGTACCTGTACTACCAGTTGTCGCGATTCTTTGCTGCTTATATTTAATGATCAATTTGTCTAAAACAACATGGATTAGCTTTGCCGTTTGGCTTATAGTCGGATTATGCTTCTATTTCTTCTATTCTAGAAAGCATAGCCATTTAGCTACCGAAAAAACGAATGATGAACAGAAAAAAGCATAACAAAATAGCTCGCCGTTTTAGCGGCGAGCTATCTTTCTGTACTATTATATTTTTTCGTTAACGATTGTAAAATGAAAAATATGCCGATGCAAGCTGTAAACGATGCCCAATTTCCTATTGGTGTTGCGTATTTAAAAACGCCAATACCTACAAGCAATAGGAAAATAATCACCTGATATATAAGCTTCCACTTTTGCATATGTTCCCTCCTTTACTTCGTTCCCTTCTTTTTCTTCTTCCATGCATTTAAACTATCAAAAAAGAAGTTAATAAATAACGTGCCTAAACCTGCTAATAAAAACGTCATTAAGAATAGAACCCATATACTTTTTTCTTTTAAGAAATAATATCCTACAAGGAGCACAACCGCGATCCATACATATTCAAGAATTCTTTTTAGCTTTTTCTCTTCCAAATTATTCGCTCCTTTTTTCTATGCTATTTTTAGTATAACAAAAAAGAAGCCTATCATGATAAGCTTCTTTTCTTCTCTCTTATTTGTTTATGCTTTTTTCAACAAGTGAAATCGTATACTCTAATGTACGATTCATCGTTTCTACCTGTGCATCTTTTACTTTTACATCTTTCACTACAGTTTCGGCCACTGTAATTTTTTGACTCAGTGCTTTCACTGAACCGTCCGTTACATTTGCATCTTGCGCTTTTTTCACTACTGCTTTTGCAGATTCAATATTGATTTGTAATTTTTCTTTCGGTGTTTTCGGTTGTTCTACTACTTTAGATTGTACAAATGTTACATTAGCTGTTTTTAATTCGTTATACGTTTGAACGATTTGCTCTCCCGTACTCCCTACATTTTCAAATGCTTGCTTTGCATTATTATAGCTTTTCTCTAATTCTTGAAATGCTTCCTTTGAATATTGACCTGGCTTATCACCAAACTCATACGTACCAGCTAACACTTCTTTCACTTTCCCAAGCTCTTCATATAACGCGTTCACTTGCTCTAACTTTGTGCGGTTAGAAAACTCATTGTACGCCGCTAATACTTCCGAAGAACTTAACGCTTTACTATATAATCTTGCAAGCGCAATTTGTCCGTTCAACGGAATACCACCATTTCCGTTACTATCAGGGTCAGCTCCAAATGCAAACGGTACGTTCGGATGAGACACTTTCCCTTTAGCTGGTTGGCTATTTGCTTTTTTACCATCGACATAAATAGCTACTTCACTTCCGTTATACGTTCCTGTTAAGTGATACGTTTTATTTGCTTCTAATTGAACACCAACACGTTTATAACTGCCACCAATATGAGCCCACAATTCAACATTTCCACTTCCTGTAGATTCAAAGCCAATTCCGCCGCTCTCTGTATTTTGTAAAATACCTTGTCCGCGAATTTCATTCATTGAAAATACAGTTTCTAGCGTGAACGTATTTGCTACTTTCTCTTTTTGTGCTGCTGAAAATGGAAGGTATCCAAATGTATTAGCTTGTCCATTCAATTTCATTACATTTGTTTTTAAAGCTTTATCGTATGCTATAGATACATTCCCTTTCACATCGCCCTTCGTTCCAAACGATGAATTATCTTTAAATGTACCATCTAAGAAATTTACATCAAAAACATCTGCCTTTGGCACTTTTACATTCGGATCAATATTATCTTTTTTCGTAGTAACTTCTGCTGTTAAAGGCTGCGCGCTTTCATTACCGAACGAATCGATTGCAACTACTTCAAGCGTATATGTTTTTCCACCATCTAATCCTGCAAGCGTAAACGTAAGATCTTTTGGTACTGGATCACGATAAAACTCTGAGAATGCTAACAATTTATTCTTTATTTCGCCCGTTTGCTTATCTCTAGCTTGTACACGATAAGAGTGAACAAGAAGGTTATCCAACGCTTGTGGGAATGTTACTGTTGCTGCATTTTCTGTTACATTTGATACTGATAACTTCGCATCTGTCGAAAAAGATGGTTTTTCTTTATCACGATCTTCTACATGTGTAAAAGTTTCTTTCTTTGCTGGTAATTTAATTTTCCAAGGCTCACCTGTCCAAGAATTTGTATGGAAATCACGACGATTAATCGTTACTTCTTCATCATCTACTTCTACTAATAAACCTTGGCTTAATGTACTAGCTCCTGGCGGGATATTCCCCTGTACTTTACCACCTTCAACTTCCATGTAACTTATAGAAGATGTACCAACGGATGTAAAGTCTTTTTGATGAATCGATCTTGGATCATCTAGCGGATAATGTGAATGACCTGAAAACGTAATAGCCTGCGGATATTCTTTTAATACCGCATTAATTTTTGCACTATCTTGCGTTCCCCATTCATGACTACCGTATACTGTCTCTTTAATGTGTTGATGTAAAAATACGAAAATCGGTTTTTCTGGGTCATCTTTTTGTGCTTTCGCCATCTCTTCTTTTAACCAATTAATTTGCTTGTCTGAATAATATCCGTGTGTTGTCCCATTTTCTGGCGACATAACAAGGAAGTGATACCCTTTCACCACTTTATGATAATAAATCGATTCCATTCCTGTTTTTTCTAAGAAACGCTTCTGTGCGCCCTCTACAGATAAACCGTTCCAATAATCATGGTTACCAAGAGAATTCATTCGCACCGCATCTTTATTTGCATTTTCATTATACACTTGCATGAAACGATCATATTGCTGCAGTGACCCTGTATCTGTGAAATCACCTACGATAACAAATGCATCTTGCTTTGGTGCAAGCGTATTGAGCTGTTCAATCGCTCGTTTCCAGCGAAACGTATCATCCGTTCCACTATTTTTAATATGTACATCACTTACAACTGGAAAAACGATCTTCTTTTCACTAGGTACCTTTTCTTGCTTCTTCTCTTCCGCTTTAACTGATGTACTCCACGGAAATGATACAAATGCTAATACAAAAACCATTAATAATCCAATAAGACCTTTTACTTTTCGTAAAGCAGTTCTGTCCACGTGAATCCTCCTCATAATAATCGATTCATTACAAGGGCTATTTTATCTAAAGCATATTAATGTCGTTTAAATAATAAATGAATTTTATTAGATTTTTGTAAATATACAGTTAATTAAAGATTAACTCCAACATTCTTCTTACTATTGTATACAACCACTTTTTGTCTAAAAGAGTCTGAGCATTCTTTTCCCTTGTTTATTCACATATAATCTTTTCTATAACATGAATAATAATTTAAGTTTTAAGCCTATTAGACAATCTTAATTTTTCACATTTTCTTCTTTTTTTAACACATCGGCCATGCTTCTACATTTAATAGTAGTAAAAGACTACTTAAAAAGGAGGGGGGTGTATTGAAGAATAAAAAAAACATTGGCTGTTTTGCTCCTTTATCTATCATTTGCCCAGACCCTTGTCCATCGACCCCTCCTCCAAATCCAAATTGCGAGCGAGTAACGAATGAATTTGCAGGAAATTTCCTCATAACGAATAACACCATGCCCTCTGCCAAAGGTGCATCACAATCGATGATACTGTGGCAAAGTGATGGAATACTACCTATATCAGGTACTGTCTCGGTTTACAATAGTACTAGCAGCACAGAAGCAATTACAATTGAAATCGTTGGAGCAGTAACCAATATTTTCACTATGTTTCCTGGTAATACAATATCGTACACAGGAAAAGACTTACAGTCAGTTAGTATTGCTAATATCCAACATAATCCTTCACTATATTTAGAAGGCAAGTACTGTTGCCAATTTACATGCTGCTTATAGAATACCAATTTCATTACTTTCTCAATCAAAAAAGCATACCATTTACGGTATGCTTTTTATGAAATTGGATAACGTACTGTAATACAAAACTCGCCTTGATTCACAGTTGTTCCTGTCGTAGTGATTTGGACAGTAGTAAAATATCGTACAGTGAAAGTACCACTACTTTGCGGCTGTACAGTAATTGTATCAACTACTGTAGCACCTACTAAAAAATCAACTGTAATTGGAGCCGCACCTACATCATATTTCACGTAACCTGAACCATATACTTCTTGCGTAATATTATTTGTATATACAATTTGAGTACCAGCACCTGTAATAGACCAGTCTGTACATACTTGATCTTGTACAAGCGTTTTATTAGAACAACAAGACAAACTGGAACTTCTCATTCCCATTTTGATCCTCTCCTATTCTGCTATGAAAGTGGATAACGTGTTGTAATACAAAATTCTCCCTGATACGTTCCAGCAGGCGTTGCAGGTAACACAACTTGTATAATATCAAAACGCCGATACGTAAACCCGATACTCGTTCCTGGGTTTAATGTTTGTGTATCTATTACAGTACCAGCAGAATCAAGCGCCTCTACAGTAATTGGTCCTGGTCCAACATCATATTTAACAAAACCAGTCCCCACTACGTTTTGGTTAATATTATTTGTATAGAGAACATTATCAATTGCTGTTGCAACTACAGTAGCAGACCACGGACTACACACTTTATCTTGTACATAATTTTTATCTGGACAACAAGTTAATGCTGCCCCTGAGCACTCACAAGACATAGTTGTTTCCCCTCTCTCTTTTATATTCCCTATATGTGTATGTCCTTCAGAGTCTTTTGCCTGTACTATTCATCTATTTTCAAAAAATATACAAATACCAATACCAATGACTAGATAGATTCCGTTCTGTTTCTTTTTTTCATAAATTTATAGATTAAAATACCGCCGACAACGATAACGACGACTAGTAATATCGGTAGCATATATTGCCCCACAACATCCGCCGCTTTTTCCCAATGCGGACCTAATTTCATTCCAAAATAGACATATAAAGTTGTTAACGGGAACATTGCTACAAATGTATAGATACTAAATTTCCATATGTTCATTTTCGCCATACCACATGGAACAGAAATAAGCGTTCGAACGCCAGGTACAAAGCGTCCAACAAATGCTACAACTGGTCCATATTTCTCAAAGAAATCATCTGCTTTTTGAATTTGTTCTTCTTTAATAAAGAAGTATTTCCCGTACTTTATTAATAGAGGACGACCACCGTAATAACCGAGTGCATATAACGTTAACGGTCCTGTCGTTCCGCCAAGTGTTCCAGCTAATACAGCTAGCCAAAAATTCATATCTCCCTCGTATACCCAATACCCAACCATAGGCAAAACGACTTCTGCCGGAATAAATTCAAACGTTAAAGCCAATACAACTCCAAAATAAGAAAACTGCTTTAAAAACTCAATTATATCTAAAATAATTTGCTCCATATTTTAACTCCTATCCTACGTTCACATTATGCTTTTCTTGTAATTGAACTGGCGCCATTTTTACAATTCGGTTCAAAATAAATAACACAATCCCAATATCATCTAAAATACCGATGAACGGTAAGAAGTCTGGAATTAAATCGAGCGGCATCGCTACATAACCAACTAAAAAAGCAATGGATAAGATTTTCTTCTTTATTGAAACCTCTTTTGAAGTAAAAAAGTCAAATAGGAATGGAACAAATCGGCGAACATGAAATACAACTCTTAATCTACTAATAAGTTTTTTCATTTTTATTTCTCCTCTCTTTGTATACAAAAAGGCCCCTACCAAATATGGTAAGGGTCTTAAAAAAGACAATAAGGGGCCTTTACCATTGCTGGTAAAGGTCTCACTAACAACGAAACGTTGCCAATAAAGCCGAGGGTTTCTCCCTGTAATGACGACTTTACTGTAATAAGTTACTCCCCTTTATATACACAATTTTATACAATCACATTAAAATATTTTAGAGGGCTTGTCAATATATTTTATATTCCAATCCCTTCTGCTTACCCTTACATAAAAAACAAAAAACGTATAGGAAATTTCTTACTATCTCATAATATACATAATCATTTTTGAATGAAAGGAGAGGCCTCATTTGCATACAGTATGGAAAGGTGCACTTTCACTTGGACTATTAAATATAGGAATTAAACTATATAGCGCCGTAGATGAAAACGATATAAAATTTTTAAGCCTCCATAAAGAATGCTTAACACCTATTAAATATAAAAAATTCGCTCCCGATTGTACAGATGAAGAAGTCGATGATAAAGATATTGTAAAAGCCTATGAATACGCACCTCATAAGTACATTATTATGGATGAAAAAGAATTATCTGCGTTGCAAAAAGCTCACGAACCACGATCTATTCGTATTATATCTTTTATCCAAAATAACGAAATTGATTCTGTTCTCTATGATCGTTCTTATTTTATAGGTCCCACTCCAGGACACGAAAAATCGTATCTATTATTAAAAGAAGCTCTTGAACGTACGAATAAACTTGGTCTTATCTATATTTCCATTAGAAAAAAACAACATTTAGCTATTATCCGTAACTTTGAAGATGGACTTATGTTGCAAACTATTCACTATCCTAATGAAATTCGCGATATAACAAATATACCTAACTTACCAAGTAACGAAAATTATCCGATTCAAAAACAAGAACTCACCGCAGCTATTAATTTAATCCACCATCTTACAAACCCTTTCGAGCAAGAGTTATATACAGACGAATATAAAGAAGCTCTTACCGAATTAATCGAAAATAAAATTGAAGAACAAGAAAAAACGGAAACCATCTCTCCTGCTCCAAACATCATCAATATTATGGAGACATTACAGGCAAGTATTGAACAAGCAAAAATAAAAAGAGACAATAAAACAGAAAAAGAGGCCAAATAAAATTGACCTCTTTTTCTTTAAAGCGGATTACATTTCGGCATTTCGAGTCCAGATGATTGGGCTAATTTTAATAAATAATAACATTCTTCTCTTGCCATATGATCTGCCATTCTCGCTGATAATGCACTTAATATTTCATTTGATAACTCCAATTCTTCCACTTCATGTAAAAAATGCGAAAATAATTTTAGTTCAAGTGACACATCTTTTGTAAACTTCTTTAATGCAGGAAAATGATGAAGCTCTGTTCTTAAATATCCCGTCATTTCAACTGCCTTCAAATAAAATTGTTCAAAGTGCTTCTCGAATTCTTCACTTTTCTCTTTTAATCTTTTTTCAACAAGATCTAACCCACCAGAAATAGAGCCTGCATGACCAGCTGCATCTGTTAACCAAACGAGATGATAATGCAGTTCATGAAAAACAGGTGGAACTTCTCCCTTCTTCAAAAACTCTAAAACCGTTATATACTCTTCCACTTCGTTTACCATATGATTAATAAAAGTCGGCGTAAAATGAATAGTAATTTTTCCTTCCAACTGTTTCTGTATAATATTTAATTTAAACATTCGTATTTCCTTAGCGGCTTGTTCCGCCTCTTTGGAAAATGCCACGAGATTCACATTACGAACTTTATTTAACAGATTTGTAAATAGCTCAACAAAATAAGTCGCTTTTTTTATATCTTCTTTTTCCTTCGGAGCTAACGCATCAAGTAAAAATTGCGCATGATCACTCAGCACTTTTAGCCAAAATTGATGCTCAAACAACGCGCTTTCTTCATAATTTCTCTCCACCAAATCCCCTCCGTTTATTCATCCTTCTCCACCACTTGAAGTTTATATCCATCTGGGTCTTGTACTACAATACTCTTGGCACATTCATTTTCTGTATATAAAATTTCATAAAACGCTAGCTTCTTTTTCAATTTCTCTATGTTAGAAATCATAAATGTTAAAACCTCGCATGAATCTGTAACACCTTTTTCCCGCCCACCTAACATGCGATTCATGACAAAACTAATTCTCTTTGAATCAGAATCATACCAAACTCCCGTTACATCTAATTGAGGTCTTTCTAAACTAGGTTTAATTCCTAAAATCCCTTCATAAAAATACAAAGTTTCCTTTAAATTCTTCACTTCTAATACAATACATTGCTCCACATTCATTCCCCCTGTACCTATTACCTTTTTATATGTGTCATAAATGCCTATTATGTCTGAATACAATACGTAGTGATGAAGAATATAGGGAGGTTTATTAATGGATAAATATATGAAATCATATGTGCCATACCATAGTCCTCAAGATCCTTGTCCTCCTATTGGTAAAAAATATTACTCTACCCCTCCTAATTTATATTTAGGTTTTCAACCGCCAAATTTACCACAATTCTCACCGAAAGAAGCACTACAAAAAGGAACTTTATGGCCTGTTTTTTATGATTATTACGAAAATCCTTATAAAAAAGGGCGGTGACGACTGACGTGAACCAGCCACTACCAGAAGAATATTATCGACTTTTAGAGAATCTCCAAGAATTAGACTTTGTACTAGTCGAACTAACGCTTTACTTAGACACCCACCCAGACGATACAGCAGCTATTAATCAATTTAATGACTTTTCCTATAAACGAAGAGTACTAAAACAACAGATGGAAGAAAAATATGGACCACTTCAACAGTATGGAAATAGCTATTCTAATGCCCCTTGGGAATGGAGCAAAGGTCCTTGGCCATGGCAAATATAAAGGAGAGAAACTATGTGGATTTATGAAAAAAAATTACAATACCCTGTTAAAGTAGGAACTTGTAATCCAGCACTTGCAAAATTATTGATTGAACAATATGGCGGTGCAGATGGAGAGTTAGCTGCTGCACTCCGTTACTTAAATCAACGTTATACAATTCCTGATAAAGTCATTGGCCTCCTTACCGATATTGGTACAGAAGAATTTGCGCATCTTGAAATGATTGCTACGATGGTTTATAAACTAACAAAAGATGCGACTCCTGAACAGATGAAGGCAGCTGGTCTTGATCCTCATTACGTCGACCATGACAGCGCACTTCATTACCATAACGCGGCTGGTGTTCCATTTACTGCAACCTATATACAGGCTAAAGGTGATCCAATTGCTGATTTATACGAAGATATTGCCGCTGAAGAAAAAGCACGTGCCACATATCAATGGCTTATTAACCAATCAGACGATCCCGACATAAATGACAGCTTACGCTTTTTACGTGAACGAGAAATTGTCCATTCACAACGTTTCCGAGAAGCAGTTGAAATTTTAAAAGAAGAACGCGATCGAAAGATTTATTTTTAACACACGTATCCTAGCGATATGTGTTTTTTTTACGTTTAAAGTTAAATCCTTCTTATTAAACATACAAATAGTATATTTATTCGATTTAATGCATTATTTTTTAATTTTTTCAAAATTCCCTATTGCTTTCTAGTCATCAGACCTTTAAAATAATAACAGTTACTCGACAAATTATTTGAATTTTCGACAAAAACACTCATTAGGAGGATTTTCTTTATATGCGTACAACTTTAAAACCAGCGCAAATACTTTCGATTAGTTTATTACTATTCGCAGTTTTCTTCGGTGCTGGTAATATGATTTTCCCGCCACTCCTTGGACTTTCTTCTGGAGAGAACATGTGGATCTCCATTACAGGATTTATTATTACAGACGTCGGTTTATCTTTACTAGCTATCGTTGCTGTTGCCCTAGCCGGCGGTAGTTTTAACACTTTAGCAAGCCGTGTTCATCCAAAATTCGCATCAATATTCGCTATCATTATTTATCTTTCAATTGGCCCACTATTTGTTATTCCACGAACTGGATCTGTATCTTATGAAATTGGGATTGCACCACTTTTCCCGGACCAATGGTACTCTATGTTAATCTTTAGTGCGATTTTCTTTACAGTCGTCTACTTCTTATCATTAAATCCATCAAAATTAGTAGATCATATCGGAAAAATATTAACACCAATTTTACTTGGAATTATTGCAATTATGGCAACAAAAGCGATTCTTTCACCAGGAACATTTACAGAACCTATTGGTGACTATAAAGAAATTCCATTTTTCAAAGGATTTCTTGAAGGATTTTTAACGTTAGATGCAATCGGTGCACTCGTACTATCAACAATTGTTGTAAATGCAATTCGCCAAAATGGTATACAAGAGAAGAAATCTATCGCAAAATATACAATCATTTGCGGAAGCATTGCAGCTCTATTCTTAACAATTGTGTACTTCTTACTCGGTTATATCGGTGCTTCAAACGGCAACTTAGGACAATTCGAGAACGGTGGTCAACTATTAGCGACTGTTATGTACCGCTTCTTTGGGACAAGCGGTAATGTTTTATTAAGCATCGCCATTATCTTCGCTTGTTTAACGACAGCAATTGGTGTTGTAAGTGCATTTGCCAACTATTTTGCAACAGTATTAACAAATGTTTCTTACAAAAAGCTCGTACTATACGTTTGTATTTTTAGCTTCATTATTTCAAACTTAGGATTAAGTTTACTAATTAAAATTACTTTGCCTGTATTAATTATTCTATATCCAATTACAATCATTTTAATTTTCGTATCATTTATCGATAAATATACGAAACGTAAACCTTCTGTCTACATCGGGGCAATGATCGCAGCATTCCTTATTAGTTGTATTCATGCACTTGATAATGTGGGAATGATACCAAACTTTATTGCTAATATTGTACACACCATTCCTTTTTATAATTTAGGAATTGGCTGGATTATCCCAGCCATCATCGGTGGTATAATTGGATACTTTATTCCGCAAACAGAAGCTGAAGGCGAAGTTTCTACAAAATAAAGAAAAGCAGCAAGCATGAGATACATGCTTGCTGCTTTTTATTTTCACATCGTATGCTTAAAAGTAAATAACTCTTCTTTCGACTGCACAACAGATTGTTCCCCTTCTGCAACATCCTTCTTTAGCTCTCCTCCCAACCTTACTTTCATCATCGCCTCTTCGATACTTTTTACAATCATATTTCCTGAAAAAATAGTAAGTCCAAAAAATGTAATCGGAACGAGAGGGATCCACGGATTCACTGTTAATGATCTAAAATAGACTCCAATTAACCCTGACCATTCATGTGTGTAAGATTCTATTTCTTCTATCGGTCCTAAAAACTTAACCGTTCCGCCAAAGAATATTTCTAGTAACCCTAAGTGCAGTAAAATAGTAAGAGTCTGCGTAAACTGCTGAAAAAATACAAGTATAAACGTCATATAAAGATGCGGGAAAAGATGCTTTATAACAATATGTCTTCTCGATCCACCTAATATGCGCGCGGCATCAACAAATTCCTCCGTTCGCAATTTACGAACTTCCTTCGCAACATACAGTGCAATAACTGGCATTACAAGCATTACAAGTAAGACAACTTGAAACGAAGCCCTTTCAAAAAAGGTTGTCGTTTCCTCCCCACTTCCAAATGTACTTGCAAATTGAAGAAAAAAATACGCAATCATAACTGTCGGAATAACTGTAAAACTATCAAAAAAAGACTCAATTTTTGAAAATCCTCTTTTTATGTACGCTCCGAGCACGACACCGAAAAATACACCTATTACCATTCTAAGTGCCGCAATTAAAATAGATATACCAATCGTCCATTTCGCGCCTTCAATGACTAAATGTAACAGGTCATACCCTTTCCGATCTGTCCCAAGTAAAAATTGTAATGAAGGTGAAAAAGGTGGCACTTGTGGATTTTCATCCGCGTCATATTGCAATGTAACTTGTCTAATATGTCCATCATTCCATAACGTATTTCCGATGCTCAAAAGAACTAATAGGAGAAGAAACCCAATGCTTATCCAAAATCTTTTATCACGTTTTATATACGTCCACATATTATAATCTCTCCTTCATCGCAGCCGGAATGAGATAATGAAACAATTTAAATAAAATAAAAATCGGAATATAAATAAGCAGTACACTCACGATAAAAACTTCAACTCTAATACCCTCATACGATTTCAAAAACATAAAAATACCACCCGTATTAAAAATCCATTCTATAATATATAAATTAGATAACATAAAAAAAATATTCGTTTTCGCAAAGAATAATGTACTAAGCAACACATTTCGTAAAATATGACGATTTAAAATATGAAAGCGCCCCAGCCCTTTCGCCTTAGCAAATAGTACATAATCTTTTTCTAGTTCATTTTCAAAACGAAGCACGACCATTTTTACAAACATAATCGTAGTCGGGATGCTCAAACACAATATTGGCAACCCCCTAATCGACTCGCCGCCAATTGAAGCAATTTGAAAAGGTAAAAAACCTGTTTGTTTAAAAAACCATACAACTAAAATTTGTGATACTAAAATAAGAAGGATATCTGGAATGGATTCTAGAAAGATAAGAAATGATTTAATTCGATGTTGTATACGCGGTGAACTACTCATAATTACATAAACAATACAAAATGCTACAAATAATGAAATAAAAAAAGCAGCTAAAAAAATAATAATCGTTTCTTTATAATGGACGAACAGCTGCGGAAATAAAAATTTACCTCTCACATATTGCAAATTAGAAATATCCATTAAGTTCACAAACACTTCTTTTAAACTCTGTATGTACTTTGATACATCCAGCTTAAATCCATAAAACAATTTCGGCAGAGCCCCTAACATAATAATCCCCAAAATCGAAATAAGAAATTGAATCGTCACTTCCATCCCATTCAGAAAAACTTTTTTGACCACGTTTTCCCTTCTCTCTTTATATAATTTACTCTCTAATTTTATTCTTAATTTTCTGAATTGTAAATATTCACACAAAAAAATCACTAGGTTATGATCCTAGTGATTCTTTATGCGTATGCCCTTCTCTTTTCGCAAACGGCATATACAAAATAAAACATCCAATAAGCGCTGCGAGTTCTAATGAAATAATATAGTAAGGATGCGGTCCTAACATATCAAGTAATGAAGCTGTTTCTGGCTTATGAGCTAAAAACATATAATTACCGCCTGTTTTATAATTTACAAACGAAACAATTGGAATCAATATGTTTAAAAATATCATTGTGCGTTTAATAGATTGTACTGTCGGACGATATCCTTCCACCCAAGTCATAAAGAGTGGTGCCCAAATGAGCAATATATGCGCGATAAAATATTCAATGAAACGAAAATGCGGAAAAGCATACTGCAAGTTTGGCGTTAAAATAGCTTGTGATGCACCAATAATTCCCGTGAAAAATACAATCTCATATATGCGGTAACTTTTCGTTACGATCATAATCGACGCTAATAATAAACTAATCGTACATAACTCAAACGGTAATGAAGTGGCTAGCTCAAAAATCCCTGCTTTCCACTCCCACATATGCAGTCCAATTTCACTCCCTATAAATAAAATTGCAATCGCATATCGAACCGTTATATTCCACTCATTTTGACGTAATACATCTTGGTATTGATATAAAAAAACGATTCCCACCAACATAATAAATAATATAATGGCATGTTGCCTTGAGTAGGGAATAAACGGTTTTAATGGATGCGCACTAAAATAAGCTTCCATCTTCCTTCCTCCTCTCCTTCATACAATATTATTGTAAGAAAAAAACACGCGTCAATTCATTTGCTTACAATAAGACAACCTCTACCTTACATTTACATATTCATACCTTACAAAACTGTAAGGTTATTGTAAGCTAAAACGATTTGTCAGATTCTTCACCTCTTCTATACTGAATGTAGATACTAAAACGAACGAAAAGGTGATAAATAGATGAAGAAGAAAAATAAAGTGTTAATTACTAGTGTAGTAGCAATCGGAATTGCAGCTGGATCATACTTTGCATTTGCTGGCGGCGGTTCAGAAGTAGCAATGGCATATAGCGGATATAAAGTAACAGAAAAACAAATTGAAAACGCGCAAAAATTTGGCGGTGAAGTTATTCCAAACGGCATCGAAACAATTTCATTTGATCCAACAAAAGGAACGTATGAATTAGCTGTAAAAAAAGGCGATGAAGTAAAAAAAGGGCAACTTCTTTTTAAATACAATGACCCTGCTGCTAAACAAGGTGTAACAGAAGCAGAAATGCAAAAGAAAATTGCACAAAAAGAAGTAACATTGTTCCAAAAACAAATTGATGCAGCGAAACAAAAACTGCAAAAAGATAAAAATGCAGGTCTTCCGGCTGAAGCATTAAAAGCATCAGAAATCGAGGTACAACAATTAGAATCACAGCTTGAAATGAAAAAGTTTGAAGTTGAAAAATCTGATGAAATGATTAAAGCTGCAAAAGAGAGAGTAAACACACTTTCTGTAACGAGTCCTGCTGATGGCGTAATTGATGATATCGTAAAAATTGCTGATGAAAAAACAGGTATGAGCGGTATTACACTTCGTCACGCTGGCCCATTTAAAGTAAAAGGTCAACTTTCTGAATATGAGCTTGCTAGTATGAAAGTTGGGCAAGAAGTAACTGTTTCTTCAAAAACGGTCGCTGGTAAGACTTGGACAGGAAAAGTAACAGAAATCGGTTCTACACCATTAAAGAGCATGGACGAAAACAAAACAGTTTCTAACTATCAATTCACTGTCACATTAGATAATAGTGAAGAATTACAAAACGGCTTCCACGTTTACGTAACGAGTAAATCTGGCGAAGCAACTGGTACAATTGTTCCGAAAAGCAGCATCTTGAAAAAAGGTGACAAAAATGTTGTCTTCGTCATAAAAGACGGTAAAGCGAAAGAACAAGCAGTTACTGTTGAATTCGAGACAGATAGCGAAGCAAAAGTTTCTGGAGTGAAAAAAGGAGAACAAATTATCTCTAAACCGGAAAAAGACTTAAAAGATGGTATGGAGGTTGTCGTTGAATGATTAACTTAAAAGGCATCACGAAATCCTTCCAAAATGGTGCAGAGTCCGTTCAAATATTACACGGAATTGACGTAACACTGAACCAAGGAGAATTCACTTCTATTATGGGACCATCTGGTTCTGGTAAATCAACATTAATGAACATTATCGGTTGTTTAGATAAACCAACGACAGGTACGTACGAACTAGCTGGGCAAAACATTTCAAACATGTCTGAAACAGAACTTGCACATGTTCGTAATAAAGAAATCGGATTCGTATTCCAAAACTTTATGTTATTACCGAGACTTTCAGCACTTCAAAATGTAGAGCTCCCTCTTATTTACGCTGGAGTCGATAAAAAAGAAAGGCGCGAGCGCTCATTAGCTGCTTTAACAAAAGTAGGTTTAGCTGATCGTGCTACTCACCTGCCGAACGAACTATCAGGTGGACAAAAACAGCGTGTCGCTGTTGCACGCGCAATCGTAAATAACCCGAAATTTATCTTAGCCGATGAACCGACGGGGGCACTTGATACGAAAACAAGTACACAAATTATGGACCTCTTTTACGAATTAAATAAACAAGGCTCAACAATCATTATGATTACCCACGATCGTGAAATTGGGGAAGCAGCAGCGCGCCAAATTGTAATTCGTGACGGAAATATCGTCCAAGATTGGAGAGGTTAATTTTGAACACGAGTGAAAATATACGCATGGCCCTTTCCTCTATCTTTGCTCATAAAATGCGCTCTATTTTAACGATGTTAGGTATTATTATCGGTATTAGTGCCATTATTACTATCATTTCAATGGGTGATGGTACAAATGCAAAGTTTAAAAAAGAGTTAGGCCAAGGAAAAGATAACGAAGTAACGATTTACTATAACAATCCTGACTATGGAACAGATAATGCCAAAATTACAGCTGATATGCTAAACCGCCTGCAAACTGTACCAGGCGTTAAAGATGTGTATCCAGATGTAAGTATGAAAGTAAAAGCATCTGCTGGTTCAAAAGATGTAAATCTTGATTTAAAAGGTGGAACAGGCGCCTTTATGACAGATTCGAAAATAAAATTAGTTCACGGTCGTGAATTAAACGACAGTGAGTTAAACCAAGCAATCCCTGCTGTTATATTAAATGAAGAAGCTTTCAACAAATTATTTAGTGGTTGGGAATCAAATCAATACACAGATATAAAAGGAAAGCCGTATAAAATAGTCGGTGTATACCAAACGAAAAACGACTTCGGAATGCCTATGCCTGAAGGTTATACATCACTTGAAAATGCCCCTGTCATTTCGGGAGTAACTGAGTATGACTCTGTAAGATTAACAATGACCTCTCCGACAGAGCGCAAAAGTGTAGAAAAACAAGCCGTTTCTGTTTTAAACGAAATGAAAGCTCCTAAATTTGAGCACAAATTCGAAGCACAAGACTTAGGTGAATTTACGAAGCAATTAGATGAATCAATCGGTATGATGAAGATGGTATTCGGTGGTATTGCCGCTATCTCCTTACTTGTCGGTGGTATCGGTGTAATGAACATCATGCTTGTATCTGTAACAGAACGCACACGTGAAATCGGTATTCGTAAAGCTCTTGGTGCAACGCGTGGTAAAGTATTAACACAATTCTTAATTGAATCTTGTATTTTAACAGGACTCGGTGGTTTCATCGGTTTCATGCTCGGTATCTTCTTCGCTTGGATCGTCTCAATCTTTGCTGGATGGCCACTCGTTGTCTCAAAAGAACTTGGACTTCTTGCAGTAGGTATCTCCATGTTAATCGGTATTATATTCGGTTTACTGCCAGCTAACAAAGCTGCAAAACTGGATCCAATTGAATGTTTACGATATGAATAAACAAAAACGTAGGAGTTTACACTCCTACGTTTTTTATTTATCTATTAAATCGTGTTTCTTCTATTATATATGTTTCACGTTATAAACACCTTTAATTATTTTAACCTACTAAATCTATTATAGAATCCTATTATTGCAAAAATACTATGTGAAAGTCGAAAATCAAGGCGTAATTTTTTCCATACCTCGACTTATTTTGTAACAATTATAGCGATATTTTATTAAATTTTACCTCATTTCTATTTCTCCACAACTAAAATAGTTATTTTTGCATAACTACTTTTCTGTTCCAACAGCAAAATACGTCATTTTTGTAATAGTTACGAAACAATTACGTAACACTATAGAAATAATATTAACCTATCAGAAATTGAAATACTACCTTTTTTATGCATTATATGCTCAAACCTCCCCTAAAAACTATAAGAAAGCGCTTTTAGGATATTACTGGAATTATTACAGAATATTAATGCCCCGTTACGAAAGCTTTGTAATTCTATGTTTTTCGCAAATAAGAAAATAATGGTTGCTATAATGAGGTCAACGAAAACAAATGCAATGGAGGCTATTATGAAAAAATTTATGGGTATAGCAACAGCAGCGGTTTTTGGTCTTGGGATTTTCACAACATCTGCTAAAGCAGAAACAATCGTAACGACTGATGTACTAAATGTACGAGAAAACCCAACTACTGAATCAAAAGTTGTAGGAAAATTATTAGATGGATATAAAGTTAACGTTTTACATACAGAAAACGGATGGTCAAAAGTGAAATTGAATAGCGGTAAAGAAGCTTTCATTAGCGCTGACTACACAAAAGACACTTACTACGTAACAGCTAACGTATTAAACGTACGTGCTGGTGCAAACACAGACTCAGAGATTCTTGGGAAATTGAAACAAGATGACGTAATCGAAACAACACACCAAGTTGAAAATGGTTGGATCCAATTTGAATATAACGGAAAAACAGCTTACGTTCACGTTCCTTACTTAACAGGTAAAGCTCCAGTTAAAGTTCAACCAGTAGTTAAAGCTGAAAAAACAACTACAGTTCAAGATACAGCTAAAGCCGTGGCAACAACTAAAGCTCGTGAAGTAGCTGAAACGCAAGCAAAAGCTAAAGCGGAGGAAGCAACTAAAGCTCGCGAAGCAGCTGAAGCTCAAGCAGCGGCTAAAGCTCGTGAAGCAGCTAAGGCTCAAGAGGCAGCTAAAGCTCAGGCAGAAGCTAAAGCTCAAGAAGCAGCTGAAGCTCAAGCAGAAGCTAAGGCTCAAGAAGCAGCTAAAGCTCGTGAAGCAGCTAAAGCTCAAGAAGCAGCTGAAGCTCAAGCAGCGGCTAAAGCTCAAGAGGCAGCTAAAGCTCGTGAAGCAGCTAAAGCTCAAGAAGCAGCTAAAGCTCAAGAAGCAGCTGAGGCTCAAGAAGCAGCTAAAGCTCGTGAAGCGGCTAAAGCTCAAAAACCAGCTACACAACAACCTGTTGCAAAAAAAACTGAAACAAGTGCACCATCATCTTCTCGTGAGTTACGCGTTGTAGCAACAGCTTACACAGCAGATCCACTTGAAAATGGTTATAAAGCAGGCGACCAAGTAAAATCAGCTTTAGGTCACAACTTAACAGCTAATCCAAACATGAAACTAATCGCAGTTGATCCAAGTGTCATTCCATTAGGTTCAAAAGTATGGGTTGAAGGTTACGGAGTAGCAATCGCTGGTGATACTGGTGGAGCTATTAAAGGAAACAAAATCGACGTTTTAATGCCAGACAAAGGTACATCAAGTAACTGGGGACGTAAAACAGTTACAGTTAAAGTATTAAACTAGTTCGTATAAAAAGAGTCAGTCTCATTGAGGCTGACTCTTTTTGCGCTCCTTCTAAAGAAAATATACTTCTATCTGAAATTATATCAACGATTTTTCAAATATATCTATCGTAACCTACAATATATCAACGATTTTTCGAATATATCTATCGTAACTTATAATATATCAACGATTAAACAAGAAATGTCGATTTACCGACAAACTTTGACATTAAAAAGTACTTTATGATAAAAAGGCTGCCCAAAATTTGGACAGCCTCCTATACTCCCCTATTCCACACAAGTAAACTGCGTCCAAGCTCCTACATAATCTAGTAAGAATAACTCTTCTTCCGCAATTGTACCGACAATATTTTTCCTTTCATCTATCGGCATTTCTTTTAGAATGATTTGTAGTTCGCCTTTATACTTACCAAATGAGTTGTTACCAATTACAACTTGCCCTCTTTCCTGTAGTACACTTTTGCGCACTGGGAAGTCATAGTCTTTATACTTTTTACGTACTTCTGTAGAACGTACCATATATTCTGTTATGTCACCGCGTCTTACGTGTAATTCTTGCAGCGTGGCTCTCTTCTCTACTTCAGTCACCTCGTCTACAAAGTGTACCTTTAACTGTAACATGTAACGATTTAAGTTTCCTAGTTTCTCTAACTCTTCTTCACTCGCATAAGCATTTCCGATAATAACGTCATCAATAAGCCCTGTCGCCCATAAATGTTTCGCTTGTACTTCAATCGGTAAGTTACGATGCTCTTCTAATGTACATAATCCGTCGTTAATATCCCATGGGCCGATGTTAGCTGCATGTGACGTAATAAACGCTGCCGTGCGAATACCATGTTTTTTAAAGCGTTCACTACAGCGAATGAAATATTCGTATGGAAGTCCAGTAAATTTTTGCGGATAGAAGTTATGACAACCGATTAAAGCTGACTTATTCGCTTGATGCGAAAGAATATTTTCTAAGTATGCAATATCGTTACTTACGTTTAGCTCAATTTTTAAGCCGTACGGGTTATTTGTCATTTTCGCTTCAGTTAATCCGTCAAATCCTAAATCTAATCGAATACCGTCTGCACCTAACTCTGCGAAGAATGATAGATCACTATAACTAATACCAAGTTGATCAAATACTGCCGGAGCTACATCTAAAATAACTTCCATATTGTTATCTTTCGCATGATGAATAATTTCTTTAAATTCAGCTACAATTTCTTCTTTCGGACGATTCACAGACAATAGGCATGTGAATATTCTTGAAAAACCGTGGCGTGCCGCTGCCGAAATGTATGCCATATCTTTTTCTTTCGTTGAATGCTCTGGATAAAGTGAAATTCCTAATTTACGCTCCATGCTTTTGCATCTCCTTCACACGTTGTATTAATGCCATGCTCGTAAATCTATATTTTGCAGATAAACATGTTGCACATAAAATTGTCGGTACAATAATTACGTACGGTGATTGCAATCCTAACATTACATATGCACCCATTGAACAACCGATAAATACAATTGATACTAATAGTAAAACTAATAACGATTTACTTTGTACCCATTTTGAATAATGTGCAATACACTGCCCTGCTACAAATGTAATTAAGATGATAATTGCTCCGAGCATTTTTCTTTCTCCTCTCCTGCTAATTGTTGTTTCTCATACATTTTGAAGAACGGATAGTAAATAACGAATGAGATAACAAAGTTAACAAGTACAAGTACACCAGCCATAATTGTCCAGTCCGTACTAATAACCGCTGCAATTGGTGCTAACATCGTAAATGGCAGTTTCGCCATCATCAATGGAATCATACCTGAAACAACTGCGAAATATGATACTGTCGTTGTCACTAACGGTGTAATAACGAACGGAATAATTAAGATTGGATTCATTACAATTGGTGCCCCGAAAATAATCGGTTCGTTAATATTGAATAAACCTGGCACAAATGATAATCTACCTAATTCTTTTAGGAACTTAGATTTAGAGAACATAAACATAATTACTAAAGCTAACGTTGAGCCTGATCCGCCAATCCATACGAACCATTGAATAAATTGCTCTGTAAATAAGTTTGGTAATTGATGTGCATTTCCTGTAGCTGTGAATACTTCCATATTTTCAAGAATTGCTGAATCCCACATCGGACGAATGATCGGTCCTAAAATCGCAGGGCCATGTATACCGAATGACCAGAAGAATACGATTAAGAATACTGTTAATAAACCGCCGAATAAATTATTTCCTACTAATACTGATTTTAGTGGTGCGATTAAATATGTGATTGTTGTATTTACATCAAATTTCAAACCGTAGCGAATGCCCCAGAATAAAAGAATAACTGCTAACGTTGGAATTAATGCTGCAAACGAATTTGAAACTGCTGGTGGTACACTATCTGGTAATTTAATTGAGATATTATGCTTAATCATAAAGTGATAAATTTCTACTGCAATTAAAGCTGTAACAATTGCGCCAAATAAAGATGTCGCACTTAATGTTCCTACTGAAATATATCTACCTGCATCAATAACACCTGGTACAGCTTTCGTAATTTGAATTGGTTCAACCGATGCTAGTAAAAAGGCGAGTACAGATAATAACCCTGCACTTAACTGATTGAGCTGATAAAAGTTCGCGAGCGAAGCCCCTACCCCAAATGCTGCGTATAACGCCATTAGTCCTACTGTAAATCGGAATGGAATATCTAAAATATGGCGAAACGGTGCAATCCACTCCATATATGCATCAATTGGTAAGTTTAAAAAGATAACGAAAAATGATCCGACAATCGTTAACGGTAATGTAGAAATAACCCCGTTTCGAATTGCTAATAAATGTCGCTGTCCGGCAATCTTTTGCGTTGTTGGCATAATCTTTTGTTCCATAAAACTCATAAAACCATTCATCAAAACCCCTCCTCTTTCTCTTTTCTATGAAAGAACGAAATAAAGTTATAACATTATAATGTTTATATTTAAAAAAATATAATTATGCTAAAACTAATTGTTCTGCTTGTTTCAGTACTTTCAAACCATCACACATGCCATAATCTCGTTGGTCTATAATTGCAACTGGTATATCGTATGAATTTGCAAGAAACTGTACGGCTGGAAATAAATATTTCACTTGCGGCCCGATCAAAACAACATCAGCTTCCTTAATTTCAAGCTTCACTAGTTCTGAATCAACCGCCTTAATTTTATAATTCTTTCCTTGCTTGTTTGCTTCTTCTTGCATTTTTCTTACGACCATACTCGTTGACATGCCTGCTGCACAACATAGTAAAATGTACATCTTATGCTATCACTTTCTCTTCCATTCGTTTATGAAGAGTAATAAATTCTTCCGCAAGTTCTTTCACTGTAATTGCATTCATTAAATGATCTTGTGCATGTACTAACAGTAAACTGATTTCTGCATGATTTCCTCTTGCTTCTTCTTGAATTAAGTCCGTTTGAATGCGATGAGCTGCTGAAATTTCTTCACTAGCAAGTGTCATCTTTTCACTCGCATTCTCAAAATCTCCTTGTCTTGCAAAAGCAATTGCTTCAAGCGCTGCACTTCTCGCGTTGCCACCATGTAAAATTAATGCAAATGGAGTTTGCATATCAGCCATTTTAAATTCCCCCAAGCTATCTTTTTTCTATGCTTTTACCTTATTATGAAAACGCATACAATTAAACATAAAAAACTTCCGTTGTGTAACGGAAGTTTTTACATACTTTTCTTATATAGATAGTAATACCTCTTGGAAATCTTCAATACCTTCAGCATGCGTTAATTTCTCTATCGTACTTTGACTAGACATAATATCATATAAAAAATCATAAAGACGTTGTAAATCCTCATTATTATTGCGCTTTACACTAAATAAAATAATAACTTGTACTTTCTTATCTCCCCAATCAACAGCTTTTTCAAGTGTACAAAACATCAAAAATGTTTCCGCACTTAATAACTGCATCGGATGTGGAATTGCAACTAAATTTCCAACCGCTGTAGGAGATGTATTCTCTCTTTCCATAACAGAGTCATAAAAGTGTTCTGGCACATAGTTTTTCTCAGCAGCTTTCTCACATAAAAATTGGATAACCTCTTCCTTCGTAGAAGCACTATGATTTAAAAAGATTAAATCTTCCTTCATATATTGCTGTACACTATTATTCACATGCGTAAACAACTGCTGACCAATTGACTTAATCTCTTTATCATCAAATATTGAGTTTACTTTTATAATAGGTACAGGTAAACCACTTGGTATATGAATCGTACTAATAATACAATCTATCTTTTCTTTATACAGATCTTCCACTTTCAATTGATAGTAACCTGTAATCCCTACAATTTCTAATTTATCTCGGAACTGTGATAAAATTTTATATTTCAATAGCTGGGCGCTTCCTTGACCAGTCGCACAAACTAATAAACATCTCTTCTTTTGATTTTGTTCCTGTAAACGGCTCATTGCTCCGCCGAAGTGAATGGCAATATAACCAATTTCACTTTCCGGAATCGACTCACCTGTATATTCACCAATTATATCCCCAACGAGAACCGCAATTTCAAAAGCATACGGATAATTCTTTTTCACTTCTGCCAAAAGAGGGTTTCTCGTATTTAACTTATACTTCAAACGGTTTAATAACGTTTTTAAATGAACACCAAATCCAAATAATAATTCTTCATCATAATAAAAAACAAGATTCCGTTCTTCCGCTACTTTAAAAAGAATATGTTGCATGAATGCATATAAATCTTTCCCTAATAGTTCTTCCACATTTTCATAACGATCTTTCGATGTGACAGCAGTACTTAATAAATGCATTGTCACATATAAAACTTCTTCTTCTGGAAATGAAAGATGCAACTCTTTCTCTAAATCCCCTACAATCTGTTTCGCAATTGCATATTCTTTCTTTATTATAAGTTCAGCTTGTTCCTCATTTAGTCCTTTCATATAATGCTGATCTTCACAACGCTTTAATGCAATTGCAATATGAATGACTAAATTATCAATTTCTATATCTGATAAATATATCGTCCCTCCCTCGATATACTTTAATATAACCGAACGGATAAGCGGTATATGAGGTAACGATACATATGTATCACTCTGCTCAAATTGCTCATGAAACGGAGTATGGTCATAACGCGGTAAACCATATTGTGATAAACAAGAACGAATATGAAACTCCTCTCCCACAATACGTATACCATAATACGGTCTCTTTTCAATTTGTAATTGATAGCGCCCACATATATCTGTAACATCTTTCATAATTAAATTTACAGTCGATTTACTTACATAAATCTCCTCTGCTAACTGTGAAAGCTTCACATATCCCTCGGTGGTTAAAATACGTTGCAGAATGTACGCTATCCTTTCTTCATAAGAAGTTGGGATTTTTTCCGTCTGTTTTTGAAATAGACTCACACAAAACTCTTCAAACTTCTTCGTTTGTATAATTTCTAGCTCGTATCCAGTCCCTCTTTGCGATTCAATTTTCGCTCCGTTTTCTTCCAATATATCATTTAATAATTTTATATCTTTTTGAATCGTCTTCGTTGATACATGTAAACGGCTCGCTAAAAAAGCTCGATTTAACATCGATTTCTCTTCTAAAAACTCCTCTAAAATAGAAATTAATCGCTGATGCACCTTTGTCATAGCTCTTCCTCTCACTATATATATAAAAAGGAAAAAGCTGCTGAAGTCAGTAGTTTTTCCCTTTTATTTTATCTATCTCTTTAATGTAAATCCGAATTTATCCCATGCTTGTAAATAATCTAATAAGAAAATCTCTTCTTCTACAATTCGACCAACTACATTTGTTTTTCCTGTATTCACCATATCTTTTAATGCAATTTGCAATTCACCTTTATATTGGCCATATTGCTCATTATCAATTAGAAGATCGCCGCGCTTAATTTCACGTGTATTATGAGGTTTAAACTCTTCTTTTTTATATTTCACACGGCTTTGTGTAGAGCGAATCATATATTCAGATACATCCCCGCGATAAAAATGAGGTTCGTCTAATACGATAATTCTTTCTAGTTCTGTCGTTGTATCATATAACTCTATATCAAATGTTTGTTTCTCTTTATTTAATGCACCTAGTGCTTGTAATTCTTCTTCTGATGCATAAGCGTTCGCAATAATAACATCATCAATTAATTCTGTTGCAAATAAATGCTTCGCTTGTGTTGTCATTGGTAATTCACGATGCTGCTCTAACGTACATAATCCTTCTGTTACTGGCCAAGGTCCATATGTTGCATCAAATGATGAAATAAAAGCAGCTGTTCTCATACCGTAATCTTTAAATTGTTTCGAGCATGTAATGAAATGATTGTATGATAATCCAGAATAACGATGCGGATAAAAATTATGGCACCCAATTAAATTTTCACGATTTGGTCTATGGCTCATAATATTATCTACATACTTCGTACCGTTACTCATATTAATCTCAATTTTTAAGCCATACGGATTGTAAGTCATAATTGATTCTTCTAATCCTGAGAAACCAACATCTAAACGAATACCGTACGCACCTAGTTCATGGAAAAACGATAAATCGTTATATGAAATACCTAATTGCTCAAAAACAGCTGGACTAATATCAACTAACACTTGGAATCCTAATGCATTTGCATGAGAAATCGTTTCTTTAAACTCTTCTATAATTTTTTCTTTTTCACCATCTACAGATAATAAACATGTGAATACACGATTAAATCCATATTTACTTGCTAATGTTAAATACTCTTTATCTTTCTCTACTGTTGAATGTTCTGGATAAATAGAAATACCTAATCGTCTCATATGTACACGCCTCTTTCTTCATCATATTGTAAACCTTTTCAAATATATGTAGTGAAAAAGTATATATCCCCTTCTCATTCACTACTTTTTGAATCCGCTTTCGTTAAAGAAAAAACAATTTCTATCATTCATAACAACTACCAGTCTATACATCTATACTTTACATCTTTTTTTCATAGTTGTGTAGTCTTTCCACAAATTTGTCAGTTTTTTACCTCGAAAATTGTTGTACGTTTTCAAGGCACCTTCCTTGACTGTTACATTGGCCAATACATATACTCGAAAGAAAAGAGAAATTTTTATATAGGGGATGAATATATGGGAGAAGCAATACTCGTAAAACGAGAACCGTTATGGACGAAAGAATTTGTCGCGCTAATTCTAGCAAACTTATGTATGTTTTTAGGATTTCAAATGTTAATTCCGACTTTACCTGTTTATGTGAAAGAAATTGGAGGTACAAGTTCCAATATTGGATTTGTTGTCGGTATGTTTACTGTTGCGGCACTTTTTGTTAGACCGCTAACTGGAAATGCCTTACAAAAATTCAGCAAAAAAATCATTTTAATGATTGGCACTGCTATTTGTTTACTCGCTATGGGTAGTTATCTTTTCGCTTCAACGGTTTTCCTATTGCTTGCCGTTCGAATTTTACACGGAGCCGGTTTTGGTATTACAACGACTACATATGGAACTGTCGTTTCCGATTTAATTCCGCAAGCTCGCCGCGGTGAGGGCATGGGATATTTCGGCCTTTCTGGAACGATTGCAATGGCGCTCGGCCCACTTATCGGACTTTGGCTTATGCAAACATATAACTTCACGATTCTTTTTTTATGTGCACTTTCCTGTACAATTGTTTCATTAATATTAACGAAACTACTTCAAATTAAAAAATCACCACAACCACCAAAGCAAACATCTGGTACCTTTCTCGATGGATTTATTGAGCGCAAAGCTTTACTTCCTTCATTATTAATATTATGTATTACATTAATGTACGGGGGAATCGGAAGCTTTATTACGTTATTTGCTACGGAAGTCGGCATTGCTGATATAAGCCTCTTCTTCTTATTTAATGCACTTGCAATCGCTGTTACTCGTCCATTTTCCGGAAAGCTATATGATGCGAAAGGTCATTCATTCGTAATTATTCCAGGAGTTATTATTACGTTTGCAGGGATTATTTTATTATCGTATACAACTACCATTCCAAGCTTAATTATTGCAGCAGCATGCTACGGAAGTGGTTTCGGAGCCATTCAACCTGCACTACAAGCGTGGATGATCGACCGAGTAGCACCGCACCGACGAGGAGTCGCAACAGCTACATTCTTCTCAGCATTTGACCTTGGCATTGGTGCTGGCGCGATTATTTTTGGATTCATTGCACATTTTACAAACTACGCAACTGTATATCGTTATTCCTCTCTACTACTTATTGCTTTCCTGTTCATTTACATTACAAGTGTAAAAAAACAAAAGCATGGTGATAAAAATACGGAAAAAGCTGCTGGATAATTCCAGTGGCTTTTTTACGTATTTTTGACGTTATAAAACTACATGCATTTCCCTACATATTTTTTTAACTTTCATCAAAAAATATACGATGAACTCGCAGACACTTTCTTTGATATTCAACCGAACATCACTTTTCTAAAAAGTGTGATTTTTTTACAAAAATACGATTTACAAAAGATAAAAACCAATAAAATACAGCTGTTTCTTTAAAGAATTGTAAACTTTTTATCCCTTTGTAAATTTAGTGTAAATTTTACTGATAAATCGTTTACAGTGGCTCACGGTTTAGTTAATAATTACATCGTACATGAAATTTAAGGAGTGGAATGCGTGGAATACAATGTTCAAGATATGATCTTCCAGTTCATTGGTGGATTAGGTATTTTCTTATTCGGAATTAAATACATGGGCGATGGACTGCAACAAGCAGCTGGAGATCGTCTTCGCGATATTCTAGATCGCTTTACAACAAACCCACTGATGGGTGTACTAGCAGGTATGTTAGTTACCGTATTAATCCAATCAAGTTCAGGAACAACCGCTTTAACAGTCGGACTTGTAAGTGCCGGATTTATGACATTAAGACAAGCAATTGGTGTTATTATGGGTGCGAACATCGGAACGACAGTTACTGCATTTATTATCGGAATTAAAATCGGAGAATATGCTCTTCCAATTATGGCAGTTGGAGCTATCTTACTATTCTTCTTTAAAAATAAAAAAGTACATTCTTTAGGTCAAGTTATATTCGGTTTTGGTATGTTATTCTTCGGTTTAGAACTAATGAGCACAGGTATGAAGCCTCTTCGCTCTTTAGAATCATTCCAAGAATTAACGGTTAGCATGAGTGATAATCCAATTCTAGGTATTGTTGTTGGTACAGTCTTCACTTTAATTGTACAAAGCTCAAGTGCAACAATCGGTATTTTACAAGAACTATTCGGTCAAGGTGCAATCGATTTACAAGCTGCCCTTCCTGTATTATTTGGTGATAACATCGGTACAACAATTACAGCTGTATTAGCAGCAATCGGTACTTCAATTGCTGCAAGACGCGCAGCATTAGTTCACGTTATCTTTAATATTGTCGGTACAATCATCTTTACAATTTTATTAATACCTTTTACAAATTTAATTCAATACTTCCAAACGTCATTAAACTTAAATCCAGAAATGACAATTGCATTTGCACACGGAACATTTAACGTAACGAATACAATTATTCAGTTCCCATTCATCGCTGTATTAGCATGGATTGTAACGAAAATTATTCGCGGGGAAGATGCTGCTATTGATTTCAAACCGCAACATTTAAATCCAATCTTTATTGAACAATCTCCAGCTATCGCTTTAACTGAAGCACAAAAAGAGATTATTCGTATGGCTGAGTTTTCATTACATGGATTAAAAGAAGCAAACCAATTTTTAAACACACAAGATAAAAAACACGCTGACATGGCTACTCAATTAGAAGGAGCTATTAACAATTTAGATAAAAAAATTACCGAGTATTTAGTTTTACTATCAGAAAAGCCACTTTCACCAACAGACTCTGAGAAGCATTCAGTTCTAGCAGGTGTTGTTGGCGATATTGAACGTGTCGGTGATCATGTAGAAAACCTTGTAGAACTTGTTGATTTCCAAATTTCAAACCGTGTTTCCCTATCAAACGAAGCACTAGCTGAATTAAATGAAATGCTTGAGTTAACAATCTCAACATTACAAGATGCAATTAATGCTTTAACAAACTTCGACACTGAACTAGCTCAAACGGTTATTGCAAAAGAACGTAAAATTGACCAAATGGAACGTGTTCTTCGTAAACGTCACGTATTACGTCTAAACGAACGTAGCTGTTCAGGTGATGCAAGTATCATCTACGTTGATATGGTAAGCAACTTAGAGCGTATTGGTGATCACGCTGTAAATATTGCTGATGGTGTTTTAGGTGAACAAGGTAAAATCAATTTAAAACAATCATTATAATAGGAAAGAGACGCTAATGTAAGCGTCTCTTTTTTCATTTCATATTTATAACTGTTCTTCCTTTTAACCTTCCTTGCAATATAAGTGTAAACTTTTCATCTAACTCTTCTAATGTACATTCTTCTGTATAAGATCGTAACTCTTTATTTCCCCATTCATTTGCTAAGAGCGTCCACACATCTCTTCTCACATCGACTGGACATTGCACAGAATCTATTCCTAACAGGCTTATACCTCGCAAAATAAACGGATATACCGTCGTTTGTAATTCCTGTCCTGCCACATTACCGCACGTCGTTACACAACCACCATACTTTACCGTTTTTAAAGCTGTTCCTAACATATGTCCACCTACAGTATCGATAACCCCAGCGTATATTCCTTGAAGCATTGGTCTTCCTGATTCATCATTCAATTCCGCGCGATGAATCACTTTTTTCGCTCCTAGACGTAGTAGCATCTCTTCCTCTTCCATTTTCCCTGTCGCTCCTACTACGTTAAATCCTAATTTACTTAAAATACTAACAGCTACACTCCCTACGCCCCCTGTAGCACCCGTTACTAGTACATCTCCCATACTTGGCGTTATACCTGCTCCAATAAGCTTATATACTGATAAAGCAGCTGTAAAACCTGCTGTCCCGTACATCATACTTTCTTTTAATGACATTTCCTCTGGTAAAGGAACAATCCAAGACGCCGGCACGCGAATATACTCTCCGAAACCACCAGAAGTATTCATCCCTAAATCATATCCCGTTACAATGACTTGATCTCCTGCCTTAATGGTAGCATCTTTACTACTCACAACCACTCCTGCTGCATCAATTCCTGGCGTATGAGGATATATTCTCGTAACACCTTTATTACCTGTGGCTGAAAGAGCATCTTTATAATTTAATGAGGAATAATGAACCTGTATGAATACGTCCCCTTCAGGTAAACTACTTACTTCTCTCGCTACAACGTTTCTTACAAACTGCTTACTTTCTGTTTCGTTCACAACAATTGCTCGGAATGATGTATGATTCATTATGCTCTCTCCTTTATCCGTAAATTTCTTCTTTATTATATAGAAGAAATAAGTAAACCTACTCGTTTCTTCTTGGCTATATTTCAACAAATCTTACTTCTCTATCACTTTCTCACAATACATATTTTCATTTCTACTAAAACAACTTATACTTATTCTACATCTGAAAAATATAATATAGAATATCTGACTTTTTATAAATATATTGAATTTTTACGAAATGTAAATGTTTTGTAATGTTTTTTTTCGCTAAATTTCATTATAATAAGTGGATATGAGTGTCGTATTTCAATCCAAATGAAGGAGTACAGGAAATGGAGCAAAACCCATCTTTGCAAGAAAATACACGCAGTAAACCGAAAAAAAGTAAGAAAAAAATAAAAATTATTATAAGCGTTATTCTATTCTTTTTAATAGTAGGTGGCGGTTATACTTGGTTTTTAGTAAATAAAGCATCTTCTGCTGTTCGAAATGCCGCACACGATTTAGCACGCGGTGATAAATCTGATTTACGTGATAAAGCTGTAAAACCTATTACAAACAATGTCTCTGTCTTAGTAATGGGTGTTGATGAAAGCGATGTCCGAGGAAAAGAATATGGTGAAGCTATAAGAACGGACGCACTATTGCTTGCAACGTTTAATAAAGATAGCAAAACTGTAAAACTATTAAGTATTCCACGAGATACATATACGTATATTCCAGTGGAAAAGAAAAAAGATAAAATTACACACGCTCATGCATATGGTTCTACTAAAAACGGAAAAGATGGTGGACCACAAGCGAGTATTGATGCAGTTGAAAAATTACTAAATGTTCCTGTTGATTACTTTGTAAAGTTTAACTTCAAATCATTTATGAAAATTGTCGACGATTTAGGCGGTATTGAAGTTGATGTACCAGTTGAATTTACTGAACAAGATAGTAATGATAACGCTGATGCAATTCACCTGAAGAAAGGCGTTCAAAAACTAAATAGTGAAGAAGCTCTTGCTCTTGCTAGAACGCGCCACATCGATAGTGATGCAATGCGTGGACAACGCCAACAGCTCGTTATTGAAGCAATTTTAGAGAAACTAACAAGCGTTGGATCTGTAACAAAAGTTGGTAATATCATTGATGATATTAACGGACAATTCGTTACAAACTTAACATTTGATGATATGCTTTCATTCTATAAATATGGGGCGGATTCTTCAATTGAGAAATTACAAATCCAAGGTGACGACTGCTATATGGAAAAAGGCGACGATACATGTAGCAAATCTGCTGGTGGCGGCCGAACATATTTCTACAACCCAGATAAAAAAGAATTAGCAAAAGTTACAAATGATCTTCGTACTCATCTTGGATTACCTGCATATACAAAAACAGACTCTGATTCGAAAAAAACAAGTACAGAGAAAACAAAAGAATCTAAGTCTGAAAATTCAAGTGAACGCGAATCAAGTAACAATGAATCAAAAAATAGCAATGAAGACAAAGAAACATCGTCTAACGACAATGAATAATAAAGAAGCAGTTCTCTATGGAGGTAGAGTACTGCTTCTTTTTATTTCTTCACAATTAAAAATCAGAACTTTCTAACTATCTTTTTTAATATTTTTAAATTATAATAAATAGTAGCAATCTATTCCAATTATCAGGGGGCTCATACATATGAAAGCTGCAGTAAAACATAACATCTCAGATTTTAAAGACTACTTAAAATCCAACGATATATACATGGAAGAAAATATAGATGAAAATGATGGTTCTGTTCATTTTTCAGTAGGGTTAGAGACAGAAGCTGGCGCAAAAATTCAACTTATCGCTGCTTTCCAAAACGAACATCCTACTGTAGATATATACTGCTTCAATGTTGCTCACGTACCTGATGCAACAGCAACAAATGATATTTTGCACGTTATTAATGAATTAAACACATCTTATCGATTTGCAAAATTCACATTAAACAAGCAAAATGCAATTGATATTTCAACATCTCTTGCATTCTCAGAACCAAACTTTAATCCAGCGCTTGTCTTTGAACATACGAGAATGCTATATAAATTAGCAAATGACGAATACAAAAACTTAATGAAAGTGATTTGGGCATAAATAAAAGGATGGGCTGCAAGCAGCACCATCCTTTTATTTCGATATCATATCAATCCACATTTTAACAGCAGTTCCTACAATCAAAATCGATAACATATATTGTAGTGCTTTTTGATTGATCCTTTTCCCAACTCGCGCTCCAAGCGGCGCAGCAAAGATACTTGCAATCGCAATAATAAGAGCTGGCATTACAACTACTTGCCCAGTTATTACTTTTCCAGTTGTAATCCCTACTGAGGAAATAAACGTAATAGCAATAGATGTTGCTATTGTTCTACGTATTGGCAATTTTAAAATGACTAGCATAATTGGAACTAAAAGGAACGAACCTCCAGCACCTATAATACCTGATGCTCCACCTACAATAAACGCTAACAAGCTTGCTAACCATTTATTATATTTCAGTTCATCACCATTATTTCGTTTCGGTACGAACATCATAATAGCAGCAATTGTTGCTAACGCTGCATAAACAACATTGACCGTATGTTCCTCTAATGCATTAGCACCAAAACTACCTATAAAACTTCCTATTAATATACTAGCTCCCATATACACAACGAGCGTTTTATCCATATCATTACTTTTCCGATAAGCCCATGCCCCTGCAAAAGTTGCAAAGAATACTTGCACCGCTGTAATACCACTCACTTCATGTGCAGTATAGCCAGTAAATCCTAGTAATACCGGAATGTATAAAATCATCGGATAATTAATAATCGCACCGCCAATTCCAACCATTCCTGATATAAACGATCCTATAAACCCAATTATAAAAAGTAATACGACTAAACTCATCTTATATCCCCCGCCTTCTAAAAAGAAGGTGATTTAAATGAATAAGTTCACATTCCCATCCGAAGCATCTGCTAAATAAGCTCCTACTCCTGCAAACTCTACCCCTTCCATAATCTCTTCCTCTTTTAACCCTAATAAATCTACTGTCATTTGACAAGCTACAAGTTTGATCCCCTGTTCTTTCGCCAAATCAATTAAATCTGGTAATGGCATCGCATTATGTTTTTTCATAATACCTTTAATCATCTTTGGTCCCATACCTGCAAAATTCATTTTTGATAATCCCATCTTATCAGCGCCGCGTGGCATCATCTTTCCAAACACTTTTTCTATGAAAGTTTTCTTTACCTCTACATGTTCATCTTTCCTTAAAGCATTTAATCCCCAGAAAGTATGAAAAATAGTTACCTCTTGATCATAAGCAGCTGCACCATTTGCAATAATATAAGCAGCCATCGCTTTATCATAATCTCCGCTAAATAAAACGATTGTTGTTTTCTTCTGTTGTTCCATGTTGTTCTCCCTCCAATTACCTATAGGGGTATTTTTATTTTTATAAAAAATCGTCTCGCCCTATTCTACTTTACCTTCCCACGCTAACATACCACCTACCATATTAATCACTCGAAAACCGTAACCTTCTAAAAACTGAACTGCCCTTGCACTTCTTCCGCCAGAACGACAAACGATAATATACTCTTTCTTTTTATCCAACTCATGCATACGAAATTCTAACAGTCCTAGTGGAATGTTACACGCTTCTGGGATTTTCCCTTCAGCTACTTCTTCTACTTCACGTACGTCTACGATATTTACCGCTTCTTTACGTAACAATTTTTCTTCTAATTCTTTTGCTGTCATTTCTTTCATTTTACATTTCCTCCTCACAAACCATTCATCCCGCCTGAAACATTGATAACATGCTGAAATCCTAATTTTTTTAACATTTTCGCTGCTTGTTTACTTCTCATTCCGCTTTGACAAAGAACAATAACTTCTTTCTGTTTATCTAATTGTTGCGCCTTATTAGCTAGTTCATTTAATGGGATATTCCGAAACCCTTTAATATTGTTCCCTCTATACTCACCAGCTGTTCGCACATCAATAAATTGTTTATTCTTTTGCCCCATCATACGTTTTAATTCTTTCCCTGAAATATTTTTTACTCCTCTAACTGGTAAGAAGCGAGAAATAATAAACCACGATACAAGTACAATTAAGACTATATTCAATATTGTCTTCACATCCATAAAGCTATTCAAACTCCTTCTATACTTTTTTCCTATCCAAATACATACTATAACTTTGAATATGGAACCCCTTCTTTCTTAAAAAGCGTATACTTAAATTCCGATCCACTTTATTATGAACAATAAGATGCAAAGGCTTATTTGGTATTTCATGATAATACCGTTTTAAATACGCATATGGTATACACATAATTCTAGAATTGTTATCACTGTCGCTCTCTGTATAATTTCGTACATCTACAATAACACTTTCAATTTTCCTTACTTGTTCTAACGAAATATATGCAACATTTAAAACGGGAATGTAACGTTTTACTAAACTTCCCAGTACCAATACTATTAGGGGTATAACTATATAGAACATATATGATTATCCTCTTTACTTTCAATAATAAGCAGATGATGTGCTCCTCCGCCTATTATTGAGATGCTATGCTTTCTTGATCCAGAACTTTAATTCACCATCTTCTTCCGTGTGTTTTAACACTTCATGACCGCCTTTTTGTGACCATGCTGGAATATCTTTAATCGCACCTTTATCTGTTACGTGTACTTCTAATACTTCCCCCGATTGTAATGCTTCCATTGCCTTCTTCGTTCTTACAATCGGCATTGGACATGCTAAATCTTTCGCATCTAATACTTGTTTTACATTCATCATCTATTCCTCCATTTTTCATTCATTCGTTTATTTATTTATTTATTTATTTGTGAACTGCACAGCGATTTGGACCAATCTCCATTTCACGCTCTTCATCCACACTCGGGTGAATTTTACCCATATTCGTTTGACGGATTTCTTCATATGCATTTGGCTGAGGTGGTAAGTTTTCTGTTACAACTTTACGGAACTCTCCCTCATCCTCAATATTTAATCCTGCATTATGCTCAAATAAATCTTTTAATTTTGCACTAACAATACCACTTTCGTCCATTTCACTTATTTTTGAATAATGAGCCGGTAACACAATTAAACTTTGAGATAGTTCTTTATATCGGCTATATAAAGTATTACGTAAATCACTTACCCAATCTTCAGCCTTCCCAGCAAGATCTGGACGCCCGATGGAATCTACAAATAAAATATCGCCTGATAATAAATAGGAATCATCTACAATAAATGACGTACTTCCAATCGTATGCCCCGGTGAGTATAATGCATCAATTTCAATTTTAGTACCCCCCACCGTAATAACAGATCCTTCAACGAGCGGTTCATATGAGAAAACAACTTCCTCCGCATCTTTTGGCGGTAACCAATACGTACCCCCTACTTTTTCCGCTAACTTACGTCCTCCAGAAATATGGTCTGCATGTAAATGTGTATCCATTACATTCGTAATCGTAACGTCATTCTCTTTCGCAAATTGTTCATACGCTTCAACTGTTCTTATTGCATCAATAACTGCTGCTTCACCGTTTGAAACGACCATATAAGATAAACAGCCTTTTCCAAGGCGGTTAAACTGGTACATACTTCCGCCATTTTTTAAATCTCCAACTTTTATAGGCTTTACATATTCACTCCAAGCCTTCATACCACCAGCTAAATAATAAATATTTTCTAATCCAGCCTCTGTTAATTGCTCTGCCACAAATATAGAAGACCCTTCTTTTGCACATACTACTAAAACATCTTTATCTTTAGGTAATTCACTTACAATATAATCTACACCATCTAACAAATCAAAATACGGTTTATTTATAGATGAGATTTGTTTCCCTTCAATTTTCCAATCTTCATAATCCGTCTCATTACGAACATCTAAAATAAACAACTCTCCGAATAAAACTTTCTCTGCAACATCTTTTGCTTGTAATGATTTAACTTCCATCTTCTTACCCCCTGAGGTATATTTTTATTTAAAAAAATTTAATTCTCTATATTCCCTTGCCACTCTATCATACCGGGAATAACATTTTTCACATTTGTATAACCTTTCTCTTTCAACATTTGGCAAGCTACATCACTGCGATTACCAGTTCGGCAAACAACATAAATTTTCTTCGTCTTATCTAAGACTAGACTTTCTAGTTCACCTAACGGCATCGAAGTAGCAGATGGAATATGACCAAAAGCGAATTCCGCTGCTTCACGAACATCTAATACAGTACACTCTTCACCACTTACTAATATCTCTTCCAACTCTGTATTCGTAATTGTATGAGGATATTTCACAACTTCATTCACTTCATGCTCATGTGCTTTTCTAACGTAATGCATCAAAATATCGCCCTCGTGTTTTGTACCGATATATTGATGCCCTACTTTATTGGCCCAACTTTTTATATCTACAGTAGACCCTTTATCTGTTGCCTTAACTTCAATCACTTGCCCTGATGCTAATCCTTCTATCGCCTTCTTCGTTTTCACAATCGGCATCGGACAAGCCAAACCTTTGCAATCTAAACTCATATCCACTTTTATACTCATAGTCGATTCCTCCACAACTTATATACATATACCTGTAGGGGTATAATAAAATGTTTTTGAAAATCTGTCAACACTTACGTTTGACAGATTATCGGCTTTTTACAAGTAATTGAACAGCTTCTTTAATTAATTCTTCATTTGAACCATTACCACTTTCAAACTGTTCACGTAAACATTGCTCTAAATTTGTTCCAACAACGAGGCCAATTGTACGATCAAGTGCAGAACGAGATGCCGTTAACTGTGTAATAACCTCTCGGCAATCTTTTCCTTCTTCCATCATACGAAGCACGCCACGAACTTGACCTTCAATACGTTTCAATCTATTTTTCATATCTTGATTATATTCCATTGTATAATCACCTCATTACCATTATGTCACTATTTATAACTTATGACAATATATTATACCCTGTAGGGTATTTTGTAAACCCCTATTTTAAAATTTTATTTTATACATTCACAAAACACAAAGCGAAACCTTCATCTATAGGCTTTCATCTTCCACCAAATTTTGAAATGGAAGATGAAAAAATATCAATATGCAATACGTTCTGGTAATACTGTCCCATACAATTTAAAACCACCATCTACATTCTTTACCTTATATCCTTTTTCCATTAACATGCGTGCTGCAACATACCCTCTCATACCGAGTTGGCAAGTAATATATATATCTTTATCTACTGGCACTTCATCCAAACGATCACGTAATTCATCTAACGGAATATTAATAGAGCCTTTAATCATTCCTTGCTTTAGTTCATTAGGCTCTCGAACATCAATAAGATATCCACCATTTTCAACAATACGATCTATCTCATGCCATTGTACTGTGTCCACAAAACCATCTACTATATTACTTGCTGCATACCCTACCATGTTTACTGGGTCTTTTGCAGAAGAATATGGCGGGGCATATGATAATTCTAAATCTGGCAAATCAAGTACAGTTAAATTTGCTTTTATTGCCGTTGCGATAACATCCATACGCTTATCTACACCGTCACGTCCTAACGCCTGTGCTCCATAAATTTTTCCGCTATCTTTATTAAAAATTAATTTTATTAGCACTGGCGTAGCATTCGGGTAGTATCCCGCATGAGAATTTGCCTGCACATGTACTACCTCATAGGGTATATTTAATCGTTTTAATATTTTCTCATTTACTCCAGTCGTAGCAACTGTTAGATCAAAAACTTTAGCTACAGAAGTTCCGAGCGTACCTTTATATAAAGAATCCGTATGACCATGAATAATATCTGCTAACATACGACCTTGACGATTAGCCGGCCACGCTAAAGGAATCATCGTTTCTGTTTCAGTAACAAAATCTTTTACTTCAATCGCATCACCAATGGCATATATATGTGGGTCAGACGTTTGAAATTTCTCATTTACCTTTATCGTTCCTCTAACTCCTAGTGCTAACCCTGCACCCTTCGCTAAACTACTCTCTGGTTGTACACCAATTGCTAAAATAAGCATATCTGTTTGTATAACTGAGCCACTTTTTAAACGTACAACAGCCCCGCTCTCTTCTAACGCATCTACACCATCTTCAAAAACAAGCTCAACATCGTGATTTTTCATATGCTCATGCACATATGCTGCCATTTCATAATCGATTGGTGGCATTACTTGATTCGCCATCTCTACGAGAGTAACATCAATTCCTCGTTCTCTTAAGTTTTCAACCATTTCCACTCCAATAAATCCGCCACCAATCACCGTCGCATGACGTGGTTTCTTCTCATCAATATACGCTTTAATACGATCAGTATCCGGTACATTTCGTAACGTAAACAGTGCTTTCGCTTCTTCAATCCCTGGAATAGATGGAACAATTGGTTTTGCCCCTGGTGAAAGAATTAACACATCGTATGCCTCGTTATATGTTTCATTTGTCGTTACATTCTTTATCGTAATTGTTTTTTCTTCTTTATTAATCTTTACTACTTCACTCAATACACGTATATCCAAATTAAAACGCTTCGACATTCTTTCAACAGTTTGTACTAATAACTTTTGTCTTTCTGTAATGACACCGCCAATATAGTATGGTAATCCACAATTTGCGAATGAAATATACTCACCGCGCTCCACCATAATAATTTCATCTTCTTCACTTAATCGACGAAGCCTTGCAGCTACTGAGGCTCCACCGGCAACTCCGCCTACTACAACTATTTTTCTGGACATATTTTAAACCTCCATATTATTTATTATTTAATTTTCTCATGTATCACATACGAAAAACCTATACCTGTATGGGTATATAATAAATTATAAAAAATTTAATTTCAATTAATATGTCTTTTTTTCACAAATTTGAAACAAATAAAGTGAAACTTTAATCAGCCCTCACCAATCGGGCTTTTACGGACAGTTGATCCCCCACCTAACTTCTGTGCTTCCGCTGAATTTTGAGGTGGGGGCTTACTGCCCGGTAAATAGCAAGATAAAAAAGAACTTAGATATCTCCAAGTTCTTTTACGTATAGTTCTATAACTCTCTGTACGACTAAACCAATGTATAAATACACGTTTTTAATAACTGAAATACACCTGTATTTAAATTTTCAAAATCAATAGCTTCTTCACATAAGGATAGATCCATTCCACGTAAAATTCTTTAATGTCACAACCTGAAAAAACGGATCCCAACGTATTCGTTTTCTACAATGATATGTTTATTTTTTTCGTTTCATCTCTGTCATTAATCATAACCATCTGCGTCTCTTTATTTGGCAAAAATACGATATATTTTCCCGTTCTCACATTCCTCCAAATAACTTTTCCTTCTTCGTCTGTTTTCCCTATTGAGATCCCAATTTCTCTACTGGGCTGAGGTGATTCGTCTTTCATAAGTATAATTTCAAAATCTTTTATTGGCTGTTTTTCTTTATTTTTCACATGAAAAGTTACAGAATTAACAACCTTACTAAACTTCTTTTCATTATTTGCTATAGAACTAGACATTATGATGATGACCAATACACAACATAAAATCCATAAAAGCTTATTATATTTATTCAGACCATTTTTTAAGATTATTAAACACATTGTCTGTTATTCGATTTCCGAAAAGGCTCCGACTCTTCCCCACCATGTTTACGCCCTTCAAATGAAGGTGAAACAAGATCTTCTCCCCTTCGATCATTACTATACAAAGATTGTTCTTGAAAAAGTACACGTTCTCCCTCATTTGAAACTGATGTCCACGATATATCTTCTGCATACACCTTCTGATTCAGCAAAAATACTGTACAAAAAAAGATAAAAAGAACACCAAAACTATAAAGAGCCAACCTACATCTTATAGAAATAAAGCTATCCAACATAACTTACCTCCTATACAAATGATAGCAAACAATTGAAGATCCCTTTATAAATTCTAGTTTTTCTTTTTTTAGAAGTCAACGTAATTAATAATGATAATCATTATTAATTACGTTGACTTAACAAAATCACACAATTATCATATTCTTTACTCTGCGTTCAAAAATCTGTCTCATTAAAGGTTCACTTTATTACATAAACCCGTAACCTTCTTCACAATCAGCTCCGCAGTATTTTCCTCCAGTGGCATCAATAAATTCGTAACCGGTCCATACACTACAGGGCTTAATTCCACTTCATATCCACCATATGCGAATTCTTCCTTCGTTGGTAAGTAACCAATATATCCGTTCGTATATCCACCAAAGAAAGCTAGTTCATTTTGAAGACTCTCTTTCATTTCTAACGCAGTCTCTGAAAAAGGTTCCATCGGTATACCAGAGAATATACCATCATTAATTTGAAACAGTTGCACTTCTAAATCAATACGTAACTGCCGAATACCTTGCTTATATTTCTCTAAAACGATAGTAAGCCATTCATCCGTATTCACACCCCACTGTTTCTCAGCTAATTGAGCCATGCTTCGTATCTCATTCATTTCAGGAATATCTTTCAACTTCATTTGCATCGTACTCGAAACTGTTCTTACATTTACAATTGGGCTGTATGTAACTGTTGGCAACATCGTTAATACATGTCCACTAAGTGTGTAAGCCATTTTCTTTAATGCTTCTCTTGAACCGCGATATTTCGCATTCACATTTCCAGCAGCACCTTGCACAATAATAACAGGACAGTTTACAATTTTCTCAAGAATCTCTCTCGTCATTCCCGGATAATCTGCTGATAATACATCACTATCACCTTTTAAAACATTCGGATGTGCAGTACAAAATACTATAATTCCAGATAAACCCCTCGTTTTAGCATCCCTTATCGCTAACATCCCAATTCGTTTATCTACAACACCCCCTATATTTGTTCCCATCTTTGCTCTTCCATCAGATGTTCTCTCTCTTCGGTTTACTCCAATATCACCTGCCGTAACACCCCAGCCCACTTCACATTGCTTCAAGTTGTTATTCGCAGTAACAGCACCTTGCACCACAGTATTTACTAAAATCGTTTTATACGACCTTACTAAAGGTTGCTCACCAACAGTTTCGGGACCAGAGTGTGTATGTGTATAAACAACTGTTATTCGCTCAAATGGAACATGAAGCCTACTTGCTACTCGCTCGCGAATCATATTCGTATCTTCTACTAACATTCCAATATTATCAATACTTATAAACACAGTTTTCATTTCATCTTTTTCAAATACAAAAACCGTCCCATAAATATGTTCTTCAATATTATTTATTCCTGTTTCTCTATGGTATCCGACAAAATCAATACCTATAGGCGGCGTAATATCCACCTTGCATACCCCTACTTTGCTCATTTGAATCTCTCCATTTCTCTATGTAACTCCCTTTTTCAAGAATAGCATATTTGACTTTGTTCCAAATAAAAAAGAACGGACATAGCATTCTATGTCCGTTCTTTCCTTCACACATACTTCCGATGCACCATCTTCCCATCATAAGAAAACACAACACCCTTACTCTCCACAATCGACTCCATATGCACTGTTCTTCCCCACAGTTGATGCAGATATGGTAATACCTTTTCTAAGTATTTTAAATCGAGCTCGATTCCTTCGTAACTATGTTTAATATACAATTCTCCGTTCTTTAAGTAGTCTCCGTCTTCTACTACTAAGTACGGGAAGCCACCATTTGTACGCATATTTACGAGCTGATCACGTACATGTTCCCACTCTTTATCTATTACTTTATATTCTTTTCCTTGGCGCTGGAATAAGTACATATCTTCTCTCATTACGAGATCTTTATTTAAGTAGTTTCTTAAAAACGATACGTCCCATTCGATTTCGCGTACTTCAAAGATTTTGTCTCGACCAGATCCTGGTTTGACACCTCGTCGCTTCATTTCTTCTGTCGGGTTGTTGTAACGTTCTTCAATATCTTCAAACATTTTAATACCGAGGTAGTATGGATTAATGCTCGTTTTTGATGGCTGTACAACGCCTGCATTTAATTTCGCAAATTCAATTGCTTCATCAGATGTTAAGTCCATTTCACGAAGTATACGTTGATGCCAGAAGGACGCCCAGCCTTCGTTCATGATCTTTGTTTCAAGCTGCGGCCAGAAATATAACATTTCTTCACGCATCATCGTTAATATGTCTCGCTGCCAATCTTCTAACTCACGGCTATATTCTTCAATAAAGAGGAGTAAATCTTTTTCTGGTTGCGGTGGGATTTTCTTCTTTTTACGTACATTGGAGCGTTCCTGTTTTTTATTTCGATTATCTAAATTCCATAAATCATCGTATTGCGATGCCTTTTTCTTTTCTACTTCTTCCTCTTCTAAATCATCAATACTCCACGCAAGTTTTGGACGCATAAGCGACGGATCAATATGCTCTTGAATAGCAAGTACGGCATCTAAAAATGTTTCTACCTCTTCTTTTCCGTACTTATGCTCATATGCTTTCACCCGTTCAGCTGTTGCTGACATACTTTCTACCATATCTCGCTTCGTATTTGAAAAACGAATGTTATTTTTAAAGAAATCACAGTGCGCTAACACGTGTGCTACGATTAATTTATTTTGAATTAACGAGTTCGTATCTAATAAAAAGGCATAACATGGATCAGAGTTAATAACGAGTTCGTATATTTTGCTAAGACCTAAATCGTATTGTAATTTCATTCTGAAAAACTGTTTTCCAAAACTCCAATGTGAAAAACGCGTCGGCATCCCATATGCACCAAATGTATAAATAATTTCCGCTGGACATATTTCATAACGCATCGGATAAAAATCAAGCCCAAATCCAGTCGCAATTTCCGTAATTTCCGCTATCGCATATTGCAGTGCTTTATCGTCACTTGCTCTCATTATTTTCCCTCCTTACACTTTCCCTTAAGAAAGTGTATGATTGAGAACAAGCTTTCATGAGGATTGATTGCATAATAAAAAGACACCCTCATAAAAAACGAGAATGTCTCATCTATTAACCTTCAATAATCTCCATCTTCTCCGTAATTGGCGTACGAGCTTTTCCTTCTGGTGCTTTATCAAAATAGCCAAGGTGAAGAATTCCAACGATGCGTTGACCTCTAGTTAAACCGAGTCCTTCTATAAATAGTGGATTGTAGTTTAATCCGCCTGATTTCCAAACACAACCTAATCCACGTTCCCAAGCAAGAAGTTGGAAGTTTTGCATAAATGCACATGTTGCAGCGTAATCTTCATCACGTTGAATTTGACGTGGATCTTCATTTATATATACAACAATTTGTGCAGGTGTGCTTAAGAAACGATCCGATAAAATTTTACCGCGTTTTGCTCTTTCTTCTTCTGTGAAAGAATTTAATACTGCGTCTACTAATTTCTGACGGCCTTCTCCAATGTATAATTTACAATTCCATGGTTCACGGTGTTTATGATTCGGTGCCCATGTTGCGTCGTTTAATAGTTCAATTAATAACTCTTTGTCTACTGCTTTATCTGTAAATGTACGAACAGAACGTCTTTCTTTAATTACATTTGCGATGGAAGTATATGTAGTCATATTTTTCTCTCCCTTATTTTTATCTATATGTATACATTTATTATTGATATTGATTTTCAATTTCGATTATACCTTAGTTTTTTACTATTAATCAATGTTTTATGTTGGAAAACTTCCAAAAACTTCAGTTCATACTGTGAATAAAAAAACTTGATTTGTTCACAAGTATTTCATATTTTATGGAAATGATATGTGTAAAGTTTTCCACATTATCCATCTAGGAGGAGTTTACATGTACAAAAAAATCGTAGTAAGTATGACTATGGCAGCATTATTATGCGGGATATCTACCTTCCCTGCTTCCGCTGCTACGCCAAAAGAAGTAACATTGCATCATCATAAACCAATTTCAGAAGAAGAAATGCAGTCGCTCGAAAAACTCGGCTATAACAAACATGAAATTTGGAAAGCTGCCCACATTGCAAAAATGAGTAAAAAAGAAATAAAAGACGTTTTAGCTTACTATAAGCAAAATAATTCTTGGGAGAAAACAGCCGAGCATTTCGGGGTAGATCCAAGTAAGTTGAAAAAGCATCATATGAATAAAGAAACAAAAAAAGCACTACTGCAACAATTAGCAAATATGCAAAAATCAACACCAGACGGACTAAAGCAAAAAATGAAAGAATATAATATCGGTTTACGTCAGCTCACGGTATTAACAATCATCTCTCAAAAAAGTAATACTCCCCTTGATGATGTGCTAAAAATGAAAAAAGACGGAATGGATATGAAACAAATTGCCGAAAAATTAAATGTAAAAAAAGAAGATATACGAGCTGAAATGATTAAATTAGTAAAGTCGATTAAAGAAAAGAAAACAAATTAATACAACAAAAGGAAGAGTTTTTTATACTCTTCCTTTTGTTTATGAACTTTCAATTTTTAAGTATAAATTCCCGTCTTTCCCAAAAACTAACACAAGTAAATGATATACGTTAGGGGGTGGGAAAATGTTTCATTTATCATCTAAAAAGAAAAAACAAACCTTCTGTTCTATTCCAGATTTTATCCATGCGATGAAAAAATCAAGCGACTTTTCTTCTTATAACATTATAGAAGATGGGACATTATGTTTGTTTTATTATAAATCTACAGTAGAATCACTTATTATTAAGCGATTCATTTTAGCACCTATAAAAAATAAATTAGACGAGATTCAACATATTGATGACATCTTAAATGTCGTATCTATTGAAGACATCCTCATCAATCCGTCCATTGATGATATTCGTGAGAAATTATTAGGTGGATACGTATTATTACAACTAAAAAAAGGTTCAGGGCAAGCAGCGTATGCACTTCTACGCGCCGAGAGTACCGTTTTAGGAACTCGTTTAGTAAATGACACAGAAAATGAATATAGTGTTATTGGCCCTAAAGTTGGTTTTGTTGAAAATGTTGATATAAATATACATTTATTACGCCGAAATATCGTAACCGAGCAATTAATTTTCAAGGAAGTTAGCATTGGTTCTATGTCAAAAACCAAAATCGTAGTTGCTTACATCGAAGGAATTACAAATGAACAGCATATTAACACCGCAATGCAACGTCTACAAGATATTGATTTTGATTACCCTTTTGATGCAACTCTAGTTGAACAGCTTATTAGTGATAATAGCAACTCTCCCTTCCCTGTTTTACTACCTACAGAGCGTTTAGATCGCTCCGTTTATGCATTACTGAATGGAGGAGTTGTCATTTTAACAGACGGTTCACCCTATGCATTAGCTGGACCAGCGACATTACTCGATTTCTTCGTCTCTCCAGAAGATTATTATTTACCATGGATAGCTGGCTCATTTCTTAGATTAGTTCGCTTTTTCGGAGCAGCATTCTCTTTATTTTCATCAGCTATTTATACAGCTGTATTAACGTATCACTATCAAATGATTCCAGCTGATTTACTTGGACCGATTATTTATTCCCGAGCCAATGTACCATTTCCACCTGTTTTAGAGGCACTTTTTTTAGAAATTACAATCGAATTACTGCGCGAAGCTGGGGCCCGTTTACCGACTAAAGTCGGCCAAACGATTGGTATTGTTGGTGGAATTGTAATTGGGCAAGCATCTGTTGAAGCTGCTTTAACGAGCACCATCTTATTAATTGCTGTTGCGTTGTCTGCACTAGCCTCTTTTACAACACCGACAGTAAAAATGTCTTCTACAATCCGGATATTACGATTCCCTCTCATCATTTTAGCTGGAGCATTTGGTGGTGTAGGTCTTATCGTCGGATTTGTATTCATATTAGCTCATTTAATTCACTTAAAATCACTTGGATCACCTTATTTATTACCTTTATACCCATTTCGCGGTTTAGGTACAGCTGAAGGACTCCTTCGTCTTCCATTTAGTCAAACTGCTGAACGCGCTTCTTTTTTAAGGCCCAAAAAGAAATGGCGCTATGATCCAAACAAAGCGAAAGAAAAACGTGACGGTGAGGAAAAATGAAAAATATTTTTTTATGCTTTTTCATTATCATTTTAATTTTCCAATCTGGTTGTACAGAAGCTCATATAGTTGATACACAGCGAATGATTCACGTAGGTGGATTCGATATAACAAAAAACAAAAAATTTCGCGGAACAATTTTATATCCGGATTACACAAAAGGCGTACAATCTAAACCCGAAACTCAATCCACTCATGCAGGTACAATTGAAACAATCTCTTCCCTTCTAAACGCCAAATCTCCACATACGATTGCTGTAGGTCAAATGCGTGTTGTCCTATTTGGAAAAGCATTTGGCGAACATGGACTTGGGGATGTTATTAACAACTTACAACGTGATCCTAACATTGGCCGTGATGTACAACTAGCACTTGTAGATGGTTCATCAGAAGAATTACTGAAACATGTGAGAACAAATGGATCTCTATATCTATCTGAATTACTGGAACAAAATATAAAAACCGAGACAATCCCTCGGACAGCTTTAAATATTTTTTTATATAACTTCTATTCATCTGGATGTGATCCATTTCTTCCTTACATTCAAGTATCAGAAGACAAATCTGCTTCTATTAAAGGGCTCGCTTTTTTAAAAAAAGATAAAGTCGCTATGTATACGGATAGGAAAAGGTCTTTTTTATTTAAATTACTCATTAATCCAACGAAAAATGGACGTTACGAAGTTCCGATACGTCAAGGTAAACATAAAGGAGTAATTGCTACTCAAAACTTATCTGGAAATAGTGTATGCTCTCTTTCGTCAAACGGTGATATTCCGAAAGTTAACATACACTTAAAGTTAAATGGACTTGTAAAAAATGCCCCTAGCTGGCTTGATTTATCAAAGGGTAAAAATGTAACTTACGTAAAAAGACATATAGAAAAAATGCTTGAAAAGGATTTAAACGAATTAATAAAACAATTCCAAGAAAATAAAATCGATCCAATAGGAATACGTGAAGAAATTCGTAGTCATTCAAGAAAATGGAGCATGAAACAAATTCAAGATATGTATCCTAACGTAGACATTGCTGTTAATGTAAAAATTAATGTCGTACAATCTGGTATCGGCGAATAGTGAGGTGCTATCATGGCTGGACAAGATAAAACACATACTGTTTCCCCTTATTTCACATTCCTTCTATTACACTCCCTTCAAATTGGAGTAGGAGTGTTGGGATACCAAAGGATAATTGCGCAATTTGCCGGTTATGATGCTTGGATTTCTCTTATTATCGCCGGTATTGCAACTCATATCGTTTTATTTTGTATGCTTAAAATGTTAGAAAAAGATAATGATTTAATGAATATTCATACGACATGTTTCGGAAAATGGATTGGAAAAATTTTTTCCATATGCTTTGCCGCATACCTTTTATTATTTTGCCTTACTGTTCTTCGTACGTATATTGAAGTTATTCAAGTTTGGGTCTTTCCTACAATTAAACCGTGGAAATTAACTTTACTATTTTTACTTGTAGCTTATTACATAATTAGGGGCGGTTTTCGTTCTGTAACTGGAATTTGTTTTTGGGGCGTTATCATACCGATTTTCGTCCTGTTATTCTTAGTTTTTCCGATGAAATATGCACATGTCCGTAACATTTTCCCAATTCTAAATCATTCACCTTTAGAAATTCTAACTTCAGCCAAAGCATCTGCATTAGAATTTCTTGGATTTGAAGCAATCCTTGTTTTTTATCCATTTATTAAAAAAGGAAAATCGTTAAATAAATGGGCACATGGTGGTATTGCTTTTACGACAATTCTATACGTAATACTAGCCATCGTTTCCCTTATGTACTATAGCCCAGGGCAACTCCATCATACAATTTGGCCAACATTAACGATGCTAAAAATCATTAAAGTTCCTTTTATCCAAAGGTTTGAGTACATTATTATTTTCCTATGGTATCTTATTATTTTACCTAATATTTGTTTAACAATTTGGTCTTCTTGTTGCATTAGTAAAAAGTCTTTTCATATACCATTTAAAATTACATTACCATTTTTTATCGCTGCTATATTTATTTCATCCTTGTTTTTCACAAACCGTGAAGGTATCAACACATTAAACACAGTCCTATCTCAAGCTGGCTTATATATTGTATACGCTTATATCCCGATTTTATTTGTATTCCATTCACTACGATGGCATTTCAAAAATCGGTCAAAAAAATCTTCACCCGACACACCATAATCTCTGATACAATTTGATTAATACATTTGTAAAGGGGACAAGCGTATGAAGAAATATGTATTTTCTTTACTTGCAGTACTGAGTTTAATTCTTGCTGGATGCGGAGCTACTAGTACTAATGAAAAAAAATCATCTGAATCAAAAGAAGAGCACGACCATGCATCGCACACTCAGCAAGCTGACATTCAAGAGAAAACAAAAGGAGTCGACACACTCCCTACCTTCCTAGACAAGCTTGATCCACAAATGAAAGATATCTACACTGTCGCTGGACAAAATGCAGAGCTATTAGATTGGATTCCATGTTACTGCGGTTGCGGTGAAAGTGTAGGACATAAAAATAATAAAAATTGCTTTATTCGTGAAATTAAAAAGAATGGTGAAGTTGTTTGGGATTCCCATGCAACGACTTGCGTCAATTGCCTAGAAATTGCAGTTGAATCGGCTTCGATGAAACAAAAAGGAAAATCAACGCTTGAAATTCGTAACTATATCGACAATAAATATAAAGAAGGATACGGAAAACCAACACCTACGCCAATGCCAAAAGCTTAAAAAACGAGGAAACACCTCGTTTTTTTTCATTCACTTTTTTTCTTAACAAATTCTTTCAAGTGTATTTCTCCTTACTTATCACACACTATATATAACTCTCGGTAAGGAGGGTACACAGTGCAAACATATAATGACTATGATAAAGCTCTCTATTACACGTATTGCTGTAATTGGGATAAATTACTCGTTCTTATGGTTCAAACGAACGATCAATTATTTTCTAAGCGTATTGAGCATTTTTTACACGCTTATCAATACAGTAAAGAACTGCCAGAAGTTGATAAACAATTGCAGCTCCTATTTCAATATATTGACCACGCATCCCAAAAGTCACATATAGAAGAAGTAGAGCAAATTCAAATGTAAAATATAGCGCTATCCTCTTCTGGAGGATAGCGCTTTTTTAAAATGTTCATATCAATAAAAGTTTCCCCTTATAAAACTTTTATTGATAAACATATTTTTTCTTTCTTTTCTGTACCACTTCATACTATAATTTAGTATGTAACTATTATAAGAGAGGTATAAAATATGGAACGAGAAAAAAAGCAAGAATATGCTTTATTTACCGCGTGGGGAGCTTCTTTTATTGCGACACTAGGAAGTCTGTACTTTTCCGAAATCATGAAATTTGAACCTTGTGTCCTTTGTTGGTATCAACGTATTTTCATGTATCCATTCGTTTTATGGCTCGGTATCGCTGTAGTAAAAAAAGATTATCGCATCGCAAGTTATTCTTTACCAATCGCAAGTATTGGTGCTTGTATTTCTTTATATCACTATGCAATTCAAAAAGTCGCAGCATTTTCAGCTGCAGGGGCAGCTTGCGGCCGCGTACCATGTACGGGAGAATACATAAACTGGTTCGGCTTTGTGACAATCCCGTTTTTAGCACTTATCGGCTTTATTACAATCGCTGTTTGTAGCTTTATTGTCATCAAAAACAAATAAGGAGATGAAAGAATGAAAAAAATGCTTATATTTGGCGGTATTATTATCGTCTTATTTGCGGCAATCTTTGCTGTAACACAAATGGAAAAGAAAAATGCATCGACAGATGAAAAAGGTTACTACTCAAATAAAATTTCTCTTGAAGATCTCAATAAAAATATAGAAGATAAAAAAGAACAAACGATTTACTTCTATCAAACCTCTTGCGTTCATTGTCAAAAGGTCTCTCCTATTGTCGTACCTTTAGCGAAAGATTTAAATGTTGATATGAAAGTAATTGATATTGAAAATTTAAACGAGCCTTGGGATAAATACAATATCCAAGGAACACCGACAATTATTCATTTTAAAGACGGTAAAGAAGTAAGCCGTATTAGTGGAGAACAATCAAAAGACAAATTCAAAGAATGGTTTGAACAAACAAAGAAATAACGAGAAAAGGAAACTCCTTCTATACATGAAATGCGTGTAAAACCCCAAACTAATGTATAAGGAGGGGGTTTTATGCCAGAAGTAAGATGCTCTGTTTCCAATTGCTCATTTTGGGGACAAGGTAACTTTTGTCAAGCCAGTGCGATTATCGTTCAGCCAGATGCCGATGAATCGGGTCAAACTGAAAATAATTCGTATACAAATGCAGTTTTAACAAATGAGACGCTAGAAAGTTCTGTAGCAACGAGTGTAGAAACTTGTTGTCATACTTTTAAACCAAAATATTAAACATAAAAAGCATACGATTACTCGTATGCTTTTTTACATTCCCCTCCAAAAATCATGCATAATAAAAAAGTACAAAATAACGAGAACTGCCGTCCCGCATAAGGTAATACGCCGATAGATACTCTTCTCCCCTTCCCTCGCCTTAACAAACGCCCAAATAAATCCGAAGAACAATATTAAATCAACATATGGAACATAAAACGAAAAGACGAGAAACGCATACAAATACACGATAAATAAACAGGTCGTTACTAAGAAAACTTTAAATGCAAATTCACTTTTCATAATGTAACCGCCCCCCTATCCGTACTGTATTATATTCAGCAAAATACAATAGTTGCAGTTAAACTCAAAGTAGAAATAAGCTACCGTCTATAATACGGTAGCCATTACGGAACATTATATTTCCTTTTATATATATTACTTAAAATAGAAGAAGGAATTTGCTCATAACGAATTTTTTCTCCTGTTTCATCCACAATATACAAATTGTTTCCTATATAATATATTCCATCTTTTCGTTTTGAGTACACTGCATATCTTTCGTTTGGCAATACCGTTTTCACTTTCGTTAACTGCCCATTTGGTTCTTGCCAATATATATCCACGCGGTCTACTAACGTAAGTATACCAATTTGTTCTTCTTCTATTTTACGACCATTCCAACTCACAACGCGGTAACCAAGTTTATTCGCTTCATATTCGGGGCTCGTATGAAAACGAGAAATGATTACTTTTGTTTGTAAATGGACTCGATCATATAACCACTGTATATCCCTGTCATGCATGCGAATACACCCATTTGATTCCCTACTTCCAATCGTCCATTCCCGATTTGTCCCATGAATCGCATATTCATTTTTATCTAGGCCAAGCCATCTCGTACCAAGAGGGTTATTCGGTGCACCCCCAGCTATTTTTTTTCGATGGTATTCTTTATTTTTATATTTATTTATAATACAAAAATTACCTTCAGGTGTAGGTGTACGATCTCTTCCAGTTGTTACGGGGAATGTTTTTGTATAATTTCCATTTTCAAAAAAAGACAACTGATTTGTCGTAAGATTCACTAATATTAAATGATCTGTATTAGCAAAAGCACTAACCGGTAGGATGAAAAATAATAGTATGACGAAACAAATTTTTTTCATCTATATCCCCCCTAGCGCTCACTATAATAAGTGGAATTAACTTTACTTTGCTCTTATAAATGAAAACTATCCATTTACAATAACGCCCCCATTTACATGTATCATTTGTCCGGTAACATAGGATGAATCACTAGACGCTAAATATACATATGCTGGCGCTAATTCATATGGTTGACCAGGTCTTTGCATCGGAACATTGCTCCCAAACTGTGATACTTTTTTCTCATCAAAGCTTGATGGAATAAGTGGTGTCCAAATTGGTCCTGGCGCAACACCATTTACACGAATCCCTTTTTGCACTAACGATTGAGAAAGTGATCTTGTGAAAGCAACGATAGCTCCTTTCGTTGCGGAATAATCAATTAACGTTTCATTTCCTTCATATGCAACGATAGATGCCGTATTTATAATGACATCCCCTTGCTTTAAATGAGAAAGTGCCGCTTTCGTAACATGAAAATAAGAAAAAATATTAATACGAAAAGTCTTTTCTAACTGTTCTGCTGTAATATACTCTAGTCCTTGCTGCGGATATTGCTGCGCGACATTATTTACTAAAATATTTAAACTACCTAGCTGCCGGACAGTCTCTTGTACAATATCTTTACAATGCTGTTCATCACTTAAATCACCTGGCAACAATACACACTTTACGCCTTCTTTCTCAACATATTGTTTCGTCTCATTTGCATCTCCCTCCTCATCTAAATACGCAATCGCAATATTTGCTCCCTCTTTCGCAAAAGCGATGGAAACAGCTCGTCCAATTCCGCTATCTCCACCTGTAATTAATACATTCTTTCCTTTTAACTTTTCGCTTCCTTTATAATTTGGATCTTCAAACTGCGGTAGAGGATTCATTAATGATTCAATGCCAGGCTGTTTGTTTTGATGTTGCGCTGGCATTGTTACAAAGTTTTTTTGCTGCGGCATAGTTTCTTTCAACTCCTTTTTCTTATAATGTGCATAATAAAAACTGAAATTCGCACATCATATTACGATTAATATTCGAATTTAAGACACAAAATATGAATTGTTGTAAACTTTTTATGCAAAACTATTGCAAAATAGTTAAAAAACGAATATTATATATAACTGTTGTGAAAATTATTCGTAAACAGAAAGGATGTTTATATGTTTAACCTTTCAAAACATAAAACTTCTATTAAAACTGAAATTATGGCAGGTATTATTACCTTCTTAACAATGGCATATATCATTGTCGTAAACCCTGTCATCCTTGGGGATGCAGGAGTTCCATTCGAACAAGCATTTACAGCAACCATTATCGCTGCTGTTGTCGGAACATTATTTATGGCGATCTTTACAAACTTACCAATCGCAATTGCACCAGGTATGGGATTAAATGCTTACTTCTCTTACTCTGTTGTAAAAGCTCATGAAGGCATGACTTTCGCAATTGCATTCTCTGCTGTATTCGTAGCAGGTATGATTTTAATTTTGTTATCATTCACATCTTTCCGTACAAAATTAATGGAAGCAATTCCTGAAAACTTAAAACATGCAATTACTGCTGGTATTGGTCTTTTCATCGCCTTTATCGGTTTACGTTTAACAGGTATCGTTACAAAAAATGAAGCAAACTTAGTTGGACTTGGTGATCTTCACTCTGCTCCAGTACTACTAGCATTAGCTGGACTTGGAATTACGATTGTTCTTATGTCTTTAAATGTAAATGGCGCACTATTTATCGGTATGCTATTAACTGGTATTATTGCTTTCTTCACAGGACAATTAACATTCTCAAACGGCGTTACATCAATGCCTGGATTACCAGAAGGAATTATCGTTTCCAATCCAATTACTGCTGTATCTGACGTAATTAACTACGGATTATACGGCGTTGTATTCTCATTCTTCCTTGTTACACTATTCGATACAACAGGTACATTACTTGGTGTTGCTCAACAAGGTGGATTTATGAAAGACGGAAAGCTTCCAAAAGCTGGACGAGCTCTTCTATCTGACTCATTCTCAGCAACAATTGGTTCTATGTTCGGAACAACACCATCAACAGCTTACATTGAATCTTCTGCTGGCGTTGCAGCTGGTGGTCGTACTGGTTTAACAACTGTTACAGTAGCTGTTCTATTCGCTCTAGCAGCATTCTTTGGACCTTTAGTAAGTGCCGTTTCTGGTGTATCAGCTATTACTGCACCATCATTAATTATCGTTGGTAGCCTTATGATGGGTTCAGTTCGCCACATCGATTGGGACGCATTTGATGAAGCATTCCCAGCATTCTTAGTAATCTTAAGCATGCCACTGACATCAAGTATCGCAACAGGTATCGCACTTGGATTTATTTCATACCCACTTATGAAAGTAGCAAAAGGTAAATTCCGTGCTGTTCACCCACTTGTATATGTATTTGGAATTTTGTTTGCTTATCAATTGATTTTCTTACCACATTAAAAAAGTAGAGCATCGAAATCCGATGCTCTACTTTTCTTTTATAACAATCATTCAAACTATAACGCTCCTTCCAAAACATGAAGAAGCTTATAACATTTTAATATTTCTCCTCTACCTGTAATTCTTTACGATACTTCTGAATGAAAACTGAAGACATAACCATTACCATCCCTACACTACACCCAATAAGCTGATCCAGTAGCATTTCATCATGAATGAACCAACGTAGTAGAAATACGCCACCAAAAATAAACATCATAGTAAAACCAGTATGTCTAAGTCCTTTATATACATTTTCCATATGTATCACCTCTCCACATACTTTTATCCATATTATACCATAATCTAAAAACGTGTATAACCAACATTCGGTATCGAAACCAATAATAAAAAAGACTGCAGAGAATCCCATCTCCACAGCCTAATTATTATTTTTGCAAGAACGCCTTTAAATCTGCAAACTGTCTCTTTGCATCTTCATAGCCTTGCTCATATAAACTTTGTAATTTAGCCGTATCCTTTTCCATACGATCTACTTGAAGCGGTACTTCTGGACGAATAACAAATAAATTACCTGCCTGTTCTTCTTTTTCAATGTAGTGAAGTGTTTCATTATACACTTCATAACGATTTAGCATCGTATTCACAAGGTTCGGATATTTTTTATAAGCTTTCGCGGCAACCCACCCAAATCTTGATTTTTTCTTCGCGTAACCGTGATTTCTTGTTAAAATTACGACTGATTTTTTAAATCCATCTTCCTGTGCTTTACGAACTGGAATTGGATCAGAAATCCCACCATCTAACAGTTGCTTACCACGATAATTTACTACTGGTGCAATGAAAGGCAATGAACTAGACGCTTGTAATAAATTTAGTGCATCATCATTCGTTCCTTCTTTTTCAAAATAAACAGACTGTCCTGTTTCACAATCCGTCGTTCCTACGAGAAAACGTTCTGGGCTATTAAAGTATGTTTCAAAATCAAACGGCACATGCTTTTCTGGAATTTCATGAAAAATGAAATCCATATCAAATAGCTGACGTTTTCTCCATAAATTTTTATACGATAAATATTTTGGATGTGATGCATAATCAATATTGACCGTTTTATTTCTATTTCTTTGTCTGGAAAGATACGACGCTGCATGACAAGCACCCGCTGATACACCGATTACATATGGAAAATATAAATCTTGTTCCATAAAGTATTCTAATATCCCGCCCGTATATACACCACGCATACCGCCGCCTTCTAATACTAACCCTGTATTTTCAAGCATGTTACTCTCTCCTCTATATATATTGACTCTTTAATTATTCACCATGTTAAGTATCTTTTTCTATTATATATGAGTTCTTTCAGAAATTATATTTAAAAGACTTGAGAAAATGGAATTTTTTCTTCCAATTATATTTCCAAATGATCGGAGACATCCTTTACGAACCTTTGAATAAAATCTTGTTCTTCTTTCGTGTATCTATCTAAAAGTAACAGCCACTTTTCTTCAGCTTGTTTATGCAATTTCTCATGAGCTTTATATATTTCATTTCCACTTTCCGTTAAGCGGAAGAAAATTTCTTTTTGATTATCTAACATTTGCATCTTCTCAACAAATTGCTTTTGAAACAACTTTGTACAAATTTTAGAGATTGCTCCCTTCGTCATACCCATTTCTGTCGTAATTGCCGTTACATTCATCAAACCATTTTTTCCGATACATTCGATTACATGTAACTCAGATAAAGACATACTACTTACACCCGTCTCATAAAGAAACTTCTCGTTTTGTCGTTTTAAATGTTCTTCTTTTTTATGCAAAAGTGTACGAATGTCCGAAAGTATTTCCATTTGCTTCATTGCACGCTTCAATCCGTTCGCCTCCTAAGTTTCCAAAGAAACAATTTAACTATATACCATTTTAAAACCATTTTTTCATCTTTACAAGTGAGAAAATCATGTTAAAATAAATTTAGTTTCCAAGGAAACAAAAACACAAGGAGGTTAACAAGATGAAAAAATCTAAACTAACTTTCATTTTATATGTTGTCTGTATGAGTGCCCTACTCGGTTCCTTCGCTCAAAATATTTACACACCTATCTTACCGATGATTCAAAATTCTTTTCACACTTCTCTTTATCTTGTAAATGTAACAGTTTCACTTTTCACATTTGTTCTTGCGATTATGCAGCTCATATATGGACCTTTAATTGATACAAAAGGAAGAAAGTCTGTCCTTATCCCTAGTTTAATTATTAGTACAATTGGTTCAATAGGATGTGCTTTTTCGGCAAACATTTATTTATTTCTCTTTTTTAGAGCTGTTCAAGCTATAGGAATAGCGGCTATACCTGTAGTTTCAGCAACGATTATTGGTGATTTGTTTGAAGGAAAAGAACTCGGAGAAGCAATGAGCCTCTATCAAATGTTACTTGCTCTCGCACCTGCGATTGGTCCTCTCATAGGTGGTTATCTCGGCAGTATAAATGGCCACTTATCCGTATTTCTGTTTTTATCTATACTTGGCATTCTCTTATTAATTATAAACACTTCACTACTTCCAGAAACAAAACCAACTGTAATGAAACAACCACAAACAAAAAAGAATTACTGGCTTATCTTAAAAAATAAAACTGGATATTCTATTACACTTATTGGTTTCATTCAATTTTGTATTTACTTTTGCTTTCTCGTTTTTTTACCGAGCATTTTAGCAAATTCATTTCATCTAGCTGCAAGTGAAATTGGTCTTATGTTTGTACCAATGTCTCTTTCTATTATGATAGGAAGTTATTACTACAAGTTTTTGCAAAAACGACTCACAACAAAGCAAGCTTTATTCATTACGAGTTTCTTCAATATTATATGTGTCGTTTTATTCTCTTTCACATATAGCATCAATATCCCATTCATCATTATCGTTACATCTTTGTACGGTTTTAGTATGGGACTTTCTATGCCAACTCACACTACTTTATTAACAGAAGAATTCGTACAAGAACGCGCAACAGCTATCGGCATGTACAACTTCATCCGCTATCTCGGTATGGGGACTGGACCTATTGTAGGTGGATTTCTTTTATTTAACCAAAACTACTTTTGGATTTTCTTCCTAGGTGCAATTATGTTTCTACTTATCATTTTATACGCAATGAAAATGCTACATTTTCATGCTTTACAAAAAGCAAAATAGAGCCCCCGAAAGGTCGGCTCTATTTTAAACTCTTTGATCCGCAACGATATGAATATCAATATGTTTCGTCTGTCTCATAATTTCATTTACAATCGAACCTTTTCGAATTTCTTCCCACCGCGTTCTCGCTGATTGCCCAAGTAAAATTTGTGTTACTTGCAATCTTTTCGCGACTTCAATAATAACGTCTGCTGGCTTTCTCCCTTTTGCTTCTTCTAACACAAATCTTGCATCAAATTGATTCGTGAGCTCCTTCCAATCTTCAATCGTTTGCTTTTTACTAGCTGAAAGAGAGTCTATATTTTCTCTTTCAACATTTAATACATACAATTCAGCATTTAACCGATCAGCCATGCGCCATCCCCGTCTTATTAACTTCCCTGCTGTTGAACTATACTGTACACAAACGAGAATTTTTTCTTTTACTCCGATCGGTTCTATTACTGTCTGACTAATCTTTTCGTCCATGTCATCGGCCACTTCACGAAGCGATAGTTCTCTTAGTGCTCCTAAATTATTAAGCGTAAAGAAATTTTGTAAGCTTTGCTGAATTTTTTCTTCTTTATATATCTTTCCGTCTATTAACCTCTTCCGAAGTACTTCCGGCGTTGCATCAACTAGCTGAATTTCATTCGCATTTTGCAAAATAAAATCTGGAATACGTTCTCTTACTTTCACATTTGTAATTTGAGCTACAATGTCATGAACGCTTTCTAAATGTTGGATGTTAAACGCTGATAATACGGATATACCGGCATCTATCAATTCCTGTACATCCATATAGCGTTTCTTATTTTTAGATCCAGGAACATTACTATGCGCAAGTTCATCCACCACAACAACTTGCGGTGCACGTTTTATAATGCCTTCCACATCAAGCTCATAAAATACTTTTCCTTTATACTGTATTTCTTTCAAAGGAACTTTTTCTAAATCAGCAATTGCTTCTTCCGTCTCTTTTCTCCCGTGCGTTTCAATTAAACCAATTACAATATCCATACCGTCCTTTTTCATCTCTCTAGCATCATAGAGCATTTTATAACTTTTCCCTACTCCTGGAGCAGCCCCTACATATAGCTTTAACTTCCCACGATTTTGCTGACGAATATATTCTAAATATTCCTCTGGCGTTCGCCTTTGAAACGTCGGTTTATAGTCATCCGCATACAAAACACACACAACCTTTCTTTCGAAACAACACTACCTCAATCCATTAGATTGAGGTAGCACTGTTACTATTTCATTATTTTCTGTAACTCTAAATTTAACTTTAAGACATTTACGCGGGTCTCTCCAAATAAACCAAGTGCCGCACCTTCCGTTTGATCTTTAATCAATTGATCTAGCGTTTCTTTCGGGATATTCGTTAATTTCGAGATACGCTCTACCTGTACAGAAGCTGCCTTCGGACTAATATCAGGATCTAGCCCTGAACCTGAATTTGTCACTAAATCGATCGGCACTTCTGTAACTGGAACAGATGGGTTTTGTTTCTTCCACTCTTCAATACTTTTCTCTACTCGTTTCTCTAAATCTGGATTAGACGGTGCATAGTTATTTGAACCAGATGCTTCTGCCTTATATTCAATACTAGAAACACGCCCATGAAAATAACGTGGATCTGTGAAATTTTGACCGATTAATGTAGAACCAATCACTTCATTTTTATCATTATATATTAGACTTCCATCCGCATTATCCTTCATTACCGCTTGTGCAATACCAGTAACAATAAGTGGGTATACAAGGCCGCACAAAACTAAAAATGTAAAAGTAATACGGATGATTGGTGACAGTATACTTTGTTTCTTCGCCATCTTTTTCCCCTCTTCCTTATATGAACAATCCGACAATGATATCAATTACTTTAATTCCAATGAACGGTACAATCACTCCGCCAAGCCCATAAATAAGTAGGTTTCGGCCAAGTAGTGCATTTGAACTCATCGGTTTATATGCGATACCCTTCATCGCTAACGGAATGAGTAACGGAATAATAACTGCATTAAATAGTAATGCTGATAAAATCGCTGACAGCGGTGATGTTAGTTTCATAATGTTCAATGCTTCCATTTGCGGAATCGCAAGTGTAAACATCGCTGGAATGATAGCGAAATATTTTGCGATATCATTCGCAATACTAAACGTCGTTAACGCACCGCGTGTCATTAATAATTGCTTACCGATTCCTACAACCTCAATAATTTTTGTCGGGTTCGAATCTAAATCAATCATATTCGCTGCTTCTTTCGCAGCTGTCGTACCACTATTCATTGCTAATCCAACGTCAGCTTGCGCTAATGCCGGTGCATCATTTGTACCATCACCTGTCATCGCTACAAGTTTCCCTTTATCTTGCTCTGCTTTAATAACCGCAATTTTATCTTCTGGCTTACACTCAGCAACAAATTCATCTACCCCTGCTTCTTTTGCAATCGTTGCTGCTGTTAATGGGTTATCCCCTGTACACATAACCGTTTTAATCCCCATTTGACGCAACTGTTCAAAACGCTCACGCATACCTGGTTTTACTGTATCCTTTAAATAAATTAAACCGTAAATACGATTATCTACTGCAACTACAAGTGGTGTTCCGCCCTCTTTTGAAATGAAATCTGCTTTTTGATTTACATCTTTCGGAATTGTTCCGCCTTGTGATTTAACCCATTCAATCACGCTACCTACAGCACCTTTTCTCACTTTCGTTCCGTCCTGTAAATCAACACCACTCATTCTCGTTTCTGCTTTAAATGGAATGAACTCGCCTTGTTCCGCAAGTTCTTTATTATATGATATAGATTTCGCCTGCACATGCTCAATTACAGATCGACCTTCTGGTGTTTCATCTAAAACAGAACTAATAGCGGCCCACTTTCCAACTTGCTCAATCGTTTCATTTCCTACAGGTAATAATGTATGAGCCATTCGATTCCCGAAAGTAATCGTACCCGTTTTATCTAAAATAATTGTATTAATATCACCCGCAGCTTCCACTGCTTTACCCGACATCGCTAACACATTAAACTTTGTCACGCGGTCCATCCCGGCAATACCAATTGCCGATAATAACCCACCAATTGTCGTTGGAATTAAACAAACTAACAACGCGACAAGTACAGCTATATCAATTTGAAATCCTAAATAATTTGTAAAAATTGGCAGCGTCACAACAACGATTAAGAAAATAAGAGTTAAGCTCGTTAATACTGTATTTAAAGCAATCTCATTCGGCGTTTTTTGACGAGCAGCTCCTTCTACTAACGAAATCATTTTATCAATAAAGGATTCACCAGGATTACTCGTAATGACAATCGTAATCTCATCACTTACAACCATCGTACCGCCTGTTACGGAACAAAAATCACCGCCCGCTTCTTTTATTACAGGTGCTGATTCCCCTGTAATCGCAGATTCATCAACAGACGCTAATCCTTTAATGACTTCACCATCACTTGGAATCATCTCACCTTGCTTTACAATAACAACGTCATCTTTTCTAAGGTCAGTTGCTGAAACTTGAACGATTTCTCCATTTTCTTTTACAACATTTGCAAACACATCTTTCTTCGACTGCTTTAAAGAATCAGCTTGCGCTTTACCACGACCTTCTGCTAACGCTTCTGCAAAGTTCGCAAATAAAACTGTAAATAATAGAATGAGAGAAACTGTTATATTAAACCATCCTGGTATACTACTAGAATGACTTGGAAAAAACGATAAAATGAACGTAATGACAAACCCGATTTCTACAACGAACATAATCGGATTCTTTATCATAACTTTCGGATTCAATTTCGCAACGGATTGTTTCATCGCATGTTTCACGATATCACGATCCATCGTTTTCGCTTGTCTAACCTCATCTTCTACCGCATGTATGTGTGACTCATTTACTCTTTTTTCTTTTACTACTACCGGTCTCATCATTTACCCTCCATTACTTCAATGTAAGAAATTCTGCAATTGGGCCTAATACTAACATTGGGAAGAATGTTAACGCACCAACAATTACAATCGTCCCAATAAAGATGCCTCCAAATAAACCATTATCTGTCCGGAACGTTCCAACTGTTTCTGGTACAACCGTCTTCTCTTTTAGCGAAGCTGCCACAGCTAGCATCGTAACTAAACTGAAATAACGTCCTAAAAACATAACTAAACCGGTCGTAATATTCCAAAATGTAGTAGCATCCCCTAATCCTTCAAATCCAGACCCATTATTCACAGCTGACGATGTATACTCGTATACAACTTGCGTTAAACCATGGAAACCTAAATTAGAGATCGCATCCGTCCCTAAACTTGTTGAAAGAGCTAATGCTGAAAATCCTAAAATGAGCAGTGGATGAAATAGTATCGTTACTGCAATTAATTTCATTTCCTTACCTTCAATTTTCTTACCTAAAAACTCTGGCGTCCGTCCAACCATTAATCCAGATATAAAGACTGCGATAATGGCATACGTAATAATGTTCACAAAGCCTGCTCCAACGCCGCCGTATACTGTATTTAACATCATATTTACGAGCGGGACTAGACCGCCAATTGGTGTTAACGTATCATGCATCGTATTCACGGCTCCGGTTTCAGCAGCTGTCGTTACTGTTGCGTATAGTGAAGAAAATACTGTTCCGAACCTTACTTCTTTTCCTTCTGTACTTCCTTGTACATGTTCAATACCCATTGCATTTAATGCCGGATTCCCGTTTAGTTCAGATGTCGTAATCGTTATAAATCCTAGTAAAAACACCATGAATAGTGAAACGAAAAGGATGCGACCTTGTTTTTTATTTCCTACCATTCTTCCGTACGTAAACGGAAGTGCTGTTGGCAATAACATCATAAGCATCATTTGCAAAATATTGCTCATTTGTCCTGGGTTTTCAAAAGGATGTGTAGAGTTTGTCCCGAAGAAGCCACCTCCGTTATTCCCAAGTTCCTTAATAGACACGAATGATGCAACAGGCCCACGTACTATACTTTGCTTCACACCATCAATCGTTTGTGCTGTCACTGCCCCATCTAACGTTTGTGGGACACCAAGTGCAACAAAGACTAGCGCTGTAACAAAGGCGATAGGTAGAAACACCCTCGTTAACGCTCTCGTAAAATCTACGAAAAAGTTACCGAGTTCTTTTCCAGCAAGTCCTCTTATAAATGCCATAACGAGCGCTAAAGTCGTTGCCGGTGCCGCAAACATTAAAAATGTAATTCCGATTAATTGTGATAAATAAGATAAACCATTTTCACCGCTATAATGCTGTAAGTTTGTATCAGTCATAAAACTAATTGCTGTATTAAAAGCGAGCGTAGGCTCCATTCCCTCAATATGCGCTGGATTTAATGGCAATACTCCTTGTAGTCTGAAAATGAAATATACGACAACAATCATAAATCCGTTTAATAAAACTAATGATAATGCGTACTGTTTCCACGTTTGATTGTATTCTTTTACACCTGTAATTTTAAAAATAAGTTTTTCAAAAGGCCCGAATACTTTATCTAGCTTTTTACTACCTTGAAAAGCTTTCTCTAAATAAATTCCCGTTGGCTTTGCCACAAGAATAAACAATAACATTGTAATAACGACTGCAACCCAGATCATAATGAATGACTCCTCCTAATTAAAACTTTTCCGGATTTAATAATGCATAAACTAAGTAAACCGTAATTGCTGCAACAATAACCGATAAAGCAATCATCATGATTGCTTCCCTTCTTTCACAACTTTATCTGACCAACTTGCAAGACTTACCATTGATGCAACTAACACAACAAAAATCCCGATCATTACAACATCTAACATAGCTATCCCTCATTTCTAATTGTTAAAATTTACCATAAAAATATTAAAAAAGAACACTGAGCTCTACTCAGTGTTCAAAAAATGAACAACAAAAAGTAAACCTCCTCTCTAAACGCTTACGAGGTTAGCTGTCGGATTCGGGCCTAAAGAGTAGCCCTACTTTCAAAACTGAAAGATTCACCCCAAGTGACGATGCACAAAATTGGTTCCCCCGCTCCATTTCTGGAACTCAGCGATTTTAGGTTTTTTTGGAAATTTTATGAATGATTTATGAGAGTAAATATACTCCTCTATATTTCACTTGTAAAGAGCTAAATTACTGAAAATAAGAAAATATCCATCTATTTAAACGCTTACATTAAGTATTATTAATATTATTCCATCTATTTTCTCGTCTTTTCTTGCTTTTTCATAGAAATGATCTTTTAAATACGAAATAAAAAGAGCGAATGACATGAAGTGCATCGCTTGTTGCACTTAACATTCGCTCTTTTTTTTCACTATTTATTCTCCTCGTAAAAAAGTACGTAAATTTCTCCCGCGAATATAAACTTGTGACAATTCTGCATGTAGTTGCTCATATTCGATAACATCTGTTTTTAAATATAAAGCGTCTTTTGATGGCAGTATGATATAGGGCTTTGGAAAAATGGGGTCGAGCATCACCAGTTCTTGAACTCGCTCTACCGATACCGCCCAACGATTCGCTATATCTCCTAGTAACAACACCTTCATCTTCTTTTCACCCACCCTATTCAAAAAATAAAAAAGATATATTATCACAATTCGTAAACACGACAAATGCAGCTCCAATTGTTTCATAGAGCCTCGCTGGATATCGTTTATTCCTTGTAACAACAGTAATAGGTGCTTGAAAAGAAAAGCGAATGTGTTCTGTGAAGAAGCTAACGATTGGAAGCTCATCCCCTAGTAAAATTACCTTCTTAATACACTCACAAATACTAGTAAAATCTTGCTCCTTACTACAACTATACGTCCAATCAAATCCACAATTCCTCACTTCGGCCGCTATCTCTTCATTTGCTGTGACAATAATTAACTCATGTTGATATGCTACTAAATCTATTAAACTATTTACCTTGCTTTCTTCTCCAACACAAATAAGTGTTAGTTCCATGTACCTCATCCTCCTTAGCATAAAAGAACTCAAACGTAGATTGATATTCCCCTATACTAATCAGATCGATGAAGTGATGTATCCATCATGGCACCGTCCTCTCTCAAGACGCTTACGAAGTTAGCTGTCGGATTCGGACTTTGAGAGTAGCCCTACTTTCAAAATTGAAAGATTCACCCCGAGTGACACTGCACAAATTGGTTCCTCCGCTCCATATAATTGGACTCAGCGTATTACAAAAAATATATTCTGGCTGATATATTACTCCTGTATTTGGAAAAAGTAAACAGAAAAAAAGCCAGTTATAAAACTGACTTTCTTTTCTTTACACTTGTGCTTTATTCATTTTGTATGCAAAATGATTCGTCGGTCCATGACCACTACCAATATGCAACGGCTCTTCAATTGCTATACTAATAAATCGTTTTGCCTCTTGAACTGCCTCTTCCATTGAGTAGCCTTTCGCAAGCCCTGCTGTAACTGCTGAAGCAAATGTACAGCCGCTTCCGTGTGTTTGCTTTGAAGGAATTCGCTCACTTCTAAATTCAATAAACTTTTCTCCATCAAAGAGTAAATCAATTACTTCATTACCTTGATATTCTGCATGTCCGCCCTTCATAAGTACATATTTCGCACCTAATTCATGCAGTACTTTTGCAGCTTCTTTACTATCTTCAATGTTATGAATTTCCAGCCCCGTTAACACTTCTGCTTCTGGAACATTCGGTGTGATAACAGTTGCTACCGGTAATAAATATTCTTTTAATGCTTGTACTGCTTCTTGTTGTAATAATGATGCTCCGCCCTTAGCAATCATAACAGGGTCTAGTACAATATTATTCCAGCCAAATTTATTAATATATTCTGCTACAATTTGAATAATTTCGCTGCTAAATAACATACCTATTTTTACAGCATCTGGTGTTAAATCCGTACCAATTGAATTCAACTGTTCCGTAATACCTTCTAACGAAACTGGATATACCCCTTGAACGCCAAGCGTATTTTGAGCAGTAATTGCCGTAATAGCCGTCATCCCATACACGCCAAGCTCTTGAAATGTTTTTAAATCTGCTTGAATGCCGGCACCGCCACCGCTATCAGATCCTGCAATTGTTAAAGCTTTATTTACTTTCATCCCACTCATCCTTTTCTATCCAAAATAACGATGATAAACTGTTTTTGCTTCACTTATATCTTTCGTTCCATGTACAAGTACGCGACCATCTTTAAAAGCAACTAATCTCTTTTCTTCCACAGAAAATGATAATAAATATGGATTTACATTTAAATCATTTACACGATCATTCAGCAGCTCTTTGTATCGTTCAAAATCCATTTCCTCTTTATAAGGTGGTCTAATTTGAACTGTATTTCTCCCGCATAAAACTGCTGTTTTCGATGTATTTTCTTTGTTTAAATAAGGATATAATGCATTCTCTCCGCACGAAGGGCAATTATGTTTACGAAGCTTTTGCACATTCATACATGAATATTCATTCTTCCATACATCAAACGATACAAGTCCATCTCGAAGTGATTCGTAATCTTCCACTAATAGTTTAAGAGCTTCCGTTACTTGATGAGAAACGACGAGAGATACAGCAGGCGATATAATCCCCGCTGTATCACATGTCGCCCCGCCAAGCGGAATCGATTGTAATAAACAAGATAAACATGGCGTTTTACTAGGAAGGATTGTGTAAGAAAGGCCGTAACTCCCTACACATGCTCCGTAAATCCATGGAATAGAATATTTTTGTGCTATATCATTCACAATGAAACGCGTTTCAAAATTATCAGTTGCATCAATCATTACATTAACGTTTGTAACAAGCTCTTCTAATTCCTCAGCTGTTACATCTTGAACGAGCGCTTTTACTCTTACTTCACTATTAATCTCTTCTAGACGCTTCTTTGCTGCTACAGCCTTCGGAAGATTATTTTCCACATCACTCTCTGCATACAATTGCTGCCTTTGTAAATTACTCCAATCGACATAATCACGGTCAACAATTGTTACTGTGCCAACACCTGCTCTTACAAACATTTCTGCATTTGCACTACCTAGTGCGCCTGCGCCGATAATGAGTACATGCTTTTCTCTTATCTTTTGCTGGCCTTCCTCCCCAATCGGAGAAAATAATTCTTGGCGAGAATATCGATTATTCAACTACGCTCATTCCTTCTAAAGGACTACTTGCTGTTGCACAACGTTTACGTGCAATACGACCTGCTTCAAAGCCTAAACGTCCTGCCTCAATGCTTAATTTCATTGCTTGTGCCATCTTAATGGGATCTTTTGCTCCTGACACAGCCGTATTTAATAACACACCATCCGCTCCTAATTCCATTGCAAATGCCGCATCAGCTGGGCTACCGATACCAGCGTCAACGATAACTGGCACTGTCGCTTGTTCAATAATAAAACTTAAATTTAATGGATTTACAATACCAAGCCCTGAACCGATTGGTGATGCTCCTGGCATAATCGCATGCACACCAAGTTCTTGTAATTTACGTGCTAATACAACATCATCAGATGTATACGGAAGTACGATAAATCCTTCTTCTAGTAACATTTCAGATGCCTTTAACGTTTCTACCGGATCAGGTAATAACGTTCTATCATCACCAATAACTTCAACTTTAATCATGTCACAAAGCCCTGAAGCTTTTGCTAATTTTGCAATACGAACTGCTTCTTCAGCATTTTTTGCTCCGGCTGTATTCGGTAATAACGTATATTTTTTCACATCAAGTTTCTCTAATAAATTAGGCTGCTTTGCATCAAATATATCCATACGACGTACTGCAAAGGTTAAAACTTCAGCCTCAGATACATCAATTGCCTTTTGCTGTACATCAAAATCAGGGAATTTTCCTGTTCCTAATAAAAGTCTAGAATGAAATGAAAATGGTCCAATGTTTAACATAATCAACCGCCTCCTACGAAAGTTACAATCTCAATTTGGTCTCCATCAAAAACAGATGTATCTGTATGATCATCTTTTTGTAAAATATCTTTATTACGCTCTACTACAACAATTCTGTTATCTAACTCTAAATGTGTAAGTAGCTCGGCTACTGTTTTTACACTCTCTGGCACTTCAATTTGATTACCATTAATTTTCAAATTCAAACTTCCATCCCCTTTCTAAACCGTTTTAGAAAGCAATGAATCTAGCAAGTGATTCTCTTGCTTTCCTTCTATTAAATCAGCCATATATTGACCAGAAACAGGACTTAATAAAATACCGTTTCGATAATGGCCGGTGCAAGCATATAAACCTTTTATTTCTTCATGCTCTCCCATATAAGGAGCTTCATGATTCGATTGTGGTCTTAGCCCTGCCCACGTACTTTCCCATTCTGCTTCTTTTAAAGCTGGTAATATTGTATAAGCACGCTCTAATATAGAAGTAATACTTTCTGGGTGCACAGTTTTATTGAACGTATGTGGCTTCATCGTTGCTCCAATTACGTAACGTCCGCCGCGTTTTGGGGCAATGTAAAATCTTTCTTGGAAAATAGGTGCTTTTAAAAGTTGTTTTCTACTTTTTACTGCTACTACTTCTCCTTTAACTGGATATGTACCCCATTCGCGGTGAAAATAACCTAGTAACTTCGTGCTCCATGAACCACCGGCAATAACAACTTTCTCGCACGAGATCATACCTTCACTTGTAACAATCCCAATCACTTTCTTATTTTCAATACGAATATCAAACACTTCTGTTTGCTCATATATATCTGCACCGGAAATTGCCGCAGAATGCGCAAATGCTTTCGTAAGCTCTGGCGCAATAACATGGCCATCTTTTGGATAATATACAGCACCTATAATTGACTCAGATAGATACGGCTCTTGCTCTCGTAAACGATCTCCCGTTAGAAAGTAAGAATCTTCACCTGTTTTCTGCTGCCAATCCATAATATGAAGAATTCTTTCTCTCTCCGCTTCATTTTGAGCAATGCGGTAAATACCTTTCTCTTCATACCCAATATCGATACCTGTTTTTTCACGTAAAACTGCTGCAAGTTGTGGAAATATAGCACGGCTTTCTCTAGCAAGATCAAATAGTGGATCATATGCATCCCATTCTGCCTGAACACCAAGTAGACCAGCAGCTGCTTTCGAGGCTTCAGATGCAATCTGTTGCTTCTCTACAATCGCTACTTTATGTCCTCTTTCTGCTAGAAAATGTGCAACTGAACTACCAATTACACCTCCGCCAATAATCGCTACATCATACTTCTTACACATGTTTTTCCGCCCACTTTCTTATTGATTCCTTATAAGACTTCGCTTTGCTATATGGGTTACTACTACTTACAATTCCAGACATAACAGCAATTCCACTTACTTCACTTGCCAAAATATCCTTTGTGTTTTCAGGAGTAATCCCTCCAATAGCTATAATTGGTATCGATAAGCTCCTTGCAATGTCCGAAATTTCCTCTAACCCTCTCGCTGGCACACCTTTTTTACACTCTGTCGGGAATACATGACCATAAACGAGCGAATCAGCCCCGTTCTTAAAAGCCTCTATCGCCTCTTCTAAAGAATGTACGGAATAACCGACATGCAAATAAGAAAACTTTTCTTTCACTGACCTTACATCTGTGCTTCGGTACCCTAACTGTACACGCGGGATATTTAATAAAATAGCAATATCAATTCGATCATTGATAACAAGCTTTGATGCTGGAAAGCCTTTTTTCAAAAGGCTTTCCACCCCTTCATACAATTCCTTCGTACTTTTTTCACGCTCACGAATATGCAAATAATCAATCTGGCTCTCGATTTGCATCGCTACACTCACTAACTCTTCGAATGACATGTGACCATTTGAGATTACATGAAGCTCATTTTTCATATTCATTCGCCTACTTTAAAATGTTTTCGAATAGCTCATTGGCTGGAACGATTTCTTTCGTCATTCCTTTGTCTTTCAACCATTTATTTTGTTTCTCCCATGACTCTTTTGAATCTGATAAGAATGGCTCATCTTTCGTTTCCATCTTCTCTAATAAAATTTTCATGCTTTCTTTTTCAACTTCTGGTACAAGTGGGAAGTTTTCTTTTTCTTGATGATTTAATAAAATATTTAATGCTTCATCTGGATTTTTCTTCATGAAATCATAACCTTTTTTCGCACCACGTAAGAAAGCTTGCAACGCTTCTTTATCTTTTTTCAACGTTTTATCACCCGTTACAAATACAAGCTCATGATAATTCGGTACACCATAATCTGCTGGATTAAAGTATGCTGGTTCATGACCTTCATGACGCATAACAGGTACTTCATGGTTAATGTATGCCCCTGTTACCGCATCCACTTTTTTCGTAATTAATGCTGGTACTAAATCAAAGCCAACATCGACTACTTTCACTGTATCTGGATTACCCCCAGCTTCTTTTACCATCGTTTTTAAATACATCTCACTTAAAGGTGTTCCAGAATATCCAACTGTTTTCCCCTCTAAATCTTTTGGCGATTGAATGCCTGCAGACTTCAGCGATACAACATGATTTAATGGGGAACGTACGACAGCTCCAATTGATTTCACCGGAATTTGTTCGTTTGCTTTTGCCATAACAACATCTGGCTGATAATATAAGCCAACCGTTACTTTTCCTGCAGCTGCTAACGTTAATGGGTCAGTCGGATTGGAAGGGAATTTAATATTCACCTTTACTCCTTCTTCTTTAAAGTAACCTTTTTCAATTGCTGCATAAATAAAGCTATGTACCGCATTTGGGTACCAATCCAGCATGACCGTTATTTCTTTTTCTTTTTTACTCTTATCTGATGCTGAATTACTAGAACATCCAGTAATCATTGCAACTAATAATGTAAACACAAAGATGCGTTTTAAAAATTTCATGAATGCTTCCTCCAACTAATGAATTTCTTTTCTAATACCGAAATAAGGATGACGAAGAAAATAGCTAATAATGATAACAATACAATGGGTGCAAATACACCTGCTCCGTCTAACTGTGTCATCATTCTCTTACTGAAATATCCTAGCCCCGCTTGTGCTCCTAGCCATTCACCAATTGCTGCCCCAATTACACTAAGCGGAACTGCAATTTTTAAAGCTGAGAAAAAATAAGGAAGAGCAGACGGCAATTTTAATTTAAGAAAAACATCTTTTTTCGTTGCCCCGTACGTAACTAAAAGCTCTTCCCATTCTTTTTTCGTACTGCGTAGCCCGTCATACGTATTGACCGCAATTGGGAAAAACGTAATTAAAACTGTAACAACGACCTTACTCCAAATCGTATATCCAAACCATAAAACGAAAAGCGGAGCGAGCGCTGTAATAGGAATCGTTTGTGAAGCAACTAATAATGGATAAAATGCTCTCTCCATCCATGAACTCGCATTCATTAACATCGCTAGCCCTACACCTAATACAACAGAAATAACAACACCTATTAAAACGACATATAATGTTGCCGGCAAATGAACCGTAAATAATATATCTTTTAGTTTCCATATTTTCATTACAATTGCAGATGGTGACGGTAAAATGTACATTTCATCTACAATTCTTGCTCCTACTTCCCACATAGTAAGTAAAATACTAGAAAGCGTAAGGGCAGGAATTAATTCTTTCAAACGGCTCATTATACAAGTACCTGCCTTTGTAACATACTAAGTAGCTCATCTTTAAGCGCTAACACTTCAGGCTTATATAAATCTTTTCTTGTCCGATTACGATCAAGCGGTACAATCCTCTCGGTTAAAGTAGTTATCGGTTGATTTTCTACAACGAAAATTCGATTAGAAAGAAACAATGCTTCTTCCACATCATGAGTGATAAATAAAATTGTTTTTTCCCACTCTTTCCATTGTTCAAACAGCCATTCCTGCAAAGATGCCTTCGTTAAAGCATCCAATGCGCTAAACGGTTCATCTAAGAGCAATATCTCTCCACCTGTTAATAAAGTTCGAATAAAAGATACGCGTTGTCTCATACCACCAGATAAATCTTTCGGATATTTTGTCTCATACCCTTGTAAACCAAATTTCTGTAACAGTTCCTTTGCCTTTATTTGTGCTTCTTTCTTCTGTACACCTTGGCACTCTAGCGGCAAGGCAGCATTCTCAATAATCGTTCTCCACGGCAAGAGCATATCTTTTTGGGGCATATACCCTACAGGGTGGCTCTTTGTTTCTGTCAGCTCTATCTGTCCCGTACTTGCTTCTTCCAAACCTGTAATAAGGCGAAATAAAGTACTTTTTCCGCAACCACTCGGTCCGATAATACTTACAAACTCTTTATCTTGTATAGAAGCATTTAATTCATTGATGATTGGCTTCTCATCATAATGAAAAGAAACATTATGAAACTGTAGTATGTTCTTGCTCCTCAAATCCCCACATCTCCTTACGATAGGACATATCCCAGAATAAATATTCAAATCGACTGGAATATAGGAAAATCTCCTCTAATCGGTCTAGCTCTTTTTCAGACTTTCCAACTGCCATTTCATTTAATAAATCGATTAACCAAATACAGAGGTTGCCGTACTCTTCAGAACTATATCCTTGAATCCACTCACCAAAAAATTCATGATCCCTTGCTCCAGGAATATCATTTAAACGCTTTCCAATTTCCCAGTAGCTCCACATACACGGAAGAAGTGCTGCTATTAATTCTGCAAGTGTGCCATTTTGAGATACAGACATCATGTAATTTGTATAAGCTAAATTTTTAGCAGATGGCTTTGCAGACTCTATCTCCTCTATAGAAATTCCAAGTCTTTTTGCATACTGTTTATGGATTGTCATTTCTCCATTTAATATTCCATCAATTTGTTCAGCAAATTTCCCCATTACTTGTGGATTCGTTGCCTTTACAACGCCAATAGCATATAGCTTTGCATAATCTAGCAGATATAAATAATCTTGAATAATATAATACTGAAACTTATCTTTTTCTAACGTACCATCCCCCATACCTACTACAAACGGATGATTATGACTCATCTCCCAAACTGGTTGTACAGTTTCTAATAATCTATCGCAAAATTTCATTTCTCTATCCCCTTCCGGTATGTGTATATAAATAAAAAACCACTTCTTTATATAAGAAGTGGTTACAGCAAATAAAATTATAATTTATTCGTTGTTCCACTTCCCTTCGCTAGTATTACCTAGATCAGGTGTTATAAGGGTTAAGGATTATTCCTCTCTCAGCACAACAAGCACCCCTAGTGGTTTCAATATGAAATTTTCAAATAAAAAAGCCCCGTTTCTATACGCAAAGAAACGGGGACTCATTATTAGTGTCCGAATTGCTTCCCTACGCTAGCATAATCTAGATCAGGTAATAAAAAGGATCAAAGACTTAAGGTCTTACTCTCAGCTGGCAACACCAGCTCTCCTAGCAAACTATAAAATTATCACTGTCAGTATAACACCGTAATAAGACATCATCAACTGTTTTAATTTTCTCAATTGTCAACAAAATCACTAAGTCATATAATACTTATATTCTATCTTAGAAATTATTATCCTAATAAATTGGATAAAAAGGAATCATTATCCTCAAAAAATTTATTTTTATATTGATTTCATATTACATTTATGTGAATACACCCACTATATTATATCTTTATACTATAATAAAATTACAACTATACAACTAGAGGAGGTCTCTATTATATGAATATGAAAGCTACTGCTTTAACAGCAACTACTGTCGCAATTGCTTCTTTACTTCCTTCTATGGGAGAAACAAATGTACAAACAGCCAACGCTGAACAATTATCTAATGTGAAAACTGGATATGTCAAAGTCGATCAAGTAGCCTTACATACAAAAGATAACGCAAATAGCTCATCAATTGATACAATTCGCTTTAATACGAAAGTGAATATACTTGAAACAACTAATGGCTGGTATAAAGTATCTGTTAATAATAAAGTAGGTTACGTACAAAAAGATTCTATTCTACTAAAAAACAAACTTCAATCTAATAATCAATATATCGTCAATGCCAATGCATTAAACGTTCGTTCTGAACCTAATTTAGAATCTTCAATTTTAGATGTATTACCAAATGGGAAATTCGTTACCATTCAAGAAGAACAAGGCGAGTGGTATAAAATTTCACATAATGGCAAAGCAGGTTACGTACAAAAAGCATTCGTATCCAATGGTTCACAGCCTTTAGTAAAAGGCATCACAGTTCAAAATAATACGAAATACACAGTTGCAACACCTAAACTTAATGTACGTAGCAACGCTAGTACAAGTAGCGCACTACTTGGTTCATTACAAAATGGTACACAATTACAAGTAGTGGAAACTGTAGGAACTTGGTATAAAATTCGTTTTGGCACAGGATACGGATATGTGGCAAAGCATTATGTGGTGCAAAATCAAACGCAATCACAAACTCAAACAGCTCAACCTACTTCCATTCCAGCAGTTTTCAAATTCCCTACTCAAGGAAGAATTAGCTCAACCTTTGATATGCGCTGGGAACAAATGCATTATGGTATAGATATCGCAGCTCCAGGTAATGTCTCTATCCAGGCAGCGGCTGCAGGTAAAGTCGTGAAATCATATTATTCAGCTAGCTATGGCAATGTTGTGTTCATCGCCCATCAAATAAACGGGAAATTATATACAACAGTCTATGCTCACATGAAAGATCGCACTGTACAAGCTGGTGATCAAGTACAAGCTGGACAATTAGTAGGTCATATGGGAAACACAGGTCATTCATACGGGCAACATCTTCATTTTGAATTGCACAATGGAGAATGGAATTTTGAAAAGACAAATGCAGTAAACCCACTGCCATATTTAGTTAGGTAAATTGTATGCCACGCAATATACCTCTCTTAATTGAATACTTAGCCTTTTTAGGCTTAATCTGTTGTTTAATCATTTACAATACAAATACTTTATTTTTATCTATTATCATTGCTTTTGTTGCTTTAGAAATTATGATGGAAGCCTTTCAAGTTCAACTAAAACAAAAAATTGCCCATATTTATAATGCAATCTTTCTATTAAGTGCGCTAATAACAAATATTATTAGTAATGGTTTTTATTTAACTACCGTATTTCCCGTATTCTTTATGGCTATTTTATTATTCATAGCTAGGTACATTCATGTCCCTAATAACAAAAAACACGAACAAGAAGCTTAGAAAGAGGAGACACTGTGTACCAATCTTTCAAAGATAATCCGCTAAAATATATATTGAATTTATATAAAAAAATAAATACTTTTTTTGGTATACAAGGAAGCTATACGGCACAATCTCTCCTTTATGGAATGTTATTTCTCGTCTTAATCACATTCTCCTTGCTTTACTAACAAAAAAAGGATCTCACGTTTATGTGAGATCCTTTTTTATTTATATAGAAAATGCTCTTTACCCACAAGCATATTTTTCATAAATAAAGCTAAGATTATATTTTCTCTCTAAGCTCATTCTCTGTTCATCATCGCACCAATAAAATAGAATATCATGAATCGTTGCATAACGCTTATTTTTAAGAAATAGTTTAAAGAATGATGGTAAACAATCATGTAATTGTATAAATAAATAATTGCGTAATATTTCTTCTTTATATGCAATGCCCTTACAAATATACAATAATTCTTCACAATAATATGCATGTTGTGGAACTTGGATCATTTCGAAAAATGGCACATATGATAATAACTTTCCGATAAAATGATCATATCGATCCATTATTCCTATCGTCATATGCTCCATCATATCTTTCATTACATATAAATAATCATCTACATGAGTAGTCTTGAGTGGGTCTAATCGATCTGAAATTTGAGAAAGTACAGCTCTTTGGCAAGCTAACACCGCTTGACTAGGTCCATAATATGATAGAAAATCTGTACACTTACGATACTTCCGTAATAAATCATATGTATATAAGTCATACACAAAAGTGTTACAATACATCGCTAGACTCATCATGTCACTATTTAATTGCTCTTTTGATAGTGACTTAGCTCTCTTACACATATAAAAGAATGTAAATTCTAATACTTCTTTATGGGATAATAAATGCTTACAGTCTGTTATACATTTCTCATTAAATTTAACTCTATCCCAAATTTCTACATCCCCATCAGTTAATTCACCAATACGATATTTAATAATTAAATAGTTTAAAGCAACCGCCTGCGTCAAAAGATCCCACGTTTCATATTCCAATGAAGTGTGAACAAACTCAGCTAGTCCTTGATTTACCATAAAAGTATTTGCTTCTTCATACCAACCAATCTCTTGGCATAAGCGAAGAATACGTACTAAAGTTGGAATTTCATCTTTATGAAACTGCGGTAAATTCTTTGCTTTATTCATTCCATATACGATAAATGCCGCTAAATTTTCTTCTTTATAAAATTCTTTTTCTTTCCACACTAATATAGTTCGTTCTTTCCCTTCACCTTTTGGGTGACAAGGTACAAGCAAAGAAAATAATTCAGCGAAATTATTTGGCTCTATATATGTATCTGTAACCAAATTCCAATTTGGATCGCGCTGTACAGCCTTCATATAATTCCCCTTCCCTTTTGTCTACATAGGAGATATTAATCCATTATTACATCATTAATAATAAATATTGTTATATTCGAAATCTAACATAATACTTATATCTATCAGTATATCATTTTTTCTCTTATTTAAAATTAGGAATGACAAATTTAAATAAACTGTCGAAATTACTAACTGTATACTTATTATATAATGTCTCAGATACATCATGCTAACATATTAGCTTAATTCTATATACTAGTATAATGCATCTGATTTTTATACGTAACTTATCCCACTAATTAAAGTCTTGCTTTATTCCGTATGCTCCGAGATTTCACTTAAAGCAAATCCAGCTTGATCATCTGCTGATTCTCTTATAGCTAAATCACCTAGCGCTAACATCCCAACAAGTTGATCACTCTCAACGACTGGTAATCGTCTAATTTGATGCTGGGCCATTAACTCTGTAGCTTTTTCAATAGAATCGTCTGGAGAAACTGAAATAATGTTTGTTGTCATTACATTTGTAATTTTATTAGATCCAGGATGTTTCTCAGCAATTCCTCGAACAACTAAGTCTCGGTCCGTAACAAGCCCAACAACTTGTTCATTTTCAACAACCGGAATCAATCCAATTGATTCTTCTTTCATCTTTACAGCAGCCTCATATACATTATCTAGCGTTGTACACTGTACAATATGAGTACTCATAACGTCTCTCACTCGTGTCATTTTGTCTCCTCCTTTTTATACATACCATAGCTTTTCCTAAATCCCTTTATTTATTTCAAGAAAATCAGTTGATAAAGGAGGATTCACGCACAATAAAAAAGAGTCAGCAATGTGCTGACTCTTTTTTATGACCCGTACGGGATTCGAACCCGTGTTACCGCCGTGAAAGGGCGGTGTCTTAACCACTTGACCAACGGGCCATGGCTCCGCAGGTAGGACTCGAACCTACGACCGATCGGTTAACAGCCGATAGCTCTACCACTGAGCTACTGCGGAATAATATATGGTGGGCCTAAATGGACTCGAACCATCGACCTCACGCTTATCAGGCGTGCGCTCTAACCAGCTGAGCTATAGGCCCATATACTTTACAGGGGCAGTAGGAATCGAACCCACACTGGAGGTTTTGGAGACCTCAGTTCTACCTTTAAACTATGCCCCTAAAGGATGCCGGCTAGAGGACTTGAACCCCCAACCTACTGATTACAAGTCAGTTGCTCTACCAATTGAGCTAAGCCGGCATAAAAAAATGGTGGCTCGGGACGGAATCGAACCGCCGACACGAGGATTTTCAGTCCTCTGCTCTACCGACTGAGCTACCGAGCCAACATAAATGGCGGTCCCGACCGGGGTCGAACCGGCGATCTCCTGCGTGACAGGCAGGCATGTTAACCACTACACCACGGGACCATTTTGGTTGCGGGGACAGGATTTGAACCTGCGACCTTCGGGTTATGAGCCCGACGAGCTACCGTGCTGCTCCACCCCGCGACAATATAAAATTTAAAAAATGGAGGAGGTAGAGGGATTCGAACCCCCGCGCGACTCTCGCCGCCTGTCGGTTTTCAAGACCGATCCCTTCAGCCGAACTTGGGTATACCTCCATGAAGGAAAAAAGAAATATTTTATTATTTATGTCTAAACCACTTAAAAAGAAAATGGAGGAGGTAGAGGGATTCGAACCCCCGCGCGATTCTCACCGCCTGTCGGTTTTCAAGACCGATCCCTTCAGCCGAACTTGGGTATACCTCCGAGACATATAATAAATAAAGTGGAGCCTAGCGGGATCGAACCGCTGACCTCCTGCGTGCAAGGCAGGCGCTCTCCCAGCTGAGCTAAGGCCCCATGTTTTTTGGGAATATCGGGAAGACAGGATTTGAACCTGCGACCCCCTGGTCCCAAACCAGGTGCTCTACCAAGCTGAGCCACTTCCCGTTAATAAAAGCGCGCCCGAGAGGAGTCGAACCCCTAACCTCTTGATCCGTAGTCAAACGCTCTATCCAATTGAGCTACGGGCGCATATGGTGCCGAGGGCGGGGGTCGAACCCGCACGGTGGTCACCCACCGCAGGATTTTAAGTCCTGTGCGTCTGCCTGTTCCGCCACCCCGGCATGTCATATTGAAAATTGGAGCGGAAGACGGGATTCGAACCCGCGACCCCAACCTTGGCAAGGTTGTATTCTACCACTGAACTACTTCCGCAAGACATGTATGAGTTATTTTATTAAAAGTGCGGGTGAAGGGAGTCGAACCCCCACGCCAAAGGCGCTAGATCCTAAGTCTAGTGCGTCTGCCAATTCCGCCACACCCGCATATTTTGTTAAAATGGTGAGCCATGAAGGACTCGAACCTTCGACCCTCTGATTAAAAGTCAGATGCTCTACCAACTGAGCTAATGGCTCTTAATGGCTGGGCTAGCTGGATTCGAACCAGCGCATGACGGAGTCAAAGTCCGTTGCCTTACCGCTTGGCTATAGCCCATTAATTAAGAATGGTGGAGGGGGGCAGATTCGAACTGCCGAACCCGAAGGAGCGGATTTACAGTCCGCCGCGTTTAGCCACTTCGCTACCCCTCCGACATATATGGTGGAGGATGACGGGATCGAACCGCCGACCCCCTGCTTGTAAGGCAGGTGCTCTCCCAGCTGAGCTAATCCTCCGAATTGCCTGGCAACGTCCTACTCTCACAGGGACAAGGTCCCAACTACCATCGGCGCTAGAGAGCTTAACTTCCGTGTTCGGTATGGGAACGGGTGTGGCCTCTCTGCCATCATTACCAGACTGTATTCATTTAAGACAAGAATCATTGTAACTTATTTAACTTTGAAAGTCAACAAGTTTTTTATATTCTTTCAAAACTAGATAACATTGCTTCATATTATATGGTTAAGTCCTCGATCTATTAGTATTCGTCAGCTCCACATGTCACCATGCTTCCACCTCGAACCTATCAACCTGATCATCTTTCAGGGATCTTACTAGCTTACGCTATGGGAAATCT
>NZ_JBVVNL010000005.1:0-203904 GCF_055825275.1 Bacillus sp. GS3m_15504 | reverse complement strand
GCCTTCAATAGTTTGGTGATGATGGCAGAGAGGTCACACCCGTTCCCATACCGAACACGGAAGTTAAGCTCTCTAGCGCCGATGGTAGTTGGGACCTTGTCCCTGTGAGAGTAGGACGTCGCCAAGCAAAAACCTAAGTCGATTCGACTTAGGTTTTTTTGTGTTTATTTTTATATACCAAATCTTAATGAGGAAAAAGAATGAAAATGAGGGTATTGAGAGTAATAGTAATGATTTTTTGCTTTTTAAGTTTTCTAAGTGCTCTAAGTGCTCCCAAACAATTCTTATAATAGGAACTGTTATTTCTACTACAAGTATATATTTTAAATAATGAGAGTGAAAAAAGCGGGATAATATAAACAAGTATTTAATTATTATAATAATCGTTGCGATACAAAGGAATATAAACGATATGCTTTATATTAATTAGTACACAAACCAGTTTGTGTATGATAGATCTCTAGAAATATATATTCTAATTTCTTATCCTTCTTGCATATAGTTACAATTATTCTTTTGAATATAACTAAAACACGAACGTTATTGATTAGTAATAAAAAAACATTCGATTATTTGTTGACATTGTTTATGAAATATTGTTAATATAGCCATAGAAAGAATAATATATAAGACCTCATATAATCGCGGGGATATGGCCTGCAAGTCTCTACCTAACGACCGTTATTCGTTAGACTATGAGGGAAAGTCACTCGGTATTTTTCTATTCACAAGGGATACGTATGCCTGAGTAGAGCGCTTTCTCTCATAGTAAAAGAGAAACTGTTCTATTTCAGGCTTTTTTTATTTGAATCGGGGGGATTCTAATATGAAATCACTAGTTGGAGTCATAATGGGAAGCACGTCAGACTGGGAAACAATGAAATATGCTTGTGACATTTTAGATGAATTAAATATACCGTATGAGAAAAAGGTTGTATCCGCTCATCGGACTCCGGATTATATGTTTGAATATGCAGAGACGGCTCGTGAACGTGGATTGAAAGTTATTATTGCTGGAGCTGGTGGAGCAGCGCATTTACCAGGAATGGTTGCAGCGAAGACGAATCTTCCTGTAATCGGAGTTCCAGTTCAATCAAAAGCGTTAAACGGCTTAGATTCATTATTATCCATCGTCCAAATGCCAGGAGGGGTTCCAGTTGCAACTGTTGCAATTGGTAAGGCTGGTTCAACAAATGCTGGTTTACTTGCTGCACAAATACTTGGATCATTCCATGATGACATACATGATGCATTAGAATTGAGAAGAGAAGCAATTGAAAAAGATGTGCGCGAAGGTAGTGAGCTAGTATGACGAGAATCATTTTACCTGGAAAAACAATCGGCATTATTGGAGGCGGCCAGCTAGGAAGAATGATGGCATTGGCAGCTAAGGAAATGGGATATAAAATTGCTGTTTTAGATCCTACAAAAAACTCACCATGTGCACAAGTTGCTGATATTGAAATTGTTGCATCATATGACGATTTAAAAGCAATTCAGCATTTAGCCGAGATTAGTGATGTTGTCACATATGAATTTGAGAATATTGATTATAGATGTTTACAATGGCTTGAAAAGCATGCTTACTTACCGCAAGGCAGTCAGTTGTTAAGTAAAACACAAAATCGTTTTACTGAAAAGAATGCAATTGAAAAAGCGGGATTACCAGTAGCAACGTATAGATTGGTTCAAACTCAAGAGCAGCTTACTGAAACAATCGCCGAGTTATCATATCCTTCCGTCTTAAAAACAACGACAGGTGGATATGATGGGAAAGGGCAAGTTGTTTTAAGAAGTGAAGCTGACGTTGATGAAGCGCGAAAGCTTGCGAATGCAGCAGAGTGTATTTTAGAGAAATGGGTGCCTTTTGAAAAAGAAGTATCAGTTATCGTAATTCGTAGTGTAAGTGGTGAAACGAAAGTATTTCCGGTAGCGGAAAATATTCATGTAAATAACATTTTGCATGAATCCATCGTTCCAGCTCGCATTACAGAAGAACTTTCTCAAAAAGCAATTGCTTATGCAAAAGTGCTAGCGGATGAACTAGAACTTGTGGGAACACTAGCGGTAGAGATGTTTGCTACAGCCGATGGTGAGATTTATATTAATGAACTAGCACCAAGACCTCACAATTCAGGACACTATACACAGGATGCATGTGAAACGAGTCAATTCGGTCAACATATTCGAGCAATCTGTAATTTACCTCTTGGAGAAACAAATTTGTTAAAACCAGTTGTCATGGTAAACATTTTAGGCGAACATATAGAAGGGGTCCTAAGACAAGTGAATAGATTAACCGGGTGCTATTTACACTTGTATGGAAAAGAAGAAGCAAAAGCGCAGCGAAAAATGGGGCATGTTAATATTTTAAATGATAATATTGAAGTCGCTCTAGAAAAAGCAAAGAGTTTGCATATTTGGGACCATCAAGAACAACTGTTGGAGGGAAAAAGATGATTAGTCGTTATACACGCCCAGAAATGGGTGCGATTTGGACGGAAGAGAACAAATTTAAAGCGTGGTTAGAAGTTGAGATTTTAGCTTGTGAAGCATGGGCTGAGCTTGGCGATATTCCTAAAGAAGATGTTAAGAAAATTCGTGAGCATGCATCATTTGATATTGATCGTATTTATGAAATTGAAAAAGAGACACGTCATGACGTAGTTGCATTCACTCGTGCTGTATCAGAAACACCAGCATTAGGTGAGGAACGTAAATGGGTTCATTACGGTTTAACATCTACAGACGTAGTAGATACAGCGTTATCTTACATCTTAAAACAAGCGAATGAAATCATATTAAAAGACTTAGAAAACTTCGTAAGCATTTTAGCTAACAAAGCGAAAGAGCATAAATACACGATTATGATGGGAAGAACACACGGTGTCCATGCAGAACCAACAACATTTGGTCTAAAACTTGGCCTTTGGTATGAAGAAATGAAACGTAACGTAGAGCGTTTCAAACAAGCTGCTAATACAGTTCGTGTGGGTAAACTATCTGGTGCGGTTGGTACATATGCAAATATTGATCCATTCGTAGAAAAATATGTTTGTGAAAATTTAGGATTAGAAGCAGCGCCAATTTCAACACAAACATTGCAACGTGATCGCCATGCTCATTACATGTCAACACTTGCATTAATCGCAACATCTATCGAAAAGATGGCAGTTGAGATTCGTGGTTTACAAAAGAGTGAAACACGTGAAGTTGAAGAAGCTTTCGCAAAGGGTCAAAAAGGTTCTTCTGCAATGCCACATAAGCGTAATCCAATTGGATCTGAAAATATGACTGGTTTAGCTCGTGTTATCCGCGGTTATATGATGACAGCTTATGAGAATGTTCCATTATGGCATGAGCGTGATATTTCTCACTCTTCAGCAGAACGTGTAATTTTACCAGATGCTACAATCGCGTTAAATTACATGCTAAATCGCTTTGGTAATATCGTTAAAAACTTAACTGTATACCCAGAGAATATGAAACGCAATATGACAAGAACATACGGCTTAATTTATTCTCAGCGCGTAATGCTTACATTAATCGATAAAGGTATGGTGCGTGAAGAAGCTTACGATATCGTACAACCTAAAGCGATGGAAGCTTGGGAAACACAAGTACAATTTAAAGAGCTTGTAGAAGCTGATGAGCGTATTACGAGCAAGTTAACACAAGAAGAAATTAATGAATGCTTCAACTATGAGCATCATATGCAACACGTTGATACAATCTTTGAACGCCTAGGATTAAACGAAGCGTAAAATTTCATATGGCACAGAATAGAGTCATTCTGTGCCATTCTTTATAAAAATATTATTCACATTTTTCAAACTACAGGGGGCTTGCGAAATGCAAAAGCTAGAGTTGCTGTATGAAGGTAAGGCAAAAAGAATTTATCGTACAGAATCAGCAGATATGGTTTGGGTAGAGTACAAAGATAGTGCGACTGCTTTCAATGGGGAGAAAAAAGAGACGATTACAGGAAAAGGTCGTTTGAACAATGAGATTACAACTTTATTGTTCAGAAAGTTACAAGAAGTTGGAATTAAAACACATTTTGTTGAGAAGTTATCTGAGACAGAGCAACTTGTTAAAAAAGTGAGTATTATTCCTTTAGAAGTTGTCACAAGAAATGTAATTGCAGGAAGCCTTTCAAAACGATTAGGAATGGAAGAGGGAACTGTACTTGCAGAACCAATCGTAGAATTTTACTTCAAAGATGATGATTTAGGAGATCCGCTTGTAACGGAAGATCATATTCGTGTATTAAACGTTGCATCGCCAGAGCAAGTAAGCGTATTACGAGATATGGCTCTACAAATCAATCAAGTGTTGATTGATCATTTCGCAAGCTGTCGTGTAAGATTAGTAGATTTTAAATTAGAGTTTGGTGTAACGGATGAAGGGGAAATCATTTTAGCAGATGAAATTTCACCAGATACTTGCCGTTTATGGGATGAAACGAGCAATGAAAAGTTTGATAAAGACGTATTCCGTCGTGATCTTGGAAATTTAACAGATGCTTATGAAGAGATTTTAAAACGTTTAGGGGGAATTTCACATGTATAAAGTTAAGGTATATGTAACATTAAGAGAAAGCGTATTAGATCCACAAGGAACAGCAGTAAAAGGAGCACTTCATAGCCTTTCATTCACAGAAGTACAAGATGTTAGAATTGGAAAATACATGGAATTAACAATTGATAAATCAGTATCTGACCTTGACGCAAAGGTAAAGGAAATGTGTGAAAAACTATTAGCGAACGTTGTAATGGAAGACTTCCGTTATGAAGTTGAGGAGGTTGTCGCACAGTGAAATTTGCCGTAATAGTATTTCCAGGTTCGAACTGTGATGTTGATATGTTCCATGCAATTAAAGATGAGCTTGGCGAAGAAGTAGATTACGTTTGGCACGATACAGAGAATTTAGATGAATATGATGCAATTCTACTACCAGGTGGTTTCTCTTACGGTGACTACTTACGCTGCGGTGCTATTTCTCGCTTTGCGAATGCAATGAAAGCAGTACAGAAAGCTGCTGAGCAAGGAAAGCCAATTTTAGGTGTATGTAATGGATTCCAGATTCTTGTTGAATCAGGATTACTACCAGGGGCATTAATGAGAAACGAAAACTTAAAATTTATGTGTCGAACGGTTCAGTTACGTGTTGAAAATAATGAAACAATGTTTACATCACAATATGAAAAAGATGAAGTAATCAATATTCCAATTGCACATGGTGAGGGGAATTACTATTGTGATGAAGAGACTCTTAAACAATTAGAAGAGAATAATCAAATCGCATTCCGTTACGTAGAAAACCCGAACGGAAGCGTTTCAGATATTGCTGGTATTGTAAACGAAAAAGGAAATGTACTTGGTATGATGCCACACCCAGAGCGTGCTGTAGATGAATTACTTGGCGGTGCTGAAGGGTTAAAAGTCTTTCAATCTATCTTAAAACAGTGGAGGGAAACATATGTCGTTAATGCTTGAACCAAATCCAACACAAATTAAAGAAGAGCGCATATATGCGGAAATGGGGCTAACAGACGAAGAGTTTGCCATGGTTGAAAAGATTTTAGGCCGTCTGCCAAATTATACAGAAACAGGATTATTCTCTGTTATGTGGTCTGAACATTGTAGTTATAAAAATTCAAAACCAGTGCTTCGAAAATTCCCAACAACAGGTGAGCGTGTCTTGCAAGGACCTGGGGAAGGTGCTGGAATTGTAGACATCGGTGATAATCAAGCGGTTGTATTTAAAATGGAAAGTCATAACCACCCTTCTGCTATTGAACCATATCAAGGAGCAGCAACAGGTGTTGGTGGTATTATTCGTGACGTATTCTCTATGGGAGCACGCCCAGTCGCTCTATTAAACTCACTTCGATTTGGTGAATTACAATCACCACGTGTGAAATATTTATTTGAAGAAGTAGTAGCAGGAATTGCGGGATACGGTAACTGTATCGGTATTCCGACTGTTGGCGGCGAAGTACAGTTTGATCCATGTTATGAAGGAAACCCACTTGTAAATGCAATGTGCGTAGGCTTAATTAACCATGAAGACATTAAAAAGGGGCAAGCGCACGGTGCTGGAAATACAGTAATGTACGTAGGTGCATCAACTGGTCGTGATGGTATCCACGGTGCAACATTCGCATCTGAAGAGTTATCTGAAAGCTCAGAAGCGAAGCGTCCAGCAGTTCAAGTAGGAGATCCATTTATGGAGAAACTTCTTATTGAAGCTTGCCTAGAACTTATTCAATCGGATGCACTTGTTGGAATTCAAGATATGGGTGCAGCTGGTTTAACATCATCTTCTGCAGAAATGGCAAGTAAAGCAGGAATGGGTATTGAAATGTACTTAGATGATGTACCGCAGCGAGAAACAGGAATGACACCATATGAAATGATGCTATCTGAATCACAAGAGCGTATGTTAATTGTTGTGAAAAAAGGTAGAGAGCAAGAAATAGTAGATTTATTTGAGAAGTATGGTCTTGCAGCCGTTACGATGGGGAAAGTAACGGAAGACAAAATGCTTCGTTTATTCCATAAAGGTGAAATGGTAGCTGAAGTGCCAGCAGATGCTCTTGCAGAAGAAGCACCAATTTATCATAAACCATCAAAAGAAGCAGCATATTTTGCTGAATTCCAGCAGATGAAAATGGAAACACCAAAAGTAGAAAATTATAAAGAAACGTTATTCGCTCTATTACAACAACCGACGATTGCAAGTAAAGAGTGGGTTTATGATCAATATGATTATCAAGTTCGCACAAGCACAGTTGTTACACCAGGTTCAGATGCAGCAGTTGTACGTGTACGCGGTACAGAAAAAGGATTAGCAATGACGACAGATTGTAACTCTCGCTACATTTATTTAGATCCAGAAGTGGGCGGTAAAATTGCAGTAGCAGAGGCAGCACGTAATATCGTATGTTCTGGGGGAGAGCCACTTGCAATTACAGATTGCTTAAACTTCGGTAATCCAGAAAAACCAGAAATCTTCTGGCAAATTGAGAAATCAGTAGATGGTATGAGTGAAGCTTGTCGTACGTTACAAACACCAGTTATCGGCGGAAACGTATCAATGTATAACGAGCGTAGTGGTGAAGCGGTATACCCAACACCGACAGTTGGGATGGTTGGACTTGTACATGATTTAAAACATGTAACAACACAAGAGTTTAAGCAAGCCGGCGATTTAGTTTATGTCATTGGAGAGACGAAAGCTGAGTTTGGTGGAAGTGAATTACAGAAAATGCTTCACGGAAAAATTTTCGGCCAATCACCAAGTATCGATTTAGACGTAGAATTAAAACGTCAAAAACAAGTATTAGCAGCCATTCAAGCTGGCCTTGTTCAATCTGCACATGACGTTGCTGAAGGTGGTTTAGCGGTTGCGATTTCAGAAAGTGCAATTGGTGCTAACGGCTTAGGTGCTACTGTGAAATTAGACGGGGAAGCAACAGCTGCATTATTTGCGGAATCACAATCTCGCTTCGTAATAACCGTAAAACGTGAAAATAAAGAAGCGTTCGAGAAAGCGGTAGAAGCAATTCAAGTTGGTGAAGTAACAAATACAAATGAAGTAACAATTCATAATGAAGAAAATGAAGTATTACTTACAGCAAATGTAGATGAAATGAGAAAGGCTTGGAAAGGGGCAATCCCATGCTTGCTGAAATAAAGGGGTTAAACGAAGAATGTGGCGTATTCGGAATTTGGGGGCATGAAAATGCGGCACAAGTTTCATACTACGGATTGCACAGTTTACAGCACCGTGGGCAAGAAGGCGCAGGCATTGTCGTAAATAATGGGGAAAAAATCGTCGGTCACAAGGGGTTAGGTTTAATATCGGAAGTGTTTTCAAGAGGTGAGCTAGAAGGATTGAATGGAAAATCAGCAATCGGGCATGTACGATACGCGACGGCTGGTGGAAGTGAAGTAGCTAACGTTCAACCATTATTATTCCGTTTTTCTGATCATAGTATGGCATTAGCTCACAACGGAAATTTAATTAATGCAAAAATGCTTCGCCGCGAATTAGAGGCAGAGGGAAGTATTTTTCAAACAAGTTCAGATACAGAAGTACTTTTACATCTTATTAAACGTAGTACGAAAGATTCGTTAATTGAAAGTGTAAAAGAGGCTTTAAATAAAGTGAAAGGTGCGTTTGCGTATCTTTTACTAACTGGAAATGAAATGATCGTTGCGTTAGATCCGAATGGTTTCCGTCCTCTTTCAATTGGAAAGATGGGTGATGCTTACGTTGTAGCATCAGAAACATGTGCTTTCGATGTAGTAGGTGCAACATACATTCGTGATGTAGAACCGGGTGAATTACTTATCATCAATGATGAAGGAATTCACGTAGATCGTTTTACAAATGAAGTAGATCATGCAATTTGTAGTATGGAATACATTTACTTTGCACGACCAGATTCTAATATTGCTGGTATTAACGTCCATGCAGCACGTAAAAACATGGGAAAACGTTTGGCGGCAGAAGCTCCTATTGAAGCTGATGTTGTTACTGGTGTGCCAGACTCTAGTATTTCGGCAGCAATTGGTTATGCGGAGGCGACAGGTATTCCATATGAGTTAGGATTAATTAAAAATCGTTACGTTGGACGTACATTTATTCAACCTTCTCAAGAACTGCGCGAGCAAGGGGTTAAGATGAAGCTTTCAGCAGTAAGAGGGGTAGTTGAAGGAAAACGAGTTGTTATGATTGACGATTCTATCGTAAGAGGAACAACAAGTAAACGAATTGTTCGCATGCTTCGCGAGGCTGGAGCGACAGAAGTTCACGTAAGAATTGCTTCACCACCTCTGAAATATCCATGCTTCTATGGTATTGATATTCAAACGAGAAAAGAATTAATTGCAGCAAATCATACGGTAGAAGAAATTCGTGAAATGATCGGTGCAGACTCATTAACATTTTTAAGTGAAGATGGATTAGTAGATGCAATTGGACGTCCATATGAAGGGAAATATGGCGGCCTATGTATGGCTTACTTTAATGGGGACTATCCAACAGCTCTTTATGATTATGAGCAAGAGCTTTTAGAAAGTATGAAATAAGAAAAATGAAAAAAGCTTCTACTTCTTTTGATGTAGAAGCTAGCTTCTTTTTTATAAATAGCCCGCCCTGGATGGGGAGAAATTAAAAGACGAGGTGTAAATAACGATGGCGAATGCATATAAGCAAGCAGGAGTAGATATTGAAGCTGGATATGAAGCGGTATCTCGCATGAAAAAACACGTACAAACAACTATGAGAAAAGAAGTACTAGGCGGTTTAGGCGGTTTTGGAGGTATGTTTGATCTATCAAAATTTGCATTAGAAGAACCTGTATTAGTATCTGGAACAGATGGCGTGGGAACGAAATTGATGCTCGCTTTTATGGCAGATAAACATGACACAATTGGTATTGATGCAGTAGCAATGTGTGTAAATGATATTGTTGTCCAAGGAGCAGAGCCGCTTTTCTTCCTTGATTATATTGCTTGTGGTAAAGCTGAACCTAGTAAAATTGAAAACATCGTCAAAGGTATATCAGAGGGCTGTCGCCAAGCAGGTTGTGCTTTAATTGGTGGAGAAACAGCTGAAATGCCAGGAATGTATTCGACGGAAGAATACGATTTAGCTGGTTTTACAGTTGGAATTGTTGATAAAAAGAAAATTGTAACAGGTGAAAAAATTGAAGCTGGTCACGTATTAATTGGCTTAGCATCTAGCGGTATTCATAGTAATGGTTACTCTTTAGTACGAAAAGTATTACTAGAAGATGGAGAACTATCTTTAGACCGCATTTATGGACGCTTAGAGCTACCTCTTGGTGAAGAATTATTAAAACCAACGAAAATTTATGTCAAACCTATTTTAGAACTATTGAAGAATCATGAAGTATACGGTATGGCGCATATTACAGGTGGCGGATTCATTGAAAATATTCCACGTATGTTACCAGAAGGAATCGGTGCAGAAATTGAATTAGGATCTTGGAAAATTCAGCCGATCTTCAGTTTACTTCAAGAAGTTGGAAAGCTAGAAGAGAAAGAAATGTTCAATATTTTTAACATGGGTATTGGTATGGTAGTAGCAGTGAAGGAAGAAGATGCAAAAGATATCGTCCGTCTTCTTGAAGAGCAAGGGGAAACAGCTCGTATTATTGGACGTACTGTACAAGGAGCTGGCGTTACCTTCAATGGGGGCAAAGCACTATGAGTAGATTAGCAGTTTTTGCTTCTGGAAGCGGATCTAACTTTCAATCTCTCGTTAATGCGGTAGAAGAAAAAAGATTGGATGCAGAAATTAGTTTATTAGTATGTGATAAACCAGAAGCACGCGCTGTTGGGCGAGCGAATTATCATCATATTCCGTGTTTTGCTTTTTCAGCGAAAGCATATGAGTCAAAAGAAGCATTTGAAAAAGAAATATTAAACAAGCTAGAAGAGTATGAAATTGATTATGTTATTTTAGCTGGATATATGCGTTTAATCGGGCCGACTTTACTAGAAGCTTACGGCGGAAGGATTATTAATATTCATCCATCATTATTACCAAGTTTTCCAGGTAAGGATGCTGTCGGCCAAGCGTTAGAAGCGGGTGTGAAAGTAACTGGAGTAACGATTCATTATGTAGATGCAGGTATGGATACAGGGCCAATTATTGCGCAAGAAGCAGTAGTTGTTTCTGAAGGTGATACGAGAGAAAGCTTACAAAAGAAAATTCAGCAAGTTGAACATAAATTATACGTAAATACAGTGAATCAAATTGTTCAATCTACGAAAGAACCAACTGTTAATTAACATACAACCAGGGGTGAAGGATAAATGAAAAAGCGTGCATTAGTAAGTGTTTCAGATAAAACAGGAGTAGTAGAATTTGTTAAAGGTTTACTAGAACAAGGGATCGAAGTTATATCAACAGGTGGTACGAAAAAATTACTAGAAGAAAACGGCTTACAAGTAATCGGTATTTCTGAAGTAACTGGTTTCCCAGAAATTATGGATGGTCGTGTGAAAACATTACATCCAAATATTCATGGTGGTCTATTAGCAGTTCGTGATAATGAAACACATGTAGCGCAAATGAATGAATTAGGTATGGAGCCGATTGATTTTGTTGTCGTTAACTTATACCCATTCAAAGAAACGATCGCTAAGCCTGATGTAACATTTGCTGATGCAATTGAAAATATTGATATCGGTGGCCCGACAATGATTCGCTCTGCTGCGAAAAATCATGAATTCGTATCTGTAATTGTAGATCCAGTAGATTATGATGTTGTATTAGCTGAATTAAAAGAGAACGGTGAAGTAGCAGAGGAAACAAAACGTAAACTAGCAGCGAAAGTATTCCGTCATACAGCAGCGTATGATGCGTTAATTTCTAACTACTTAACAGAGCAAATGGGTGAAGAAAGTCCAGAAACATTAACTGTGACATTTGAGAAAAAGCAAGACTTACGTTATGGCGAGAACCCACATCAAAAAGCAACTTTCTATAAAGCGCCATTCGCAGCAACTTCTTCTGTTGCATACGCAGAACAATTACATGGCAAGGAATTATCGTATAACAATATTAACGATGCAGATGCAGCGCTTAGTATCGTGAAAGAATTTACAGAACCAGCAGTAGTAGCGGTAAAACATATGAATCCATGTGGTGTTGGAGTAGGTACGGATATTCATGAAGCATACACACGTGCTTATGAAGCGGATCCAGTATCCATTTTTGGAGGAATTATTGCAGCGAATCGTGAAATTGATAAAGCTACAGCTGAAAAGTTACACGAAATTTTCTTAGAGATTATTATCGCACCTTCTTTCTCGAAAGAAGCTTTAGAAGTACTGCAAAGTAAGAAAAACTTACGTTTATTAACTGTAAATATTGAAAAAGCGACAAGCGCAAGCAAAAAATTAACTTCTGTACAAGGTGGCCTTCTCGTTCAAGAGGAAGATACGTTATCATTAGATGAAAGAACAATTTCAATTCCAACGAAACGTGAACCTTCAGAGCAAGAATGGAAAGATTTAAAACTAGCTTGGAAAGTTGTAAAGCATGTGAAATCAAATGCAATTGTTTTAGCAAAAGATGATATGACAATTGGTGTCGGTGCTGGACAGATGAACCGTGTAGGTTCTGCAAAAATCGCAATTACACAAGCTGGCGAAAAAGCACAAGGTAGCGCACTTGCATCTGATGCTTTCTTCCCAATGCCAGATACAGTAGAAGAAGCAGCAAAAGCAGGAATTACGGCAATCATTCAACCAGGCGGATCAATCCGTGACGAAGATTCTATTAAAGTGGCGGATACGTATGGGATTGCTATGGTGTTCACTGGCGTACGTCATTTCAAACACTAATAGAGGAAGTTTAAAAAGTCCGGTTAAGATAACCTTCCTTTTTAAACTTTGATTGATATGAAAAAACAAACTAGGAGCATAGCTTCTAGTTTGTACTTATTTAAATATTGGGGGATGAAATATGAATGTTTTAGTAATTGGCCGCGGTGGGCGTGAGCATGCTTTAGCTTGGAAGTTTGCACAATCTGAAAAAGTAGAAAAGGTATATGTAGCACCAGGTAATGAAGGTATGCGTGATGTTGCAACACCAATTGATATTGATGAAAATGATTTTGATGCATTAGTTTTATTTGCGAAAGAGAACCATGTGGAATTAACTTTCGTTGGACCAGAAATTCCACTTATGAATGGAATTGTTGATCGTTTTAAAGAAGAGGGACTTCGCGTATTTGGTCCGAATAAAGCAGCTGCTGTTATTGAAGGTAGTAAAGCTTTTACAAAAGAGCTTATGAAAAAATATAATATTCCAACTGCAGCGTACGAAACTTTTACAGATTATGAAGAAGCAGTACAGTACATTGAAAAAGTTGGTGCACCAATTGTTATTAAAGCGGATGGTCTAGCTGCTGGTAAAGGTGTAACAGTAGCGATGACGCTTGAAGAGGCATTACAAGCTGCGAAAGAAATGCTGCAAGATGTAAAGTTCGGGGAAGCGAGTAAGAAAGTTGTTATTGAAGAGTTTTTAGATGGACAAGAATTTTCATTAATGGCATTTGTGAATGGAACAACTGTACATCCGATGGTAATTGCGCAAGATCATAAACGAGCTTTTGATGGTGATAAAGGTCCAAATACTGGCGGAATGGGTGCATATTCTCCAGTACCACAAATTTCGGAGTCAGCAGTTCAAGAGGCGATTGAAACGGTGTTATATCCAACTGCTAAAGCAATGATCCAAGAAAATCGATCGTTTACAGGAATTTTATATGCGGGACTTATTTTAACAAATGATGGTCCAAAGGTAATTGAATTTAATGCACGTTTTGGCGATCCTGAAACTGAAGTTGTATTACCCCGTTTAGAAAATGATTTAGTGGATGTATGTAACGCTGTATTAGATGAAAGTGAGTTAACGTTACAATGGTCAGATGAAGCCGTAATTGGTGTTGTACTTGCTGCGAAAGGATATCCGGAAGCATATAAAAAAGGTGACATTATTAAAGGGCTAGATGCATTGCAAGATGTGATTGTTTTCCATGCAGGTACAGCAATGAAACATGGTGACTTTGTAACGAACGGTGGCCGTGTATTATTTGTTGCTTGTAAGGCGAATAGTTTACAAGAAGCGAAAGATAAGGTGTATAAAGAAATCGGTAAAATTGAGAGTGATGGTCTATTTTACCGAAGTGATATAGGATATCGTGCAATTGGGCATGAGATGACGAGAAGTTAATATGTAAAAATCCCGCTGATTCCTCAGCGGGATTTTTATGCATCTTTATCTTTTTTTAATTTACCTTTTTGCTTTGCCATTTCTCGAAGTAAATACTCGATGTGTGCATTGACGCTACGAAACTCATCATTCGCCCATTTTTCGATGACTGCATGTAATTCAGGATCAATACGTAATGGAAAGCTTTTCTTTTTAGCCATAATGATTTACAACCTTTTAGTATAGGCTTCCTGTATTAATGACTGGTTGCGCACCTTTATCTGAAACGATGGCAACTAATAAGTTGTTTACCATATTTGCTTTACGCTCGTCATCTAATTCCAGTACGCCTTCTTCATCTAACATATGGATTGAATCTTTAGCCATCTTCACAGCACCTTCAACAATCTCTTTTCTAGCAGCTAATACTGCTTTCGCTTGTTGACGTTGTAACATTGCATGGGCAATTTCCGTTGCGTAAGCTAGGTGCGTTAAACGAGTTTCTAATACTTCTACACCAGCAATTTCAAGACGTGCTTCTAACTCACGCTTTAATTCTTCAGAGATTTCTTCAGTATTTCCGCGTAACGTGATGCAAGTTTCATCTTGGAAATTGTCATAAGGATATTTCGTTGCGACGTGGCGGATTGCCGTTTCGCTTTGAATTTCTACAAATCGATCGTAATGTTCAACGCCGAACATTGCTTTTGCAGAATCAACAACTTTATATACGATAACAGCGGCAATTTCAATTGGATTTCCGTCGACATCATTTACTTTTAATTTTTTACTGTTAAAGTTTTCAACACGTAACGATACAGTTTGACGGAATGCGAACGGAATCGTTAAAAATAAACCGTTTTGACGAATTGTTCCTAAATAATTACCGAAGAACGTAATAACTTTTGCTTGGTTTGGTTGAACAATACCAATACCTGTAGCAAGAACTGCGGCTAAAATAATAGTTAATGCTGCTCCTATAAAAATTTCTTGTATAAGGAAAAATACACCGATAGCGGCTAAAATCAAAATTCCAATAATCCCAAGAAAACCATTAACATAAAATACTTGTTTTTCTTTCATATGATCGCCTCCTGATATAAAAATGATATCACTTTTATATCATTTTAAGCAAGGGGTTTACACCTAGTTTTCTGAATTTTATTGATTATGTATATTTTAACACTTAAAATGAGAATGTATGTTCTGTTTTATGGTAAAATAAAGAAGACTTAACCGCCCACTGCAGCAGCTAAGTCTCTTTGAGAGCATCTTGCATCGTGACAAATGATTCAAAGCGGTTTTGCCAGGATTATATCTTCAATCGCTGACTCAATCTCTTTGTCAGAAGCGTCATAACTTCCATTTGACTGTGGTTTGTCGTGATTGGAAGTTTGATTCACTTCTTCTTTAGTATGTCCCTTTTCAGCAAAATTCATGCTAGGCATTTTAAATGCCCCCATGTTCATGTATTTTCCGAATTTCCACATTTCAACAACAGGACAGAAACGAACAATTCCCTCTGCAACTTTCATTGCACCAATCCATAGCAAAATGTTAGACCAAGTGCACCAAGGTTTGCGTACGAGTTTCGTTGCACTACAACCGAAGAGGACAAGTCCGAGTGTAATTCGAATTAGGGCATTTATTGTACCGATATTTTGCTTCATTAGAAAAACACTCCTTTTTATGAAAGTTGAAATAGATAACACTATTTCTCCTATTAGTATCCCGTTTGATTTTTGGGATATGTAATCCAACATTTGACGTGGAAAAAGATGTTGGATTGTGCGTGTGTGTAAGTAGTTTTTTTTGTTATAATGAAAGAATGCATAAAAGGAAGTTCAAAAGTAAATCCTCTCGTTTAAAAAATGTGGAAGAGGAAATTCCAAACTTAATTCTCCGTTTTAAACAAATATTTAAGATGAAGTAAAAAATCCTAATGAAAATAAACTGTTATTTTGAACAGAAATATATACAACTTGAGAAAAGAAAGGGTGTTTTCATGTACGATATTTCCGGGTGGAAACATGTATTTAAGCTTGATCCGAATAAGGAGCTAAGTGACGAACATTTAGAAATGATTTGTGAGTCTGGAACAGATGCTGTTATTGTAGGCGGAAGTGATGGAGTGACAATTGATAATGTACTACACATGCTAGTTAGCATTCGTAGATATGCAGTTCCTTGTGTGCTAGAGGTTTCTGATGTAGAAGCAATTACACCAGGATTCGATTTTTATTATATCCCAAGCGTTTTAAATAGCCGAAAGGTAGAATGGGTAACAGGCGTTCATCATGAGGCTTTGAAAGAATTTGGGGATATTATGGATTGGAACGAAATTTTCATGGAAGGATATTGTGTTTTAAATCCTGAAGCGAAGGTAGCACAGCTTACAGATGCAAAGTGTGATGTAACAGAAGATGATGTGATTGCATACGCGCGTTTAGCAGACAAGCTATTACGTTTACCGATATTTTATTTAGAATATAGCGGTACGTATGGAGATGTTGAACTTGTTAAAAATGTAAAAGCAGAATTGAAACAAGCTAAGTTATATTATGGCGGTGGTATTTCTAATGCTGAACAAGCGAAGGAAATGGCGCAACATGCTGATACAGTAGTTGTTGGAAATATTATTTATGATGATATAAAAGCAGCGTTAAAAACGGTTAAAGCAGTAAAAGGAGAGTAGGTGCAGGCGTATATGAGTATGACAGATAGGTTATTAAATGGTTTAAATCCGCAACAACAAAAAGCAGTACAAACAACGAACGGACCACTTCTATTAATGGCAGGCGCAGGTAGTGGTAAAACACGTGTGTTAACACATCGTATTGCGTATTTACTTGGTGAAAAAGGAGTAGCACCGTGGAATGTACTAGCTATTACCTTTACAAATAAAGCCGCTCGTGAAATGCGCGAGCGTATTGATACACTTGTCGGACCAGAAGCCGAAGATATTTGGATTTCTACGTTCCACTCTATGTGTGTACGTATTTTACGACGTGATATCGATCGCATTGGTATTAATCGTAACTTTACAATTTTAGATTCGGGTGATCAGTTAACTGTGGTCAAAAAAATTATGAAAGAGCGCAATATTGATCCGAAGAAATTTGAGCCGCGCTCTATTTTGGCTGGTATTAGTAATGCGAAAAATGAACTGTTATCTGCGGATAAGTATGCAAAGAAAATTACAATTGCTGATCCATATGAAAAATTAACGAGCGATGTATATACAGAATATCAAAAACGTCTTTTGAAAAATAACTCATTAGACTTTGATGATTTAATTATGACGACGATTCAACTATTTGAACGTGTTCCAGAAGTACTAGAGTTTTATCAGCGCAAATTCCAGTATATTCACGTGGATGAGTATCAAGATACGAACAAAGCGCAGTACCTTCTTGTTAAACATTTGGCAGCACGTTTTAAAAATTTATGCGTTGTAGGTGACTCAGATCAGTCAATTTATCGCTGGCGTGGTGCGGACATTTCCAACATTTTGTCATTCGAAAAAGACTATGAGAATGCGCAAGTTATTCTGTTAGAACAAAATTATCGTTCGTCACAAAATATTTTAAATGCAGCGAATGCTGTTATTGAAAGAAATACGAATCGTAAACCGAAGAAGTTATGGACAGATAATGAAGTTGGAAGCAAAATCTCGTACTATCGTGCTGCAACGGAAAAGGACGAGGCGTACTTTGTTGCGAAAAAAATTCGCGACGATATTCAAATGGGAAAACGAAAATATACTGATTTTGCAGTGCTATATCGTACAAATGCGCAGTCTCGTATGGTCGAGGAGATTTTCCTGAAATCTAATATTCCTTACAAAATTGTCGGCGGTACGAAGTTCTACGACCGTAAAGAGATTAAAGACATTTTGGCGTATTTACGTTTAATTGGGAATCCAGATGATGAGATTAGTTTTGCGCGTATTATTAACGTGCCAAAGCGCGGAATTGGTGCGACTTCTATCGACAAAATTATTAATTATGGTGTACAAAATGGAATTTCTTTAACTGCTGTATTCGATGAGATTGAGCATGTTGGAGTAAGTGCAAAGGTTACAAAGGCAGTAAAAGAATTCGCAGGTTTATTACACAATTGGGTAAATATGCAAGAGTATTTATCTGTTACAGAATTGGTAGAAGAAGTGATTGAAAAAACAGGCTATCGCGATATGTTGAAAAATGAGCGTACGTTAGAAGCGGAAGGTCGTCTGGAAAACTTAGATGAGTTTTTATCTGTTACGCAAACATTTGAATCTCAAAGCGAGGATAAGAGCCTTGTTGCATTCTTAACAGACTTAGCACTTGTTGCAGATATTGATCGTGTAGATGAAGACCCAACTGCTGGTGAGGAAGTTATTTTAATGACGATGCACTCAGCGAAGGGGTTAGAATTCCCAGTTGTCTTTATTGTTGGTTTAGAGGAAGGAATATTCCCACATACTCGTTCTCTAATGGAAGAAGATGAAATGCAAGAAGAGCGTCGTCTTGCTTATGTAGGTATTACTCGTGCGGAAGAAGAGTTGTATTTATCAAATGCACAAATGCGTACTTTATTTGGTAGAACAAGTATGAATGCCGCATCGCGATTTATTACAGAAATCCCGACAGAACTAGTAGAATCATTAAATGAAACAGCACCGAAGCGTGAAACTTCGTTTGGTGCAAAAGGAAGAGTGGCAAGTAGCAGTAAAACGACAACTACAACACGTTCTCGCTCAGCTTTCGCACGTCCTGCAGCTAAGACGACAGGCGGCGAACAAATTGGCTGGGCAGTAGGTGATAAAGCTTCCCACCAAAAATGGGGAGTCGGTACAGTTGTAAGTGTAAAAGGTGAAGGTGATGCAAAAGAATTAGATATTGCGTTCCCAAGCCCAATTGGTGTTAAACGTTTGTTAGCAAAATTTGCACCTGTGACGAAACAATAGGAAAGGAATGAGGATATGTCAAAAGAGATAGCAAAAAAACGTATAGAAGAACTACGTGATTTGTTAAATACATTTAACTATCAATATCACGTATTAGACAATCCTTCTGTTTCTGATGCGGAGTATGACCGTAATATGCAGGAGCTTATAAAATTAGAAGCAGAGAATCCAGAGTTTATGAGTGAAGACTCTCCCTCTATTCGAGTTGGGGGAACGGTTCTTGATATATTTGAAAAAGTAACACATAAGTCACCGATGTTAAGTTTAGGAAATGCATTTAACGAAGGAGATTTACGTGATTTTGACAGACGAGTACGTCAAGGAATTGATGATGCGAATGTAAGATATATATGCGAATTAAAAATTGACGGACTTGCTGTTTCACTTCATTATGAAAAAGGACGCTTCATTCAAGGGGCAACACGTGGTGATGGTGTAACAGGTGAAGATATTACCCAAAATTTAAAAACGATTAAAGCAATCCCGCTTCGTTTAAATGAAGAAGTAACGTTAGAAGCACGAGGCGAAGCTTATATGCCGAAGCGTTCATTCGTTAAGTTAAATGAAGAAAAAGAGCAAAATGGTGAAGATGTATTTGCGAATCCGCGTAATGCGGCAGCAGGTTCAATCCGCCAACTTGATCCGAAAATTGCAGCGAAGCGTAACTTATCTATGTTTGTATACGGTCTTGCGAATGTAGAAGAAAAAACAATCCCATCACATAGTGAATCGCTTGATTACTTAGGTGAACTTGGATTCAAAACAAATCCAAATCGTCGTACATGTGAAACAATTGAAGAAGTTATAGCTTATGTAGAAGAATGGCAAGAAAAACGTCCGCATCTTGATTATGAGATTGATGGGATCGTTATAAAAGTAGATGATGTTGCTCTTCAAGAAAGTCTAGGAACTACAGCAAAGAGTCCAAGATGGGCGATTGCTTATAAATTCCCAGCGGAAGAAGTTGTAACAAGATTAACGGGCATTGAATTAAGTGTTGGTCGTACAGGAGTTGTAACACCGACTGCAGAGCTAGAGCCAGTGCGAGTGGCTGGTACGATCGTTCGTCGTGCTTCTTTACATAACGAAGATTTAATTCGTGAAAAAGATATTCGAATTGGTGACTACGTTGTTGTGAAGAAAGCTGGAGATATTATTCCAGAAGTTGTAAATGTTATTTTTGATAAGCGTACTGGTGGGGAAGAAGAATATCATATGCCAACGCATTGCCCAGCATGTGAGAGTGAACTAGTTCGTTTAGAAGAAGAGGTAGCACTTCGTTGTATAAATCCAACTTGTCCTGCTCAAATTCGAGAAGGGTTAATCCATTTCGTTTCAAGAAATGCAATGAATATTGATGGTCTTGGAGAACGTGTTATTACACAACTCTTTGATGCTGATTATATTCGTACATTTGCGGATTTATATTCGTTGACGAAAGAGCAATTATTACAGTTAGAACGATTCGGAGAAAAATCAGCAACGAATTTAGTACAAGCAATTGAGAATTCTAAAGAAAACTCATTAGAGCGATTATTATTCGGTCTTGGTATTCGCCATGTCGGAGCGAAAGCAGCACGTACATTTGCAGAGCATTTCGAAACGATGGATGCACTTGTGAAAGCGACGGAAGAAGAATTAAAAGCAATTAACGAGATTGGTGAAAAAATGGCTCAATCCGTCGTGGCGTATTTTGATAATGAAGACGTATTAGAGCTATTACAACAATTTAAAGAGTATGGCGTGAATATGACATACAAAGGTATAAAAATTGCTGATTTACAAAATGTTGAGTCGTACTTTGCAGGAAAAACTGTCGTTTTAACTGGGAAATTAGAAGTTATGGGACGTAGTGAAGCGAAGAAGAAGATTGAGGCATTAGGTGGAAAAGTAACAGGAAGTGTTAGTAAAAGTACGGATTTAGTTGTCGCAGGTGAAGCGGCAGGTTCGAAATTAGCACAAGCGGAGAAACATAATGTTGAGGTTTGGAATGAAGAGAGGTTCTTACAAGAGCTAAATAAGTAAGAGGTGCAAACTTACCATGAAAAAAATAGCATTAGCGGTATTAAGCCTTGGCCTACTTGTAAGTGGGTGTAGTGCAGGTGCCGATAAAGATGAAAAAGTGGTTGAGAAATCGGGGAAAGCAAAAGAGCAAGTAATCGTCCCAAATTACTCTATTTCGGATGAATATTATAAGACGACTATTCCATTTGAAGGAGGAAATGCACGTGGCTTAGTTGTGCAAGGAGTAAGTAATCGTCTTGATATAGATGAATTTGAAACAGGATTAATGCGTATTGCGAAAGAATCATTTAGTACGAAAGATAATGTTTTAAAAGGCGGAAAGTCCCTAACTACTCAGTATATACAGATGCTTGTTAAAAGAAAACGTACAGATGCAGAACAAAAGGAACTAGAAGATACATTAAAAAAAGATGCGGTTAAATTCCCGAACATAGGGTTAAATCCCGCATTAGGTGCAGGATCCGAATCATTAGAGGCGAAAAATAAAAAAAATCCAATATATATTTCCAATATTTTAGAACATGATTATTATGTGAACAAAGACAAAAAAGATGAGCGTAGTGGTATTGTAGTTGGATTAGCGATGAATTCGGTTCATTATTATGAGGAAGAGCATGGGTATCCGCGTGAGGTTACAATTTCGAATGAAAAGATGTTAGCTGAAGGGAAAAAAATGGTGCCAGAAATCTTGAAAGTTATGCATCAACAAGATCCTGAGACAAAAAAACTTCCGATAACATTTGCGATTTATCGTCAGGCTCCAAAGTCTTCGCTCGTACCAGGTAACTTTGTTTCTTATGGGAATGTCGAAAAAGGTAGTGAAACGGTTGAGGATTGGAAACAAATTAATGAGAAATATTATTTGTTCCCATCTGAACAAGCGAAAACAGATAATAAACGTGAAGACTTGGCGAGAGTATCAAACTTCAAGGCAAAATTAAGCGATTATTTCCAAGGTGACTATACAGCTGTTATCGGTACTGGTATGTATAGAGACGATGAATTAAGAGAAATAAAGCTTGATATTCCTGTCCAGTTTAATGGGAAAGCAGAAATAATTGGCTTTACACAATATGTAGCCGGGCTTGTTATGGAATATTTCCCGAATTATATGAAAGTACAAGTAACGATTAAATCTGTAGAACGTCCAGAAGCGATTATTATACGTGAAGCGAAGCAAGATGAACCGTATGTGAAAATTTTAGATTAAGTAGAAGGGCCGTTCCTTTATGGAACGGCTTTTTTTCTTGGTTAATTTTGTTATAATTTAAAATGTTATAAATAATGGGGTAAGGGGTAAAGGGCATGGATGAATTAAGTTTTCAAGTCATTATTTTATTAATTGCATTCGGTTTTTTAGCAGCTTTTATTGATTCAGTTGTTGGTGGTGGAGGATTAATTTCGCTTCCGGCACTTATGTTTGTTGGTTTACCACCAGCTTCGGCAATTGCAACGAATAAATTAGCTGCAACGATGGGGACGTTTACGAGTGCGATTTACTTTATTCGATCGGGAAAGGTCGATTTTAAAATTGTAGGAAAGTTAATCCCGTTAACTGTTATAGGAGCAGTAGCAGGTGCTTTAGTAGTAAAGTTTATTCCTCCAGATATTTTACGTCCGTTAGTGCTTGTAATGTTGGTATTTATTGCTATTTATATTATTGCGAAAAAGGATTGGGGAAGTGTGTCTACCTATAAGAAGATGACGAAAAGAAAAACATTAATATTTTTCTTTGTTATTTTAATGATAGGGTTTTACGATGGATTTTTTGGACCAGGGACAGGATCCTTTTTAATTTTTGCATTTTTATTAATAGGTTTGGATTTTATTCAAGCGGCAGCATCTGGAAAACTTTTGAACTTTGTTAGTAATATCGTATCGTTAATCACTTTTTTATTTTTAGACGTAATTCATTTTGAATACGGTATTATTATGGGGTTATCGATGATTTTTGGCGCTTATTTTGGATCGAAGTTTGCAGTTCAAAAAGGTGTTGGATATGTAAGAGCTTTATTTTTGTTAGTGACTATTTTATTGATTAGCAAAAACGTTTTGGAATATACTCATATTTTGTAGAGTTATACATTTGTATAACTCTGTTTTTTTATTATATTTTAAAAATTAATTAATTTTTAAAATATAAGTCTAGGAATATTTGAATAAATCTAAATTATCGTGTAGAATAATGTTGTAAAATGTAAACGTTTTTCTAAGGGGAGGCTAAAAATAATGGTAGTAGCATACAAACATGAGCCATTTACAGATTTTTCAGTAGAGGCTAACAAATTAGCGTTTGAAGAAGGTTTAAAGAAAGTAGAATCTTATCTTGGACAAGACTATCCATTAATTATTGGGGGAGAAAAAATCACTACAGAAGACAAAATTGTTTCTGTAAACCCTGCAAATAAAGAGGAACTTGTTGGTCGCGTTTCAAAAGCAAGCCGTGAGTTAGCTGAAAAAGCAATGCAAGTAGCGGATGAAACATTCCAAACTTGGAGAAAGTCAAAACCAGAAATGCGTGCAGACATTTTATTCCGTGCTGCAGCGATCGTTCGTCGTAGAAAACATGAATTCTCTGCTATTCTTGTAAAAGAAGCAGGTAAACCGTGGAATGAGGCAGATGCTGATACAGCAGAAGCAATCGACTTTATGGAATATTATGGTCGCCAAATGTTGAAATTAAAAGACGGAATTCCAGTAGAAAGCCGTCCAATTGAATATAATCGTTTCTCTTACATTCCATTAGGAGTAGGTGTTATCATTTCTCCTTGGAACTTCCCATTCGCAATTATGGCAGGTATGACAACAGCTGCTTTAGTTTCTGGTAACACAGTATTACTAAAACCAGCTAGTACAACTCCTGTAGTAGCAGCGAAATTCATGGAAGTATTAGAAGAAGCTGGCTTACCAGCTGGCGTAGTAAACTTCGTACCAGGTAATGGTTCTGAAGTTGGTGACTACTTAGTAGATCACCCTCGTACACGCTTCATTAGCTTCACTGGATCTCGTGATGTAGGTATCCGTATTTATGAGCGCGCAGCGAAAGTAAACCCAGGCCAAATCTGGTTAAAACGCGTTATCGCTGAAATGGGTGGTAAAGATACAATCGTTGTTGATAAAGAAGCAGATCTTGAATTAGCAGCTAAATCTATCGTTGCATCAGCATTCGGATTCTCAGGACAAAAATGTTCTGCATGTTCTCGTGCAGTAATCCATGAAGACGTATACGATCATGTATTAAATCGTGCTGTTGAATTAACAAAAGAATTAACAGTTGCTAACCCAGCTGTATTAGGTACAAACATGGGTCCTGTTAATGACCAAGCTGCATTTGATAAAGTAATGAGCTATGTTGCAATTGGTAAAGAAGAAGGTAGAATTTTAGCAGGTGGCGAAGGAGACGATTCTAAAGGCTGGTTCATCCAACCAACAATCGTTGCTGACGTTGCAGAAGATGCTCGCTTAATGAAAGAAGAAATCTTCGGACCAGTAGTAGCATTCTGTAAAGCAAAAGACTTTGACCATGCACTTGCAATTGCAAACAATACAGAATACGGTTTAACAGGAGCAGTTATCTCTAACAACCGTGACCATATTGAAAAAGCACGTGAAGACTTCCACGTAGGTAACTTATACTTCAACCGTGGATGTACTGGTGCAATCGTAGGATACCAACCATTCGGTGGCTTTAACATGTCTGGTACAGACTCTAAAGCTGGTGGCCCTGACTACTTAGCACTTCACATGCAAGCAAAAACTACTTCTGAAACTTTATAAGAAATAGTAGAAGAGATCTTCGCAGTCTGCGAAGATCTCTTTTTTTTTGAAAAACTTTCTATATGTGGAGTAAGATAGGTATCAGTAGAAAAACTAATAAAGTAATAAGGTTTACTTCAGCAAAATGAGGTATATTTATATTTGCTGAATAGATTCTCTTTAAAGACAAGAAAAGTAGGTGAACAAAGTGGGAAAATATCAATTGGATTACAAAGGTCAGGTAGCTGTCGCGAAGTTTCATGAAAAACAGACGCCTGTCAAATTTGATAAAAAGCAGCAAATTGAAAAATTGCGTGCGGAGTATTTGAAAAAGAAACAAAAACAAACAGATAAATAATAGGAGAAATTAGTTAATTTGCATTAAAAAACACTTACCATATATTACTATTTGGTAAGTGGAACTAGCTAAACCCTATTCATATCGGGGTAAACATGTAAATAGAAATAAAACAATGAGAAAAGTTGACTTATTAGTCACATTTTTTTGTATTCATTTTAAGGATTTCCTGTATAATACAATTTGAAAGAAAATCTATGGTTTGACAAGAAACACTCTTTTCGGTTTTGCTCACTGAAGAGAGTGTTTTTTTGTAGCTAAAAACTCCTCTGTACTCATTACATTTGCATAGACGCCATTTAAACTAGCTAAAATTGTGTTATGAATATAAACGGCTGGTATAGTAGCATTCTTAAAAGAAAGGTCTTTTGTAGCACAAGCATCATGTATAACAGTACATTGCAAGCCGAAATCAAAGGCAGCCCTTACGGTAGCATCAATACACATATGAGTCATCATCCCGCATATGACGACGTGCTCAATAGCTAAACGTTGTAATTGTTTTAGAAGATCAGTTTCGCGAAAACTATTTGGATAATGCTTGAGTATAACTGATTCTTCTCTAAGTGGGCGTACGCTTTCATGAATATGTACACCTTCTGTATTGGGTAGGAAAAAAGTTGCGTCTTCTTTTATTGCTACATGTTGGATATGAAAAATAGGTTCGTTTTTCTTTCTAAAGAGCTGTAGTAGCTGACTAGCATATGCGCTTGCTTCTGCTGGATTACGTAATTCCATCTTTCCGTGTGGAAAATAATCATTTTGAATATCAACGAGTAAAAGAGCTGTTTTCATATATTTATCTTCCTCCGATTTCATATTCAAATAATGGTATTCAATTAGTAGAGAAGATTATCCTTTTAAAAAATATGCAAGAGGAGAATTTTACATAACTTTAAAGGTTACTATTTTCTATTAAATTTTTCATCTGAAAATTTTAATAAAGAAATAATTAATATTTTTCTAAAAAATGTATTGACTCTTATTATTCTGAGTTCTATAATGAGAATTAATTAAACGACAATTAAATCGATACATTCTTATCCAGAGAGGTGGAGGGACTGGCCCTACGATACCTCAGCAACGGGTTTTTTAATACCGTGCTAACTCCAGCAAGCCTATGAAAGGCTTGGAAGATGAGAAGATGTGACCGAGTACATATAAGTGCTCTCCTTCTTATCTTTATGGTTGATAAGAAGGAGAGCACTTTTTATTTTACCTCGAGAGCTCTACTTCAAGTTTTTACAGCATATAGGAGGGGGAAAAATGATTTCTTTTAATAATGTAAGTAAAGTATATGAATCAGGTGGGCAATCTGTTCATGCGGTGGAGGATGTAACGTTATCAGTTGAGAAAGGCGAAATTTTTGGCATTATCGGTTTTAGTGGCGCTGGAAAGAGTACATTATTACGCCTAGTAAACATGTTAGAGAGACCAACGGCAGGAACGATTTCAATAGATGATAAAGATATTACATCATTATCGACGAAAGAATTACGGAAGCTAAGACAAAGAATCGGGATGATTTTTCAAAGCTTTAATTTATTTAATTCAAGAACAGTGTTTGGGAATATTGCTTATCCATTAAAGTTAGCAAAAGTACCAAAGAATGAGATAAAAGAAAGAGTAAATGAATTGCTGAAGTTTGTAGGATTAGAAGATAAGGCAAACAATTACCCAGAGCAGCTATCAGGCGGACAAAAGCAGCGTGTAGGTATTGCTAGAGCACTTGCAACATCACCAGATATTCTTATATGTGATGAGGCAACATCAGCTTTAGATCCAGAAACAACGACAGAAATTCTAAACTTATTAAAGAAAGTAAATCGAGAATATAATTTAACAATTCTTCTTATTACACATGAAATGCATGTCGTGAAAGAAATTTGTCACCGTGTAGCTGTAATGGAAAAAGGAAAAGTTATTGAAGAAGGAAAACTGTTTGATGTTTTCACACAACCAAAAACAACGACGACTCAAAACTTTGTACGTTCTGTTATTAATGATCATTTACCAGAAAGTGTTTTAGCGAAAATTCAAAATGGTGGTCAAATTTATCGTCTAACATTTACTGGTGAGGAGACAGGACAGCCGGTACTATCATATATCGCAAAAAACTATAACGTCGATGTAAATGTACTGTACGGAAATATTATTGAACTTCAAAATGTGCTATTTGGAAATCTTCTTGTAGAGTTGCAAGGTGAGCAGAGGGAAATTCAAAAAGCATTACAACATCTAAGACTGCAAGTGCAGCTGAAGGAGGTAGAAGCTCATGCGAGTTGATTGGAGTATATTTTGGCCGCGCATACTAGATGCGACGGGGGATACCCTCTTAATGGTAATTGTAACCCTTATATTCGCTACAATTCTTGGTATACCTCTAGGTTTACTTTTATATGTAACGAGAAAAGGAAACTTTTTAGAAAATAAATGGGTCTTTTCTATTCTTAACATCATAATTAATACAATTCGTCCGGTACCATTCATTATCTTTTTAGTAGCCTTAAGTCCACTAACAAGAAGTGTTATCGGAACGACGATTGGAACAGCAGCGGCAATTTTCCCGATGACGTTAGTCGCATCAATTGGTATTGCTAGAATGGTTGAAACAAACCTTGTTTCCGTTCCGAAAGGAGTAATTGAAGCAGCGCAAGCAATGGGCGCCTCGCCAATTAGAATTGTTTTTGAAATCCTTGTACCAGAAGCGTTAGCGCCATTAATTTTAGGTGTTACATTTATGACAGTTGGTTTAATTGAATTTTCTGCAGTTGCTGGGCTTGTCGGTGGTGGCGGTCTTGGTGATTTAGCAATGACATATGGTTATCAACGTTTTGATACATCAGTTATGTTCGTAACGGTCGTTTTACTTATCATTCTCGTACAATTAGCTCAAAACTTAGGAAACTATTTTGCGAAAGTCTTTTTACGCAGATCATAAAAAGGAAGAGGGGAAAAGAAAATGAAGAAAATTTTAGCATTTGCATTATCAGCAATTGTAGGAGTTTCAGCATTAAGCGGCTGCTCAAGTGGAGACACAGGGGCAGGGGCGAAAGAAAAAGTAGTTCGCGTCGGTGTAACTGGAACGGATGGAGACGCTTGGGAAATTTTGAAGAGGAAAGCTGAAAAAGAAGGAATTAAAATTAAGCTGGTTGAGTTCTCTGATTACACAACGCCAAATAAAGCGTTAGCTGATGGAGATATTGAATTAAACTCATTCCAGCACATTGCATTCTTAGAACAATTTAAAAAAGAGCATAAGCTAGATATTACAGCTGTTGGTACAACGCAAATTGCACCAATGGGTTTATACTCTGAAAAACATAAGAAAGCAAATGAAATTCCAGATGGTTCAGAAATTGCGATTCCAAATGATCCAACAAACCAAGCACGTGCATTAAAACTTCTTGATGCAGCTGGGTTATTAAAGCTTAAAAAAGACTTTGGCTTATTTGGAGATCCAAGCGGCATTGCAGAAAATCCGAAGAAGTTAAAAATTACACCGGTTATCGCACAGCAAACACCTCGTGTGTTAAAAGATGTTGCAGCATCAGTTATTAATAACGGTGTTGCTGGTCAAGCTGGATTAGATCCAGCGAAGGATCCTATTTTCTTAGAAGATCCAAAGAATGAAAATGCGAAGCCATATATTAATATTTTTGCAGCTCGTACGAAAGATAAAGATGATCCAACACTGAAAAAAGTAATTGAATTATACCATTCAAAAGAAGTAACAGATGCAATTAAGAAAGAAACAAATGATGGTTCAATTTCAGTAGATCTTTCACTCGATGAGCTTGAAAAAATCGTAAAATAATGATTGGGTTTAATGGACTAACAGAAGGAACCCCTCCGCTGTTAGTTCGTTCAACATATAATCTACTTAACAAACAAAACAAACCCTAATTCTGTACCTTCCAATTCTGTATAATATAGAATCCAATGTTTGTTAAGTAGAGTAATAGACCAGGAGTTTTCCTGGTCTTTTTTTATTACTGAAAGCAGCTAGCGAGTAGTAAGGTAATCCAAATGATAATGGGATAAGAAAATAAGCTGAACACGAGTGTAATTACGAATTGCTTTTTATGAATTAAGTGTTTTTGGGATGAAAAAAAGAAAATAGAAAAAATAACAATGAAAACTGCGGATATTACGCCAGGATTATAGGAGCCATAAATAAAAAACAAAATAATATGTTGAACAGAGTTGAAGAAGATAGCCCCTTGTATAAAAATAATCCAGTATATAGAAGACAAGAAATTCAGTTGATATAGAAAGACGATAACTAAGACAAAGAGAGTTAATACAGAAATCGCAATGAAAAAGTGTTGGCTAGTTATAAAAGTAATTGAAAATTGATTAGCAAGATATTGTGGCATTTGGAAAGATTCTTCAAGGTTATGAATGAAAAATAACAAGGGAATAATCCAAAATATAATAGTAGAAATTCTTTTTAACAACTTACCTCACTCCAATATGGAGATAGAAAGCCTAAAAAGGCCCTCTATCCAGAGATGTTTATTCGATTATAATATTTTTTAAATTATTTTTATGATGCCCTTGTTCTTTCGGATAAGAAGATAGCTCCTCTTGTAAAATATTTAGCATTTGCTTAGCTGATTGCTGGATTGGGGCAGGTAACTCTTCTAATATATGCATACCGACTTTTATTTTTGTACGGATTATCTTCCTTAGTAGTTCTTCATGCATGCACGACACCTCCAAAACGAATGTTTAGTACGTCCTCTTCAAACTTAGCCCCTTGAATAGAAAGGTGCGTTAATGTTTTTGGTAATGTGATGTTCCGTTTAACAGAACCTGCGCGAATGATAAGCTCATCACCTTTTTGATTTAATGTGAGCTCACTTTTATTTGAGAAGGGAATGGACAGAACGAAAATATATTCATTGCCATCTTTTTTTACATATTGTGTGCGGCCGTTAAATTTCACTTCAGTAGGACAATGTTCAGTTTTAAATAAAGCATCTCCTACACGCTCTAACATAGGCAAACCAACAACTTCTTGTTCAAACATTGGTGCTTCGTAAATAGGAAGTGGATCAAAACTATCTTGAATTAATGTTTTATATTTCTTTTGGGTATCTTTCCATGCTTGAAAATAAGGATCGGTGACAGTGTTAGGAATGACGCGGTTGATCATAATAGCATCTACGTTATAATCGTACAAATTTAAATACGTAAAGCTGCGCTGTGCTTCTTTAATGACCATTTTTTCAGGATTTACAACGATGCGGATACTTGTTACTTCTCGGTTTGATAAAATATCTCTCATTTCTCCGAGCTGTTCAAGTGTAATTGTTAATTCGTCCATAATATCATCGGTTGGAAGGGGCACACCAAGAAGTGGTTGAGCTACAGGGCGAACAACTTTTAAAACTTTTCTTTTAATAGGAAAGAGTTTTTCCATCCACCAGCCGAGCATGTCTGGAAAGCTGAGCATTGCTAACGTTTCTCCAGTTGGAGCGCAATCAATGATAATAACATCATATGTGTTTTGTTTATAATAATCGAGTACGCGAAGTAAGCTAATTAAATCTTCCATACCAGGAAACATCGTTAATTCTTCTGTTGTAATATCATCAGCTGCTTTGGAAGTGAAGAGTAGTGTAATATATTTCTGTAACTTTCCCCAGCCTTTTTCCATTTCATAAATTGTATTAATTTCTTGTGCCCACAAATTTTCACGAATTTCTAATGGCTCAGAAGATAGTTTTACACCAAATGAATCTCCTAAACTATGAGCTGGATCTGTACTCATTACTAAAGTTTTTAATCCTTGTTTTGCGCTTTGAATTGCTGTTGCTGCTGAAATGCTAGTTTTTCCTACGCCGCCTTTACCTGTATACAAAATAATTCTCATCATTTATATCTCCTTTGTTTCGAATATCGAATATTACGAGTGTCGAAATAAATGATTGAATAAAAACCCAACTAGGGTTTTATTCAATCGGAATGTTTTTCATTTTAGGTGTAGAAACCTTTTCTTCTGTTTTTTGCTGTGACGTAGCAATGTGATTCATAATCTTTTGGAAGATTTGTAGTAAAAATGCTTTTTCTTCTTCTGATAATGCTTCCGTCACTAAGTTAAAGTAATGGGCTGCATTTTGTTTCACTTCTTGAACAAGCGTTACACCGTTTTCTGTTAAACGAATTAATACAATACGTCGGTCGTTTTCATCACGGTAGCGTTCAATATAACCCTTTTTTACAAGGCGATTTACAACGCCTGTCGTCGTACTCATCGGTATATCAAGAAGATCAGCAATTTTTGTCATTGTAATATCCGTATTTCGCTCCATCCAAAGTAAACAAAATACTTCAGTTTTAGAAAGTGTTAAATCGAGGCTTACCCATTCTTCAGGATAAAAAAGTTTCTTGGCGTTATCTAGCAGTAAGTCTAAAAAATGTTCGTATTGCAACAATTAATTCCACTCCCGTATATTTCGAGATTCGTAATATTTGTTTTTATTTTATGTAGAATTGAAATAAATGTCAATTGTTTTAATTGTTTTTTCTGATTAGGCAGAAAATTCACCTTGAAATATTATTCTTTTATGAAAGATTTATAAATATAAAACTAGAATTTACATAAAAATTCATCATAGTAAATATACTTATCTATAATAGATGTACAGCTAACGAGGGGGAGAACGATGAGAAGACGTAATACGCAAGCGTTCACGTTTTTAGCATGGACTTCATTTGTTTGCGCGCTTTCAGGTATGCTAATTGGAATTTATACGCTAGATGAAACGCTTAGTGTAAAAGGATACTATTTAATTGGAACACTATTTTTAACGATGTCTTGTTTTGTATTACAAAAAACAATTCGTGATAATGAAGAAGATAACGAGAGATTTCCGAAAAATAAACCGTCAGATAAAGAGTAAATCGTAAAGAAAGGCGTTTGCCTTTCTTTTTTTATGTAAAAATGCTGTAAGTGCCGTGTGTTGACTTGCTTGAAGTACTGAAAATTTGGTATCATCAATAGTATTGTAGATTGAACGATATATTATGGAGGTGGCCTAGCCGTGTCAAGAATTTCCGTTGAGAATGTAAAGCACGTAGCACATTTAGCACGTCTTGCAATTACTGATCAAGAAGCAGAAAAATTTCAAAAACAACTAGATGCAATTGTTACATTTGCAGAACAGTTAAATGAATTAGATACAACAGATGTAAAACCAACAACTCATGTATTAACTATGAAAAATGTTATGCGTGAAGATGTACCAGAAAAAGGTTTACCAGTTGAAGAAGTATTAAAAAATGCACCGGATCACAAAGATAATCAAATCCGTGTTCCAGCAGTATTAGAATAGAGGAGGGGAATTTCGATGTCATTATTTGATCATTCAGTATCAGCGTTACATAAGAAGTTAAACAACAAAGAAATTTCCGTTACGGATTTAGTAGAAGAATCTTACAAACGTATTGCGGATGTTGAAGATAACGTAAAAGCTTTTCTTACATTAGATGAAGAAAACGCACGCGCGAAAGCGAAAGAATTAGACGCAAAAATTGGCGCTGAAGATAATGGTTTATTATTTGGTATGCCAATCGGTGTTAAAGATAACATTGTAACTAACGGGCTTCGTACAACTTGTGCGAGCAAAATATTAGCAAACTTCGATCCAATTTATGATGCGACAGTTGTGCAAAAGCTAAAAGCTGCTGACACAATTACAATCGGTAAATTAAATATGGATGAGTTCGCAATGGGTTCTTCAAATGAAAACTCAGGTTTCTACGCTACGAAAAATCCATGGAACTTAGATTACGTTCCAGGCGGATCTAGTGGTGGTTCTGCAGCAGCTGTAGCAGCAGGAGAAGTATTATTCTCTCTAGGTTCTGATACGGGTGGTTCTATCCGTCAGCCAGCTGCATATTGCGGCGTTGTAGGTTTAAAACCAACTTACGGACGCGTATCTCGTTACGGATTAGTAGCATTCGCATCTTCACTTGACCAAATCGGACCGATTACACGTACAGTAGAAGACAATGCATACTTATTACAAGCTATTTCAGGCCTTGACCGTATGGATGCAACTTCTGCAAACGTTGAAGTAGGAAACTACTTAGCTGGTTTAACAGGCGACGTTAAAGGTTTACGCATTGCTGTACCGAAAGAATACTTAGGTGAAGGTGTTGGCGAGGAAGCCCGTGAGTCAGTGCTAGCTGCTTTAAAAGTATTAGAAGGTATGGGCGCAACTTGGGAGGAAGTATCTCTTCCACACTCTAAATACGCTCTAGCAACGTATTACTTACTATCTTCTTCTGAAGCATCTGCTAACCTTTCACGCTTCGACGGCGTACGTTACGGCGTTCGTTCTGACAATGTGAATAACTTAATGGATCTTTACAAAAACACACGTAGCGAAGGCTTCGGTGATGAAGTTAAACGTCGTATTATGCTTGGTACATTTGCACTTAGCTCTGGTTACTATGATGCATATTACAAAAAGGCACAACAAGTACGTACATTAATTAAAAACGACTTTGAAAATGTATTTGCTAACTACGATGTTATTATTGGACCAACTACGCCAACTCCGGCATTTAAAGTGGGCGAAAAAGTTGATGATCCAATGACAATGTATGCAAATGACATTTTAACAATCCCAGTAAACTTAGCGGGTGTTCCAGCGATTTCTGTTCCATGTGGATTCGGTGCTAACAACATGCCACTTGGTCTACAAATCATTGGTAAACACTTCGATGAAGCGACAATTTACCGCGTTGCACATGCGTTTGAGCAAGCAACAGACCATCATACAAAAAAAGCAAGTCTGTAAGGAGGCGAGCATAGATGAATTTAGAAACAATTATTGGTTTAGAGGTTCACGTTGAGTTAAAAACAAATTCGAAAATTTTCTCTGCGAGTCCAACAGAATTCGGAGCGGAGCCAAATACACAAACAAGTGTAATTGACTTAGGATACCCAGGGGTACTTCCTACTTTAAATAAAGAAGCAGTTAACTTTGCAATGAAAGCTGCAATGGCATTAAACTGTGAAATCGCAACGGAAACGAAGTTCGACCGTAAAAACTATTTCTACCCAGATAATCCGAAAGCTTACCAAATTTCTCAATTTGATAAGCCAATTGGTGAAAATGGCTGGATTGAAATCGAAGTAGACGGTAAAAAGAAACGTATCGGTATTACACGTCTTCATTTAGAAGAAGATGCTGGTAAATCAACGCATACAGCTGATGGTTCATTAGTAGACTACAACCGTCAAGGTATGCCTTTAATCGAGATCGTGTCTGAGCCAGATATGCGTACGCCAGAAGAAGCATATGCATACTTAGAGAAGTTAAAATCAATCATTCAATACACTGGCGTATCTGATTGTAAGATGGAAGAAGGTTCCTTGCGTTGTGATGCGAACATCTCTCTTCGTCCAGTTGGACAAGAGAAGTTCGGTACAAAAGCAGAACTGAAAAACTTAAACTCATTCACTTACGTACAAAAAGGTCTTGAGCATGAGCAAGTGCGTCAAGAAAAAGAATTATTATCTGGTGGTATCATCCAACAAGAAACACGTCGTTATGATGAAGCAACGAAGAAAACAATCTTAATGCGTGTAAAAGAAGGATCTGACGATTACCGTTACTTCCCAGAGCCAGACTTAGTTGAACTTTACATCGATGATGAGTGGAAAGAAGAAGTTCGCGCTTCTATTCCAGAACTTCCAGACGCACGTAAAGCCCGCTACGTTGCAGAAATTGGCTTACCAGCTTATGATGCACACGTATTAACATTAACGAAAGAGATGTCTGATTTCTTTGAAGCAGCAATTGCAGATGGAGCAGATGCGAAATTAACATCAAACTGGTTAATGGGTGAAGTGCTTGCGTACTTAAACAAACAACAAAAAGAATTAAAAGATGTTGCATTAACGCCTGCTGGTTTATCTAAAATGGTTCAATTAATTGAAAAAGGTACAATTTCTTCTAAAATTGCGAAGAAAGTATTTAACGAATTAATTGAAAAAGGTGGAGACCCAGAAGAAATCGTTAAAGCGAAAGGTCTTGTTCAAATTTCTGACGAGGGTACACTTCGTAAAGTTGTAACAGAAATTCTTGATAATAATGAACAATCTATCGAAGACTTTAAAAACGGTAAAGACCGTGCGATTGGCTTCTTAGTTGGTCAAATTATGAAAGCTACAAAAGGACAAGCAAATCCACCGCTAGTTAACAAAATCTTACTTGAAGAGATTAATAAGCGATAATAGTAGTAACTTTTAAAGATTAAGCAGAAAAACACCCGGACATGGGTGTTTTTCTAGGTTAATCAAACGTTTGTTTAAATGAGAGAAAATCATTTAAACAAACGTTTGATTAACTGTCAAAAGTGGAAAAATGTTTGTATAGCAACTATGGTATGATAGTTGCAAAAAGGTGGGAATAATGATAAATCTAGACATAGAGGTTTTTTTCATCTCATGAAATAATAGATAATTATTATTCGTTATATGTAAATTGTTGTGAGGAAATAGATGGACATAAATTTTTTGTCAAATAAAACAAAACCATTGAAATGAATATTTACTTTTGATGGGCTACACGAATCGGGTTCTTACTGCCTGTTTGAGCGAGATAAAAGAAGGATAGGAAGATGAGAGGAGGTAGGCATGGGAATACTGAATAGAAGTTCGGTATGTTCTTTTTCGATACATAAAGAAATTTCCTGTGCTAATAAATGATGAAGCGAGCAAGAATTATTTATAATCCTACTTCTGGGCGTGAGCTATTTAAGAAGAGTTTACCAGAAGTATTACAAAAATTAGAACAAGCTGGATATGAAGCATCTTGTCATGCGACAACGGGTCCTGGCGACGCAACTGTGGCGGCGAGGCAAGCTGTGGATCGTAAATTTGATGTTGTTATCGCTGCTGGTGGTGACGGCACGTTAAATGAAGTGGTGAACGGTTTAGTAGGGCATGAACATCGTCCGAAGTTCGGAATTATTCCGGTTGGAACGACTAATGACTTTGCACGTGCAATCGGTGTACCTCGTTCTATTGAAGAGGCAGCAGATATTATTTGTGAAGGAAAAACTGTGCCATTAGACCTTGGTAGAGCAAACGATACATATTTTATTAACATCGCTGGTGGCGGTCGCATTACAGAATTAACATATGAAGTACCGAGTAAGCTAAAGACTGTATTAGGACAACTTGCTTATTATTTAAAAGGTATCGAAATGCTACCATCACTACACCCAACATATGTTGAAATTGAGTATGATGGAAAATTACTACAAGAAGAAATTACGATGTTTTTAATTACGAATACTCGTTCAGTGGGCGGCTTTGAAAAGGTAGCACCATATGCATCAATTAACGATGGCTTATTTGATTTATTAGTGCTGAAAAAAGGTTCGATTGCTGACTTAATTAAAGCAGCAACACAAGCGCAGCGTGGTGAACATATTAACAATCCAAAAGTACTGTACACACAAGCTAACCGAATTAAAGTGCATTCACCAGACAAACTAATGATTAATTTAGATGGTGAATACGGTGGAGATGCACCGATGGAATTCGAAAATATATATCATTGTCTGGAACTATTTGTTCCTGAACATCAAGAGGATGCCCTGTAAAGGCATCCTTTTTATTATATAGAGGAATTGTAAATTGGAAGTTAGTTTGATTTTCATGGTATTTTTACAATTCGTTTATTTTATATCCATACTTTATTGATACACTGGAGGAGATAAGAGACGAGAGGTAGGGTGTGCTATGGAGAAGGTAAAAGCAATACTATTTGATAAAGATGGGACATTAATGGATTTTCATTCAATTTGGATAAAAGTAGCTGAAGAACTTGTGGCGGAATGTATCAATTTATATGAACTGCCAAAGTCAATGCAGCCTACTTTATTAAAAGAGATCGGCGTGGAGGGTGTGTTTGTGAACCCTCGTAGCGCAATAGCGGCAGGAACAAGCCTTGATGTTGCAAAGGGGCTTTGTAAGTATATTACGTCATCTAAGGAAGAGGAGATGCATGAGTGGGTAAGTGGAAAATTATTTTCCCTTATGTATGAGCACCGTTCCTATATGAAAATGACGGCAGATTTACCGAGAATTTTACAAAGTTTAAAGGATAGAGGATTTATTTTAGGTGTTGTCACGGCGGATGATTTCGCACCGACAGAATTATTTTTAAAACAGTATCAATTAGAGTCTTTTTTTGATTATGTTGTAGCTTCAGATACATTTCCGGCACAAAAACCAGATAAAAGAATTGTAGAATCCTTCTGTGATAGGTTTCATTTAGATGCATGTGAAGTAGCGGTCGTTGGGGATACACCTACTGATTTATATTTAGCGAAAAATGGCGGCGATTGCTATGCAATTGGAGTACTATCTGGTACAGGAGATCGTCAAACGTTAGAACCACTTGCGGATTTAGTAGTACAATCTGTTGGGGATTTTATTTCTCATTCAGGTGAGTTTATTTGGGAACGAGGAAAGTCTAGTGTGTAAGAAAAATAAGTCTATAAAGACTCTTAATGAGTCTTTATAGACTTATTTTTTATGGCGAAATAGAAGGTATGTAGGATGAATACTGAAGAAGAATGTTGGCATACATTTTGCAATGAAAAGAGAAAACAATGTAAAGAAAAGGATGGGGTACGTAATGAACACAAAAAAATTTGCTAAAGTAAATGAACAAATTCCTGGACCGAAAGCAGCGTCTTTACTAGAACGCCGCCAAAATATAGTACCAAAAGGAGTAAGTAACGGCATCCCAACGTTTGTACAATCTGCAAATGGTGCTCTTGTAACAGATGTTGATGGCAATCAGTACATTGATTTCGCTGGAGCGATAGGAACAATTAACGTAGGGCATTGTCACCCAGCTGTTAAAGAAGTGCTCCATAAACAAGTAGATCAATACATCCATACTGGCTTTAATGTCATGATGTATGAGCCATATATTGAATTAGCAGAAAAACTTGCGGCATTAGCACCAGGAAGTTTTGATAAGCAAGTACTATTTTTAAATAGTGGTGCAGAAGCAGTTGAGAATGCGGTGAAAATCGCTCGTAAATATACAAAAAGACCTGGCATTATCGCTTTTTCTAAAGGTTTCCACGGACGTACATTAATGACAATGACGATGACAAGTAAAGTAAAACCATATAAATTTGGATTTGGCCCATTTGCTCCAGAAGTATATAAAGCGCCATTCCCTTATGAATATCGTCGCCCAGAAGGATTAACGGAAGAGCAGTATGATGACTTTATGATTGAAGAGTTTAAGAATTTCTTCATATCAGAAGTAGCACCAGAAACGATTGCAGCCGTTGTAATGGAACCTGTTCAAGGGGAAGGTGGATTTATCGTCCCAAGTAAGAAGTTTGTGCAAGAAGTACGCAATATTTGTTCAGAACACGGCATCTTATTTGTAGCGGATGAAATTCAAACAGGATTTAGCCGTACAGGAAAATATTTTGCCATTGATCATTATGATGTCGTTCCGGATTTAATTACGGTATCTAAATCATTAGGTGCTGGTGTACCAATTAGTGGTGTTATTGGGCGCAAGGAAATTATGAATGAGTCTGCTCCAGGAGAGCTTGGGGGAACGTATGCAGGAAGCCCGCTAGGATGTGCGGCAGCATTAGCAGTACTTGATGTAATAGAAAAAGAGAATTTAAATGATAGAGCGATAGAATTAGGAAAAGTTGTAATGAACCGATTCGAAGAGATGAAAAATAAATATAATTGCATCGGTGATGTGCGCGGTTTAGGAGCAATGTGTGCATTCGAGCTCGTTCAAGACCGTAAGACGAAAACACCTGATAAAACGTTAACAGCTAATTTGTGCACAGAAGCAAACAAACGCGGCCTACTTCTACTATCAGCAGGAACATACGGTAATGTTATTCGTGTACTAATGCCGCTAGTTATTACAGATGAGCAACTGGAAGAAGGATTAACAATTATTGAAGAATCATTGCAAATTTGTTATGAGAAAGCAAATACTGCCCGTGTTTAAAAGTTAAATAAATAGCAAACATTCTAGCTGACTCTATATAAAATGCAGAAAATTCACTTTATAATAAAGGTAGTGAAGTGAATCGATGGATTGGAAGTTAGGGGTGGCTAGGATGGTTGCAGAAAAGGAACGAGTGTTAATGGATTTACAAGATGTATTTGAATATGCGTTTGACGAAATTTTTGTGACTGACGACAAGGGAATCGTTGTGCGTGTAAATAGTACATGTGAAAGGCACTATCAAATAGCTGCTAAAGAGTTAGTAGGTAAGCATGTAAAAGAATTGCAGAAGGATGGGATCTTTTATCCATCAGCAACGTTAGAAGTAATTGAAAAAAAGAGGCCGATTGAACTCGTTCAAACGACAAAATCAGGAGAGTATTTACACGTTCGTACAAGGCCTGTTTTTGATGATGAGGGAAATTTAAGAAGGGTGATTAGTTACTCTCGTGATCTTACAGAACTCTATCAATTACGTCAAAAGGTAGAAGAAATGGATAATCAGTTAAAAACATATAAAAAAGAATTAAGAGAAACATATGAACATGAAGGACTTATTTTTAAAAGTATCGCTATGCAAAAAATAGTCGAGACAATCAAGAAAGTATCCGTGGTAGATAGTACTGTTCTCATTTTAGGTGAGACAGGAGTAGGGAAGAGTCGATTGGTGCGTCATTTACATGAAATGAGTAACCGGAAGAACGAAAGTTTCTATGAAATTAATTGTGCGGCATTGCCAACGAATTTAATTGAGTCAGAGCTTTTTGGATATTCAGGTGGATCCTTTACAGGTGCGAATCGTGAAGGGAAAAAGGGATTATTAGAATCAGCGCATAAAGGAACTCTTTTTTTAGATGAAATTGGTGAAATGCCACTTGAAATTCAAGCAAAGCTTTTGCAAGTGTTGCAAGAGAAAACGTTTCGTCCTATAGGCGGAAGAGAATTAAAAAAGGTGGACGTTAGGATTGTAGCGGCAACAAATAGAGATTTAAGTATGATGGTGAAACAAGGAACATTCCGGAAAGATCTATATTATCGTCTGAATGTCATTCCAATTTTAATTCCACCACTAAGGGAAAGAACCGAAGACATTTTGCCACTCATTTATCATTATTTACAACACTTTAACGAGAAATATGGCAGGAATGTAAAATTAGCGCCTAGTACATTGCAAATGTTTGTTGGTTACCCGTGGGAAGGAAATAATAGAGAAATTGAAAATGTGATTGAGCGAATTGTTATAACTGCTGATGATATCGTTACGATAGAGGATTTGCCAATAGCGATGCAAGAATCAACGGTTGAACAATCGGGTCAAAGTCTCTATAAAATGTTAGAAGAAGTAGAACGGAATATTATTTTGAAAGCATATAAAACATATGGATCGAGTTATAAAGTAGCGGAGTTTTTAAAAATAAGTCAATCTGCTGCCACGAGGAAAATAAAGAAACTTATAGAGGAGGAAGAGAACATTGGATAAAAAAGCGACGTTTGTAAATGTAGAGAAAAAGGCGATGTATATAAATGGTGAGTGGATTACATTACAAGAACAAATCGAAGTAAATAATCCAGCAACGAAGGAAATATTTGCGACGGTACCAAAGGGCGGGATAACAGAGGCAAAGCAAGCTGTTGATGCTGCGCATGAAGCTTTTAAATCATGGTCTAAGTTAACAGCAGCAGACCGTGCAGCGAAATTAAAAAAATGGTTCACACTGATTGATGAAAATAAAGAAGAGATTGCAGCAATTATGACGAAAGAACAAGGAAAGCCGTTTGCAGAAGCACTTGGTGAAGTAAATTATGCAAATAGCTTTGTTGAATGGTATGCAGAAGAAGGAAAACGCGTATATGGTGAAATGATTCCTGCTTCTCATCCAAATAAGCGCATTTTAGTTATGAAGCAACCAGTTGGCGTTATGGCAGCTATTACACCGTGGAACTTCCCGGCAGCGATGATTACGAGAAAGGTAGCCCCAGCGCTTGCAGCAGGCTGTACAGCCGTTGTGAAACCGGCAAGTCAAACGCCATTAACTGCATTGAAATTAGCTGAATTAGCCCATGAAGCAGATATTCCAAAGGGCGTAATCAATATCGTAACAGGTAGTGCAAAAGCAATTGCGGATACGTGGATGGAAGATGGGCGCGTTCGAAAAGTTTCCTTTACAGGATCAACGGAAATTGGGAAAGAGTTAATGGCTAGTGCTGCACAAACGATGAAAAAAGTTTCACTTGAGTTAGGTGGTCACGCACCGTTTATTGTTATGAATGATGCGGACTTAGATAAAGCAGTAGAAGCGGTGATTGGTTCGAAATTCCGTAACGCAGGACAAACGTGTATATGTACAAACCGAGTATTTGTTCAGGAAGAAGTGTACGAAGTATTTGCAGAGAAGTTCCAAAAGGCAGTAGGGCAGTTAAAAGTAGGAGACGGTTTCGGTGACGGAACGACTGTAGGACCACTTATTGACGAGAATGCAGTTTCGAAAGTACAGGAGCATATCGAAGACGCTATTCAAAAGGGTGGAACAGTTTTATATGGTGGTCAAAAGGTTGCAGAGCTAGACGGACACTTTATGCAACCGACTGTAATTGGATTGGCGAACGATACGATGCTTTGTATGAATGAAGAAACATTTGGACCGGTTGCACCAGTTGCGAAATTTAAAACGGTTGAAGAAGTAATTGAGCGTGCAAATCATACGCCATATGGTTTAGCCGCGTACATTTTCACGAAAGATATTAGTCAAGCATTCCAAATTAGTGAAGCGTTAGAGTACGGTATTATCGGATTAAATGATGGCCTCCCATCAGTTGCACAAGCACCGTTCGGTGGGTTTAAAGAAAGCGGTATTGGCCGTGAAGGTGGTCATTTCGGTATCGAGGAATATTTAGAAATTAAATATATTTCATTAGGACTATAAGTAGTATACTAGAATCTCTATAAGGTAACAGAGAAGGAGATTCTAGTATGGTATATTGGCTATTATTACTCGTAACAATTATTTTTGAAGTAGCTGGAACAATTGCGATGAAATTATCAAATGGTTTAACAAAGCTCGTTCCAAGTGTACTTATTTTCGTATTTTATGGAATTTGTTTCAGCGTGTTCGCCATCGTTGTAAAAAAGATTCATTTAAGTATTGCTTATGCAATTTGGTCTGGTGTTGGGACGTTACTTATTACAATTATTAGTGTGTACTTTTTTAAAGAGCACATTAGCTTATTCCAAGCATGTTGTATTCTTTTTATCGTGTTAGGAGTAATTGGACTTAAGGTGTCATCTGCATCATAAAAGGCTATCTTCCGTTGGGGAGATAGCCTTTTACTTTTGTTAAAATGCCCAATTACCTTTACGGAAGATTGGTTCATGTCTGCCATCAGCTGTAATACCGTCGATATCAAGCTCAGCTGATCCAATCATGAAGTCGTTGTGTGTAATACTAGTGTTTGCACCATTTTCAGCAAGTTCTTCTTTAGACATTGTTTTTCCGCCAACTAAGTTGAATGCATATGCACTTCCGATTGCAAGGTGGCAAGATGCGTTTTCATCAAAGAGCGTATTGTAGAATAAAATATTTGTATTTGAAATTGGTGAATCATGAGGTACTAAAGCCACTTCTCCTAAGAAGTGAGAACCTTCATCTGTTTCTACTAAATGTTTTAAAGCTTCTTCTCCAACTTCAGCTTTATAATCTACGATACGTCCGTTTTCAAATGTTAACGTGAAGTTATCGATAATGTTACCTGCAAATGCTAACGGTTTTGTGCTAGATACTTGGCCGTTTACACCTGTTTTAAGTGGCATTGTAAATACTTCTTCAGTTGGAATGTTCGCCATAAATGGTACATTCTTTTCATTTAAGCTACCAGCACCAGCCCATACATGCTTTTCTGGAAGTTCGATCGTTAAATCTGTTCCAGGACCTGTATAGTGAAGAGCTTTATAATGTTTTTCGTTTAAGTAATCAACTTTTGTATGTAACGTTTTATCGTGTTCTTTCCATGCTTCCACAGGATTTTCTAAATCAGCACGAGTCGCTTTGAAAATAGCATCCCATAGTTTTGCTTCTTGTTCTTCTGGTGCAGCGTCAGGGAATACTTTCGCAGCCCATTCTTTCGTAGGAACAGAAATGACACACCAGCTTACTTTATCAGCTTGTACGTAATCACGATATACTTTCATTGCTTCACCGGCTACTTTATGAGCTGTTGCAATACGCGTTGAATCCACACCTTTTAATAAATCAGGGTTTTCTGCATAAATAGACATAAATGCAGCGCCTTCTTTTGCTAATTCTTCACGAGCGTGTGCTTTCCAAGATGGGAACTCAGCGAATGCTTCTTCAGGAGCTAGATCGAACTTTAAGCGTGTTAACGTCTCATCATTCCAATCCACATATACGTGTTTTGCACCAGATTTATATGCTTTTTCTGTAACGAGACGTACAAATTGTACAGCTTCAAGAGGTGCACTGATTGATAATGTTTGTCCTGGTTGAATATTAACACCAACATTGACTGCAAGGGCAGCATATTTCTCTAACGTTTGTTCAAATGACATATGTATAATCTCCTTTAATTTGAAAGATTTCTTACTATATATAATACAAGAAAATTCAAAAAATATATATAAATATAGCATAAAAAGAGAGCTCAAAATATATTGAGCTCTCATCGTTATTTAATCGAAGAAGCAAATTGTTCTACGGTCGTCGTATGGTGTATGCGAACACGCTTCATTTTTAACAACTCATCGGGTTCACCTTTTGTAATGAATTTTCCAGGTTTTGTTGTTGTTGCGAATTGATAATATTTTTTCGTTTCTGCAACGACTTTATCATCTACGTGACCGAATGGATAGGCAACTGCGATAACGGGTTTACCTGTTATTTTTTCTAGCTTTTCTTTCGATTCCTTTAATTCTTCTTCATAGTTTGTAATCTTCGGCAAGTCCGCATGTGTTGCAGTATGAGATTGCATAGAGAAAATGCCGGAATCCACCATTTCTTTTATGTCAGATGTAGAAAGAGATCCTTCAGCATCAACATTATTAACAATCATATATTCTGTTGCCACCGGTTTAAACGTATCGTCTTTTAGCTTTTGTAAAACATGAAATGCATTCATATTATTTTTCATACCATCATCAAATGTAACAAAGATAGGTTTATTTACTTTATTTATATCGCCCCAGCGTTCAAACGTTAACAGTGTATAACCATTGTCCTTTAAATATTTCATTTGGGCTTCAAAGTTAGCGGGTGATACGAATAAGTCTTTAATACCTTGACCGTGATAATTCTCGATTGCATGGTACATAAGAACGGGAACCTTTTGCTCGAAAGTAATAGCAGATTTTGTGAGTGGAATGGTTTTCCCATCTTCTTTTATGCCTATTGCTTCAATTTGGAACTCACCGCGTTTTCCTTCAAATTCTTTTATGTCAAAAGGAAGTGAAAATTGCTTTTCCTTTTCTTTAGAAGACAAAGATTTAGCAGTTTCCTTTCCATCAGCGGTACGCCAAATTTTATATTGTACCTCAGTTAAAGTATCTTTTATATCTGTCATATGAATAGTAGTATTGGTAGATTCGTGTGTAATTGGGTTATAAGAAATTTTACCTTGTTCTTGCACAGTCTCTGCTTGTTTCTTAGTTTCTTGAACCTTTCTCTCTTTGTTAGGTTCCTGGCTTACATTGCTAGTATTACAGCCTGCTAGAATGGCAGATGTACATAAAGCGATTGCTGCATATTTTCTCATAAGATCACCTTCTATTGTGTATTATGTTTCGTACTTCTATTTAAAATCCCCACCGCTGTAAGAGAGGTGGGGATATACCCTTGTTCATCATGTCATTTTAGTAATGAGATAGTTTTTATTAGAGTCATTTCTACTGTTTTTTAGTAAAGTTTACTTTATAAGAGATATGAATTTTTCCATCGATGTATTAGGCCCTACAAAATGGCGTTTAATTAAGTACTGTTCGTTCGGCATCCCTTTTGTAATATGATTACCGTGATCAGTAGTTACTGCGAACTCATAGTATTTTTTTGTTTCTTCAACAGCTGGATCATTATAAGAACCTACTGGATAGGCGAGAGCGATGACCTTTTTACCAGTAAGAGCTTCAATTTTCTCTTTTGAACCACGTAATTCCTCATCATAATTATTCGAGTGAGCCATCATCGTATGATTAGCAGTATGGGATTGAATAGAGAAAATGCCGGAATCCATCATTTGCTTTATATCATCCGTTGATAGACGATTTGGTTTGTCTATCTCATTTGCAGTAAGGAATTCAGTAGCTGCAGGTTGGAAGGTATCATCCTTTAATTTTTGTAAAATATGAAGAGCGTTCATATTATTTTTTCGACCATCATCCATTGTTATGAAAATAGGTTTATTTACACGGTTTATATCATTCCAACGTTCAAACGTAAGCATCGTATAACCGTTATCTTTCAAATATTGCATATGTTTTTCGAATTGTTCAGGCGGTACGTATAAGCCATAATCTCCATCACTTGGCCCAGGAAATTTTTCAATTGCATGGTACATTAAAACGGGTACATGTTGCTGGAATGTAATTTTAGATGTTACTAGATTTGTTTCAGTATTATCTTCTTTAATTCCTACTGTTTCAATTTGAAATTCGCCACGTTTTAAATGGAATGTTTTTAGGTGAAGTGGGAGGGCAAAATCACGATCTTTTTCTTGTGAAGTGAAAGTTTGTTTGCTTTCAGGGCCATCAGCAGTACGCCAAATGTTATAACGTACTTCTTTAAACGAATCTCTTAAATCTTTTGTGTAAAGCGTGGTATTTTGTGCGTTATATTCATACGGATCCCATGTAATAACTCCTTGTGTTAAAGGAAGTTCAACTGCTTTCGCTTTTTTTTGTTCAACTGCTTGTTTCGCCGTTGTTTCTTGTATTTGTTTATCACTAGCGCTACTAGTGTTACAACCTACGAGAATAGCAGAAGAAAGTAAAGCGATATATGTATACTTTTTCATTCTATCATCCTTCTATTGTGATTTAATTATCATCACTTATATTATGAAACAATCGTTCTTATAAGTGACACGAATCCAAATTTTCGATTCTAAAAATTTGAATTATACCCTTGTCCATCATATCACTATAGAATATATAGGGGAATATGTTTTTGGGATATTTAGGTAAAAATACCTTATTTTTTTCTGGTGTTATTTACATAAAAATACATATAGAAGATAAAAAACTCCACCCAAACTTCTTTTAGAAAAAGAGAAGTAAGGTGGAGTTTTTTTAAATAAACAATCCAGCGATTGTCGCAGATAAAATAGAAGCAAGTGTTGATGCAAATAGCATTTTCCAACCAAATTTCGATACGATGCTTCCTTGTTTCTCAGAAAGAGCACGAATTGTACCAACGATCGCTCCAATTTGGCTAATACTTGCGAAGCTAATTAAGAATACTGTAACGATTCCAACTGTACGTGGAGATAATGTTGCTGCAACACCTTTTAAATCAAGGATTGCTACAAACTCGTTTAATACAATCTTCGTACCCATAATTCCGCCAGCTGGGATAATATCTTGAGCTGGAATACCCATTAAGAATGCAAATGGAGCAAGTACGTAACCAAAGATTTGTTGTAACGTAACGGCATGTCCCATTGCACCTGAAGCTGCGCTAATTACGTAGTTTACAACTTCCATCACACCGATGAAAGCGATCATTAATGCGGCAACGATACCTGCTACTTTTAAACCGTCAAGCGCACCGTTAATCATTGCACCGATAAAGCTGTCCCCGAATACAGTTCGGTCAAATTTCTGAACTACTTCGTCTTCCTTTTTCGTATCAACAGGTGTTAATAACGAACAAACGATTAAGCTTGAGAATAAGTTTAATGGAAGAGCTGCTAATACATATTTTGCATCTAACATCATTACGTATGATGCTGTAACAGAAGCAGAAACTGAGCTCATCGCAGAACAACAAATGATAAACATACGGTTTTTGTTAAAATGCTGTAAATCATTTTTAATAACGATTAAAGCTTCACTTGAACCGAAGAATACAGAGTTTACTGCGTGGAATGATTCAACGCGTGGTAAACCAGTAACTTTTGAAATGGCACCGCCGACAACGCGAACGATGAATGGTAAAACACCTAAATAACTAAAGATAGAAAGTAGTGCTGAGAAAAATACGATAATTAATAATACGTTTAAGAAAAAGACAAAATCTCTTTGAATTCCATTAAAGAGAAAATCGACGCCTGTCGTACCAAGTTTAATTAGTTTGTTGAAAACTTTACTAATGAAGATGATAATTTGTTGACCAATTTTTGTGCCAAACATAAACCAACCGATTAAAATTTGGAAACCAATCATAATTGCAATTGCACGGAAGTTGATTTTACTTTTGTTGTTTGACAAAGCAAAACATAAACCTAAAACGACAAGAATACCGATAATGCTCATTACATATTGCATGTAGTTGCCCCTTTCAGAAGTTCGTATAAAGTTTGTACATAAAACGCTCGTTATATTACTAAAAATAAAACAAAGAGGTTTTATGTCATACGTAAGATGTCTGACCTTTTAGAAAAATAAAAATAAAAAAAGACCCATATGGATTCACTTTCATCTATGAGAGAAAGCTAATCAATATGAGTCCTTTTTTGCACATAGGCTAATATTCATTAGTTTTCCCCATAGTCCAGCAATTTAAGGTTGCCGGGTAGAAACTCTCGATCCATATTATCGAGTATATATGAGGTAACATCGTCCGTATTAAATTAGTAGTAGCGTAACATTAACAGAGAACTATCGTCAATAGCTTTTTTTCTTCCAATAGAAATAGACCATATAAGTATGATAAAATGTAACGCAGTGTTATGAAAAAGAGAGGTCGGAAAATGAGTACAAAAATGACGCCACCAGTTGAAAAAAACGAGTTTATAGATGTAGTATTTGAAGATTTAACACATGATGGTGCCGGTGTTGCGAAAGTAAAAGGCTATCCTATTTTCGTTAAAAACGGATTACCAGGTGAAGAAGCGCAAATTAAAATTGTTAAAGTGAAGAAAAACTTCGCATTCGGACGTTTAATGAAACTTCATACAGAGAGCCCATATCGTAAAGATGCAGAATGCCCAGTGTACAATCAGTGCGGCGGTTGTCAGCTTCAGCATTTAACATATGAAGGACAATTACAAGCGAAAGAAAAACAAGTACGTGACGTTATGCAGCGTATTGGCGGATTAGGTGATGTTCCTGTTCATCCTGTACTTGGCATGAAGAATCCGTGGGTATACCGTAATAAAGCACAAGTACCAATTGGAGAACGTGAGGGCGGACTTGTAGCTGGTTTCTATCGTCAAGGAACGCATGACATTATTAATATGGAATCATGTTTAATTCAAGCAGAAGAAAACGATACATTGATTCAAGAAGTAAAACGTATTTGTGAAAAACACGGTATTTCGGCGTACAACGAAGAGCGTAACAAAGGGACACTTCGCCACGTAATGGCTCGTTACGGACAAGTAACAGGGGAAATTATGCTTGTCTTCATTACTCGTACAGCAGAACTGCCAAACAAAAAAGCAATCATTGAAGAAATTGCCGCGAAATTCCCAGAAGTAAAATCAATTGTTCAAAACGTAAACCCGAAACGTACAAACGTAATTTTCGGAGACAAAACGACAGTACTGTACGGATCAGAATATATTTATGACTTTATCGGGGATATTAAGTTTGCGATTTCAGCACGTTCATTCTATCAAGTAAACCCAGAGCAAACGAAAGTGTTATACGATAAAACGTTAGAATACGCCAAATTAGATGGCAACGAAACAGTAATTGATGCCTATTGCGGAATTGGATCAATCTCCTTATTCCTAGCACAAAAAGCGAAAAAAGTATACGGCGTTGAAATTGTGCCAGAAGCAATCGAAGACGCGAAGCGTAACGCAGCGCTAAACAATATGACAAACGCTGAATTTGGTGTAGGAGAAGCAGAAGTAGTCATTCCAAAATGGTATAAAGAAGGCGTAATAGCTGACACAATGGTCGTAGATCCACCGCGTAAAGGTTGTGATGAGGCACTACTTAACACAATCATCGACATGAAACCAAAACGCGTCGTATACGTATCATGTAACCCAGCAACATTAGCACGTGACTTAAAAGTACTAGAAGAAGGCGGATATAAAACGCAGGAAGTACAACCTGTTGATATGTTCCCGCATACGACGCATGTGGAGTGTGTAGCTTGGCTTAAGTTGGTATAATAAAAAAGCAGTTGATATAGGAAAATCTATACCATCTGCTTTTTGGTTTATTGAGAGTTTGAAATTGTATTCATAGTGAGAGGATTTGAATTTGAAATGATAGATAATTTTTGGCGTGATTTACCACGACCATTTTTTGTACTTGCACCAATGGAAGATGTGACAGACGTTGTGTTTCGTCACGTAGTAAGTGAGGCTGGCCGTCCGGACGTATTCTTCACAGAGTTCACAAATTCGGATAGCTACTGTCATCCAGAAGGTATGAAAAGCGTACGTGGCCGTTTAATTTTTACAGAAGACGAACAGCCAATGGTGGCACATATTTGGGGAGATAACCCTGAATATTTCCGTCAAATGAGTATTGGTATGGCAGAACTAGGATTTAAAGGCATCGATATTAATATGGGTTGCCCAGTACCGAACGTTGCATCAAGAGGAAAAGGTAGTGGTCTTATTCTACGTCCAGACGTTGCGGCAGAACTTATTCAAGCTGCAAAAGCAGGCGGACTACCTGTCAGCGTAAAAACACGACTTGGCTTTAAAGAGTTAAGCGAGTGGGAAGATTGGTTAACGCACATTTTCAAACAAGATATTGCAAACCTTTCTATTCATTTACGCACAAGAGAAGAAATGAGCCAAGTAGATGCGCACTGGGAACTAATTCCGGAAATTAAAAAATTACGTGATCGCATTGCACCAAATACGCTCCTAACAATCAACGGAGACATCCTTGATCGTAAAATGGGGCTGGAACTTGCTGAAAAATATGGTATTGATGGCGTAATGATTGGACGAGGAATCTTTAAAAATCCATTTGCGTTTGAAAAAGAGCCAAGAGAGCATAGCAGTAAAGAACATCTAGATCTTTTAAGACTGCAGCTTGATCTTCAAGATCAATATGCAGAAGTATTACCACGATCCATAACGGGATTACATCGCTTCTTCAAAATTTATGTAAAAGGCTTCCCTGGGGCTGCTGAACTAAGAAATCAATTGATGAGCACGAAGTCAACGGATGAAGTACGTGCATTGCTTAATAAGTTTGAGGAGAGTGTTAATGTGGTAGAAGGTAGTGAAACGGTGTAACTGTTGAAAGTTAGAGGGGATGGATTTTATTCATTTATGGGGAGTTGTTTTATTTAGTTTTGAGATCTTTTTTAGACGATAACTGAAAAGGGAATTTCTTAAGAATGAATAAAGCTATCAGTATCTTTTTGTTGTAACATATACTTTGTATATGTGGAGTGTTTGGTTTGATTAAATTTAGTTTAAAATGAGGCAACTTTCCTTTTGGAGAGTTGTCTTTTATGCTTTACAGTAAATATATAGGCAAGTAATTAGAGTGAATGGGGAAGGTTGAAGTGAAAAAGAAGAAAAAGCTATCAGTTATGAAATTTTTAATATATATGCTAATAGCAATTGTAGTTATTAATTGGATCTATAAGACACCCGAAGAGAAAAAAGCAGACTTAGAAGAAAAAGTTGCGAGCTATGAAGAGTTCGAATCACACTGTATAACATATGAAGATTGGAATGTTGATAAAGGTGGGAACAAAAATTTAAATACTTTGTATAATGATCCTCAAGAATGCTTGGAAAAAGAATTATTTATATGACGGAACGATGGTACGGAGCTAACAAGGGGAGTAGCCAAATTAGTATTTCATAAAACAGATTACTATTTTACAGAAGAAGAATTAAAAGATGATATTCAAACGGAGGCGGAAAATAAATACAAATTACTTGAAGAAATTCAGCGCGAGTGTAAATCTACATTGCTTGGGGGTTTTTCATATGATTATATAATAGAGGACACATCAGGCGAAAAATCAAAGATGAATGAAAAAATTTTTAATAGTCTATTTGAAATTACAAAAACGTATAAAAATAATTAACTAGGTGTATGAGGGAAATAGAATATTTGAAAAATGGCTACTGTTTTAGTTGATAAAAACTATAGGGTATTCAAATGACTCGATGGATAAGAAATATACTACCTTTTCTCCACGGTTACACTATTTTCTTGGTTTCTGGTTATAACCTCCACAAGCAATAATCCACCCAAGACTACAAAACCTCCCCCTAAAATGTTAAAGTAGTAACTTAACGACATTCATTTACACATGCTAAAAGCATTATGATAATTAACATTTCAGGAGGCAAAACAATGGCAATGAGCAACAACGATATATTAAAAAGAGTAAGATACGCTTTAGATATAAAAGATATAGATATGGTAGAAATCTTTAAACTTGGCGGGATGGAAGTAACGAAAGAAGACGTAGTTGATATGCTTACAAAAATAAAGAGAGCTCCTCAGCATGAAGCTGAAAATGATGATGTAATCGAAGATGAGTACGTATTAACATGCGATATGATGATGTTAGAATCATTTTTCAATGGATTTATTACTTTAAAAAGAGGGAAGCAAGATCCGAAACCAGGACAATCGGCACCTGTACAAAGTAAAGAGAGTGCTAATAACCTTCTTCTAAAGAAAATGAAAATCGCACTTTCATTAACGAGTGAAGATGTACTTGATATATTAGATAGCGTAGGCGTTAAGGTGACAAAAGGAGAACTAGGCGCTCTATTAAGAAAAAAAGGCCATAAAAATTACAAAGAGTGCGGCGATAGATACGCAAGGAATTTCATTAAAGGATTAGCTGTAAAGTATAGAGGATAATGATTCCGTTAAAGCGGTAAATGATATAATAGGTAGAGTAGGTGTTCGTATCCTACTCTTTTTCATTTGTAAAATAATACGTTAGGTGATGAAATGGTACATACTTATTTAGGTGAGACAATTAATTTTCATATAACTTATAAAAAGAAAAAATCGGTGCGTCTTTTTGTGGATTCTTACGGAAATGTGGAAGTACAGGCGCCGAAAGGGACACCTGTTGAATACTTAATCCAGTTGCTAGAAGAGAAGTGGGATTGGATTCAGACAACACGTAAGGAAATGCAGGAACGAGCGCGTGGACCACAGGAAAAGGATTATGATCAAGGAGAAGGCTTTTTGTATTTAGGGAATACGTATCCAATACAGATTTCCCAAGATGCGAGCGCTGAGCAAGACAATGCAGTGTTTGAAGGAGATAAGCTACATATTTATGTGAAAGATCTTAAAGATGAGAAAATACAGCAAGCTTTAAAACGATTTTACTATAAGCAGTGTAAGTCATTAGTAGAGAAGAGTATTAAAGCGTATCAAAGTAACTTTAAAACAAAACCACGTTCTATTCGTATTACAGATAGTAGTCGCACGTGGGGTACTTGTGATTCGAATTTACAACTAACATTCAATTGGAAGCTAGCGATGGCACCACAGCGAGTAATTGATTATGTAGTTGTTCATGAAATGTGTCATATGGTTCATTTAAATCATGATCGCTCTTTCTGGCGTCTTGTCGGGAAGATAATGCCCGATTATAAGGAAATGGAGAACTGGTTAGCGTTATCTAGTTGGAAGATGACGGTTTAGTAATGCACTACTTTATATAGGTTGCAATTATTGTTAAAATTTGTCGGTAAGTCGATATGTTTCAAAAATCGCTGATATATTTGGAGTTGCGCCGATATATTTTGAAAATCGCTGATATATTTGGAGTTGCGCCGATATATTTTGGAAATCGCTGATATATTTGGAGTTGCAATCGATATGTTCAAGGAAGAGAAAGCAAAAGGAGATGTCACAGCAGACATCTCCTTTTTTCTAGCGTAGCAATTATCGCCCAAACTTCACAACAAAATCTTCATCCACTTTCTCCATCTTATACCCACGATACCCTTCCGAAAGCAATGCCTGTTGTCCACCAGCATTGTTCATTGGAATGCTTTTAATATCCGTCCAATCCCTTTCATTGTCCTCACGCAATTCCTTCACAAAAACATACCGCATACTACCACCATACTTCTCCTTCAGCGCAGCAATTTTCATCCCTTGTGCGAACTTATCTTTTAAACTCGGAATGTTAAAAGGAGCAACGGTGCAGCAAACGTAGTCGTATTTGCTATCTTCTTTTTGTAATTCATCCATGATGACTGTCGCTAATATTTTTTGCATACCATTTCCGCGCCAGTTCGGATGAACGTTTGAGATCTCTTGATAGATGACGCGGTGCAGTTCACTTTCTAGTAAGCCGATATCAAGTCCTAAATGTTCATCGTCGATAGGAGGGACGAGTAGGGCGCGAAATGCGATGAGTTCTTTTTCGATAAAAGCACCAATCATCATGCCGTTTCCTTCTAGAATGTATTGAAATTCTTCTTGGGAGAGTGGTTGTAGACGACTTTTATCTTCTAGTGCTTCAACTACAACGTTTTGTAATAATAAAATTTGTTCGATGTGCTCTAGTGATAGTAATGTAACGTGAAATCGCTCGTTATTTTGTTTTAATCTGCCCTCGTATAGAACTGTCATGCGTTAGCCCTCCTTTAGCGTACACTGTCTTGAAAGACGGTGAGTTCTCGTAGTGTATCTTCATTTATTTCGATACCTAGTCCTGGCTTTTCGTTTAAGCGAATAAATGGTACGTCGTAATGTAAGTTTCCAATGTCTTTCGTGAATTTTAATGGTCCTGTTAGCTCTACGCTCGTAATGATTTTCTTTGAAAAAGCGACATGGAATCCTGCGGAAGAGGCAACAGATGATTCGACCATTGATCCCACTTGGCATTCAATGCCGGCCATTTCTGCTTGATGAGCGAGTTTTACAGCGGGATATATGCCGCCGCATTTCATTAGTTTTATGTTTACTTTATCAGCCGCGTCTACTTTAATAATTTGGCGCATTTCACGAGAGCCCTTTAATCCTTCATCAATCATAAGCGGAAGGTCTGTTTTCGAACGAATGTGAGCCATTGCGTCAATATCGTCTGCGATGACAGGCTGTTCAATCCAGTCGATGTTTAAATGACCTAATGAATGAAGTGCTGTTAATGTGTTTGCACTATTTTTCCACCCTTGGTTTACATCAACACGAATTGCGATGTCATTTCCTACACGCTCACGTACTGCTTCAATTCGTTTTACATCTTCTTTTACATTTGTACCGACTTTCATTTTGAAAGATTGGTAACCTTTCTGAATCATAGAGGCAGCTTCTTCGGCCATTTCTTCTGGATCTGCGATACTTAATACGTGAGTGATAGGAAATTCTTCATGGTATCGTCCGCCAATTAATTGATATACAGGTTGATTTAATTTTTTACCCATTATATCAAAACAAGCAATATCAATCGCAGCTTTCGCTGTTGGGACACCGTAAATTGTATTGTCCATCATATCGTGTATTTTTTCTATATTCATTGGATTTTGGCCGATAAGGGCAGGTGCTAGCGTATGTTTTAAAGTATGGAAAGTACTTTCCCACGATTCGCCTGTAACGTGATCATCAGCAACGCCTTCACCGTAACCGATAATACCTTCGTCTGTTTCCATTTTGACGATAATAGAAGGCATATCAGAATAAGAACCATAACTAATAACAAACGGATCGCGAAGCGGTAAACGAATTGCATAAAGGTGAATAGCTGTAATTTTCATTAGATAGAAACCCCTTCCTGTTTACAATAGTTTTGTACATTTGATATAGTTGACGTTAAATAGTCGTTAATTAATGATAAGGAGTTAGAGAAATGATGATAAAAATTGCAGTTGTCGGTTCAAAAGAGTTTATAGAGACACTTTTACCTATTGCTCATAAACTAGATGAAATAGAAATTGATCCATATGTTTACCTTCATCCGGCAGAATCTTCTGAACTATTAAAACGTTTAAAGCCTTGTGATTTCATCTTTTTCTCAGGTGCTTTACCTTATTATATGGCAAAAGAAATAAGAGAACAATTACGAATTCCAAGTACGTACTTACAGCAAGACGAGACGACCGTGGCATCTTCCATTCTTTCTGTCATGTATCACCAAGGGATTCAACCACATAAAATTTCAATTGATTTAGTAGACCGTTCATTCATTATAAATGTGTTCCATGATATTGGCATAAAAGAAAGTCCACAAGTGTTTGATTATGAAAATATGCTGTGGAGTAAAGATGAAATAAATAGAGTTATTGATTTTCATGTAGCTAAATATCAATCTGGAGAAGCTCATTTAGCTTTAACTAGTATTCACGCTGTCTATGATGAACTTCAAAAAATAGGTATTCCTTCAGAACGTATGATAGATCCGAAGCAATCCATTATACAAGGGTTAAAAGATGCAAAAATAAAAGCTGAGTTAGCAAAAAGCCATTCAGCTACTGTTGGTGCTTGTATTATTTCTTCTTTACAATTACGAGATGGTTTGCTTGAGCAATTAGATGTCATTTCAAAAGAACTACGTGGTTCATTTAAAACAATTGATGAAATGACGTTCATTTTGTATACGACTCGTGGTGATATTGAATCCATTATAAAAACAAATATGATAAATAATTTATTTGCGAGTATAGAAGGAACGATAGCTATTGGATTTGGTTACGGAAAAACTGTGAAAGAAGCGGAGCAAAATGCTAAAATCGCCCAAGGTTTCGCGAAGAATAATCCAATAGACCACTGTTTTTATATACTAACAAGTGATAAAGAACTATTTGGTCCGTTCCCGAAAGAACAGAGAGTACAAAGTTTGAAGAATGACAATCCGGAACTAATGAAAATAGCGAAGGAAACGAAACTTAGCCCAGCAAATTTATCAAAAATTATTCAATTTAGTCAATCACATCCGTCATTGAAGTTTACAGCAGCAGATCTTTCTGAATACTTACAAGTGACTCGGCGATCAACAGAAAGGTTATTAAAGAAACTAGTTGATTATGGGTATGTTCATATTTGCGGCGAGGAAATGCCTTATCAACAAGGGCGTCCTCGCGCAATATATGAACTGAATTTACCGTTATCTTTAAGCTTCTAATTGAGCGTTTTGTTTTTTTAGTAGTTCCGCTTTTTCAATGTCAGATAGTTTCGTAATTGTGAGACCAGTTATACCGTAAATGATCGAGATAATAGGTACGATGAAATTCAATATAGCATAAGGAGCATATTCGAATGCACCTACGCCGAGTGTTGCGAGTATAAATACGCCGCATGTATTCCAAGGTACGAAAACAGAAGTTAATGTTCCGCCATCTTCTAATGCTCTGGATAAATTTTTAGAATGTAGTCCTTTTTCTGTGTATGCATTCGCGTACATTCTTGAAGGAACAACAATCGAAATATATTGTTCAGAGCAAGTAAGATTTGTTGCAAAACATGAAGCGATAGTAGAAGCGATAAGTCCCTTTGCTGATTTCGCTAACTTTAAAATTTGATTTACAATGGAACGAAGAATACCTGTATGTTCTAGTACTCCTCCGAAAGTCATAGCGACAATTGTCATAGAGACTGTATTCATCATCGAATCTAAGCCACCACGGTTAAATAGCTCGTCTACTAGCTTGTTTCCAGTGTCTATAACAAATCCAGCTTGGAGTGCACCGACAGATGCTGAGACAGAACCACCTTGAATAAAGACTTGTGATAAAAACCCTAAAATAATACCTACAAGAATAGCTGGTATAGCAGGAACTTTTTTAGCAACCAATACCATAACGACTACAGGTATGATTAATAGGAAAGGTGAGATAACAAAATTTTGTTGCAATACTTGTAATGTTTGCTCGATACTTTTTGCATCAATATTGTTAGCACCGAAGCTTCTTCCTAAGAAGGCATAAACGATAAGAGTAATAATTAAACCTGGAATTGTAGTAAATAACATATGACGAATATGTGTGAATAAATCTGTATTTGTTAATCCTGCGGCTAAGTTTGTTGTGTCTGAAAGCGGTGACATTTTATCGCCGAAATAAGAACCGGAAATGATAGCACCGGCAACCATCGGAGCTGGGATTCCCATACTTAGGCCAATACCCATTCCTGCAACACCAATTGTTCCCATTGTAGACCAAGAGCTACCAATAGCTAATGCAACAATAGAACAAATAATTGTAATTGAAACTAAAAATAGTGATGGTGTTAAAAGATTTAAACCGTAATAAATCATTGTTGCGACAATTCCACCACCAATCCAGGCACCGATCGTTAAACCTACTAGAATAATGATAACGATAGCCGGTAATGCGAGGCGAATGCCTTTATACATTGCTTCTTCAATGTCGTTCCATTTGTAACCGTAACGCCAAGCGACGATAGAAGCAACAGTTGTACCGATAATAAGTGGGACGTGAGGGCTCTGTTTTAATACAACAATTGTAACCATCATAACTGCAACTGTAATGATAATAGGGATCATTGCTACACCAAAAGGTATTTCTTTTTTCATAAATTTCCTCCTGTTATGTATGTTTGTTTGTATTTTTAGAATTGTCGTAAAATAGACGCTATTAAGTTATAATAACTAAAAAACGATACGAGCGTCAATAAAAAACAGAAAATAAGGAATGTTCTATCGATATAAAGTGAGTGGAAATAAGTTGTAGATTATATTTGAAAATAAATAATTGACTTTTTTCTTAAAATTCAATATGTTCATAAAAACATCTGTTTTTCATAAGTATAATTAACCTGAATGGTTTTGGAATGTGGGAAGGAGAATGTAGCTTTGAAAACATTAGAACTACAAGAGCGTTTAACTGAAATTTTTCAGCATTTACATGAAAACCCTGAAGTGAGTTGGAAAGAGTATGAAACGACAGCGTATATTACTAACTTTTTAAAAGAAGAAGGAATTTCATATAAAATATTTGATGATTGTCCAGGCGTGATTGCTGAGATTGGAAGTGGAAATCCAGTTATTGCGGTTCGTGCTGATATGGATGCGCTTTGGCAAGAAGTGAATGGAGAATTTAAAGCGAATCATTCGTGTGGTCACGATGCTCATATGACGATTGTAATGGGACTTATTTTACAATTAAAGAATATGAGATGGAAAAGTGGTACAGTTAGATTTATTTTTCAGCCGGCAGAAGAGAAAGGAAATGGAGCTTTAAAGATGGTAGAGAAAGGTGCTGTGGATGATGCGGATTTCCTATTCGGTGTTCATTTGCGCCCAATTGAAGAACTATCTTTGAAACAAGCTGCCTCATCAATTCGTCACGGAGCAGCAGGATTTTTAGAAGGTACGATTCACGGAGAAGACGCACATGGAGCACGCCCACATCAAGGGATAAATGCCATTGATGTTATCTCTATGATTAATATCGGTTTGAAAAACATATGGCTACCACCGCAAAGTTCCTATTCAGTAAAGATGACGAGGTGCCAAGCTGGTGGAGATAATTTGAATATTATTCCGGGTAATGGTCATTTTAGTTTAGATGTAAGAGCAGAGAATAATACACTATTAGAAGAGTTAAAGAAAAGGATAGAGCATGTCATAGAATCAGCTGCATCAATGGGGTCGAAAACTTCATATGAGTGGATTGATCTCGCGCCAGGAGCTGAAGTTTCAGAAGAAGCTGAAAGATTTATGCGTAAAGGTATTCTTGAAGTGTATGGGGAAGATAAATGTACAGGACCACTTTATACGACAGGAAGCGATGATTTCCATTACTACACAGTGAAGAGACCATATTTAAAAGCTGTCATGCTTGGATTAGGAGCAGACTTACAACCTGGATTACACCATCCGTATATGAAGTTCGATCATAGTTGTATTATGGATGGGGTAGAAATATTAAAACAAACTGTATTGAAAGTGTTAGAAGACAGGGGCTAGAGAGCTCCTGTTTTTTTGTAGTAATTTGTTGTTAAGTCGATATATTGAAAAAATCGTTCATATAATTTCACGTACCTATTAATTTGATGAAAAATCCTTCTCCAGTACATAGTGTATAATAAGAAGTACCATTTCTTAATAGGAGAAAAAAATGAACGAACAACATTATGATGCAGTTTTAAATATAAAAACAGTAGGTGAACAAAAAGGGTTTAACAAGTCTATGCACTATCACCGTTATGAACCGACGCCATATAGCGGATTAGATGAGTTACTGAATCAATATGAGATAAAACGTAGTGACCGAGTTGTAGATTTTGGGTGCGGAAAAGGACGATTAAACTTTTATATGCATCATAAGTGTGGTGCTTCAGCGGTTGGAATTGAAATGAATGAAGAGTTTTATAAAGAAGCGTTGGATAATCTTGATCGTTATGCTCGAAAGGTAAGAGACAGTAAAGATAAAATTAGGTTTGAATGTTGTTTAGCGCAGGAATATGAGATTAATCCATGTGATAACCGATTTTATTTCTTTAATCCATTTTCTGTCCAAGTGTTTATGAATGTAGTAAATAACATTTTGCTTTCGGTAGAAGAAACGGGGAGAGAAGTGGATATTATTTTATACTATCCTTCTGAAGATTATATTTTCTTCCTAGAGAATCAGACTACGTTTGAGTTGAAGAGGGAAGTAAGATTGCCTGGGGCTTATGAGAAGAATGGGAATGAGAGGTTTTTAGTGTATACATTAGGATTATAAAAAAGCAGGTGCCAAGGCACCTGCTTTTTTTACTCACGTCTATATTAGTTACGGATTAAGTAATCAAATGCACCTAAAGCTGCGTTTGCACCTGAACCCATAGAGATGATGATTTGTTTGTACGGATTATTTGTACAGTCACCTGCAGCAAACACTCCTGGTACGTTTGTAGCGCCGTGCTTGTCTGTTACGATTTCACCGCGAACGCGTTCAACTGTTTCGCCTAACCAGTCTGTGTTTGGAACAAGACCGATTTGTACGAATACACCTTGTAATTCAACGTGATGAACTTCTTCAGTTTCACGATCGATGTAAGAAATACCGTTTACTTTATCAGTACCAGTAATTTCTTTCGTTTGAACGTTTTTCAGAACAGTTACGTTTGGTAAGCTGTTAAGACGTTCTTGTAATACAGCATCAGCTTTTAATTCTGGCATGAATTCAAGAACAGTTACGTGCTTAACAATACCTGCTAAGTCGATAGCTGCTTCAATACCAGAGTTACCGCCGCCGATAACTGCTACGTCTTTTCCAGTGAATAATGGACCGTCACAGTGTGGGCAGTATGCTACACCTTTATTTTTGAACTCAGCTTCACCTGGTACGCCAACGTTACGCCAGCGAGCACCTGTTGAAACGATTACGCTCTTACTTTTCAGAATAGCGCCGTTTTCAAGTTCCACTTCAATAAGTTCTTTTTTCTCTAAACGTTTTGCACGTTGTAGATTCATTACATCGATGTCGTATTCTTTTACGTGCTCTTCAAGGCTTGCTACTAGCTTAGGACCTTCAGTGCGTTTTACGCTGATGAAGTTCTCAATGCCCATAGTATCCATTACTTGACCACCGAAGCGCTCAGCAACGATACCAGTGCGGATGCCTTTACGTGCTGCATAAATTGCTGCACTTGCACCAGCAGGGCCGCCACCAACAACAAGAACATCGTATGGATCTTTATCAGAAAGCTCTGATGCATCTGGACCGTTACCCATTTTAGCTAAAATTTCTTCCAGTGTCATACGACCGCTGCCGAAAGATTCGCCGTTTAGGAAAACTGTTGGTACTGCCATGATGTCTTTGCTTTCTACTTCCTCTTTGAATGCAGCGCCATCAATCATAGTATGTGTAATACCAGAGTTTAGAACGCTCATTACGTTAAGAGCTTGTACAACATCAGGACAGTTATGACAACTTAGGCTGATATAAGATTCAAAATGATATTCGCCTTGAATGTTTTTAATTTGATCGATTAATTTTTGTTCAACTTTTGGAGCGCGTCCACTTACTTGTAGTAAAGCTAACACTAGTGATGTAAATTCGTGTCCTAATGGAATACCAGCGAATACGACACCAGTGTCTTCACCAGGGCGATTTACGCTAAAGCTTGGTGTTCTCTCTAGTTCAACTTTTTCTACTGTGATCTTAGAAGACATAGTAGATAACTCATCAACTAAAGCTAACATGTCTTTAGATACTGCATCGTCTCCTGCGCTTACTTTAAGTAAAATATCGTTCTCCATTAATTGAAGATATTGGGATAGTTGTGTTTTTATATCTGCATCTAGTATCATTTTGATCGAACTCCTTAGATTTTGCCTACAAGGTCAAGGCTTGGTTTAAGTGTTGCAGAACCCTCTTGCCATTTAGCTGGGCAAACTTCACCTGGGTTGTTACGTACGTATTGAGCTGCTTTAATTTTGTTAACAAGAATGCTTGCGTCACGGCCGATACCGTCAGCATTGATTTCCATAGATTGGATAACGCCGTCTGGATCGATGATGAATGTACCACGAGCAGCAAGACCTTCTTCTTCCATTAAAACGTTGAAGTTTGTAGTGATTGTGCGAGTTGGGTCACCAATCATGATGTACTCGATTTTACCGATAGTTTCTGAGCTATCATGCCATGCTTTGTGAGTGAAGTGAGTGTCTGTAGATACAGAGTATACTTCAACGCCTAACTCTTTAAGAGTTGCATATTGGTTTTGTAAGTCTTCAAGTTCAGTTGGACAAACGAATGTGAAGTCAGCTGGGTAGAAACAAACTACACTCCATTTTCCTTTTAAACTTTCGTCAGTAACTTGGATAAATTCTCCATTATGGTAAGCATTAGCTTTAAACGGTTTTACTTCTGTGCCGATTAATAACATATCAAAATTCCTCCTAAATGTTGGTTTTGAGCATCAAAAAATAGTGTGCTCATAAAATATATTTTTTAATTAACTATAATAATTCTAATTCGATATTAATTATCATATAGAAGTGGTTATTTTGTCAAGCGAATAAACGAACTTTATACCAATTTAATTAATATTTATTCTCAATTAAGGATAACAGGGAATGGAAAGGTAATTTTAAGTTTATAAATTTTCAATGAGTGCTTGAAAGTGTAGTGTGTATGTTAGACATATGATGTAAGTGTAAATTCTTAGGAAGGAAATATTTCTTAGAAGTTTTCTTTTTGAAAAGGAACTGCTTATTTCTATTTTACAAAGAATTGTGTGATAAATAAAATAAAATGAATTAGAATCTTTTTGAACAATTTTTGTCCTCCCAAACATATAATTAGGAAGTATATTGTAATAATAATTAGAAACATTGACTCAAAGTGTTAACAAGATATAATAAAATCTAGATATACATTTCAAAAAGAAGAACATATATTATAGGATGAAAGATTTAATCCTATTATTTTTTATAGCTTTTAGAAAACGCTTACAATTAGTATGGAGGGGAAACCATGTCTAAGTTCACGAAGTATTTTTTAATGGAAGCTAGCGATGTGATTGTATATGTGAAAGAGAAATTATGTAAGTTTGAACATGCAAAGGGGTTACAGTGTAAAGAAATAGGCGATGGTAATTTAAATTATGTATTCCGCGTTTGGGATGAACAGAAGAACATTTCTGTCATTGTAAAACAAGCTGGGGATACAGCTCGTATTTCAGATGAGTTTAAGTTATCGACGAATCGTATTCGTATTGAATCAGATGTTTTGCAGTTAGAGGAAGAGTTAGCACCTGGACTTGTTCCGAAGGTGTATTTGTTTGATAGTGTGATGAATTGTTGCGTAATGGAGGACTTATCGGATCACACAATATTACGTACAGCACTTATAAATCATGAAATATTTCCGAGGCTTGCGGATGATTTAACGACCTTTTTGGTAAATACGCTCTTATTAACATCGGATGTTGTAATGAATCATAAAGAGAAGAAGGAACTTGTGAAGAATTATATAAATCCTGAGTTATGTGAGATTACAGAAGACCTCGTATACGCTGAGCCATTTACAAATCATAATAAGCGTAATGAGTTATTTCCGTTAAATGAAGGGTGGATTAGAGAACATATTTATAGTGATAAAGAGCTTCGTATAGAAGTAGCAAAACTTAAGTTTTCTTTTATGACGAATGCACAGGCGCTTATTCACGGTGATTTGCATACTGGTTCTGTTTTTGTAAAAAATGATTCCACAAAGGTAATTGATCCTGAGTTTGCCTTTTATGGACCAATGGGCTATGACATTGGGAATGTAATGGCGAATTTAATGTTTGCTTGGGTGAATGCAGATGCGACAATGTCAGCTGGAGCCGAGAAAGATACGTATATGGATTGGTTACAATCGACAATGGTAGAGGTAATTGATCTATTTAAGAAGAAGTTTTTAGATGCCTGGAATATTCATGTGACAGAGATTATGGCGAAAGAAGAAGGCTTTAACGAAATCTATTTACAATCTGTATTAGAGGATACAGCTGCAGTGACAGGCCTTGAGTTAATTCGTCGTATTGTTGGGCTAGCGAAAGTAAAAGATATTACTTGTATTGAGAATGAGGAAGCACGTGCTAGAGCAGAACGCATTTGTCTTCAAGTAGCAAAGAAATTTATTTTACGAGCGAATCAATATAAAACAGGTACAAGCTTTGTAGAAACGTTAAAAGAACAGTCAATGCACTATGCGAAGTAAGGGGAGAAGATGATGGAAGAGCAATTAATACCAATTCAGTGGAAAGACGATGCTTTAGTTTTATTAGATCAAACATTATTACCAAATGAAGTTGTCTATGAATCTTTCAATACAGCTGAAGGTGTGTGGGATGCCATTCAAGTAATGAAAGTACGAGGAGCGCCAGCGATTGGTGTTTCAGCAGCTTATGGTGTGTATTTAGGGGTAAAGGAATTTGTTGAAAGTACGGAAGCTGAATTTATTGATGAAGTAAAAAGGGTATGTGCATATTTGGCCACATCAAGACCGACAGCAGTAAACTTATTTTGGGCACTTGAAAGAATGGAAAGTGTAGCGACAGATCATACTCATCTATCAATCACACAGTTGAAAGATAGATTACTAGAAGAGGCAAAAGAGATTCATAGGGAAGATGAAGAAATTAACCGTCAAATTGGAGAACATGCATTAACGTTATTCCATGATGGAATGGGAGTATTAACACATTGTAATGCTGGTGCGTTAGCGACGACTAAGTATGGTACTGCGACAGCTCCGATGTACTTAGCGAAAGAAAAAGGATGGGACTTAAAAATCTATTCCGATGAAACGCGTCCTAGATTACAAGGTTCAACGTTAACAGCATTAGAACTACAGCGAGCGGGAATTGATGTCACTGTCATTACGGATAATATGGCAGCTATGGTTATGTCACAAGGGAAGATTGATGCGGTAATCGTTGGATGCGACCGTGTGGCAGCAAACGGTGATGTAGCAAATAAAATTGGAACATTAGGCGTATCTATTTTAGCGAAATACTACAACATTCCGTTTTATGTAGCAGCACCAACACCGACAATTGACTTAAAAACACCGACAGGAAAAGAAATTCCGATTGAGGAAAGAGATGCTTCTGAAGTAATTAATCGTTTCGGACAGTATTCTGCTCCGAAAGAAAGTAAAGTATATAATCCAGCATTTGATGTCACGCCACATGAAAATGTAACAGCGATTATTACAGAAAAAGGGATTGTAAAAGCACCGTTTACGGACAATTTAAAAAAGCTATTTCAATAAGTAGATAGAGTTAAAAAGTCAGTCATCATAAGCTTTATACTTAGGGGGATGTATATGTTATTACAAAAAGAGAGAGAAGAGATTGTAGCGTACGGAAAGAAAATGATTTCTAGCGGTTTAACAAAGGGGACAGGCGGTAATATTAGTATTTTCAATCGTGAGCAAGGTCTTGTTGCCATTAGCCCAAGTGGTTTAGATTATTATGAAACAAAGCCTGAAGATGTAGTTATATTAAACTTAGATGGTGAAGTAGTAGAGGGAGAGAGAAAACCATCAAGCGAACTCGATATGCACCTTATTTATTATAGAAATCGTGAAGATATAAATGCGCTTGTGCATACACATTCTCCTTATGCGAAGACGATTGCATCATTAGGATGGGAACTGCCCGCAGTATCATATTTAATTGCTTTCGCAGGCCCGAATGTTCGCTGTGCACCGTATGAAACATTTGGTACGAAGCAATTAGCAGAGGCTGCTTTCGAAGGAATGATCGATCGTCGTGCTGTTTTACTTGCGAACCACGGTTTAATTGCGGGTGCAAATCATATCAAAATGGCATTTACCGTTGCAGAAGAAATTGAGTTTTGTGCGCAAATTTATTATCAAACGAAAAGCATTGGGGAACCGAAGCTATTGCCAGAAGACGAGATGGAGAATTTGGCGAAGAAGTTTGAAGGGTATGGGCAGCAGTAGAATAAAAACACCCTCAAGAAAAGATCTTGAGGGTGTTTCTTTACGCTTTTTTAAGCAACAAATACATAAAGTAAGGAGCACCAATTAAAGCGACAACAATACCTGCGGGGATACCGTTAGGTTCAACGATATTTCGTCCAATTGTGTCTGCTAGTAGCAATAGCCATCCACCGATTAAAAGGGCGATAGGCATGAAGATTTGATGTCTTGGACCTACTAAAGATTTCGCGATATGAGGAGCCATCAGTCCGATAAAGCTAATTCCTCCTGTTACAGAAACAGCGGCAGCAGCAAGTGCAACGGCTGCAACTAATAAATATCTACGCTCTTTTTCAATTTCAATTCCAACGCCAATTGCGACTGGTTCGTTTAATGCTAAAATGTTTAATCGATTTGCTTTATAGAAAACAAATGGAATTAATACGATTAACCATGGGAGCATTGCGAAAATGAAGATCCAATCGTCTCCCCAAATGTTCCCTGCAATCCATTTTGAAATAAAGTCTACTTTCATGCGATCTGCGGATGAAATAAGGACAATCATCATTCCAGATAGTGCAAAGGCAAAACCGATACCGGTTAATGTTAATCGTACCGGCTGAAGTCCACTTGATTTACTATATGAAAATACGTAAATGAGAACAGCTGTCAGAAATGCCCCGATAAATCCAACGACAGGTAGTAAGTAAAGAAATGAACCTACATCTATTGGAAAGTATAAAAAGAAAATAGCAACAGCAACACCGGCCCCAGAGTTGATACCGAGAATACCAGGTTCAGCTAAATCATTTCGGGTAATTCCTTGCAGAATAGCTCCTGATAAAGCAAGAGCCATACCAGCTAATAATGTAATGATAATTCTAGGTAGCCTTAAAGAGTATAAAACAAACTCCTCTTTAAAAGTTCCTTGGCCCATTAATATTGGGAGTAGCCGATCATAAGATAAAGATGCTGAACCGAGCCCCATTCCAATTACAATGGTTGTAATGGTTAGTATAAGTAAAGCGAGTATGATAAGACGTTGTTTTCTTAGAATAGATGGTATCATGAGAACGTTTTTCCTCCTTTACGTACAATGAATAGGAAGAATGGTAATCCTACAATTGCGACAATAGCGGCAACTGGTGTTTCGTACGGAGCGTTAATCGTACGTCCGATTGTATCTGCAAGTAGCATAAAGGAAGCCCCGGCAATTGCTGACATCGGTATAACAAATCGGTAATCTGGACCGACAATTGGACGTACCATGTGAGGTACCATTAAACCGATAAATGCCATATTTCCGACAAGTGCTACAGACGCACCTGCAAGTAAAATGATAATGATAAATAGAATGGTTTTAATAACAATAATTTTTTGACCGAGTCCAATAGCTACTTCTTCACTGAAACTAAGAACTGTCAACTTTTTGGCTAGTAAGATAGCGATAAAGATACTAATTGAAATGACTGGAATAATAACTTTCAATTGGCTCCAAGTAGTTCCAATTACGCCTCCAGCAGTCCAAAGTGATACATCTTGTGAAATTTTGAAGTAAATGCCGACTCCTTCTGAAATTGCGAGTAGAAATGCTGAAACTGCAGCACCAGCTAATACAATTCGAAGAGGGGAGAGACCGCCTTTTTTCACCATACCAATTCCAAATACCATAATTGCACCAACTGCAGCACCGATAAAGCAAGCTAATGTTAAGTAAAGATAGCTTATGGAAGGGTTGAAAGCAAGTGTTAGTGCAAGCGCAGCATTTGCTCCACCAGATAGCCCGAGTAATCCAGGATCAGCAAGTGGATTTCGTGTTAATCCTTGCATAATTGCTCCAGAAACGGCAAGTCCAGCTCCTACAAAAATAGCAGCAACTTCACGTGGCAAACGTATTTCGCGAATAATAGATATTTTGTCCCCTTTAGCGGAGGAAGTGAGTGCTAACCATACGTCTTTTATTGAAGTATCTGCAGCACCTAATACCATTGCCACCATAAAAATAAGAAAGAATGCAATTATGCTTAAAATTAATTTGTATGTAAAAGCTATAGAACGCGTATTGTCATGTTCTTTTGTCATTCGTTTCACATCTTTTCTTTTCATAGAATAAAGGAAGAGGAATTCTTAAATTAAGAATTCCTCATGTTTGTATTATTTACCAAGAAAGCTCTTCTTGAAGAAGTCTAGTTGGAAATCTAATGTAAGTGGATCATTGAAATAGAATTCCATCATGTTTGCTTCGTATACACGATTATTTTTTACTGCTGGGATGTTTTTATATGATTCTGTCTCTTGGAATGAGTTATCAGTATCTTTGTTTTTACTTACGATTAAGTAGTCACCAGCAAACTCAGGTAATACCTCAGTAGATAATGCGTAATAACCTTCTTTTAATGCTTTTTCTTTTACTTTTTCAGGCATTTTTAATTTCATTTCTTGGTACAGAATTTCTGTTCCACGGCCCCAGTTCTCGCCGTATACATAAAGCTGTTTGTTGAAGTTTTCTACAACAGAAACTGTTGCATCTTCACCGATTTTTGCTTTAATTTCTTTACCAGCGTCTTGTGCACGTTTCTTGAAGTCATCAACCCAAGTTTTTGCTTCTTTTTCTTTGTTTAATAACTTACCGATTTCTAAATGCTGTGTTAAGTAATCAACTTTTCCGTAAGTGTATGTTACAGTAGGAGCGATTTTCTTTAACTTATCAACATTTTTAATATTAGATAAACCAATGATTAAATCTGGATTTAGTTCAGCAATTTTTTCAACATTTTCATCTGATACTTCAGCAACATCTTTAAGTTTGCTATCAAAACGTGGGTTTTGTTTAGACCATGAATCTACCCCAACAAGATTTACACCTAATGACATTACGTTACCAGCGAATGATGATAGAACAACAACGCGTTTTGGATTTGCAGGAACTTCTACTTTACCATTTTCAGATTGGTATGTAATTGTTTCTGATTTACTACCTTTTGCATCGTTCTTTTTGTCTGTAGAGCCATTGCTACAAGCACTCATAACAAGAACGAAAAGAACTGTTAGTGAAATAAATAACTTTTTCATCGTCTTTCTCCTTTAACATAGATGATATGTGTATACGATAATTTGTTTAACTGCAATCTGTTTGAATGAGTAGTGGTAATGCAAAATATTTATTAAAAATCTTGAATGTGAGATTTTATAATATAGTATTAACCATATTAATGAAAGAAGATGTAATCTCAAATTTGCTAATTATTAACAAAATGATAATGATTATCACTATTGATTCTTTAAATAATATAATTTTATATAGGTGTATTGTCAATAGTAATTTTGATTGTAAATTTTGCGGAAACAGGTTATATTTTATTGAGAATGATAATCAATGATTAGTAGCTGAGGAGTGAGCACGAATGAATCGAGAAGAATTGTTTGATGTAACTGTGATAGGCGGAGGACCTGCAGGGCTTTATTCAGCTTTTTATAGTGGACTCAGAGAAATGAAAACAAAAATAATAGAATTTCAACCACAGTTAGGTGGGAAAATACATGTTTATCCGGAGAAAATGATTTGGGATATTGGCGGATTATTACCGGTTACTGGCGAAAAGTTAATTGAGCAACTTGTACAACAAGGGTTAACATTTCAGCCAGAAGTTGTATTGAATACAAAAATAGAATCAATTATTCGTAATAAAGATGGTATTTTTACGTTAAAAACAAGCACTGGAGAAGAACACTTTTCAAAAACAGTGATCGTTGCAACTGGAAGTGGTATATTGAATCCACAAAAGTTATCAATTGAAGGTGCGGAGCGATTTGAAGTATCGAACTTAAATTATACAGTTAAATCGTTAAAACGTTTCAAAAATAAAACGGTCATTATTTCAGGCGGAGGTAACTCTGCAATTGATTGGGCAAATGAGTTAGAACCAATTGCGAAAAAAGTCTATTTAACATATAGAAAAGAAGAATTATCTGGGCATGAGGCACAAGTAAAACAACTTATGAACAGTTCTGCAGAATGTTTCTTTAATACATCGATTACAACATTAATTGCTGGCGATAACCATGAAGCGATTGAATATGTAGAATTAACAAATCACGAAACGGGAGAGGTTTCTCAGTTAGCTATCGATGAAGTTATTATTAATCATGGATATGAACGTGACATTACATTATTAGAAAATAGTGAGTTAGACGTTGCGATTATAGATAATTATTATATTGCAGGTAATGCAAATAGTGAATCTTCAGTAGACGGATTATATGCTGCTGGAGATATTTTAAAGCATGAAGGAAAATTACACTTAATTGCGGGAGCATTCCAAGATGCTGGAAATGCTGTAAATAAAGCGAAACAATTTATTCAACCAGATGCAAGTGAGTATGGAATGGTTTCTTCGCATAATGAAGTATTTAAGAAGAGAAATCGTGAATTGATTAAGCAGATGATGAAATAATAAAGGAACAAGTATACCCCCATTTACTTCTCTATTCGAATGACGAGAGAGGTAAATGGGGGTTTTCCTGTTTACTATATTTTCAATCATTATAATGACACCGGTTTCATCAGTTCATGTGACATGAACGTTTTTATTTGTAAATCTTCCTAGAAAACAATGAATCTATGTTTTGCTGACGCAGAACAGTATTACATTACGCTGTTCCTTTAGCTCGTTCTTTAGGGAATGGCATATTTAATATAGAAGCAATGTACTGTTTTCCATGCATTCGAGCTAATGATTCTAATATTTGGCGAACACGTTTTGTAAGATGACCTTGTTTTTTTATTTCCTCACAATATGCGTCATAGAAAACGTATTTAGCCCAAAGGAAATCATCTTGTTGGAATAAGAAATGATTTTTGTACCATTCCCCAATTGTATGGTAACAATTGTTTTCTTGTATTGCTGCGCTTTGAGAAAGAATACGATCAGATAAAGATGTAGTTAAATGAGAAATTGTGTTTTCCGTTTCAACTTGTAATGTTTTTTCTAACATTGTAATGATGTGACGAGTAGCCATATGTTAACGCTCCTTTGTGTAAATGGGTAATACCATTCTATATTTAAAAAATTCTTACTATATACTATTATACAATATATGGAATGCATCTACCTGCTTTTTAGGTTGCATTTACAAAATCTTTTTTATTTGTTTACAAAAATAAAGTAAGATACAGTGTATAGGAAAAAATAATAAAGGAATGAATGCGTTGTATATAACAGTAGAAGAAGCTGCGGAGTATTTGAATTTACCAAAGTCGTATATTGAAGAGCTAATTCAGCAAAAGAAAATTCGTGCACTATTTGATGGAGAGCAATATTTATTAAATAAAGAACAATTCAATACACATTTAGAACAAATGGAGAAATATAAGCAATTAGTGGAAGAAATATTGAACGAACCAATTCCGGAAGATATGGATGTTAAAGATGAAGATTAACTATGGGAAATCCCTTATGAAGATATGCAGAAATGTATCTTCATAAGGGATTTTTTTGTTTAAAGATATCAAAAGCATAGGGGGTTCTTAGTCTTTCTTCAAATTTTGATAGGTAGTAGTCTACCATGTTAAAAGCATATTTTTTTCTAGCTAGGACAAACATAGAGAACGTAACCTGTACAGATACATATACTATCAGTGCAAAAGCTTATAAATTAATGGAAGGGGTTTTCTCGTGAGTTTATTTCATTGTGATTTTTTGAAAGACTTAATTGGATCTTTTGTGAGAGTAAACAGGGGTGGTCCAGAATCTCAAAGAGGAACAATAATATCAGTATGTCCGGACTACTTCGTATTGCAGAATGAAAAAGGTGAGCTTTATTACTATCAACTTAGTCATCTAAAAAGTATTACAAAAAGTGCAAAAGAATGTGGATCAAGTGATTGCGAATGGGAAGATTGCGCATGTGCAGAAGACTTTGAAGCACTTCTTGAAAGTTTCAAATATTGTTGGGTGAAAATTAATCGCGGTGGTCCAGAAAAAGTAGAAGGCATTTTACAAGATGTTTCTTGTGATTTCGTAACATTAATCGTAAAAGAAGAAATTATATTAATTGCAATAAAGCATATTAAAAGTGTTAACTATAATGCTTTAGCATGCGGAGAGAGCGATGAGAGCGACGATAGTAGCAGCAAGGAAAGTAGCAATAATTCAGGTCGCGCTCGTGCACAAAGACAATCAAGTAGAGGCAGATAATAAGAAAGGGGGATACGAAATTGGAGAATGTATTATGCTGTGACCAAATTAAATGTTTAGTTGGTGAGACTGTAAAAGTAAACCTTCGCGGACCAGAAAGTCGAGTGGGTGAGCTCGTATCGTTAGGCAAAGATTATTTAACGTTACAATTACCTCATGGTGAATTAGTATATTATCAGTTGAAACATGTGAAGAGCCTAGTTAAGAAAGTGAAAGAAAGTAAATGTGGCGATTGCTATAGTTCATGTTTCTGCTCTGATGAGGATACTTTTTTAGATATATTAAAAGACTTGAAGTATAAGTGGGTAAAAATTAATCGTGGTGGTCCAGAATGTGTGGATGGTTTATTAAGTGAGGTACACCATGGCTGTATTACACTAGTAAACTGCGATGAAGTTATTTATGTAATTAACTCTCATATTAAGAGTGTGAGTCAAGTAGTTAAATGTAAAAAGAATGAAGATGAATAATGTTTAATAAATAAGAGGGGCATTATGAGGGAAAGAGAAGAACAATTTCTTATTTCGATAGTATGAAAAGGAATTACTTACTATTAAAACAGAACTTTGCCCTGATTATTTTTTTGAAAATGGAAGACTGGAAAGAAGAAATTCATAGAAAGGAGGATATAGATGAATGAGTTAAACAAAAGTATTGGAGAAAATATATATGTTAAATTAATCGGTGAAAAAAGATTTAAAGGTGTATTAATAGACGTAGGAAATGATATCGTTGTTCTTTACAATGGACAAGACTATGTATATATATCTTTATACCATGTACAATATTATAAAATTTTAAGAACATATGATGAAGAAATATCAAAACCAGATGTTGATTCTGTAATTAAGAGGGAATCACCTTCTATCTCTTTGAGGAAAGTATTAAGTACTTCTAAAGGGATTTTCACTGAAATTTATGTAGCGGGAAATGCTCCAATACATGGTTATGTTACAAGTATAATGAACGATTATATCGTTTTTTATAGTCCAGTTTATAAAACAGTATATATATCTTTAAAGCATTTGAAATGGTTAATTCCATATAAAGAAAATCAAGTGCCTTATGCCCTCAATAAAAATGAACTCCCCGTAAATCCATTAAATATTACATTAGCTCGAACGTTTGAAGAACAACTTATTAAAATGTCTGGCAAAATCATGGTGTTCGATTTAGGTGAGGAATCTAATAAAATCGGAAAGATGGCGAAGATTGATGAAGGGCATATTGAAATATTAAAAGCGCGTGATGCGAAAATGTATGTAAATATTCAACATGTAAAATCTGTCCACTGTCCGTAAGCTAGTTGAAAGGGCTGGCTTTTTCTTTTATATGCAGAAGAAAAGGTCGAGCCTATTTGTTTAACTCGATTGGAATATGAGGGGAAAAATGAATTGAGTATAAATATGTTAGTGTGATCATTGAAGAGGAAATCTTGTGCTAAATTATAAAAAATATGTACGAGCTATCTTTTGATGTATTCAATTTATTTTTTTGAGGGAGAACTGCTAACTAATATATTAAAGGGGTTTTGTTGGTGGAGCAGTTTCCAAATTCTTTATCGATTACATTACTTGGTAGTGCTGGTGGAGCAGCAAAAGCAGTTTTAGCGATTTTGAATCAAGCGATAGTAAATGAAAAAGACCCGATTTATGAAGTGATAAAGAGTGTTACATTTCATTTGGTTGATATAAAACAAAAAGATAGGACGTATTATGACGAGTTGTTTCCAAATTTGAAAGATCAATTGTTTTTATCCGAAATAGACCTCCAAGATGTAGTGACATTTAAAAAGCATTTAAAAGAAAGTAGTACGAGTGTTGTTATTGATGTTTCGGGGGCAGATACGATCAGAGTATTAAGCTGTTGTAATGAACTTGGAATTTGTTATATTAATTCAGCTTTGGAAAATGAGGCAGTAGATCAGGACGATAGTTTAATCGGCTTTCAACTTACGGAAAGATATACGAGATTTGAGAAGGAAAAAGAGAAATTTACAAATACAAAAGCAATTATAGGCTCAGGTATGAATCCAGGGGTTGTTCAATGGATGGTTGTTGAACTTATGAAGGAACGCCCGAATGAAAAGCCAAGAGCATGCTATATAGTAGAACATGATACGTCATTTTTGAATGATACAGCACTTATAAAACCTCATACACTGTATGCTTCATGGGCAGTAGAGCGATTTCTAGATGAAGCGATATGGAGTTATCCGATGTATATGAGTCATCATCGTCCCCTTTACTTTTATGAAGATGTATATGCTTCAGAGTATAAAGTAAAGTTGGGAGAGAAAGAGTTTTATGGTTGTTTAATGCCGCATGAGGAAGTTTTAATTTTAGGGAAAAACTTTAACATGGAAGTTGGATTTCTTTACCGAATTAATGAGTATACAACAAATATAATTAGACAGAATTTAAATAAGGTAGAAGATCTATGGAACTGGAATCGTAAAGTATTTAATCCAGCCGAAGAAGAGATTGCGGGCGAGGATCTAGTCGGTGTATTACTCGTTTATGAAAATAGCGAGACATATATGTATAACGTGATGAATAGCAGCCAAGTTTTTCATAAATATAAAACGAATGCGACTTACTTCCAAGTAGGATGCGGAATTTATGCTGGCTTGTGTAGTTTACTGTTCGATGAATTTAAACAAGGTGCCTATTATGTAGAGGAATTATTATTAAATACAGAAAGTAAGTACGGAGAATATTTGAATTTATATATGAAGGATTTTGTAGTGGGGGAAAATGATTTTACAGATGGCTTGCTACATGATCGGGTAAGATGGATATAAGTTGTGATGAAAAGGAAGGGGAAATCCCCTTCCTTTTCGCGTTATAAGGTTACATATTGCTTTGAAAGTAATTTTATACTTATAACTTAATGAGATAATATGTAGAGTTTTTGTATTGATCATGAGGAGTATTTATATGAACAAATTTAAAAGCTTAATTTATGAGGAAAGAGAAGCTTTAAAAGTATTTAAAAAAATTAACGGATTTGTTAGGGAAACCAAAGCCAACAAATTATGAATGATGTAATATACGAGAAATCCTTTTATATGTTGTGCAGTTAATGGAAAGTTATGCAGCGCAATATAGAGTGAAGTTTCACTGGAAAATAAATGGGGATGCATCACCTGTAAACGGTGATGATAAACAATTAAAACAATTGTTATTAAAAATGGGATAGAATCGATGCGAGAAGGTGGAGACATTCATATCCGTGTATACGAAAAAACGGAAGGATATGAACGCATTTATAATTGGGATGGAGAACGAGAAGTTAGACAAAATCGGTAAAGCTTTTTACTCAAAAAAGCAGAATGGTACGGGACTTAGATTAGCGATTACATATAAAATTATTGAGGAGTATCAAGGAAATGTTGCGATTCAAAGTAGCGTGGAAATAGGAACGAAAGTGGAGATTTTTTTAATGATAGTATAATGTGCTACAAGAAAATATTTTTCAGAAAAGTGTTCTTGTTGTGTAAATATAAACATTTTATAAAATGTTTCAAGAAGGGTTTTTTTTATAAAATACTTCGTTTATAATGGAGGAAAATATCGACATGAGATTTGTTATTCATGTAACGGTTCGGTAGTGTTAGAAAAAGTAGGGGTGCACACGCATCCTTTTTCTATGCAGATATGATGAAAGAGGTGGTATCATGGAATTAACATTAAATTCGACTGTATGCTTACACACGATTCAATTTCGAAAAGAGCAAAAGAATTACATTGTAAAAGATACAATTACAGGAGAAAAATATGAAATGCCGCCACTTTGGATTGATGCATTGGCAATGATGCGTGACGGTTTTTTATTGGGGGAAATTGAGGAGAAATTAAAAGAAGAGTATCCAGACGAAGAAATAAATATGTTAGCATTTACAAGGCAACTGTTAGAGCTAGAGCTCGTCGGAATGGTAGATGGGGAAGAAATAGCTTGTACAAAGAAGAAAGAGAAAGATTATTTAGCTTGGTTACGTCCTCGTGTTGAGCAATTCTTTCTTAGTTTAAATAAAAAAAATAGAAGCAAAGGTCAATGATGATCTTTGCTTTTTTGTATAGTTTGTTTAAAAAATTACAGCGAACGCCCTTGCAAAAGCACCGTCGCTATCTTTAATTTTTAATGGTGCCGCTGAGAAAAAGAAACGTTTCGTGTGAATGGCATCTAAGTTTGTTAAGTTTTCAATTAAATAAATATTATTCCCAAGTAGTATGTGATGAATTGGTGATGTTTCTGTCGTTACCTCATCAGGAGAGATGAAATCTAGGCCGACCGATTTTACTTTTAATTGAACTAATTCCTCGGCTAATTCTTCAGAAAGATAAAAAGCTTCTTGCTCATACGCCTCTGTATTCCATTTAGTAGATAGATTGGAATGGAAAATGACAATATCTCCTTCTTTTATGTCAGCATTGTGTAATACTTCTTTACGTAATTTTCGTTCTTGTACATGAGTTACATCAATAAGAACAGCTTCGCCTACAAATTGATCTAGGGGTAATTGATCAATGGTAGTTGCGCCTGAAATGAAATGGGCAGGGGCATCGCAATGTGTACCAACATGAACGACAGAATGGAAATCTGTAACTTGATAACCTGTTTCTTCAACGCTTGTAATGGCTTCTAAATTGATTTTTGGTGTTCCAGGAAATTGAGACATATTATTTTCGAATGTTTGTGATAGGTCAATTACTTTCATTTTAAATACCTCCAATATATGTTTTGAAATATAAAAAAACTCACCTTTCATGGTCAAGAAAGATAAGTTTTGCACACAATAGTTACGTTTTATCTTTCAAAATGCAATGCATTTTGCAGGAATTAGCACCTATTCAGTTTGTATAAACTGAGGTTGCTGGGCTTCAAAGGGCCGGTCCCTCTGCCTCTCTTGATAAAGAATTATTCAGTTTTAAAATTTTAAATTTTTAGATAGTTAAATTGTAATTCATTTCCTTTTTTCGTGCAATACAAAATAGGTATTCACCCAAATAAAGTTGCTCGCATATTGTAGCTTATGTAAATAGAATGCTGCGAAGGAGTGAGTGCAGTGACAGGAAATGTATTGAATTATTTTGCTGGCGGCAATACAGCTAGAGGGTTTCATAATTTATACGAAGAGAATCTAAAAGGGCTAAACAGATTATTTATTTTAAAGGGTGGTCCTGGAACCGGGAAATCTTCTTTAATTAAGGCAATAGGTCGTGACTGGGTTGAAAAAGGATATGATATTGAATTTTTACACTGTTCTTCTGATAATAAATCGGTTGATGGTGTAATTATCCCGAAGTTAAAAGTAGGAATTGTTGATGGAACATCACCGCATGTTATTGAGCCGAAAATGCCAGGAGTTGTCGAGGAGTATATCAATTTAGGGGTTGCTTGGGACTCAGATAAATTGAGAGAGCAGAAAGTGGAAATTGAACGATTTGTTTCAGAAGCAAGCAAAGCTTTTCAAGCTGCTTACGCTCGTTTTAACGAGGCGCTAATTATACATGATGAGTGGGAGAAAATATATATTGATAATATTGATTTTAATAAAGCGAATGAACTAACCGATCAGCTCATTCAGAAATTATTTGCAGATAAAGGCGGGAAACAATCGCTTGTGAAACATCGCTTTTTAGGAGCAGCTACACCGAAAGGAGCAGTTGATTTTGTCCCTAACTTAACAGAAGGATTACCACATCGTTATTTTATAAAAGGACGCCCAGGCTCTGGGAAATCAACAATGCTCAAAAAATTAGCTAAGGCAGCGGAAGAAAAAGGGTTTGAAGTTGAAGTATATCATTGCGGATTTGATCCGAATAGTCTTGATATGGTTATCGTAAGAGAATTAGGGTTTGCAATTTTCGATAGTACCGCACCACATGAATATTTTCCGAGCCGTGAAGGTGATGAAATTATAGATATGTATGCCCTTATTGTGACACCAGGGACGGATGAGAAGTATGCGGAGGAAATACGCCATGTCTCCATTCAGTATAAAACAAAAATGAATGAGGCGATGTCTTTCTTAGCGAAAGCGAAATCAGTTCGTGATAAATTGGAACGTATTTATATTGCTGCTATGGATTTTTCGAAAGTAGATGCATATAAAGAGGAGATTCAAAAAGAGTTTGAACGAATTGCGATTAGTGTAACGGAAAAGAACAAGTAAAAAATAAAGAATTTTGGCAGGCTGTCGGGAATTTTCTGACAGCTATTTTAGTATGTAGTAAACTTAGTAATATATTTGTCGAATTTCCAAGGAAATAATCAAAAAATGGAGAGGGTATGAAATGAGAGAGAAAATTAAGTTGGAGTTAGAGCGAATTGAGAAAGAAAAGGATGTGAAAATTTTATTTGCCGTGGAGTCAGGGAGTCGTGCATGGGGATTTCCTTCGAAAGATAGTGATTATGATGTTAGATTCGTTTATATGCATCCGGTAGAATGGTATTTATCAATTCATGATAAACGAGATGTAATTGAGTATCCGATTAGTGATGATTTAGATATAAGCGGATGGGATATAAAAAAGGCGTTACAATTATTTGCAAAGTCAAACCCAGCTTTACTTGAATGGATTCGATCACCGATTTTTTATTCGAAAAACTCTAGTTTTCCAGAACAGCTTCAGCAAATGAGTGAAAAGAACTTCGATCCGAAAGCAACGATATATCATTATTTACATATGGCTTCAAAAAATTATCGTGAATTTTTGCAAGGTGAGAATGTAAAATTAAAAAAGTACTTTTATGTATTGCGTCCTATTTTGGCTTGTAAGTGGCTAGAGGAGAAAACAACTTTGCCTCCTGTAGAATTCGATCGATTAATTACAGAATTATCATTGGAGCGTAGCGTATTAGATGAAATTGAACAGTTGTTAATAAAGAAAAAGGCAGGTACTGAATTAGATGTTGGATTAAAAATTGATGTGTTGAATCAATTTTTAGAAGAACAAATTCATTACTATCAGCAATATGTAAAAGGAATTGAAAAGGGATCAGGGATAGATATTGAGAGTTTAAATACATTGTTTCGAGATATGTTATTCGAAGTATACAAAAAAGAGCACGAGTAAATTTGTGCCCTTTTTTACTTTGCAGGAATAAGGAAAACAGATATAGCCGCGAGAAGACCTGCGAATGAGAATAAATAGAAATTCCATGCTAAATCATATTGCATTGTCATAATAATACCGACAAGAATAGGACCAGCAATCGCACCAACTCGGCCAAGTCCAAGTCCCCAACCTAAGGAAGTAGCTCGGATATGGGATGGGAAGTATTGTGTCACATATGCATTTAATATTTGAGTAATACCGACCGATCCAATTCCAGCAAGACCAATTAAAAGATAAATGATTGTAACAGATGGTTTAATTGTTAATAGTCCAATACATACAGCTGCCATAAGATAGGAGATGCTAATAACAATTTTGGCTCCTATACGATCTGCGATTGCTCCAGCAAATAATGCACCGATAGCGGCGGTAATATTTAGCATAAGTAGAAATGATAAACTAGATCCAAGAGGATATCCTGCCTGTCGCATCATCTGAGGTAACCAAGTATTTAAACCGTATATTAAAAACATCCCCATTATATAAGTGATCCAAAAAAGCAGCGTTGCTTTTATGTATTCTTTTGAGAATAAAGTAAGAAATCCATTTTTCTTTCGTATATTAGATGGGGCTTGATGAGTTTTCTCTTTTGCATGGAATTCAATTTGAAAACGATTAAGAATTTTATCCACTTCTTCTTGGCGATTACGTGATAATAAAAATTGAATGGATTCAGGTAAATAACGAATAATGAAAGGAATGAGGAGCAATGGAATCATTCCGATGCCAAACATAATTCTCCATCCGAAGTCTTCTAACATAAACATGGATAAAATAGCGCCTAACACGATACCTAAAGGATAGCCAGTAAACATAAGAGCATAAATAAAAGATTGTCGCTTTTTTGGTGAATATTCAACAGTAAGTGCGGAAGCTGTTGGAATGACACCGCCTAGTCCAATTCCTCCGATAAATCGCCATAGTCCAAATAATTCAGGAGAAGGAGCAAGTGCAGCTAGGCCCATTGTAATAGAAAAAAGTGCTAAACAGCATATAAGTGTCCATTTTCGTCCAATTAGATCTGTAATAGTTCCAACTAGAATAGCGCCAATAAACATTCCAAACAAAGCATAGCTTGCAATTGTACCAGCATGAGCTGGTGATAGTGCCCAGCTGTTGTCTTCCAGTAACTTAGGCAGAACGGCCCCGTAAATACCTAAATCATAGCCGTCAGCTAGAATGGCTAGCCAACAAATAAAAACAACAAGTTTTGTAATAGAGTTTGAAAAGATAGTTTTTGTAGATTCTAGATGAGGTGGAGCTGAAGGTTGCATAGTATTCACCCCTTTTATTTATAGATGAATATATTATTTTATTTCATGTTAATATTTTCCTCCTTCCTGTCGAAATTTATCTGAAAAGGTTTTATAACAAATAAAGAAGTTCAACAGGAACTCTGTTGAACTTCTTTATTTGTTTACTCATTATCAACTCGCTTTAACGGTTGATCTGCTGGACCTTCAATAACGTCTCCCTCAATTGAAAAGCGGGAACCGTGACAAGGACAATCCCAAGTGCAATCACCATTATTCCACTCAACTTCGCAGCCGAGATGTGTACAAGTTGTATCGACAATATGTAATTTTCCTTCTTTGTCTTTATAAGCACCTGCCCGTTTCCCGTTAACATGTACGACAGATCCTTCACCAACTTCGAGATCTTCTGGCTTACGTAATGCGGTTTCAATCTTTCCTTCAATTAAATGTTTCGCAACATCAATGTTTTGGGAGAGGAACGTTTTTATATCTGGATTTGCATGAAAGCGTGAAGGTGCATAGAGTTCTTTATATGGACTGTGTACTTTTAGAATAGAATCCTTCAGTAAATGAGCGGCAGTAGTTCCAGTTGTCATTCCCCATTTACGATATCCAGTTGCAACAAATATATTTGGATTCCTTTCGTTAATATGTCCGATATAAGGGAGCTTATCTAGCGTGATTAAATCTTGTGCTGACCATCTATAAGGAGCCTCGTCTACCCCAAAAGTTGCTTCTGCAAAAGAATACAGTGCTTCATAATGAAGCATCGTGTTTATTCCTTGGCCTGTTTTATGACTTTCTCCGCCAATTAAAATTAATTTTTCACCATTGTTTGTTGTATAGCGTAAAGACCGTTTTGGATCATCAATACTTAAATACATACCACCTGGATAATCTGTTTTCGCTTTAATTGCAAGGGCATAAGAGCGTTCAGCATACATACGCGTAAAGAAAAAGCTATTTGCATCATAAAAAGGGAAATGTGAACAAGAAACAACATATTCACAAGTGATGCGATGGCCTTCCTTTGTAATGATTTGTGGAGAATCTCCTTTTTCCACATCCATAGCTGTTGTTTGTTCATAAACTTTTCCGCCCATTTCCACAAACTTTGCTAGAAGTGTTTTCAAATAAAGAAGGGGATGGAATTGTGCTTGGTTTTTCATGACAAGTGCAGATTGTACTGGAATTGGAATCGATAGAGATTGAACATAGTCACAAGGTATATTTAATTTTTGATAGGCTTCATATTCTTTCGATAAATTTCTTAATCCCTTATCGGTAGTTGTATATAAATATGAATCTTCATTTGAGAAATTACAGTCGATTTTATATGTTTGCACAGTTTCATTAATAAATTGTAGAGCATGATTATTTGATTCATAGTAAAGTCCGGCCTTTTCCATACCGAAATGATTTATTAATTCATCATAAATAAGATCATGTTGCGCTGTTATCTTTGCTGTTGTATGCCCAGTCGTCCCGTTTAAAATAAGACCAGAATCAATTAATACAACATCGATGCCTTCTTTTGCAAGTAAATAGGCAGTAGTAATACCTGTAATACCAGCACCGATAACAGCAACTTTTGTCTTTATATTTTCAGATAAAGGGGGAAAAGTAGGGAGTTGAGTAGATTCAATCCAATAAGATGATGGGAATTGTGGAAATGTATCGCTTGTCATTAAGGAAACCTCCTGATTTAGAACAATTTTCCTTTTAATATTTCCATATGAGATGAAATTCATGTGTGCTGTTTTAGAGGAAGGCTATTTTTATTTAAAAGAAAGATAAAATTATCTTAATATAATTGTTAGTTCTTGTTGGTATGAAGAGGTAGGAGTTGTGTAAAGCTAAATTTAGATGAGTGTGCTTGTTGTTTACACAGAGAGTTCTTGAATAAGATAGAGTCTATAGTATGTCGAGGTACGTATATGTATAATAGATGAAACCTTATAAAATATGTGTTTTTTCTTTATTGAAATAAAGTATAATTATAAAAATATAACCAACTTTTATTACTAGGTCATAAAACTTATTGACAATGTGGAATTTCTATTGATATGATTCATCATGTGGAAAGGTTGATAGAGAGTAAAAAGAGAAATGTTTTTCATTGATAATAAAAGCGAAAAATAAGTGACGATAGAGTGAGTATATTTTCCTTATACTAGATGCTTTTTTAATCACCTAGTAAAATCAATCTGGAAGCAAGAATTATATATGTAAGTTGCGCAAGGCGCGGCATAAGAAAGGGGCAAAAGGATGAAGGAGCTTCATACGTTTGGGTGGTATGCAGCACGTGTATCACCACATTTGCCGAAAAAAGCATTTAAACCAGTTCCTACTCGTTTATTTGGTGGGCTGGCTTATTTGCTTGTGGCATTGGCTGGTTTAATATCGATTGGTGTATTTGAATTGAATGTGTGGGCAAATCTAGGAATTGCGATTGTTCTTGGATTATGTTTTGCTTCACTTGGGTTTTTAGGGCATGAAATTCTACATGGAACTGTTGTGAGAAAGGCATGGCTTCGTGATTTCTTAGGCGCGATTGCATTTATGCCGCTATCAACAGGTCCTAAACTTTGGAGAAAGTGGCATAATGCAACGCATCACGTTCATACACAACATGAAGAGAATGATCCAGATGCATGGCCGACACTTGAGAAGCTTAAAAAGAGTAAATTTTTGAGTTGGGTATATCGCATGCCTCTTCATGTACGTTCATTCTTTAGTTTTCTGTCATTAACAATTCAATTTACATTGCATTCGACTCGAATGTTCTTTCATTTTATAAAAGAGTTTAAGTCATCCAATCAAAAGTCTGTATGGCTTCAACTTCTTTTGCCTTGGACTGTTTGGATTAGTTTATTGTTTATTATGGGACCTGGGAAATGGTTATTTGCATATGTGATTCCATTGTTAATTGCTAACTTTATTGTAATGGCATATATCGCAACAAATCACCGCTTAAATCCAATTGTTCCAGTGAATGATCCGTTAGCAAACTGTTTATCAGTAACAGTGCCGCGTTGGGTAGACGTTTTACATTTCAATTTCTCATATCATACAGAACACCATTTGTTCCCTGCTATGAGCTCTAAATACTATCCATTAGTAAAAGAGAAAATTAAAGAAATGTGGCCGGAACGCTATCATGAGATGCCGATGACAAAAGCTTTGGCAGCGCTATGGAATACACCACGTGTGTATTATCAAGGAAGTGAATTAGTGGATCCGCATAGAGAGCATTTCTATGGTTCTTTAGGAAATGGACTAGATCCTCATAATATTTCATATCGTGAGGAACATATAGAGGAAGAAGAGAGTATTAAAAAAATAAATCAGTAAAAATAGATATATGTTGCAGTGAAAAAGCAAGCCATCTCTGGCTTGCTTTTTCTTATAAAGAGACTTCTTTTTTCTTCTTTGCACTAACTTGAACTGAGTTTGTTTCTTTTCGCTGTAATCGTTTTTCTAAAAGATTAACAAGGTAAGTGAATAGGAGAACGAGCACGAGATAATATAAACCAACGATTATATATGTATCTAATTGTTGGAAGTTCCCTGCAGCGATTGATAAACCTGACCCCCATAATTCGGACAATCCTACGTAAGCAACAAGTGAAGAATCTTTTAATCCAATAATAAATTGATTTCCTAAAGGAGGAATAGATTGACGAAATGCTTGCGGTAATACAATACGTCGCATTGCTAAAGAATACGGCATCCCTAGAGAGCGAGCAGCTTCCATTTGTCCACGATCGACAGATTGGATAGAACCGCGGAAAATTTCAGTAATATATGCACCGTTATGGATTGCTAAAGCAATGGCTCCTGCCCAAAAAGGAGTAAAAACAACAACGGATGTAATTCCAAAATAGAGAATGGCAATTTGAACAATTAAAGGTGTACCACGAATAATGGCGATATATACATGAGCAATACTATTTAAAACTTTATTGTTAGAGATCCGAAAAAAAGCGAATAGTAATCCAATTAGTGAACCGAGTAATAGGGATGTTAGTGTTAATTGTAATGTGACAATAGTAGCTTTTAAGAGTGTGGGATAAGTAGACATAAAAATTTCAAACATATGTGTCACCTCATATTGTATGGATTTTGGTAGGGAATGAAATACCCCACTGATTAGTATCTCGCACCAATTTGGAGTTTTACTGCCCTTAAATAGTGGGATAAAAAGTGGGGCGTAATGGATGAAACTTTTGAATAACTAGTTTACTTCGTTTTTTCCTCCTCACCAAGAATATTACGACCAAACCATTTTTTACTAATCTTTTCATACGTACCATCTTTAATAATTTCATCTAAAGCTTTATTTACTTTCTCAACCATTTCTTTATCATCTTTACGAATAGCAATTCCCATTTCATCAAGGTTTAATGGTTTTCCAGCTTCTTTTATATTGGATTTACCTTCTTTGATCATACGTAAACCAACCATTTGATCTGTGATTACTGCGTCAATACGTCCAGGCTCTAAGTCCATAAGTGCAGTAATATCGCTATCGTATTCTGTAATTTGATCCGTATGTTTTGCAACAAGATCTTTAAAGGTACTAGCTTTTACAACACCAATTTTCTTACCTTTCAAATCTTCTGGAGAAGAGATAGATGTATTCTTTTTAGCTACAAAAATTTGGGCACCAGAACGATAATAAGGATTTGAGAAATTAACAGCTTTTAAACGTTCTTCTGTAATTGCCATACTGCCCAGTATTACATCATACTTTTTCGCTTTGAGACCTTGGATTAGCGTCTCCCATGGGTTTGTAATAGGAGTCGGTTTCATATTCATTTTTTTCGCAAGTGCCTCACCTATTTCCACATCAAAACCGACAAGCTTTCCGTCATTTTCTTTATAGTTAAAAGGTTTATATAAGCCACTCATCGCATAACGAAATTCTTTCTCACCATTTGAAGAAGTAGTAGAGCTTTCCTTACTACATGCTCCTAGTATGAAAGATGTACATAATGTAATACTCGCAACAATCGTCAATAGTTTTCTTTTCATAAAACCCCTCCTATATATTGATCATACGGATGGCTTTAAGTATGTTATTGAAATATTGTATTTAGATGATTAGTTGTGCACCGTATGAATGTATCTCTTTTCGTTTGAAACAGAAGTTACACTATAAAACGTTGCGTAAAAATTGTTTTGCTCGTTCATGTGATGGAGCTGAAAAGAATTGAGCTGGTGGAGCGTCCTCTACAATTTTTCCATCATCCATAAAAATGACGCGATCAGCTACATCTCTTGCGAAATTCATTTCATGAGTAACAATAACCATGGTCATTCCTTCTTCAGCAAGTTCTTTCATAACTTGCAATACTTCTCCAACAAGTTCAGGGTCTAAGGCTGAGGTAGGTTCATCAAATAGCATAATTTTAGGATTCATAGCAAGAGCTCGTGCAATAGCAATGCGCTGTTTTTGACCACCTGACAGGAGGTGGGGAGTTACATCTGCTTTATCTTGTAGGCCGACTTTTTGCAAAAGTTGATTTCCAATTTCCTTTGCATTTGCTGTTTCTAATTTTTTTACATGAATAGGTGCTTCTATGATGTTTTCTAGTGAGGTCATATGGGGAAAGAGGTTAAAGTGCTGAAACACCATACCGACATTTTCGCGGACTTTATTTAAATTTGAATGCTTTGGATCAATTCGTTCACCTTGTAAGTGAATTTCACCTTCATCGTACATTTCTAAAAAGTTAAGACAGCGAAGTAATGTACTTTTACCGGAACCACTGGCACCAATTAAAACAACAACTTCTTTTTCATTTACTTCTAAATCAATTCCCTTTAAAACATCAAGTGAGCCGAACGATTTTACTAGATTTCGAACCTGAATCATACAAAACCCCCAGTCAAAAATATATTTTACAAATGTTGCCCCTTATTTCTGTTATTAGTCATAAATTGTCAGAATCCTTTATTTTTTTTAGTGGATTTGATATTCAAGGAAATAATAATTTTTTAAATCCCTATATTCCTCTATAATGAAAATATGGATAATAATATATAGGTAGTACTTATATTACTTATAAAAAGGGGGAAAGAAGAGATGGAAAAAGAAAGGAAGACATTTTCCTTTGGCTTACGTACACAACTTATGCTATTCACTACAGTTTTAGCTTTAATTACATATTCAACAAGTATATTTTTTATTTATGTGATATATGATTATTTTCAAAGTTATGTAAGTCAAACTGCATATAATATTATCGTTATGTTATTAGGGGTAGTATGGTCTGGAATTTTAGCATATGGAGCAGCGGTATTTTTAATTAAACCGCTTCGAAAGTTAGAGGAGGCGGCGAGAAAAGCAGCTGAAGGAGATATTCGTGAAGATGTTCCATTACCAAAGACTGATGATGAAATTAAATCTTTAAGTGTTGCATTTAATATGATGCTAGGGAACTTAAGGGGCATGGTAAAAAATATTGATACAACATTTTCGTATACAAACAATCAAGTACAGCAAATTAGAAAACAAACAGGCGAAGCAACGAAACAAGCACAAGGTGTTTCTGAAACACTTGCAGAGATTTCTTCTGGAGCTGAGCAATCAGCGGCGTCCATTCAGGCAATTGTTTCTGCTGTTGATACCACAACTTCTATTGCAAGTGAAGTAGAAGAGAAAGCGAAACAGTCTGATGAGTTGTCTTCAGAAATGGTTCAAGCTTTAGGGCATAGTACTCGTGTCTTTACGTCTTTAATTCAAGGTATTCAAACATTGGCGAAAGAAAATGAAGATTCAATGCAAAATGTACAGAAGTTAGAGGAAAGAATGAAACAAGTAGAACACATTGTATCTGTAGTGAGTGAGATTGCTAGCCAAACGAATTTATTAGCACTAAATGCTTCTATTGAGGCTGCTCGTGCAGGAGAGCATGGAAGAGGCTTTGCGGTTGTTGCGGAAGAAGTGCGGAAACTTGCTGATGAAAGTGATCATTCTGCAAGAAACATATCGCAGTTATTACGAAATATGCAAGAGGAAGTACAACAAGTTGCAATGAAAATGACAGAACAAGTGAAAATAGCTAAAGAAGAGGCGAGACGTGGGGAAGCTACGGAATTAATTTTAAAAGAAATGTCATCAAGTGTTATGGAAGTAGCGGATGCAACGAAGCAAATTAGTGGTTATATGAATGAACAAGTGAGCCACATTCATCAAACAGGAGCACAAACAAAGGCCGTAGCAGCAATTGCTGAAGAAACGTCAGCTGGTTCACAAGAAGTAGCACGTGTGACGTTGCAACAATCTAAAAATATGGTAGTAATTGATCAATTATTAAAGGATTTAGAGCAACAAGCAGCGGACTTGAAACAAACAATTGAACGATTTTCAATGTAAAAGAGAAGAACAGAATACTGTTCTTCTCTTTTTTTAGCTAGATTTAATATCTATAGTTAAAAGATATAAACTATGAACGTTTCCGCAACATTCTTTTCTGTCCCTTTCGGATGAAAATTATAGCGAGCTATAATATTAAAAGGGGTGTCTTTTATGAAAAAAGAAAAAAGACAACGATTAATTAAACAATTTGTAAAAGAGTATGAAATAGAGAAACAAGAAAGATTAGTAGAATTGTTAGCAAAAAAGGATGTATTAGTAACACAAGCTACAGTTTCTCGAGATATTCGTGAGTTAAACTTAACGAAGGTACCTTCTCAAGAAGGATTGATGATATATAAAATTTTCTCAGAAGAACATTTACAAACTGATATAAAGTTAAAGAAAAAATTACGAGAGGTTGTTGTGAAAATTGATTGTGTAGAACAATTAATGGTTATTAAAACATTACCTGGAAATGCACATGTTATTGGTGTTTTATTTGATGAGTTAGATTGGAAAGAAAAAATAGGATGTATATGTGGAAATGATACATGCCTTATAATTTCTCAGTCGAAATCAGATAGGGAGATTTTAGAAGAAAGGTTAAATTTAATTATTTAGATGCAAAATCCTGTTTTTAATTTTTATTAAAAACAGGATTTTTTTGTAAATACGGAAGTTAAATATGCAATATATATGTGTAATATATGTATTTTTTTATTAAAAAATCGGGATGGATTGTTATAAAAATACAAATTAATATGATTTTAAAAAAATAACTTGTTTAATATTTCACAATGATAATGTGGATGATTTCACAAAGGTGAAAGCGCGTAGCATTTATTATGTACTTGTAAGACATCAAACATATTTAAAAGGAGGTACAACAAATGAAGCATCCGATACATGTTACTTCAGAAATTGGGGAATTACAAACGGTTTTATTAAAACGACCGGGTAAAGAAGTGGAAAACTTAACACCAGATTATTTGCAGCAATTATTATTTGACGATATTCCATATTTACCAATTATTCAAAAAGAGCATGATTACTTTGCACAAACGTTACGCAATCGGGGTGTTGAAGTTCTTTATTTAGAAAAACTAGCCGCTGAGGCGTTAGTAGATAAAAAACTTCGAGAAGAATTTGTTGATCGTATTTTAAAAGAAGGCCAGGCCGACGTAAATGTTGCACATCAAACTTTAAAAGAATATTTACTTTCCTTTTCAAATGAAGAATTAATTCAAAAAATTATGGGCGGTGTACGGAAAAACGAAATTGAAACAAGTAAGAAGACACATTTATATGAATTAATGGAAGATCACTATCCGTTTTACTTAGACCCAATGCCTAATTTATATTTTACTCGAGATCCAGCAGCTAGCGTGGGTGATGGCTTAACGATAAATAAGATGAGAGAACCAGCGCGTAGACGTGAATCATTATTCATGGAGTACATCATTAAATATCATCCAAGATTTGCAAAACATAATGTACCAATCTGGTTAGATCGTGATTATAAATTTCCAATTGAAGGTGGCGATGAGCTAATTTTAAATGAAGAAACAATTGCGATTGGAGTATCTGCTCGTACTTCAGCTAAAGCAATTGAACGTTTAGCTAAAAATCTCTTTAGTCGACAAAATAAAATTAAGAAAGTATTAGCAATAGAAATTCCAAAATGCCGGGCATTTATGCATTTAGATACAGTATTTACAATGGTTGATTATGACAAGTTTACAATTCATCCAGCTATTCAAGGGCCAAAAGGGAATATGAATATTTATATTTTAGAAAAAGGATCAGATGAGGAAACCCTCAAAATTACACATCGTACTTCTTTAATGGAAGCATTAAAAGAGGTATTAGACTTAAGTGAATTAGTTCTTATTCCATGTGGAGGAGGAGATGTAATTGCTTCTGCTCGTGAACAATGGAATGATGGCTCGAATACATTAGCAATCGCGCCAGGTGTAGTTGTTACATATGATCGAAACTATGTATCCAATACGTTATTAAGGGAACACGGAATAGAAGTGATTGAGGTACTAAGTTCGGAATTATCTCGTGGTCGTGGGGGTCCACGTTGTATGAGTATGCCAATTGTTCGTAAAGATATTTAGTATAAATAACGGAGAAAGTAGGGATGAAGTATGTTAATGACTAGACCAAACTTAAAAGGAAGAAGCTTTCTAGCAGAAAAAGATTTTACACAAGAAGAATTGTTATATTTTCTAGATTTGGCAGCAGAATTAAAAGAGAAAAAGAAAAATGGTATCCCGCATCATTATTTAGAAGGTAAAAATGTAGCGCTCTTATTTGAAAAAACTTCTACTCGTACGCGTTGTGCATTTACAGTAGCATGTACAGATTTAGGAGCGAATCCTGAATATTTAGGGAAAGGTGATATTCAGCTTGGGAAAAAAGAATCTGTAGAGGATACAGCAAAAGTGTTAGGGCGTATGTTTGACGGAATTGAGTTTCGTGGATTTAATCATGAAACTGTAGAATCTTTAGCACAAAATTCTGGTGTGCCAGTTTGGAATGGATTAACAGATATGTGGCATCCAACACAAACATTAGCAGATTTATTAACTATTAGGGAACATGTAGGGAAATTAAAAAATGTGAAGCTTGTTTACGTTGGAGATGGACGAAATAATGTTGCTAATAGTTTACTAGTTGGTGGAGCAATCGTTGGAATGGATGTACGTATTTGTACACCGGAATCTTTATGGCCTGCACAAGAAGTAATTGATTTAGCAAAAAAATATAATGAACAAGTAATGATAACAAGTAATGTGGAAGAAGCTGTTGCGAGTGCAGATGTAATTTATACAGATGTATGGGTGTCTATGGGGGAAGAAGAAAAATTTGCTGAACGTGTCGAGTTATTGAAACCTTATCAAGTAAATATGAAAATGATTAAAGAAACAGGGAATAAAAACGTGATTTTCTTACATTGTTTACCTGCATTTCATGATGTTGAAACGATGTATGGCGAAGAAGTTTATGAGAAATATGGGTTAAAAGAAATGGAGGTAACTGACGAAGTATTCCGCAGTAAACATTCAAAAGTATTTGATCAAGCTGAAAATAGAATGCATACAATTAAAGCGGTTATGGCAGCTACTTTAGGGAACATGGAGTAAAGAAGAAAGGGAGTTTTCCTTTCTTCTTTCTCCTCCTTTAGACACTATCATTCACTATTGCTTTTGTATTGTTATTGCAATTTAAGAGAGGTGAGTGGAATGGGTGAAGATAAGAAATTAGGGTTGTTTACATTAACGGCTCTTGTAGTTGGGTCTATGATTGGCGGTGGAGCCTTTAATTTAGCGAGTGATATGGCAAAAGGTGCTGGTGCTGGAGCCATTATTATTGGCTGGGTTATAACAGGAATTGGGATGATTGCACTTGGATTATCTTTTCAAAATCTAACTGTAAAACGGCCAGATTTAGATGGTGGTATTTTTAGCTATGCAAAAGCAGGGTTTGGTAATTTTATGGGATTTAATAGTGCGTGGGGATACTGGCTATCTGCTTGGCTTGGGAATGTAGCTTACGGTACATTATTGTTTTCTTCATTAGGATATTTCTTCTCAATCTTTGAAGGCGGGCAAAATGTAGCGTCCATTATTGGTGCAAGCGTATTATTATGGTGTGTTCACATGTTAATTTTACGTGGAGTTCAATCAGCAGCACTTGTGAATTTAGTAACTACAATCGCAAAATTAGTACCTGTATTTGTATTTATTGTCATAGGAATCTTCGCGTTTCATATTGACACGTTCTTAGATGGATTTTGGGGGCAAACTGGTTCTTTTTCATGGGAAGCAGTTGGCAGCCAAGTTAAAAGTACGATGCTTGTAACTTTATGGGTATTTATTGGGGTAGAAGGAGCTGTTGTTTTATCAAGTCGAGCAAAAAATAGAAGTGATGTAGGGAAAGCAACGGTTATTGGCTTAATTGGTACACTCATCATTTACATTTTAATCACATTATTGTCTCTTGGACTTATGCAACAAGCAGATATTGCAGGTCTGAAAAATCCGGCTATGGCTTATTTATTTGAAAGTGTTGTTGGAAAATGGGGTGCTATCTTTATTAATTTAGGTTTAGTCATCTCTGTATTAGGTGCTTGGTTAGGTTGGACTTTGCTCGCTTCTGAAATTCCATATTTAGCGGCTAAAGATGGAGTATTTCCAAAATGGTTCGCAAAAGAAAATAAAAATAAAGCTCCAGTAAATTCATTATGGATAACAAATGGTTTAATTCAAATGTTCTTGTTAACATTTGTCGTTTCTGATCAGGCTTATAACTTTGCATTTTCTTTAGCATCTTCAGCTATTTTAATCCCATATGCTTTTTCAGCATTTTATCAACTGAAGCATAGCTTAAAGTCTGAAGGAGCAGATCGAAATAAAAATATAATAATTGGCTTAATAGCAAGTATTTATGGTGTGTGGTTAGTTTATGCAGCTGGTTTAGAGTATTTATTATTAACAATGACTTTATATGCGCCAGGTATTTTTATTTTTTACAATGTTCAAAAGCAAAAGAGTTCGAAGAAAATATTTACTCGAGTGGAATTAGCATCATCCGTAGCAATTGGTGCTTTAGCATTCTTTGCGATTTATGGATTAATTACAGGCAGTATTACTTTATAAAGCGCTGTGAAAGCGAAATCAACAGGAGGGCTGGAATATGGCACGAAGAAAAATTGTAGTTGCACTAGGGGGAAATGCGATACAGTCTGGAGAAGCTACTGCGGGAGCGCAGCAAGAAGCGTTGGAAAAAACGGCAGAACAACTTGTGAAAATAATGGAAAATGATGTAGATATAGTAATTGCGCATGGAAATGGCCCACAAGTGGGGAATATTTTATTACAGCAAAAAGCTGCAGAAACGGAAAAGACACCTGCAATGCCATTAGATACTTGTGGAGCAATGAGCCAAGGAATGATTGGATATTGGATGGAAAATGCAATTGAAAAGGCATTGAAAAAACGGAATATAAAAAAAGACGTGGCAACGGTTATAACACGCGTTGTTGTGGATAAAAAAGATGAGGCATTTAGTAATCCAACTAAACCGATTGGCCCTTTTTATACAGAAAAAGAAGCCAGAAGGTTAATGGAAGAAACAAAAGCAGTGTTTAAAGAAGATGCTGGTAGAGGGTGGAGACGTGTTGTTCCATCACCAAAACCTGTAAGTATTCATGAACATAAAGTGATTAATTCTTTGGTCGAAGATGGAAATATAGTGATAGCTGTTGGCGGTGGTGGAATTCCAGTAATTGATTCTGAAGAAGGGCTAAAAGGAACTGAAGCGGTTATCGATAAAGATTTCGCTGCGCAAAAATTAGCTGAATTAGTAGATGCAGATACGCTCGTAATTTTAACTGCAGTTGATCATGTATATGTAAATTATAATCAACCGAATCAAAAAAAATTAGAACATGTTACAGTGAATAAATTAGAAGAATACATTGAGCAACAGCAATTTGCTGCGGGAAGTATGCTTCCAAAAATTGAAGCTGCTATTAATTTTGTTAATACAAATCCAAAACGAAAAACAATTATTACGTCTTTAGAAAAAGTATATGAAGCATTAGAAGAAAAAGCTGGTACTATTATTTCAAAACAGAGTGTATGCATGTATGTTTAAATAGTTATGTACGCTAATTATTAGCAAAAAAGAATGAGGTTAGTAACTTCATTCTTTTTATTTATTAATATTTTTGTACGCATTGTTCATAAAGTTTTCACGATGAAATCTAAATATGTAAGTTCATTATGATAAAATTCAACTTGAATACGCTTTCTTGATTTTTCGCTCCAACATACAGCAAGAGAGAGGGAATTTTATGAATAGACGGAACGTAGTTAAAGATTTAAAGCAGTTTGAATTATTTACTCATTTAACAGAAAAAAAATTGAAAGGTTTGACGGAGTTTGTCTATTGGCGAACGTATAAAAAGGGTCAATTTTTATTTTTAGAAGGGGATTCAAGAGAAAGAATTTACTTCATGTTAGATGGATTTGTAAAGTTAGAGCGGGTAAATCAAAGTGGGAATTTGTTATATGATGACTATGTAAAGAGGTATTCTATTTTTCCTTATGGTGGTATGTTTACAGACAGAGGATATAACTATACGGCAGAAGCGATGACAGATGTAGAGGTCTATTATATTCCGACAGTAATTTTTGAAGATATGGTGAAATCTAGTAGGACACAATTAATGTATGTTGTGCGGCAATTATCATCGATATTAAAACTAAACGAAAATCGAGTACAAAATATTACAATTTCTAATGCACAAGATCGGGTCATTCAAACATTAAATTATTTAATGCAGGATTTAGGAGAACAGAGTGGTGAAACGATTGTAATTTCCTGCCCACTTACAACAATTGAAATATCGAAAATATCTGGTACATCTCGAGAGACGGTCAGTAGCGTATTAAAACAATTAAAAAATGATAGCATTGTTACAATTTTAGATAAAAAAATTACAATACATAATCCAACATATTTTGAAGAAATCTCTATGTAAAAATTGCATATTGATTTTTAATTCATATCGTATATTAATAAGGTTCTTTATATATTTATAAGGAACTTTTTTACGTTTTCCTCTATAAAAAGATTGTATAGTATGGTAATAATAGCTAAAATCGATAATAAAAAAGGAAAGGGGAGAAAAAATGGTCCGAATTGAGTATGATCGATTAGTAGCTGTTTTTTACAGTATAGGGGTTTTGTTATTATTAAAAATTCCAAATGATAATGAATTAATAGGGGAAAAGTTATTCAATCTCTATAAGATTCCGATACATACTTATATGTATATGAATTTTAAAGTTTCAAATATATTGATTGTGTCTCTCATACTACATATAATCGCATTTATATTATTTGCAAAATGGCTAGGGAAAAAGGAATCTAGTCTATTTAAAAAAATGAATAAGATAAAAGTAGTAGGCATTAGTATTTTGATTTTAACGATGCCGTTAATTTTAAATAACATCCTCCAGACATTGAATAAAACATGGTACTACGCAGGAAAAACAGGGATAGAAGCAATAGAATATAAAAAAGATGATAGTCAGTGTAGAATGGAGAAAAATGGAGAGGATATCGAACGAAAATGCATCGTTACTTTAAAAAATTATCGTAATCATTCACAAGCATTAAAAGTAGTTTTGTATGAGGATTCAAAAAGTTATTCAGTACCAAATCCAATCTATTTACAAAAACATGAGACAAAGCAATTCGAATTTCAAATTCCTGTTGTTTATAATAGCGGTATTGGAAAAGATAAAGTTCCGAATATTAAAATGCATTCATTGCATGAAAATGATACGAAATACAATTAATCTGTAAGTGAAAGTTTATGAGTAGGAGCAATAACTTGAAACGATATAGAAAATCAACTTGAATCATCCAACATGCTGCGAGGTAACGGCATATTGGATGATTTTTTATTGTATACCCTTTTACGTATGAAAAGGAGGGATACAAAAGAGAAAATTATCGTAACTATGATGTCCGCTTCTTAATCGAAATGGTATACGACGTTCGCGTGGCTGGACAAGAGCAGTTGAGGAATGAGATTTGCCTTTGTGAGAAATAAATAAAGCATAAGAATAAAGAAACTACATAGAGTTCAATGAAAACAGTTGCAAACTATTCATATTTTGTTATGATAGTGTTACGAAAACGTTTGCATAAAAATTCCGATGGGATGCAAAAGGAGAGAATGACTATGAATAAGACATGGTGGAAAGAAGCGGTTGCTTATCAAATTTATCCACGTAGCTTTATGGATTCAAATGGTGATGGTATTGGAGATTTACAAGGTATTATTGCGAAACTGGATTATTTAAAAGATTTAGGAATAGATGTAATTTGGATTTGTCCAATGTATAAGTCACCTAATGATGATAATGGTTATGACATTAGTGATTATCAAGATATTATGGATGAGTTTGGGGCGATGGAAGACTTTGATGCTTTACTAGATGAAGTTCATAAACGTGATATGAAGCTTATTATTGATTTAGTTATTAATCATACAAGTGATGAACATCCATGGTTTATTGAGTCTCGTTCATCTAAAGACAATCCGAAGCGTGATTGGTATATTTGGCATGATGGTAAAGATGGTGCAGAACCAAACAACTGGGAAAGTATTTTTAATGGTTCGGCATGGGAGTATGATGAAGTAACAGGACAATATTATTTACACTTATTCTCGCGTAAACAACCAGATTTAAACTGGGAGAATAAAGAAGTTCGAGAAGTGCTATACGATACAGTTAATTGGTGGCTTGATAAAGGAATTGATGGTTTCCGAGTAGATGCAATCAGCCATATTAAAAAAGAAGATGGCTTTAAAGATATGCCAAATCCAAAAGGACTAAAGTATGTTCCATCTTTTGATAAACATATGAATGTGGATGGTATTCAACCTTTATTAGAAGAATTAAAAGAAAATACGTTTTCTAAGTACGATATTATGACTGTTGGTGAAGCGAATGGCGTTAAGATTGAAGATGCTGAGCTTTGGGTTGGAGAAGAGCAAGGTAAGTTCAATATGGTATTCCAATTCGAACATTTAAGTTTATGGGATGCAGAAAAGAAGAAAGATCTTGATGTTGTAGGGCTGAAAAAGGTATTAACGAAATGGCAAAAAGGGTTAGAAAATAAAGGATGGAATGCTTTATATATTGAGAATCACGATAAGCCGCGTATCGTTTCAACTTGGGGAGATGATAAACAATATTGGCGTGAAAGTGCGACAGCTTTAGGAGCAATGTATTTCTTTATGCACGGTACACCGTTTATTTATCAAGGACAAGAAATTGGGATGACAAATGTTCAATTCCCAAACATTGAAGATTACGATGATGTAGCAATTAAAAATTTATATCGCGAGAAAATTGCAGAGGGCGTATCCCATCAAGATATGATGGAAATTATATGGGCTTCTTGCCGCGATAATTCACGTACGCCTATGCATTGGGACGATGAGATAAATGCTGGTTTCACAACAGGTACGCCTTGGTTTGGTATGAATCAAAACTACAAAGAAATCAATGTTGCAAAGCAAAAGAATGAAGAGAACTCTATTTTCAATTTCTATAAGAAAATGATTGCCCTGAAAAAAGAGCATGATGTACTGAATTATGGTACGTACGATTTACTTTTAGAAGATGACCCGCAAATTTATGCATATACTCGTACATTAAACGATGAAAAAATAGTCGTAATTAGTAATATCTCAAAAGAGGAAGCTGTGTATAATGAGGATTTGTTTGCACTAGAACGCAAACGTTTGCTTTTAAATAACTATGAAGTTGCGGAACATGAACAATTAACTACAATCACGTTAAAGCCTTATGAAACAAGGGTTTATCGCATTTCATAATAAAAAAGGATGCTCTTAGAGCATCTTTTTTTTATAAAAAAAATAAATTTCTATTGCAAAGTGAAAACGCTTTTATTAAAATAGATTTATGAAAACGGTTGCGTAAAGATAAAAGTAAAGTAACATAAGGAATCGTTTTCATAATAGAAACAGAAATTATAATTTAAATCATTATGTTGTTATAAATAAAGGGGAGGAAGAACAGATGAAAATTACGTCTTTTGATTTTTGGCAAAAGTTCGGGAAAGCATTATTAGTTGTTGTAGCTGTAATGCCAGCAGCTGGTTTAATGATTTCTATCGGTAAGTTAATTGGAATGTCTGCTGGGGATATTAACGCAGTTCATACAATCGCTCGCGTAATGGAAGACATCGGTTGGGCAATTATTACAAATCTACACATCTTATTCGCAGTAGCAATTGGGGGATCTTGGGCGAAAGATCGCGCAGGTGGTGCATTTGCAGCGCTATTAGCATTCGTCTTAACGAATAGAATTACAGGAGCTATATTTGGCGTAAACGCTGAAATGTTAGCGGATTCAAAAGCGAAAGTTTCTTCAGTATTAGCAGGAGATTTAATTGTAAAAGATTACTTTACTTCTGTACTTGGTGCACCAGCATTAAACATGGGAGTTTTCGTAGGGATCATCACAGGTTTCTTAGGAGCTACTTTATATAACAAATATTATAACTATAACAAACTGCCACAGGCATTAGCATTCTTTAACGGAAAACGATTCGTACCATTCGTTGTAATTGTTTGGTCTACAGTAACTGCAATTGTATTATCACTTTTATGGCCATTCATCCAAAGTGGATTAAATGAATTCGGTCGCTGGATCGCAGCTTCAAAAGATAGTGCACCAGTTGTTGCACCATTTGTATATGGAACGTTAGAGCGTTTACTATTACCATTCGGTTTACACCATATGTTAACGATTCCGATGAACTATACAGAGCTAGGTGGAACATATACGATGTTAACTGGCTCGAAAATTGGACAAGTTGTAGCAGGACAAGATCCTTTATGGCTGGCATGGATTACAGATTTAAATAACTTATTAGCAAATGGAGATACAAAAGCATATAACGATCTATTAAATAATGTTGTACCAGCTCGTTTCAAAGCTGGACAAGTTATCGGTTCAACAGCAGCATTAATGGGTATTGCTTTCGCGATGTTCCGTAATGTTGATAAAGAAAAACGTGCAAAATATAAACCAATGTTCTTATCAGCAGCATTAGCAGTATTCTTAACAGGTGTAACAGAACCAATTGAATTCATGTTCATGTTTATTGCTCCAGTATTATATGTTGTATATGCAATTACAACAGGACTTGCATTCGCATTAGCAGATTTAATTAACTTGCGTGTTCACGCATTTGGATTTATTGAGTTAATTACTCGTACACCGATGATGGTGAATGCAGGACTAACTAGAGATTTAATCAATTTCGTTATCGTTTCATTAGTATTCTTCGGTCTGAACTTTACATTATTCAATTTCTTAATTAAAAAGTTCAACTTACCAACACCAGGACGTGCAGGTAACTATATTGATAACGAAGATGAGTCATCAGAAGGAACAGGAAATGTACAAGATGGTTCTTTAGCAACAAAGGTTATTGATTTATTAGGTGGAAAAGAAAATATTGCTGACGTAGATGCTTGTATGACACGTTTACGTGTAACAGTAAAAGATTTAGATGTTGTTGCACCAGAAGCACAGTGGAAACAAAATGGTGCTTTAGGACTTATCGTAAAAGATAAAGGTGTACAAGCAGTATATGGTCCGAAAGCTGACGTATTAAAGTCAGACATTCAAGATATGTTAGGTGCGTAATAATATGAAATTGCTAACTTTAAACTGTCACTCTTGGCAAGAAGAAAATCAAATAGAAAAGATAAAATATCTTGCTAAAGTCATTCAAGAAGAAGAGTACGATGTCATCGCATTGCAAGAAGTAAGTCAGTCGATAGGGGCTAAAAATGTATGCGGTAACAAGAAAGAAGATAATTTTGGACTTTTACTATTAGAAGAGCTAAAAGCGTTACATGTAAAAGATTACAATATTACTTGGGATTTCTCTCATATTGGTTATGATGTGTATGAAGAAGGATTAGCGATTATAACGAAGCATAATGTTGTAAAAGAAGATGCGTTCTTTATTTCAGAAAATAAGGATACAACGTATTGGAAAACACGCAAAATTGTAAGTGCAACAATTGCTTATAATGGTAAGAACATCACGTTTTACTCTTGCCACCTCGGTTGGTGGAATGATGAAGAAGAATCATTTAAAGATCAAGTGAATCGTTTGATGGAGCGTGTAGATAGCAATGAACTTTCCTTCTTAATGGGTGATTTTAATAATAACGCTCGTTTGCAAGGAGAGGGTTATGAATATATGATGCAAGAAGGTTTGTACGACACATATGAATTAGCAATAGAGAAGGATGAAGGAACAACTGTCCAAGGTGAGATTGCTGGTTGGGATGAAAATAAACATAATTTACGAATCGATCTAATATTGTGTAACCGAAGTGAAAAAATTCGTTCTTCAAAAGTCGTTTTTAATGGTACAAACCGAAAAGTAATTTCAGATCATTTCGGTGTAGAAGTACAAGTAGATATATAATAGAAGAAATCCTCACAGATGATGAAAAGCTGTGAGGATTTTTTTGAGGAATACAAGTATTTCCAAGAGAAAATACTTGTATTTTTTATGACATTTCCTATATATTTGTTATTATTGAATGTAAAACCGATTTGGTCATTTTGTATTCATACTTTAACTTACTTCGTTATATAATGTAATAAGTCAAAGGTAATAGGAAAAAATAGTTCGTTTTCGGTTAATCCACGATGTAGAAAGTGATATAATTGCAAAATGTATGTATCATTTTCTAAAGAAGGAAAAATATATAATTAGGTGATAACTTCTATGAAACAAATTTGGCGTATTTATAAGACAGATTTACGGAATGTAGCCAAACATTGGGCTGCAATTGTTATTGTTGTAGGGTTAATGATTTTACCATCGTTATATGCATGGTTTAACATTAAAGCTTCTTGGGATCCGTATGGAAATACAAAAGAGGTTCCCATTGCAGTTTCTAACCAAGATGCAGGCTCTAATTTAAGAGGGAAAGATATTAATATCGGGGACGAGATTGTAGATTCCCTTAAGAAAAACAAAAATCTTGGCTGGAAATTTGTAGATGAAAAACAAGCAATTTACGGAGTTGAACGTGGGGATTACTATGCAAGCATTACAATCCCAAAAGACTTCTCTGAAAAGATTGCAACTGTTCTGGATGAAAATCCACAGAAACCAGAACTTGATTACTATGTAAATGAAAAGGTAAACGCGATTGCACCGAAAATTACAGCAAAAGGTGCATCAGGTATTACAGAAGAAATTAGTAAAAACTTTGTTAAAACAGCGAACGGTGAGATTTTTAAAATCTTCAATGACCTTGGAATCGATTTAGAAACAAACTTACCAAGTATTGAGAAAGTAAAAGATCTTGTATTTAAGTTAGAAGCGCAGTTCCCAGAAATGAATACACTGATGGATAAGGCGTTAGATGATGCGACTCGAGCAGAGGATGTTGTGAAAGTAGCGCAGAAAGAATTGCCGGTTGTAGAGAGTGTTATTAATGATGGTCAGGATACACTTAAGAGCTTAGATGCATTCTTTGCGAGAAACGATGAAACATTGAATCGTGCTCCAGGAACTATTAAGAATAATTTAATCGCAATGCAAACAGGTTTGAATAGTGCGGCGGCGATTACTGATTTCTTAAAAAACCCATCTTTTGATTTCAATATGGCACTTCCAGATCCATCTAAATTCCCAGTATTACCTAATATAACTATTCCACAGATACCAGAATTACCGCAGGTGAATGGTCAATTATATAAAGATATAGCTAAAAATATTGATCAAACTGTAAATAATGTATTCGGCTCAATACGTGTTGGAACAACTTATGCACAGGGAGTTATAAACGGGTTACAAAATGGTAATTTTGATCCAGAAAAAGCGAAACAAGATCTTAACAAGGTTTCTGAGAATCTTCAAGGTCGTGTGGATAGTGTTTCGTATGTAATTGATATCTTTACTAAATTTAAAGAATCCGCACCAACTGATTCTGGAAAAGACTTCTTCCAAAAACGAATAGATAAATTAACGAATCTTAAATCAGCTATCGAAAATGCAAATGGCGGCGTTAAAGATATCGCTAATATTATAGGTACAGGGCAAGAAGTGAAACAAGATGTAAGAGATGCTACTAATCAAAAGTTAAATGCAATAAATAATTTAGTAAACCAAGCGGAGGCAGATTATAATGCGACGTTTGTAGCGGATTTTGAAAAAGCGGTAAGTACGGCTGAACAATTAAAAGATAAAGCTGGAAATGCGCAACAGAATTTAAATCAAGAAATAAAAAAAGTTAACGAGATATTAGACAATGGTAGAGAAGGTTATGATCAGGCTGTAAATAATTACAGCAGATTAAAAACAGAGCTTGAAAAAGCTAGAGAAGACTTAAGTAATAAAGGTGTTAACGGACTAGATTCTACAAAAGTAGCTTTAAATGATTTAAATGGCCAGTTCAAAGCCGGGCTAAATTTAGTTAACGATATGATTCCTGTTATGGAAAATACGAATAAAGTTTTAGCAGATGTAAATAGTGATAAGAACACGAATAACATGATTTCTAATTTGAATAAAATAAAAGATGGTCTTCAAAAAGGAATCGATTTAACTGATAAAGGAATTGACGCTATTAATAAAGGTCAAAAACCAGCGGCAGATGTTATTGAGAGTATTAATAAAGTATCTAAAAATGTTTCGGGTCAAATAGGTGACATCTTAGCTAAATACGATTCAGAAATCGTTCCAAACTTTAATGAAGCAATTGCTCGTACAAAAGAGATGTCTAAAAACACATCTCAAATTTTAAAAGAAGCAGACAAAAAGCTTCCAGATGTTAAAAAATTACTAGAAGATTCATCAAAAGGCTTAGTAGACGGTAGAAAGAAATTAGCAGATATTAAAGCTGAAATGCCAGCTACTGAGAAAAAGATTAAAGAATTAGCAGATAAAATTCGTGATTTTGAATCTGAAGAGGATTTAAAAGACATCATCCGTTTGTTGAAAAACGATGTTGAGAAGCAAAGTGATTACTTTGCAAATCCAGTAAATTTAAAAGAGAATAAATTATTTGCAATGCCGAACTATGGTTCAGCAATGTCACCATTCTATACAGTGCTTGCATTATGGGTAGGCGCATTATTAATGGTTTCATTATTAACAGTAGAAGTACATGAAGAGGGCGCGAATTATAAGAGCCATGAAATTTACTTCGGACGTTTATTAACATTCTTAACGATAGGTCTTTCACAGGCGTTTATCGTATCGATGGGAGATATATTCTTACTCGGTACGTACGTAGTCGATAAGTTCTGGTTTGTATTATTTAGTTTATTTATAGGTGGAGTATTTGTTTGTATCGTGTACTCACTCGTTTCTATTTTCGGAAACGTAGGGAAATCGATGGCGATCATTTTACTTGTACTGCAAGTAGCAGGATCGGGTGGAACATTCCCAATTCAAATGACACCGGCGTTCTTCCAAGCGATTTATCCGTTCTTACCGTTCACATACGCAATTAGTGCAATTCGTGAAACAGTAGGCGGAATGCTGTGGGATATTGTAACGCGAGATTTACTTGTATTAAGTGCTTTCGTAGTAGTTATGATTGTTGCTGCGTTATTATTGAAAACACCAATTAACAAATCAAGTGAAAAATTCGTTGAGAATGCAAAAGGAAGTAAAATCATTCACTAATATAAAAGGTTCCTACCGATAGAGGTAGGAACCTTTTTGTTTAATCAAATTTTAATTTCTTTAATGCTTCTGCGAATGGGTTATTTAATGGTTCTTCTTCTTTTTTCTGCTGTTTCATATATTTTTGAACGTCACGCTTATCAGCTTTGTTTCCAGATTCCTTTTTACGTCTTTCTTGGAATGTGGATAATTTCTCGCGATAGCCACATTTACATGCAAAGATTTGTCCTGCACCTTCACCACGTAATTCTAACTTCTTCTTACACTGAGGGCAACGAGCGTTTGTTGTACGAGATACATTTTTACGATGACCACATTCACGGTCTTGGCAAACGAGCATTTTTCCTTTTTTGCCGTTTACCTCTAGCATTGGTTTCCCGCAATCTGGACAAGACTTTGTTGAAATGTTGTCATGTTTATATTTTTTATCACTCGATTTAATTTCAGAAACAATTTCTTTCGTATAGTTCTTCATTTCGGAAATGAATACTTCTTTTTTCAGTTTACCTTTTGCAATTGCCTCTAGTTTTTGTTCCCACTCACCAGTTAGTGTAGGTGATTTTAACTCTTCTGGTACTAAATCAAGTAACTGACGGCCTTTTGAAGTAATGTGAATATCTTTCCCGCGTTTTTCAATTAAGAATGAATTGAATAGTTTGTCGATAATATCAGCTCGTGTTGCCACAGTACCTAATCCACCAGTTGATTTTAACGTATCAGCAAGTTGTTTATTTTGCGTATCCATATATTTTGTAGGATTTTCCATTGCTGAAAGTAAAGTCGCTTCGTTAAAACGTGCAGGTGCTTTCGTTTGACCTGATGTTTGCATAATTAACTTTACAGTTAATGTATCGCCTTTTTCAATGCGAGGTAAAAGTTGCTCTTTTACGTCATCAGTTACATCATCATCTTCAAAGCGATTTTCATATACTTCTTTCCAACCGGCATGTAAAATTGTCTTTCCGCGTGCAATGAATGTTTCATTGCCGACCTTTGTGCGTAACGTTAGTTGTTCGTATTCGAATGCTGGGAATAAAACAGCTAAGAAACGTTTGACAACTAAATCATAAATTTTACGTTCTTTATCTGTGAAGGCTGAGAAGTTAACGTATCCTTCTGTCGGAATAATTGCGTGGTGATCGCTTACTTTACTATCATCAACAAATGATTTATTAGCCTTGATAGGCTTTTGTAATACTTTATGTGCTAAAGGACGATATTCCCCAACGCCGCACGCCTTTAGACGTTCTGGAAGTGTTCCAACGATATCAGATGAAATGTAACGCGAATCTGTACGAGGGTATGTTAGCACTTTATGTTGTTCATACAATTTCTGCATAATATTCAATGTTTCTTTCGCAGAGTAACCGAACTTTTTATTGGCATCACGTTGCAATTCAGTTAAATCGTAAAGACCAGGAGAGAATGACTTCTTCTGTTTTTTATCAATTTCTAAAACAGTAGCATTATGTTTATCTAAACCTTTTACAATACCATCAATTTTTTCTTTATTAAAACTGCGGCTATTGCCATTTGCATCTTGCCACGTTAGTTTTAATTGATTTGTTGTTTGAGCTTCAATGCCGTAGTAAGTTTGAGCTTTGAAGTTCTTTATTTCATCTTCACGATTAGCGATCATGGCAACAGTAGGTGTTTGCACACGGCCACAGTTAAGTTGGGCATTAAAGCGAGTCGTTAAAGCTCGAGTCGCGTTAAGACCGATATACCAGTCAGCTTCTGAACGTGCGACAGCTGAAGCGTATAAATTGTCATATGCTTTACCTGGTTTTAAATTTGCGAAACCATCTTTAATTGCTTTATCAGTAACAGATGAAATCCATAGACGTTTAATTGGTTTGTTAATTCGAACCTTATCAATAATCCAACGAGCAACCAATTCTCCTTCACGTCCAGCGTCTGTCGCTACAATAATTTCATTTACATCTTTTCTAAGAAGCTGACTTTTTACAGCGTTAAATTGTTTCCCTGTTTGTTTAATAACAGTTAATTTCAAACGCTCAGGTAGCATCGGTAAATCTTCTAAATTCCACTTTTTATATTTCACATCATAGCTTTCTGGATCAGCTAATGTAACAAGATGACCTAAAGCCCAAGTTACAATATATTTACTACCTTCAAGGTAGCCATTTCCTTTTTTATCACACTTCAGTACACGCGCAATATCTCGTGCAACGGAAGGTTTTTCAGCGATTACAACGCTTTTTGCCATATTAAAAACATCCTTTCAAATTTCCATACGTTAACTATAGCATACATCTTCTTGAGATTCAGTTTCGCTCCATATTTGAACGGTTTTTAGTGGAATGAACAAAGTCTCTACTGATTAAAGTTTCATTTTATTATGCTTATTGTTATATAGGTTGCTTCCATATTAAATAGAAAAGTAAAGAACTTGTTATTTTAGTAGAATAAGAGTAGACTTTGAAGTAGATGAATAATAAGCACATGGGAGTTTGTGGATGCAAACTGAGAGTATGACTATTCCGTCATTGACCATTTGAACCTGTTGGATAATGCCAGCGTAGGGAGAGTGTAAAAGCACATGTTCAGGCACTTTGCGTACGCGCAAAGTGCCTTTTTGTGTATCTCCCATCACTATAGTTAGGAGATGAGAAGGATGAATACGAAAGAAATTAGCAAAGTAGTGGATTTGGTGAGAGAATCTAATCCGCTCGTTCATAATATTACAAATGTTGTTGTAACAAATTTTACAGCTAACGGTTTATTAGCATTAGGGGCATCCCCTGTAATGGCGTATGCAAAAGAAGAAGTAGCAGAAATGGCTAGCATTGCTGGAGCGTTAGTATTAAATATGGGGACACTTCGTCCTGACGAGGTAGAAGCGATGTTACTTGCTGGTAAGTCGGCTAATAGGAATGATGTACCGGTACTGTTTGATCCGGTTGGCGCAGGGGCAACTTCGTATCGAACAGAAGTTGCGAGACATATTCCGGCTGAAATCGAATTAGCAATTATTCGCGGAAATGCAGCTGAAATAGCGAACGTTATTAATGAAAAATGGGAAATTAAAGGGGTAGACGCTGGTGCTGGAAATGGTAATGTCGTAAGTATTGCAAAGCAGGCAGCAGATGAACTAAATACAGTTGCGGTGATTACTGGAAAAGAAGATGTTGTTACAGATGGAGAGCGAACTATTGTTATTCGAAATGGTCACTCTATTTTAACGAAAATTACGGGAACTGGTTGTTTACTAACTTCTGTAATAGGAGCATTTGTAGCGGTAGAAAAGGATTATGTAAAGGCTGCAGTAGCGGCATTAACGTTTTATGGTGTAGCCGCGGAACTAGCAGCTGCTAAGACAGTAGAAAAAGGACCTGGTAGTTTCCAAATTGAATTTTTAAATCAGTTAGCCAATACGACTTCGGGTGATATAGAAAAGTATGGGAAGATTGAGGTTATATAGTAAGGAGGGAAAATAAATGTCACGTATTTCAAAGGCAGAAATGTCTAAGTTATTATCAGTATATTTTATTATGGGAAGTAACAATTGTACGAAGGATCCACTGCAAGTATTGAGAGAGGCACTTGAAGGTGGTATAACAATTTTTCAATTTCGTGAAAAGGGAGAAGGGGCTTTAACGGGAGAAGAACGTATTTGTTTCGCAAAAGAATTACAAGCAATTTGTAAGGAATACGGTGTACCATTCATCGTAAATGATGATGTGGAACTAGCCCTCGAGTTAGATGCAGCTGGCGTGCATGTTGGACAAGATGATGAAGGAATTACTTCTGTTCGTGAAAAAATGGGGGATAAAATTGTTGGTGTATCTACCCATACAATTGAAGAAGCACGCTGGGCAATTGAAAACGGAGCTGATTATTTAGGAGTTGGCCCAATTTTTCCGACGAGTACGAAAAAGGATACGAAAGCGGTGCAAGGAACGAAAGGTTTAGCTCATTTTAGAGAGCAAGGAATTACAATACCGATTGTTGGGATTGGTGGCATTTCAATTGAAAATACAGCTTCGGTTATAGAAGCAGGTGCGGATGGTGTTTCCGTTATTTCTGCGATTAGTTTAGCGGAATCTGCCTATGAAAGTACGAAGAAATTAGTAGAGGAAGTAAGTAGGAGTTTGTAGGAAAAGGGAACTTCACAAAAATAGTAAAGAACAGACTGGACAGATAAAGATATTTAAACAAACGTTTGATTAAAAAAGCACAAACCCTTTAAATTTGTAGGTTTGTGCTTTTTCTTTAAAACATAATTGATATTAAGAGCATTCCAATTCCGATAGAAGTGAATGTTGCGATTAGGCCTGGAATCATAAAGCTATGATTTAAAACATATTTACCAATGCCAGTTGTACCAGTACGATCAAAGTTAATGGCAGCAACGATTGTTCCGTAGTTTGGAATGAAGAAATATCCATTTACTGCAGGGAACATCGCGATTAGTAGTGCTGGTGGAATACCGAGTGATAATCCAAGAGGCATTAAAGCGCGTACTGTCGCTGCTTGGCTATATAGTAAAATAGATAGAATGAATAATGCGATGGCAAATAGCCATGGCGCACTTGTTACTAGATGCTGAATTGATCCTTGAATCATATTTAAGTTTCCGTTAAAGAAAGTATCTCCCATCCAAGCGATACCGAAAATAGCAACAACTGCTGTTGCCCCCGCTTTAAAGACGTTACCAGACACGATGCTTTCTACATTTGGTTTACAGAAAATAATAATAAGAGCTGCGATCGTTAACATAACCATTTCAATTGTGTTTGGCATGGAAAGACGGGCTAACTTCCCATCAACTATCCATCCTGGACGAAGTGCTTCAAATGAACCGAGAAGTACGACAAGGAAAGTTCCTACTAAGAAAAGGATAACTGATAATTTAGCGCCTTTTACACCAACAAATTCTTTTTTCTCTTCAATCTTAGGAATCATTCCTTCTTTTAATCGCTTTAAGTATTCAGGGTCTTCATTTAATTCTTTCCCCATTTTGCTAGCAACAAATGCAGCTATCATACAAGCGATGAAAGTAGAAGGGATACTTACTTTTAAAATATCTAATAAGGTGATTTTATAGTCAGCTAACATTGCTAAAAGTGCAACTGTTGCAGCTGATATAGGACTAGCTGTAATTGCTTGTTGGGAAGCAATTACGGCAATTGACATTGGTCGTTCCGGTCTAATTCCAGATTCGCGAGAGACTTCTGCGATAACAGGAAGTACAGAATAAGCAACGTGACCAGTTCCTGCACAAAGTGTAAATAAATAAGTAACAATTGGAGCAAAGAATGTAATGCGTTTTGGATTTTTTCGTAATGCTTTCTCGGCCAGATGAACAAGGTAGTCCATTCCTCCAGCGGCTTGGAGTGCACCAGCAGCTGTAATTACTGCTAAAATCATAAGCATGACATCAATAGGAGGAGCTGTAGGTTGTAAGTGGAAGACGAAAACAAGTATTGCCATACCAACGCCACCCATTACTCCTAGACCAATTCCGCCTAGACGTGCGCCAATAAAAATGCAGAGTAGTAATGTAAGAAATTGTAGCCAAAACATGATAAACTACCTCCGAAATTCATTAGTTAAGATATATTCGAATAATTTAATTTAAAAGAAAATTAAAATAAATATTCAAAACAATCCTTGTGTTATATACATTTTTTATTATATAACACAAGAAATGTAACATTCACGTACTTTGTTAAATTATTTCGAAAAAATAATGCATCCAAATTTTACATTTGTATCTCTAAATAGGTGGACATTTTAATTTTTATGTTGTAATCTTTGATAGAGAATAATGTAATTCTCATAGAACTCCCATATCGTTCAACTCGTTCAGCGAGAAAGGCAAACTGATGGAAACATTAGGACGCAAAACTACAGGAGCTAAGGCCGAAAGGCTACGCTAGCCAGTTACCGGACGGATAGGGTTGGTCTTGACCAATGCTTTTTCATTGGTCTTTTTTTATTTGTAAACAAATGAGAAACCTTATCAGTTGTTGATAAGGTTTCTATTTTAATAGTTTTCCTTTATATTAAGTTAATTAAGAAAGGTGATGTTGATGAAAAAATATTGGCACAAGCTATCATTTCTTCAAAAGAATGTATTGTTAACTGTGTTAGTTATTTTGACGCTTGTTGGTACTATGGGAGCGTTAAGTTTTAACATGTTTCAAAATAGCATGATGTCTATATTTGAAAGGCATTCTTTTGAAACAGGAGATACGGTATTACATAAATTAGACGAAGAAATAGTGAGAGATGTTACAAAAGACCCAGTGGCACAAAGAGAAAAGAGAGAGAAGTTAACAGAGAAATTAGATGAAGCAACGGAAGAATTGAATAGTGTTGGACAAACGTATATTGTTGGAGCAAAAAAAAATGAAAAAGGTGAGTTACTAATCGTCGACTTGTCTACAGACTTAGCAAATGTTGTTGAAGTAAGGCCGGGAGAATATTATAAACAACCAGATCTTTGGATGGAAGCATACGATAAGGTAATGAGCACGAAAAAAGCAAACATGACAGTAGTATATGAAGATCTATTAGGAACATGGGTAACGATATTAGAGCCAATTAAAGATGGAGAAGGAAATATTGTGGCAATTGTTGCAGCCGATGTAGATGCCTCTATTGTTCCTAGTACAAAGGAAAAGTTCATTATACAAGGTTTAATGTTTATTTGTATTTCTGTTTTAATTGCAACTGTTATTCAATTCTTAATTGTACGTAATGCACTTGCTCCATTGCGAGATTTACGTGAAGGATTGCGCAGAGTTGGTGAAGGTGATTTAAATATTAAATTAGAGGAAAGATCAGATGATATTGGTATTATTAATTCTTATTTTAATAATACCATCGAGAAGTTTAAAGGAATTATAGATAAAGTGAAGCAGACAGCAGAACAGGTTTCCTCATCTTCACAAGAATTGTCAGTGAGTACGAAAGAGAATAGTATGGCAGTTCAAGAAATCGTAAGTTCTATGGTTGAGTTAAGAGCTGGCGCTCAGTTACAAGAAACTTCAGTACCACAGTATTTAGGTATTGTATATGAAGTGGAAGATAAGATGGAAGAGATAACGAATGCGGCAAAACAAATGGAGAAAGTGTCTGAAGGTATAGAGCATCATTCAGTTAAAGGAAACGGTGTTACTAAACAGGCAATTAATCAAATGAATATAATACAAAATGCAGTACAAGATTTATCTTCTATCATTTATTCTTTGGAAGTAAGATCAAAAGAAATTAGTGATATTGTAACTGTAATTACAAGTATTTCAAATCAAACTAATTCGCTAGCTTTACACGCTACTATTGAAGCTTCACGTGCTGAGGAAACTGGAGAGGGATTTGCCGTTGTTGCTGATGAAGTGCGTAAATTAGCAGAGCAGATGGAAGCATCAGCAAAAGATATAGCAAATTTAATAAGGGAAACACAAGCTGGTACGGAAGAAGCTGTTGTTTCAATACGAAAAGCTTCAAAAGAAGTAGAATCTGGGATGAAACTTGTTGAAATGAATGGTGCTTTCTTTGAGGAAATTTCAAAATCAGCACAATCTGTTACAAATCAAGTTAGAGTTGTTTCTAGCAATTCAAGTGATATATTGCAAAATAGCCAAAATATTGTTCGTGTTGTAAATGAACTATCACTTATCGCAAATACGTATACAAATAGTAGTAGTAATGTTGAAGAAAGTATGAAAGAACAGGAAATGTCTGTACAAGATATTGCTGAATTAGCCAGTTCTTTAAGCTGGCTTTCACAGGAGTTACAAGAGTTAATTGGGGAGTTCAAAAGTTAAATGAAATGATTATACATGCTTTTGTTTGTTCAATAAAATAAATCATGCTACAATGAAAACGAATTAAGGACCGGGGAGCCAATTGGCTGAGAGGATGTGAGCAAACATCGACCCTCAACCTGATCTGGATAATGCCAGCGTAGGGAGTTACTTAAAGTAATGTAGCATATGTTATTCTATAATAACTTGCATACAAGGCTTTCCTACGTGGTAGGAAAGCCTTTTCTTGTTTTAAAATTTAATTTCATAAGGGGGATTTTATTATGTCACAACAAGTTACAATGTCATTTTCAGTAGTACCACAAGCGAAAACAAAAGACGTATATTCTGTTGTTGATAAGGCAATTGAAGTTGTGCAACAATCGGGAGTTCGTTATGAAGTAGGGGCAATGGAAACAACGCTGGAAGGAGAATTAGATGTACTTCTTGATGTCGTTAAACGTGCGCAACAAGCTTGTGTGGATGCTGGAGCTGAAGAAGTGATTACTTCTATTAAAATCCACTATCGTCCAAGCACTGGTGTAACGATAGATGAAAAAGTTTGGAAGTACCGTGATGAATATGCAAAACCAGAAGCAATCTAAAATAATTACAACAATTTGGCTTATCCTTCTCATTGCGATATGGGAAGGATCTGTTTCATTATTTAAAATCGAACCGTGGATTTTACCGAAGCCTTCTGCCATTGTTCAAGAATTAATTGGAATGAAAGATTTACTATTACCGAATACGATGCAAACACTGCAAGAGGTTATAATTGGACTGTTCTTTGCGATTTTAATTGGGACAAGCATTGCAATTCTTATGGACGTTATCCCTTTATTTCGTATTTTAATAAATCCGTTGCTTGTTATTTCGCAAACGATTCCAATCGTTGTACTTGCACCGTTATTTATTATTTGGTTTGGATATGGAATGCTACCGAAAGTAATGGTAGTCATACTCGTTTGTTTCTTCCCGATTGCGCTTAGCATTTTAGAAGGTTTTCAAACGGTAGATAAAAATATGTTGAAGTTGTTGCAAACGATGAAGGCAACGAAATGGCAAGTTTACCAGAAAGTAAAGTTTCCAGCAGTGCTTCCATATTTTTTCTCAGGTTTAAAAATTGCAGTTACATATAGCGTAATGGGAGCGATTATTGGAGAATGGCTCGGTGCCAGTGAAGGATTAGGAGTTATGCTTACAAGGGCTACGAAATCCTTTTTAACAGCCCGAGTATTTGGTGTTGCAGCGATTATTGTAATGGTGACATTATGTCTGTATTTTATCGTAGAGTTTATGGCAAGAATAACAGCACCATGGATATATAGAAAGGACGGCAGAAAATGAAAAAAGGTTTAAAAGTTATGTTGGCTGCCTTATTAGCAGTAGGTGTGGCTGGATGTAATCCGGCGAAGAAAGAAGAAAGTGCAAGTAAAGATCAAAAAGTAAAAGTCGTATTAGATTGGTTTCCGAATACGAATCATACCGGCTTATATGTAGCACAAGCGAAAGATTATTATAAAAAGCAAGGCTTAGATGTAGAAATCATTCAGCCTGGTGATAATGTGACGGCGGAGCAAATGATAGCTTCAGGAAAAGCTGACTTCGCAATAAGCGCACAAGAAAATGTAACGTTGGCTCGTGTGGAAGGTATTCCTGTTGTATCTGTAGGGGCGATTATTCAGCATAACACTTCAGCTTTTGCATCGCTTAAGAAAGATAATATGACGTCACCGAAAGATTTTGAAGGGAAACGTTACGGTGGCTGGGGAGGACCAGCGGAAGAAGCGACATTAAAGACTATTATGGATAAGCACCAAGCTGATTTTAATAAAGTTGAAAAAATCATTTTAGGACAAACAGATTTCTTTAAATCAATTGGTCGTGATGCAGATTTTGAATGGATTTATTATGGATGGGATGGAATTGAAGCGAAGCGCCAAGGAAAAGAGTTAAATACGATTATGGTGAAAGACTTAGATCCAGCGCTTGATTTCTATAGTCCTGTTATGATTACTAGTGAAAAACATACGAAGCAAGATAAAGACTTTGTGAAAAAGTTTATGAGCGCAACGACAGAGGGTTATAATTTCGCAATTAAAGAGCCGAAAGAAGCTGCTGATATTTTAATTAAAGCTGTTCCAGATGTAAATAAAGATTTAGTACAAGAAAGTCAAAAATGGTTAAGTACGAAGTATCAAGATGATGCAAAAGCGTGGGGAGTACAGAAGGAAGAAGTTTGGACGAATTACATGAATTTCTTATATGATAACAAAGTTATTAAGAAGAAAATTGATGTGAAAGATGCCTTTACAAATGAGTTCCTTCCAAGTGAAAAATGAGTGGATTACAAATAAAAGATATTGTGAAATCTTTCGATGGAAAGAATGTATTAGCAAATATTAGTGCTTCTATACGAGAGGGAGAGTTCGTTTCCTTTGTAGGACCGAGTGGTTGCGGGAAAAGCACACTATTAAATATGATCGCAAATGTTGAAAATCCAACAAGTGGAAGTGTAACGTATAACGATAAGCACATACAAGAGCAAGATGTTGTAAGTTATATGCCGCAACAGGATTTATTACTACCGTGGCGATCAGCTTTACAAAATATCGTTCTTCCGTTAGAAATTGAAGGGAAGCCGAAAAAACAAAGGCTGACAGAAGGAATGGAAGCATTAAAGCAGTTTGAACTAGATGAATATGCAGACCATTATCCAGATGAATTGTCTGGAGGGATGCGTCAAAGAATTAGTTTTCTGCGCACATATTTATGTGAAAAGCCAATTATGTTACTTGATGAGCCTTTTGGTAAATTAGATGCTTTTACAAAAATGGAAGTACATAGCTGGCTTTTAAACTCTTGGCACCAAGAGAAGCAAACAATCGTTATGGTTACACACGACTTAGATGAGGCAATCTTGCTTTCGGATCGCGTATTTATTTTATCTCAAAGACCAGCATCAATAGTTGGTGAGGTACAAGTGAAATTACCTAGGCCGAGAACGATGGATATGTTAACATCAATTGAGTTAAAGAAGGATAAGGAAGAAATTCTGAGAGTATTAGCTCCTTATATGAAAAAATAGAAAAAGTCTTTTAACAGTTTTTGGTATAATTACTGTTAAAAGGCTTTTTTTATATAGGGGGAGAAAGATGAAAACTATAGAGAAAATAGTGGATGAATTAACGGCAGATAATCTTGAAGAAAGAAAAGCTGTATTAAAAAATCATATTTTATTAATGAAGTATGGTATGGAACATCATGAATTAAAAGAAGAAGAAATGACAGAAATTTTAAAGTGGGTTCAAGGTCGAGATCAATTGAGAAAAGATGTTCCGGAATTACGTGATTTACATTTAATTAAAAAGTTTCAAGCGGTATTAGATGAATTTATTCATTCTATAATTTTAAATGGTTACGTAGAAGACGCGGTAGAAATTCTAGAGAGTGTATTAAAAAGTATGGGGGCAGTCGCTCATATTGTAAAAGTTATGTTTGTCGGCAAAATGAAAGTTGATAGAAATTCTTTGGAAATGGTGGAGGTGCTAAAACGAGAGTGCTACAATTTAATGGAACAGCGTGCTGTTGTTGGTTTACATGCTCAAATTTTTCACGTTTTAGGTTTTGTCCATTCAATTCAGTTTGATTTAGAAGAAAGATCACAGGAACATGGACGAGTTGTGGTAGGTCTTTTAACAGATTTTAAAACGGATGAATTGAAGTCTGTACAACAATTTCAAACCGAAGACCATATTCCAGAAGTGAAAAGTATGGTGAGTAAAGGATACGGAATAGAATTACAAAGAAGAATTTATATGTGGAAATCGTTAACGTTCATCTTTACAAGTCCATATGCATTAGAAAAGATGTATAAAGAAATTTATGCAGAAAACGATAACATGGGGAAGGAACAAAAGGAAAAGTAGAGAATAGAATATAACAGAGGAGTTTATACTCTTAATATAACAAATGTTAAAGGAGTGAAAGGATAAAATGACTTTATCAACTGTTCTTCAAATGGTTTTAGCTTGATATGGGAGAAGTCTGCCCATTTTTATCGATTAAGCTAAATTGAAGACAGCAGGTAAAGAACCTTAATCCTTTTTTACGATAATATGTAATGGGTAAGGTGTATTCACCTTACCCATTTTTATATGCACAATTAAATAAGGCTTTATACTGTTGCTCTCTCTATTTAGCTTATGAACTATAAGTAAAGGAGAGAAAATAATGAGTATATTAACGGTAGAAAATGTAAGTCATTCGTATGGTGAGAAAACCATTTTATATAATGCATGTTTTCGACTATTGAAGGGCGAGCATGTTGGGGTAGTAGGGGGAAATGGAATTGGAAAATCAACATTGCTAAGGATTTTAACAGGAGAACTTATACATGATGATGGGAATATTGAATGGTTTCCTCATGTGAAGATAGGTTTTTTACAGCAGCATATGGATTTACAAGAAGGGATGACAATTGAGGGATACTTGCAAAGTGCATTTGCTGATTTGTATGCGATTGAATGCGAAATGTTAAAAATTGCTGAAGAAATGAATGGAGCAGGAGAAGTAGAAAAACTGTTAGTAAAGTATGGAGAATTACAAACTATATTGGAAAGCTCTAATTTCTATCACATTCATGCAGAAGTTGAAGAAGTAGCAATCGGTTTAGGTTTATTTGAAATAGGTTTGAAAAAGGATGTATCGAAGTTAAGTGGGGGACAGCGAACAAAGTTATTACTTGGGAAGCTTCTTTTAGAAAAAGCTGATGTTTTATTACTAGATGAGCCAACAAATTATTTAGACACAGCCCATATAGAATGGTTGCAATCGTATTTGAGACTATATGAAAAAGCTTATGTAATCATTTCGCATGACGAATTATTTTTGAACAGTATTACAAATGTTATTTTTCATCTAGAAGGAGGGAAAGTGAAGCGATACGTAGGAAACTATGAAAAGTTTGTACAAAGTTATCAAGTGCAAAAGAAACAATTACAATCGGCGTATGTGAAACAACAAAAAGAAATCTCTCAGTTAGAAACATTTATTCAAAAAAATAAAATTCGTAAAGCGAAACAGGCTAAAAGTCGAGAGAAAGTATTGGAGAAAATGCAAAGGATTGAAAAGATTCATCCTGTACCTCGATCCCGTTTTGATTTCAATGTTTATGAGGAGCCGGTGAGTCGTATATTGCAAGCTGAGAAACTAAGGATAGGTTATAGTGATCCGTTATGCCCAGAGTTGAATTTACAAGTGAAAAAAGGAGAGAAGATAGCGATTATTGGTCATAATGGAATTGGAAAAACGACGATGTTAAAAACATTATTAGGTCAAATTAAGCCGCTAAGCGGTTCAATTTCTGTTGGAGAACGAGTAAATCCTGCGTATTTTGCCCAGGAAGAGTTTGCTTCAGAAACAACACCCTTAGAGAAAGTTTGGGCAGAGCGACCAGATATGACAAAGAAAGAAGTGCGCCAAGCATTAGCAAAGTGTGGATTGAAAGAAGAACACGTATTAAAACCTATTCGTTTATTAAGCGGCGGAGAACAAACGAAAGTACGTTTATGCGAACTTATTGTAACGAGAAGTAATGTTTTAATTTTAGATGAACCAACTAATCATTTGGATATAGAAACAAAGAAGTCTTTGCAGGAAGCGTTACAACAATATAAAGGAACAGTTTTACTTGTTTCACATGAGCCTTCTTTTTATGAAGCATGGATAACAAAAGTATGGAATATAGAAGAATGGAACGCTGAACAATATGAATAAAGAAAAGGCATTAGCTTGTATAAGCTAATGCCTTTTCTTTGTGATTAACATGATTTTCGAGAACTCTTACATGAGAATTGTATGAAGAAGCACTCTTATGGTGCGCTTATAAGCGTGCTTTTTCTTTTGTTATGTTTATATTTATAATAATACTAGATGCCTTTCCCTAATAGGCGACTATCTTTATATATATATGTAGATAGTTTGAAATGGAATGAAAATAATTCCTATATGTAAAGGATAATGTGATTGGTATAGGAAGACAATAGAGCTTAAAGGAAATTCATGTAAAATTCAGGTGAACTTCACACGAACTTCATATTGGAAACTAAATATAATTATAATAGGTTATTATAATGTTTATTTGTGATTTTTCATAAAATTAAAAGTTTGAATTTAGGAGAGAGCACTCAAACCTAAATTCAAACTTTAGTGAAACAATTAATGGAAGTTACGTTTAGTTTTCGCTAATGGATGCATTTACAAGTTCAGCAGGAGTGCCTGTTCCTGCCCCTCCGATTGTAATTGATCCACCAGGAGGAATTTCACCATTCCATCCTGCATTCGTAATTACGTAATGATTATTTATTTTACTACTAATTTTAGAATCCCAAACTTGTGTTAAATTGCCGTTATAATCAAATTCTAATTTCCAGTTTTTAATAGGGGTCGTTCCACTATTTTTAATTACAATCGAGAAGTTGTAACCACTTCCCCAATTTGAAGTGACTGAAAAGGTAGCATTGCTATTTCCACCAGGAGGTGTTGTGTTAGCATCATCTGTTTTTACAATAATAGAAGTAGGCTGTGATTTATTCCCAGCAGCATCTTTTGCTAGTATTGAAAATGTGTATTCTGTATTAGGTTTTAAGTTTTTAATTGCAATGCTATTTGTTGTTGTACTCCATTTCTCTTCTCCAGCAGTAATTTCATATTCCGTAACTCCTACGTTATCAGTAGATGCCGTCCAGTTTAATTGAACTGAGTTTGAATTTTTATTTGTTACAGCAATATTTTTTACGTTTGTTGGTGGCTCAATATCTTTTTGAGTAATAGGTCCACCTAGTAATTCTTTTACTAACGTATCAAGTAATTTTGGTCCACTACAACTATATTTTGGACTTGTGCGACAGTCACCACTAAGCTCCCAAAACATTGCGCCACTTAAACCTTTTGTCTTTATATAGTCTGTTTTATATTTCATAGATTCGTTGTCATCATAGCTAATAAATGTGCCTGTAGTTGCATTATATAAATAAGGTACTTTCGCCACATCGTTCCATCCGCGAACAAAACCATTTTTATTAACATAATTAGCTGCTAAATCACCATAATCATACACACCTGTATCGCCGGTAGAATAGTCATCCCAAGTACCTTTAGAAGCGAGCTTTCCATCGCTACCTGGTTTACAAGGTTGGTATTGTCCGTTATTTTCTTTTCCACAACTTTTCCACCCGCGTCCGTAAAATGGTACACCTAATACGAGTTTATCTGCTGGAACCCCTTCATTTGTATAAATGTCTATCGCACCATCTACGTAAAATTTCGTATCCGCTGCTGGATCATTTGGATCTTTGTATAGAGCTGCATTATGGTTAGAAGTAGCTTCCCATCCACCGTGGAAATCATATGTCATAATATTAATCCAATCCAGTATTTGAGAGATTTTCTTTAGCTCTGTATGATCAGCATAACGTTGGCTTGCACCTGATGCAATTGTTAGTAAATATTTTTTACCATCTTCTGCACCAGCTTTCGTTAATGCATTTCGAACATCCTGAAGGAGTAGGGTGAAGTTTTGTTTATCTTCAGGGCGATAACTACCACCAGGAATCGTTTCTACGCCCGGATATTCCCAATCTAAATCAACGCCATCAAATCCATATTCGCGTAGGAAATCGACTGTAGAATCAGCGAATACTTTTCTTGTTTTTTCATCAGCGGCCATGTCAGAAAAGCGGTTAGACCAAGTCCAGCCACCAACGGAAATAATTGTTTTTAGGTGAGGATACTTAGCTTTTAATCGTTTCAGTTCGCCGAAATTTCCGCAGCGTGCGTATTTATCACAATCTTCCCAAGTTGTACCTGAGCCAGGATAAGATTTTGTGACATCAGCCCATGGCTCACCGAGTACGAGAGTACCATTAGGGACCTCTTTATTTTGCAGTGGTACACCAGATTCTTTACAGTTCCACGTTTGTTTATTTGGATTATCGGGGTGAGTAGAAGGATTTCCATGTTTTCCATTCCAGCAAATATCAGCGAAAGCATAGTTTAAATGAGTTAGCTTTGATGCATCAATGTCTGCAACTTGATAATTACGTCCGTAAATGCCCCATGAAGGAAAATACCCAACAATTTTTTGATCTTGCTTTTGTGAATCTGCTAATACGACATTTGGAGTAATAAAGTTTGTGAGAAAAAGAGGTAAGAAGAGTAGTAGGGATAGTAATAGCAGTGTGAATTTTTTTGATTTCATAGCCATTTCTCCTTTCAAAATAAAAGATATATTTAAAGGCATGCGCCAATAAATCAAAATGAATTTAGATGTATAAATCATCTAGATAAAAATGATCAGACATCACGAAGTCTATACAAGGAGCTGAGGATGATTAAATCGTAACAAATGTAAGATTTAGTGTAAACGCTTTATTCAATTCAGAAGGATTTTCTCAATATAAAAGGGCTTGAATACAAACTGTATATGAAAATAAAACATCTGTGAGTTAGAAAATAGCTCCTTATAAATAAAATTGAGAAAAAATTGTATGAAGTCAATTTCTTATGGCATAGCAAGATGAGAAAATATCATGTAAAATAATAGTAAAAATATGTAAAGGAGGGAATAGTGTGGATGTGTTTTTGAATATTGCTGAAGAAAAAATTCGACAAGCAATACGGAATGGTGATCTCGATAATATTCCGGGAAAAGGAAAACCACTACAATTAGAAGATCTTTCAATGGTACCTCCAGAACTTAGAATGAGTTATAAAATTTTAAAAAATGCGGGAATGATTCCCCCAGAAATGGAACTACAAAAAGATATATTAAAAATAGAGGATTTAATTGCTTGCTGTTATGATGAAGAAGAGCGAAAAAAATTACAAGAAGAGTTAACGGCAAAAACACTACGTTTTCAGCAAGTAATGGAAAAAAGAAAGATTAAAGATAGTTCAGCATTTCGTATGTATCAAGATAAAGTATTTCATAAACTACGTTAAGAGGGATAAGATGAAAAAATTTGAAACGATAGAAGAATTAGCAACATATATTGAAGAACAACAATTAGTACTTCTATTTATTAAAACGGAAAATTGTGGTGTTTGTGATGTCATGTTAAGGAAAGTAAATTACGTATTAGAGAATTATGATTACGTAGAGAAAATAGAGATATTACTGCAAGACATGCAAGAGGTTGCAGGGCGATATGCAGTATTTACTGGACCGACAATTTTATTATTTCATAATGGAAAAGAGATTCTTCGTGAATCGCGCTTCATTTCGCTTGAAAATCTAGAGAGAACCATTCAATTATTCGAGGAATAAGGGAGGCTTTTAAATGGAATTTATTATTTTTATACTATTATTTGTTGTAATTGGAATAATCGTAACAGCAGTTCGATCAAACAAAAAGAAGGTAAATCTTATGAAACAAAATAACATTCATAATTCATCTAACAGCTCATCGCCATTATTTTTCTTTGCTGGGTCTGATAATGATAGCTCGCATGATGGAGGTTCACATGATTGCGGAGGGTCTTCTGGTGGAGATAGTGGAGGAAGCTGCGGTGGCGGCGGTGATTGATGAAAATGCGCCTTATATAGGTGTATTTCTTTTTAAACAAACGTTTGATTAGTTGGCTTACATATGCATAAAAACAGTTAAACAAACGTTTGATTAAATGTTTTTAATATACTAAGGGGAATGGAAATGGAAAGGGAACCGAAAGTGAAAAATAAGGGGAAAGTAATGTTATTTTTATTAGCTGCGGGAGGCGTATTTCTTGTGAAATTAGGATTTAAAATTGGAATTATACATATGATTCGAACGTGGTTTGAAAGTACATTTTCTTAAATAAGAAATATAGCCTCTTGTAATAGAGGTTTTTAATTTGTTATTATTAGACTGAACGGTCGGTTTAAAGAGGTGTGAATATGAGAAGAAGTGCAGAAGAGATAAAGAAAGAAATTGCATATAAAGCAGAAATTTTATTTTCACAGAAGGGCTATGCAGCCACATCTATGGAAGAGATTTGTGAAATTACAGAGAGAAGTAAAGGAAGCATTTATTATCACTTTAAAAGTAAAGAAGAATTATTTTTATTTGTAGTAAAGCAGCATACGTATGATTGGCTTGAAAAATGGAATGAAAAAGAGAAGTTGTATAGTACTAGCACTGAGAAATTGTATGCCTTAGCAGAATATCATGTAGAGGATATACAACAACCTATTTCTAATGCAATAGAAGAATTTTCTATGAGCCAAGTTGTAAGCAAAGAAATTTTGGATGAAATGTTAGCTTTAACTAGAGAATCGTATGTTATGTTTGAGACATTAATTGAAGCAGGCATACAGTCTGGAGAGTTTCGTGAAGATAATACGCGCGATCTTATGTATATTGTAAATGGATTATTATCAGGGCTGGGAGTACTTTATTACGAGTTAGATTATAAAGAATTGAAACGTATTTATAAAAAGGCGATAGATGTATTGTTAAAAGGAATGGCAGCTGAATAATAGGTCAGTTGCTTTTCTTACAAAATAAATTAGACCGAACGGTCGGTTTATGGAAGGAGAATAAAAATGAAAGCTTTATTTAAAAATCGAGCATTTATGCTCGTTATGGCATCGGATATTTTACAACAATTTGCAATTTGGATTAGAAATATGGCCCTTTTGTATTTCATAATGGAGCGAACGAATAATGATCCAGTTTCAGTTTCGTTGTTATCGGTTATGGAATATGCACCTATTTTTATTTTCTCGTTTATCGGTGGTGCACTAGCCGATCGTTGGAATCCGAAAAGAACGATGGTTGCTGGAGATGTGTTAAGTGTACTATCTATCATAGGTATTGTCTTGTTGTTAAAGCTGGATTATTGGCAGGCTATATTTTTTGCAACACTCATTTCCGCGATTGTAGGCCAGTTTTCTCAGCCATCATCTTCGCGTATATTTAAGCGCTACGTAAAGGAAGAACAGGTAGCAAATGCGATTGCATTTAACCAAACATTACAGTCATTATTTATGATTTTTGGACCAGTGGTAGGATCGCTTGTGTATACACAACTTGGTTTATTTACGTCACTATATAGCTTAATCATTTTATTTTTGTTATCTGCTATCGCTCTTTCATTTTTACCGAAATGGGTTGAACAAGAGCAAGTGGCAAGAGATTCATTAAAAAATGATATAAAAGAGGGTTGGAAATACGTTCTTCATACGAAAAATTTACGTATGATTACAATTACTTTCACCATTATGGGCTTAGCTGTTGGACTAACGAATCCGTTAGAGGTGTTTCTTGTAATAGAACGCCTTGGAATGGAAAAGGAAGCAGTTCAATATTTAGCTGCAGCTGATGGAATAGGTATGTTAATTGGTGGTATTGTTGCTGCAGTGTTTGCTTCAAAGGTGAATCCAAAAAAGATGTTTGTATTCGGTATGAGCATATTAGCGATGTCATTTTTAGTAGAAGGGCTATCTACATCATTTTGGATTACTAGTTTCATGAGATTTGGAACAGGTATTTGTTTAGCTTGCGTTAATATCGTTGTCGGTACGCTTATGATTCAACTTGTACCAGAAAATATGGTTGGAAGAGTAAATGGAACAATTTTACCGCTGTTTATGGGAGCTATGCTAATTGGTACTGCTTTAGCTGGAGGATTAAAGGAAATGACATCACTGGTTATTGTATTTTGTATAGCAATGGCACTTATTTTATTAGCAATAGGGCCAGTTCTACGCATGCAAATAAAGAAAGAAGATGTCACTACTAAAGAGGAACTAACAAATTCGTTAGCGTCGAAATAACTATTGTAAGGGAGCAGAAGTGCTCCCTTTTTCTTTGGCGAACTTTTGACAACTATATGAGCCAATTATATACTGATGATGTAAAAACGATTTTACAGGTTAGGAGAAATGGTGTGAAAAATCAAATCTATGAATTACGCACTGAAAATAATATTTCACAAGGCGCATTAGCTGATAAATGTAAGGTTTCTAGACAAACGATAAATGCAATTGAGAATAATAAATATGATCCAAGCTTAGCGTTAGCTTTTCGTTTAGCGGAAGTATTAGGAACAACTGTTGATAAACTATTTTTGTACAAGCAGTAGGGGGAGTAGTTGTTGGGGAAAGAGAAAATAAGCCTTTTCGTTACTATATTAGTGTCTATAGGTACGTTACTGTATGCACTTTACTATTGGTTAACTGAACTTCAAGTAAACTGGTATGCACTATTTATTTGCAGCATCGCGTTGCATTATCTATTTAAAAGTTCGGCATCACATAGCGTTGAAGGGGAAACTGAGGAGAACCAGGATTTAGAAAGACATGTATTAAAAACAAGTGCCAATGTTACATATTACGTACTTGTTGTATTCATTTTTGGTCTGTTTTTCGCATCGGTAGGCTTTAATAGATGGATTGATTTTCATAACATACCGTTATTGTTTGCGTTATGTGCTGCGATAGTTGTAAAGCCAGCTGTTGAGTTTTTAATTGTAAGACGTTATAGATAAAAAAGATCCCCTAGAGGATCTTTTTCTTATAGCGTTTTAGTTTTCGGATTAGGTGGTGTAACGGATGTATTATTTTCAGGGACCCTAGTTAATAAAAATCCACCGATAATAAACAATACAATAATACTAAGAACACCAGCGTTTGTTTTTCCTGTTAATTGCGTTGTAACACCGACTAATACTGGACCCATAATCGCGGCGAATTTGCCAAATATATTATAAAATCCAAAAAATTCATTTGCAGATTCTTTAGGTACTAGTTTTGCAAAATAGGAACGACTAAGTGCTTGAATACCACCTTGAGAAGTAGCAACTAGCATTGCTAAAATCCAGAAATCGAGTGTCGTTTTTAAGAAATAAGCATATATGCAGATAATGATGTAAATAATAATACCGACATATAGCATTTTTTTACCTGTAAATGTTGTTGATAATTTTCCGTATAATAAAGCAAATGGACAAGCTACAATTTGTGTGACGAATAAGATGATTAATAGATTCGTTGCACTAATGCCGAGATCTGTTCCATAAGCGGTAGACATAGTAATAATTGTATCGACCCCATCAATATAGAAAAAGTAAGCGATTAGAAACATAAAGACCGTTTTATATTCTTTAATATTTTTAAAAGTATCAGCAAGGCGTTTGAAGCTCATTGCAATTGGTTTTGGGTGACGTTCAATATAATGTGTTTGCTCTACGTTCTTCAGCATTGGAATTGTGAATAGTCCCCACCAAAGAGCGGTTATCGCGAATGAAATTTGACTAGCAATGCCGACTGATAAAGGGATAGTTCCTTTTTGAGCAAGAATGATAAGAGCGATACAACCGATAAATGGAATAGTACTCCCAATATAGCCTAAAGCGAAACCTCTCGTAGAAATTCGATCCATTCTATCTTCAGAAGTGACATCTACTAAAAATGCGTCATAAAAAATGTTTGCTCCAGCAAAACCGACTAATGCGAGCATATAGCATCCTAGTAATAAGTACCACTGAGATGTTGGGACGACTGCTAACATACTTGTAAATACAATGCCGAGTCCAAAGAAGAATGTGAAAAATCGTTTTTTAAATCCTTTATAATCAGCAACTGTGCCGAGAATAGGAGCAAGTATAGAAATTAAAAGTGTAGCGAATGAGTTTGCATATCCCCAATATGCTGTTGACGTTGCACCAGATAGTCCAGCTTCTTTTGCAGCTGCTTTAAAGTAAATTGGGAATAATGCAGTTGTAATGACGAGCGAATATACCGAGTTCGCCCAATCGTATAATATCCAGCTTTTTTCTTGTCTGGACATTTTTTTCATATAGTGTTCCCCCTTAAATTAGTTCTACTAACAGTGTACAAAAATAAAAATTATAAAAAGAGAAACAGTGATGATTTTTACATAACTTTTACATATATACACAGTTCTTTACAATTGGAGTAAATCCTCTACAATTGATCCGTCTGTTTCACCTAAGTGTAAACCGAGTAGTCTAGCGATAGTTGGGCCTTCATCAATAAGTCTCATATACGGAATGGTAACGCCGCTTTTTATCCCTTTCCCAGCAGCTATAAAAATTGTTTCATAGTTAGGTTTTGTTGGAGAGTATCCATGCGTACCAAATGTATATTTTTTACTAGGCGTAACATCTTTTTCAGTAATTTCTTTTATAAAATCTCCTGTATAGTTTTCAGTGAAATAATATCCTTCTCGCGCTTCTAACATAAATAAACAATTACCATCTGCACCACATTCCTTCGCATCTTCATCATGAAGTATAAATTCAATTCCGTTTTGTTTATGTTGAAGTAGTTCTTCAAGGAGTAGTTGTACCTCCCGAATTGTATCCGTATCATTTTTGTCCTTCACATATACATAGGCAGAGCCGTCACAACTTTGGCAATAGACTTTCCAATCTACTAAATTTCCTTTTGAATTTACAGATATAAGCCCTTTTTGATGAAATAGTACATTTAATTGAATGGCTTTGTTTTCACTTAAAGCGCTATGGTCACCAAGAGCGATAATTGTACTCTCTTCGTATAGGTCACTGTCTTTTAAAGCTTGAATAATTTGCCCTAGCCGCTCATCATGTCTATGAATTGCAGCTATTGTTTCTTTGGATTCAAAGCCATGATAGTGTCTTTGAGTGTCTAAATCAGTAAAATGCACGAACATAACATTAGGCTTTTTCGTCTGGATTGTATGCACAGCAGAAGCAAGTACGAAATCATCGAGTTCAGGTTGTGACAGCCCATTTCGTATATGGCCGAAACGACGATTCAAATCTAATTGATACAGCGGGCTACCGCTAAATAATGAAACTAAAACTTGATTTTGCCACGGCCTATTTGGAAAGATTTCTGGTAAATTGTAATCAATATTTGCTCTGCCGGTAACAGGCCATAGAAGGGCAGCTGTCGTTAAATTTGCTTTATGTGCTTCATCGTATAACGTTGTTCCTTTAATGGATTTTCGGTACCAATGCCAATCTGGTGACTGGCGCCCAGGTTGAAGTAACGTATTGCTAACTACGCCATGTTTATTAGGATAGTTTCCAGTAACGATTGTTGAGTGACTTGGGTATGTTACAGAAGGATAAATTGGTTCTACTTTTTCGACAACCGTGCCCTTTTTGATTAGAGATTGGAAGTAAGGTAATTTTTGTAGTATAGGAAAATCTAAAGCTGATAAACAGTCGAATGATAAAATGATGACACGATTCGTTAATGCTTTATCCATAAAGCAATCCTCCTAATTATATAAAACCTATTACTATATATTACTATTAATACCTAGTAATAAAAATATGTTTTTGAATAAAATTTATTATTTATTTTCAGAAAAGTTAAACATATAATAAGTATAAGGGAATCTATGGAAGGAGGGAATAGTATGGACTGGTTAGATGGATTTGGTATATTTTACATCATTGGCGGAATCACGATTATCCTTGTATTTGCTATTTCGTATTTACTAAAGAAACGGTTTCCAGACAAGCAGTTCGATATTATATTTGCACTTAGTCTAATACTTCTTTGTTTAGCATCCTTTCCTGTTACAATGATGGTTATTGGTGGATGGGAAGGAATGGGGTATGGGTTTATTGGTTTCTTCGTTCTACTTGGTACACTTATCGGTATGATTGCACATCAACTTGTAAAAATCTCGCGAAAAAGCTACGTATAAAACTGCAAAAAATGAAAAGAATATATAAAAATAAGAAAATTCACTCTTGTTTTAGGGTGAAATTTATATTATGATATTCAACAAATTTATTTCGTTATAACGATGAAAAAGGACTAGTACATGTTCAACCTTTTTTGCAGAGAAAGAATCCGCTAGGCTGAAAGATTCTTAAAAAGGCGATATGGAACCTACCTTTGCGTTCTGCATATGCAGCGGGAATTTCCCGTTATCAAAAAGAGAGCATGCGCAATTTTTGTGCATGAATCAGGGTGGTAACGCCGGCAAAGCTCGGTCCCTATTTAGGGACGCGGGCTTTTTTGTATTTTCTAGAAGGAGGAAGACTGACTATGGCAAAAGAACAAGTACAAGCGATTACGAAGATGGAAGAGGACTTTGCACAGTGGTACACAGATATTGTAAAAAAAGCAGAACTTGTTGATTATTCAAGTGTAAAAGGATGTATGATTCTACGTCCGTACGGCTATGCCTTATGGGAAAATATGCAGAAAGTTATGGATGAGAAGTTAAAAGCAACTGGTCATGAAAATGTGTATATGCCAATGTTTATTCCAGAGAGCTTATTACAAAAAGAGAAGGATCATGTAGAAGGATTTGCTCCTGAAGTAGCATGGGTGACACATGGCGGGGATGAAAAGTTAGCAGAAAGACTTTGTATACGCCCTACATCTGAAACTTTATTCTGTGAGCACTTTTCAAAAATTGTGCAATCCTATAATGATTTGCCAAAGCTATATAATCAGTGGTGTTCAGTAGTTCGTTGGGAGAAAACAACTAGGCCATTCCTTCGCACAACAGAATTCTTATGGCAAGAGGGACATACAATTCATGAAACAGCAGAAGAATCTCAAGCTGAAACGTTAAATATTTTAAATCTATATGCTTCTTTCTGTGAAGACTATTTAGCGATACCGGTAATTAAAGGACAAAAAACAGAAAAAGAAAAATTTGCGGGAGCAAAGGCAACTTATACGATTGAAAGCTTAATGCATGATGGGAAAGCACTTCAAACAGGAACATCCCATAACTTTGGAACGAATTTCTCTGAAGCATTTGATATTAAATTTTTAGATCGTACCGGTAAGTGGCAATATGTACACCAAACATCTTGGGGCGTATCAACGAGAATGATAGGTGGACTTATTATGGTTCATAGTGATAATAATGGGCTTGTAATGCCTCCTAAAGTCGCACCAGTGCAAGTTGTTATTGTACCGATTGCGCAGCATAAAGAAGGAGTTTTGGCGAAAGCGATAGAGTTACAAGGACATATTCAAAAGGTTGCACGAGTAAAAATAGATGCTAGTAATAAAACACCAGGTTGGAAATTTAATGAGTATGAAATGAAAGGTATTCCAATTCGATTAGAAGTTGGTCCTAAAGATATTGAAAAGAATCAAGTTGTACTCGTAAGAAGAGATACGAAAGAAAAAGAGTTTATATCAATGGATCAATTAGGAGAACGCATTCCAGCACTACTTGAGGAAATTCATAACTCTTTATTTAATAAAGCAAAAGTATTTCGTGATGAAAATACGTATAGTGTGACGAATTTTGAAGAGATGAAAAAATTAGCGGATGAAAAGCAAGGGTTTATTAAAGCAATGTGGTGTGGAGAATTAGCTTGTGAAGAGAAGCTAAAAGAAGAAGTTGGAGTATCTTCACGCTGTATGCCTTTTGAACAAGAACATTTAGCAGATGAATGTGTTTGTTGTGGGAAGGAAGCTAAACAAATGGTTTATTGGGGAAAAGCGTATTAATGCTCTTTTTGATAGATAATGAAAAGGACTTTGGGTGCATAAAAAAATGCAATCCAAAGTCCTTTTAGTTTTATAATTTATTTCATGTATTTTTTAGATGGAAGAATGTGTTTTTATTTTGCATTTTTGCGGCGAATAAATAGTAACATACCGATTAGGAATGTTGAAAGTCCCATTAAAATAGATGCAGGATAATGTGTTGCCGTATTAGGTAACTTATCGCCTTGTTTTTTCGCATTATCTTTTACATTACCACCTTGAGAGCCATTTCCTCCCTGAGAACTGCTATCACCTTTAACACGATTTCCGCCTTGAGAGCCATTGCCACCAGAACCGTTGCCACCAGAACCGTTGCCGCCAGAACCGTTGTCACCCGAGCCACTGCCACCAGAACCACTGCCACCAGAACCGTTGCCACCCGAGCCATTGCCACCAGAACCGTTGCCGCCAGAACCGTTGTCACCCGAGCCACTGCCACCAGAACCATTACCACCAGAACCGTTGCCACCAGAACCATTGCCACCCGAGCCATTGCCACCAGAACCGTTGCCGCCAGAACCGTTGTCACCAGAACCACTGCCACCAGAACCGTTGCCGCCAGAACCATTGCCACCAGAACCGTTGCCGCCAGAACCGTTGTCACCAGAACCACTGCCACCAGAACCGTTGCCACCAGAACCGTTGCCGCCAGAACCATTGCCGCCAGAACCGTTGTCACCAGAACCACTGCCACCAGAACCGTTGCCGCCAGAACCGTCGTCGCCAGAACCGTTGTCACCGGAACCATTGCCGCCCGAGCCATTGCCACCCGAGCCATTGTCACCAGAACCGCTACCATCGGAACCATTGCCATCAGAACCACTATCGTCCTGAGAGCCACCGTTTCCTGGTGGTTTATTATTATCTTTTGAGTTACCTTCTGCGAAATAATCGTTATTTTGTACAATCGCGTTTGTTATTGGAGAGAAGTTTTCTGTTGCTGCATTACCGATATTTAATCCACTAAAGAAAGATAAAGAAAGAGTTGATGCTAAAATGAAAATTTTCGTCATTGATTTCCTCCTGAAAAATTAATATTCCATCTAAAATACATCCCTTTGTAATATTTCATAGGAAAAAGAGTTTTATGCAAAAAAACTATATATAGAAAAAGGTGGTGTATTTCTAAAGAGAGAAAAGTGTTAGTGTAAATTGTTTATGAATAGTAGAGTGGTGAGAATTTTACACTCATTACAGTAGAGGAAGTGACAGCAGATGAAAGAATATATTGCATTTGATATTGGTGGTACACAAATTAAATATGGAATTGTTTCAGAAACAGGAATAGTACTAAAGCACAAAACAGTTCCAACAGAAATTCATTTGGGCGGGGAACAAATTATTCAAAAACTCATTCTTTTATCAAAAAAATTAGTGAGTGAACATACGATTTCGGGAATTGGTATTAGTACTGCGGGAATTGTTGACGTTAATAAAGGGGTTGTGACGGGAGGGGCGGATCATATTCCGGGCTATAGTACGATTCCTATTATTAATAGATTGCAAGAGGTATTAAAAGTTCCCGTATCTATTGAAAATGATGTGAATTGTGCTGCGCTGGGAGAAAAGTGGAATGGTATTGGAAGAGAGAAAGAAAATTTCATTATGCTTACCCTTGGAACTGGTATTGGAGGAGCGATTTTTATAGATAGAGAGTTATATAGAGGGCATTCATTTAGTGCTGGTGAATGGGGAAATATGTTAATAGAAGGAAAAGCGTTTGAAGAGATCGCTTCCATTTCAGGGTTAATTCATCTTGTACGAAATTATAAAGGAGAAGGTAATTGGAATGGGAAAACGATTTTCGAACTGTATGATAAAGGCGACAGGGAAGTTAAGCAAGCAGTTGAGGTTTTCTTTAAACATTTAGCGATTGGAATTAGTAACCTTGCTTATATTTTTAATCCAGAGACAATTATTATTGGTGGAGGAATTACTGATAGAGGAGATCAGTTTTTAAAAGAAGTAAAAGAAGAGGTAGAAAGATACTTAAATAAAGAGATTTATAGTAATTGTGAGATTGAACTTGCGCAAAACGGTAATCGTGCAGGAATGATTGGTGCTATTTACCACTTCTTACATCATCATAAGTAAGTTATATGAATGTTTTCATATAACTGAGAATTTATCCTTTTTATCACTAGGTAAATAATGCTACAATATAAGAGAAGAATACAATATTTTCCGCCTTGGAAAATGCTTTGTAGAAAGGAAGAAACTGCATGCCTATTATTTTAGAAAAAGGTCAAAAGATCGATTTAACGAAAGGACAACCAAAAGTAGCAAAACTACAGGTTGGCTTAGGCTGGGATCCAATTGGGCAATCAGGTGGGTTTCTGTCTTCATTATTTGGAAGTAAACCAAATGTAGATTGTGATGCATCCGTTGTTATGTTAGAAGGAGATCGTTTTTTAAATAAAAACGATTTAGTTTACTTCGGAAACAAGCTTTCTACTTGTGGTAGTATTATTCATTCAGGAGATAATTTAACAGGTGAAGGCGCTGGTGATGACGAAACAATTTTCGTAGAATTACATAAAGTTCCGAGCCGTATTAATCGTTTAGTATTCGTTGTAAATATTTATGACTGTGTAAATCGTCGTCAAGATTTCGGGATGATTCGTAATGCATATATTCGTATTCAAAACCCGCAAACTGGCGAAGAATTAGCACGCTATAATTTATCGGATAATTATGCTGGCAAAACGACTCTAATTGCAGGTGAAATGTATCGCCACGGAAGTGAATGGAAGTTTTCAGCTGTTGGAGAAGGCACACAAGATAAAAACTTAAGTGAGATTGTATCACGTTATCAATAATATAAACAGAGGAGGAATTGTATATGGCATCAATTTCATTGAAAAAAGGACAAAAAGTAGACTTAACAAAAACGAATCCAGGTCTTTCAAAAGTTCTTGTAGGACTTGGTTGGGATACGAATCGTTATGACGGACAAAACGATTTCGATTTAGATGTTAGTATTTTCTTAGTAGGTGCTAACGGTAAAGTTTCAGGTGCAGAGGATTTCGTCTTCTATAATAACCCAAAAGGTGCGAATGGTGCTGTAGAGCATTTAGGAGATAACCGAACTGGCGAAGGTGAAGGCGATGACGAATCGATTAAAGTAGATTTGAAAAATGTACCTGCACATATCGAACGTATTTGCTTCACAATCACAATTTACGATGGAGAAGGACGCAGCCAAAACTTTGGACAAGTTTCTAACTCTTTCGTACGTATTTTAGATGAAGAAAAGAATGCAGAATTAATTCGTTACGATTTAGGAGAAGATTTCTCTATTGAAACAGCGGTAGTAGTAGGTGAACTATACCGTCATGCAGGTGAATGGAAGTTCAATGCAATCGGAAGTGGATTCCAAGGTGGATTAGCGTCTCTATGTAATAATTTCGGTTTAGATGTAGAGTAATAGATTGATATATCCATCGGTAAAACAGATGTTTACTGATGGATATATTTTTTAAGATTAAAATATAGAGGTGAATATAAATGGTTATTCAATTGCAAAAAGGACAGAAGATTGATTTAGGTAAGACAAGCCCTGGTTTAACAAAAGCAGTAATTGGTCTTGGATGGGATATTAAATCTTATGACGGTGGATCAGATTTCGATTTAGATGCATCTGCCTTTTTATTAGATGCGAACGGAAAATGTACGAAGGAAACTGATTTTATCTTCTATAACAATTTACAGTCTCCTTGTGGATCTGTTCTACATACAGGAGATAACCGCACAGGTGAAGGTGAAGGCGACGATGAGCAACTTGTTGTAGATTTGAAGAAAGTTCCAGCAGATGTGCATAGAATTGCTATTACAGTTACGATTTATGATGCGGAAGGCCGTAGTCAAAACTTTGGACAAGTAGGAAATGCGTTCGTTCGTTTAGCGAATGAAGAAACGAATGAAGAAGTTCTTCGTTTTGATTTAGGGGAAGATTTCTCCATTGAAACAGCAGTTGTCTTTTGTGAATTATACCGTCATAATGGACAGTGGAAGTTTAATGCAGTAGGAAGCGGATTCCAAGGTGGTTTAGGTGCGCTTGTAAGAGCGTATGGCTTGGATGCATAAGAAGGGAAACGATATTCGTTTCCTTTTTTTGACCTTTCTATAAATCTAGCAAAGAATAGGGGATATAGGTAAGATGAGTATTTTGCAAGGAATCCTTGATACGTATGCTCAGTTTTTCGACTTGGACATGTGGATTAAAGTGTTGCAGGATCCAGTATCTTGGGGATTAATTGGTACACTTGTTGTACTTGAAGGATTATTATCTGCTGATAACGCACTTGTGTTAGCAGTAATGGTAAAACACCTTCCGGAAGAAAAGCGTAAAAAAGCATTATTCTATGGACTTATTGGAGCTTATGTATTCCGATTTATTGCAATTGGAATTGGAATGTTCTTAATTAAATTAGCGTGGGTAAAAGTGTTAGGTGCACTTTACTTAGCGTGGCTTTCAGTTAAATACTTCATTGATAAAAGAAAAGGTAATGCAGAAGAAGAGGAAGCTCATGGTATGAACCAAAACAGTATTCTCTTCAGAATGTTTGGTGTCTTCTGGGGAACAGTTGCGATGGTTGAATTAATGGATATCGCATTCTCTGTAGATAGCGTACTTGCTGCATTTGGTGTATCAAATGAAGTTTGGATTCTATTATTAGGTGGAATGCTAGGTATTTTAATGATGCGCGGTATCGCTGGCGTATTCTTAAAATTGTTAGAGCGTATTCCAGAACTTGAAACGACAGCATATATTTTAATCTTAATTATTGCAGCAAAAATGTTACTGTCTGTTATTCATATTGAAGTAAGTCATACATTGTTCTTCATTATTTTAGTTGTAGCATTTGGAGCAACATTTATACTTCACTACGTGAAGAATTCTGGACAAGCTAAAGAAGAAGTTGCAGCTACTAAAAATAACCATAAATAATTGAAATGGGTTTGCTCGTTTTACGAGCGCCCATTTTTTATAACTAAAAATAGTTTATAATGGAAGAAGGACTTAGAAAAAACGTAAATGTTTTTGGAGGTGAACTGTTGTGTTTTCACGTTTTACACTTCAACCATATGCATTAAAAGATGAATCAGATTTAAAGCACTTTGAAACACTTTTAGAAAAACGTCCACAATATGAGCTGACAGAGAATGAAATGAAATTTAGTTATATAGCATGTCGAATCCTTGGCGTTCCTAATGATGTAGATGAATATTTCAATGAACTATTTGATTATAGTGAAGCGAAAGGAATCGAAGTTTTACACGAACAAAATTTAAATAAAGTAATCGATTCGGAAAAACTTCGTCATATTCAAGAAGTGTTCGGATTACATCAAGAAGCACCAAATGGTCTGACAGTAAATAGGCTAGTGGCACACTTATCTGGGAAACAACTTTTACCGAAAGTAGACAATCCTGATTTACAGCATTATATACATAAGACGTTTATTTCAGTATTGAAATTATATGAGAAACAACATAATCAATCTTTAAAGACAGAAGGCTTCCGTCGTTTCTTAATCGATATAATTAAATTAAGTGAAAATTACGTAGCAAAGTGGTTCTCTACGATTAATTATAAGAAACAAATGCCACGTATCATTTGGTATGGTGATGCACAGGAAAGTCGTATATATTTCTTATATTTTCTTATTATGCTCGGTTGTGATGTGCTTTATTATCACCCAGAAGGAAAAGATGGATTTGAGAATATTGATGAAGAGGCAAGAACTTTTGTCGTGTCTCATTCTAGTCGTATTTCTCTCGAGCCATTTCCAGATCGTCGCCGCGAGCGTGTTGCAACAGTAGCATATCAAGCTTCAAAAGAAATTGAACAAGTACTTCACCACGATAATTCACTATTATACAAGCCGTGGCAATTCCGTTCCTATACACCTGTAGCTCGTACATTAAAAACAACATATGATGAACTCTTTTTAATTACGAAAGAAAAGGCATTTGTACGCCCGACATTCTTTGTTGAGAATAAACACATTTATATTCCTTCTTTATTTGCAAAAATATCAGGGGTTTCAAAGAATGATAAAGAATATTTTCAGCGATTAAAGGCAGTTACATCATTTGATAACAGCTTATTAATTAATACATTCCCGTTTACGAAAGAACAAAAAGCAAATTTCCAATATCATTATCGAGATGCATTAGACCGTGGGGGGAAATTACATCCAGATTTAATTATGAACAGTCATTGGTGGCCACATAAGCGATTACCAGAAGGGTTACAACATGGGATTGCAGAGGCGATTATCCATACGTGTGAAAGTGAAATGTGTAAGCCAATTGCAAAAGAGACGAAACAAGATGTAGCACTATATGTTTTCGCGCAACTTTCTCAAATACCGCCTAATATTTTAGAACAACTTGAGAAATTTGATTATTCACAAGATGTACCGAAAATTGTTATATTTAATAATGAGAAAAGTGGAGAATTAACTCGTTCTGATGCTGTTTTATTACTATTTTTAAATCAAATTGGAGTAGATGTATTTCATTTTAATCCAACGGGAAGAAACGATATTGAACCGTATATTGAAGCAGGGGCATTTGATTCACATTGGCTGGAAGAAGTTAATTTCGATCTTGAGTTTCATGGTTCATCAGCCTATAAAAATTTATCACAAACAATAAAAGGACTATTTCGTCCATTTTTATAAGGAAAGGGAGAATACCATATGAATAACCCAGTCGTACTAGATTCGAAAACAGAATTAAATGAGCAAACAGCACAAAATGTGCGCTTGCAACTTAGACAAGATGCGGATGTACAACGTATTTATAATGCAGTAGATATTAAAGATCAATTAGAATTAATTGAACTTGGAAAAGAACCTTCTATGGAAATTTCACGTTTTGCTGATCAAATTTTACATACGATGTCATTATCAAAAATAGAAGACTCTGGTGAATTATTAAAACAACTTGGTAAAATTATGGACCGATTCGATAGCAAAGACTTTGCGGAAGAGAAAAGTGGTTTCTTCTCACGTATGTTCAAAAAAGCGGATAAAATGATTGAACAAATCTTTAGCAAGTATCAAACGATGGGCCGTGAAATTGATAAAGTGTATGTGGAAATTACGAAGTATCAAGATGAAATGAAAAAATCAATTGGTACGTTAGATGGTTTATATGAGCAAAACTTAAAATATTATTTAGACTTAGAAAAATACGTAGTAGCAGGAGAAATGTTATTAGAGCGTTTGAATACAGAGTTGGTTCCGATGTATGAAGAGCGTGTACGTAATAATGATCAATTAGCAGGTATTGAATTAGAGTCGCTTAAAAACTCTGTTGAAATTCTAGAACAACGTATCGATGATTTAGAAAAGGCACGTATGGTTGCTTTACTTACAGCACCACAAATTCGTATGATTCAACGTGGTAACAATAAATTAATTGGTAAAATCAATACAGCATTTATTACGACGATTCCGATCTTTAAAAATGGTATCATTCAGGCGGTAAATGCGAAGCGCCAAAAGCTTGTTGCAGATTCTATGGCTGAACTGGATCGCCGCACAAATGAATTACTTAAGAAAAATGCACAAAATATCGCAACGCAAAGTGTGGAAGTAGCGAGATTATCAGGTTCTTCCAGCATTAAGATGGAAACGCTTGAGGAAACTTGGAACATTATTTCAAGAGGTATGCAAGAAACACAGCAAATTGAAGAGCAAAACAAGCGTGAGCGTGAAGAAAGTCGTAAGCGTATGGCTACATTAACAGAGAACATAAAAAAAGAATTGCAAGGATAAATGAAAAGGCAATGAGGATTAATCCTCATTGCCTTTTAGTTTCGCTTCACTAATTTAATGAACTCATTCACAACAAGCGGAATGATACTTAATAAAAGAACAAATCCCCAATCTCGCATCGTTAATGCATGCACACCGAATATATTTGCAAGGGGCGGGATGGAGATGATACAAACTTGCATAAGAACACCGATAAGAAGGGAGAAGACTAAATATTTATTTGTAAAAATCCCAATTGAAAAAATCGATTTCGTTCTTGAGCGCAAGTTAAATGAATGAACAAGCTGAGAAAAACTAAGAACAACAAATGCCATCGTTTGAGCATGTAATAGAGCATCTTCATCAATTCGCTCTGGGAAAAGAGGGAATAAATTTGTATCTCCAGTATAGAACTTTGCTCCAGCGATAAAGGCTATTAGCGTTAAAAGTCCAATGACAAACCCATTGAAAATAAGAAAAGGAACGCTACCGCTAAATAAGCTTTCTTTCGCATGTCGTGGTTTTTCCTTCATCACATCAGGATCTTCAGGGTCAACACCAAGTGACAATGCAGGTAGTGTATCTGTAATTAAATTCACCCACAAAATGTGAATTGGTCGTAATGGTGTCGCCCAGCCAAGTAAAATCGCTAAAAATAAAGCGATAATTTCTCCAAAGTTACAAGAGAGTAGGAAGAGAATTGATTTTTTTATGTTACGATAAATGTTTCTACCTTCCTCAACAGCTTTCACGATAGATGAGAAATTATCGTCTGTTAACACGACATCCGCTGCCCCTTTTGCAACGTCTGTTCCTGTAATGCCCATCGCTACGCCAACATCAGCTTGCTTTAAAGATGGAGCGTCATTGACACCATCACCAGTCATAGAAACAATATTTCCTTTCGCGCGTAATGCTTTTACAATCTTTACTTTATGTTCTGGAGAGACCCTAGCGAATACATGTAAGTGATTAATTTTGTTTGCTAGTTCTGTATCTGAAATGTTATCTAATTCAGTTCCAATCATAATTTCAGATATTTCTTCAGCAATGCCAAGTTCTTTGGCAATTGCAAAGGCAGTATCTTTATGGTCACCAGTAATCATAACTGTACGAATACCAGCTTTTTTACATTCTGAAATTGAGTCTTTTACTTCAGTTCGCGGTGGATCAATCATACCGACAAGACCAATAAAGATGAGGTTTTCTTCAAGATGATTTATATCCACATCGCTTGAGTTGTATTGTTTAAATGCGAATGAAAGTACTCTTAAAGCTTCTTGAGACATTACCTCAGCAGCTTCTAATATTTGATTTTTATCATCCTCTGTTAGACCCTCGATTTTACCGTTTTTAAATATGTGGGTACATAGAGGTAAGAGTTTATCGATAGCACCTTTCGTCATGCTATAGTAGCTTTCATCGTATGTATGCACGGTTGACATCATTTTACGATCTGAATCGAAAGGTAGCTCATTAACACGTTCATGTATTTTTTCTAAATGATCTTTTTGCATGTTAAAAGTGCTTCCGGCAACAAGAAGGGCAATTTCAGTCGGGTCCCCCGTTTGTGATTCATTGTTGTAAGACGCATCATTACATAGCACCATATTTTCTAACAATAGACGTTGTGTATCATTATTTACATTTAAACGTTCTAATTGATCGTATGTGTTATCACTATAAAAGTGAGTAACGGTCATTTTATTTTGTGTTAACGTACCTGTTTTATCTGAACAAATAATTGTAACAGAACCGAGAGCTTCAACAGCTGGTAGCTTCCGAATGATAACATTTTGTTTAATCATGCGCTGCACACCAATTGCAAGAACGATGGAAACGATAGCTGGCAAACCTTCTGGAATAGCTGCAACAGCTAAACTAATAGCAGTCATAAACATTTCTAGTGTATCTCGTCCTTGTAAAAAGCCGATGAGAAACATAACGATACAAATAGCTACAGCAACAAAGCCTAAATACTTTCCGACTTGTGCTAAGCTTTTTTGAAGTGGTGTCATATCATCGTCTGCTTCATGTAACAGGGTAGCAATCTTACCAATTTGTGAGTTCATTCCAGTTTCAACAGCAACACCGACGCCTCTTCCATATGTTACAAGAGTAGACATAAAGGCCATATTTTTTTGATCGCCGAGTGGTACTTGTTCATCACTTTGCATGGAAGGGTGGTAGATTGCATCTTTATCAACAGGGACAGATTCACCAGTTAGAGCAGATTCTTCAACTTTTAAATTTGCGGTTTCGATAAGGCGTAAATCGCATGGGATATATCGTCCGGCGTCGAGCATAACGATATCACCTGGAACGACGTGTTCAGATGGAATTTCTTTTAGTTCACCATCTCGCTTGACGATAGCTTTAGGTGTCGCCATCTTTTTCAATGCCTCTAAGGCTTGTTCTGCTTTCGATTCTTGGACGACGCCGATAACAGCATTTAAAACTACAACAAGCGCAATAATACTTGCATCAGCCCATTCACCTACAAAGGCAGAAATAAGGGCAGCAATAATAAGGACATATACGAGGACGTCATTAATTTGGGCAAAAATACGCTGCCATAAAGAGCGTTTTTGTTTTGTAGCTAATTCATTAGCACCGTATTGCGTTAAACGTTCATTTACAATTTCCTCTGTTAAACCGTGTTGTTCATTTGTTTCTAGGTCAATTAATGTTTGGTCTTTCGTCTTACTGTACCAATTGCTCATAAGTAAGCACCTCCAGTAAAAACAGTTAGCAATGGTAGTGTTGCTATTATTTGTGAGTAGTATGTATGGAGAAAAAATCTAAGATGAGGTTCTACTTCTATTGTACAATATTTTACAGTTGGTTGAGGGAAAGAGAAGAGTTGTCATGAATTTGTTGGAAATAAAAAAGAGCCTCATAAGCGAGGCTTTTTTTACTTTTTAATTAATGTACCTAATTCTTCTGTAATAGCTTGCATTTCACTAATGCTGAATGTTTCACGTTTCATAACATGCTCATAAATGTCACGTAAGTCTTCGTACATTTCTTCATTAAAGCTAGCAGCTCTCATTGCTCCAGCATTAACCATACGTAATTTTTCTTTAATAGCTTCGACCATATATTCAACGTTTTCTTCTGACTTTACGGATAAATCCACCGAAGTGTCCCCCTTTAAAATAACATAAGGTTATCTTAACATTTTTTATCATTTTCGTTAACGAATCTTTTCAATCCTATTAAATTAGTAGGGATTTCCTTTATATTTAATAATTGGTTGTTTATACTATAAGTATATATTAAGAAATGCACCAAGAAGGGAAGAAACAAAAATATGGTTCAAGTATTGTTTGTTTGTCTTGGGAACATTTGCCGTTCTCCAATGGCAGAAGCGATTTTTCGAGATCTTGTCGTAAAAGAGGGACTCGAAGAGAAAATTGTCATTGATTCTGCAGGAACTGGAGATTGGCATGTTGGCCATCCGCCACATAAAGGAACACAAAAAATTTTAAAAGAAAATGCAGTCACTTTTGAAGGAATTAAAGCAAGGCAAGTAGAAAAAGAAGACTTAACAAAGTTTGATTATATTATTGCCATGGACAACAAGAATATAGCAGATTTAAAAAGTTTAGGTAAAACTGGAGGCTATATTGGTAGGCTGTCCGATTTTGTTCCAGACGGTGGCTGGACAGACGTTCCCGACCCTTACTATACAGGGAATTTCCAAGAAGTATATGACCTTGTAACAGAAGGGTGTGCAAAGCTATTAGCTTTCATTCGAAATGAACAAGGAATATGAGGAAGCTTAGAAAGAAATACTTTCTAACATAAGAAATGAAAGGGTGAAGGAATATGGCAAAGAAAAATAATATTGCTCGAAACATTGCGATTGGTGTAGCTGCAGGTGTAGCTGTATCTATGTTGAAGAAAGAAAACCGTGAAAAAGTAAAAAATACTGCAGAAAAAGCAAAAACAAAGATGATTGAAATCGGTGAAAATGCAAAGATCAAAGAAAAAGTGCAAACTGTTACAGATAAAGGACGCGAACTTGCTGATTTAAATGTAGTGAAAGCGAAAGTAGCAGAAATTAAAAAATTAACGCCTTCTGTTGTAGAAACGTTAAAAGAAACGAAAGAAATTTTTAGTAAGAAAAAAGTTGAGCCAGCAGAGAAGCCAGAAACGATTGAAATTCAAGCTGTATCTCCAAAAGTAGATGAACTGAAAGTAGAAGAAGAGCCAGTAGTTGCTGAAGATGGCGGTATGAAAGAAGCGCGTGAACTATTTATGAAAGACTCTAATGTTGAGGAAAAAAAAACTGAAGCGTACATTGAGTTGAAGCAAGATAAAGAAGAGAAGAAAAGCGTTTAAACATATATGAGAAAAATTTTAGAAAAGGTAAGAAGAAATCGTACGTATTCGTTTGGTAAAGATTTGTATGACCGGACGATGCGCGATGATGTAGCGGGCTTGGCAGCACAGCTCGCTTATTTCTTCTTGCTTGCGATTTTTCCTGGGCTTGTTTTCTTAATTACGCTTCTTGGATTTATTGACCTTCAAACAGAAAGTGTGCTCGATTTATTAGAACCGTACGTACCGGAAGATGCAATGAACTTAATTGAAGTAAACGTAGATAAAGTTGTAAATGAGCAAAATGGTGGTTTATTATCATTTGGTTTATTATCGATGCTATGGTTTGCTTCAAATGGAGTAAATGCGGTTATGAACGCTTTTAACCGTGCTTATGATGTGACAGAAACTCGCTCTTTTATTAAAACGAGAGCGTTATCTATCGTGTTTACATTAGCAATCATTTTTATGATTGTGTTTGCACTACTTGTCCCAGTATTTGGACAAGTAATTGGGGCAGAAATAATTGGCTTATCAGATACTTATTCTTATGCGTGGAGTGTTACGCGTTTAGTGTCGAGTTTCTTTGTTTTGTTTGCATTATTTAGCTTTTTATATACGTTTGCGCCTGATCGAAAATTAAAGAGAAGAGAAGTTGTATCAGGGGCGTTATTTGCTACTATCGGATGGATTGTGGTATCGTACTCATTTGCTTATTATGTAGATAAGTTTGCGAATTACGCGAATACATATGGTGGTCTCGGTGGTATCATTGTTTTAATGTTATGGTTTTATTTAACTGGATGGGTAATTTTACTTGGCGGCGAAATTAATGGTTTACTCCATCATTATAGGACGGGTGACAATAATTCCCGTAATGAAAAGTGACTTCTTGTTCCATAATAATAAGGAACAGGGGGGATATTTCATGAGTAATAATAAAAAGAATCACAACAATAAAAATAACAATAAACAAAAGAGCAGTTCGCATCCAAAGCATAAAACGAGTGGTAGTGCGAACGGGCATAATAGCTACCATTAAAAAAAGCGGGTCCTTTATGAGGGACCCGTTTTAATTGTTTCCTTTTAATAATCGTAACCCGTTTAAAATAACAAGAATCGTACTTCCTTCATGCCCAATAACACCGAATGGAAGAGCTAAAAATTGCAAGAAGTTTGAACAAATTAGCATTGCAATTACAGCTAGTGAAAAGATTACGTTTTGCTTTACAATACGGTTCATTCGTTTTGATAAACGGATCGCTTGGGAAAGTCGAGATAACTCGTTCTTCATAAGTACAACATCTGCAGTTTCTAAAGCTACGTCTGTTCCTTCTCCCATCGCTACACCAATGCTAGCAGTAGCGAGTGCAGGGGCATCATTTATACCGTCTCCGACCATTGCTACTGTTCCGTATTTTTCTTTTAGCTTTTTAATCGTTTCCACTTTTGTTTCTGGTAAGCATGATGCGTAATGTTCCTTTATATTACTTTCAGAGGCAATAGCTTTTGCCGTTTCTTCATTATCTCCAGTAATCATAATTGCCTCGACACCGATACTTTGTAGTTCACGAATAGCAGCTATTGTTTCTTGGCGAAGTGTATCTTTTAAAGCGATAAGTCCAAGAATACCTTCTTCATCACTAATATAAACGACAGTTTTACCTTCTTTTTCAAGTGAGGCAGAAATACCATTATGAAATGTCTTTGTTTCATCACCGATAAAATCAGCTTTACCTATTTTATAAGCTTTGCTTTCAAATATTCCTTTTAGCCCAAAACCAGTTACATCTTCAACATTTTCTGGTTTTTTTAATGTAATGTCATACGTATGTTGTGCATATTTCACAATAGATTCAGCTAAAGGATGTGTAGAGTGACTTTCAATTGCTGCTGTAATAGAAAGTACTTCTTTTTCTGTCATATTTTCTCGAACATATACATCTGTTACGGTAGGTTTTCCTTCTGTTAATGTTCCCGTTTTATCAAAGGCAATTGCTTTTACGGAAGCGAGGCGTTCTAAATGTATGCCGCCTTTAAAGAGAATTCCATTTCTTGCTCCGTTAGAAATTGCAGATAATGTTGCTGGTGTAATGGCAGCAACGAGTGCACAAGGAGATGCGACTACAAGTAAGATCATAGCGCGATAAAACGTTTCATTCCAGCTCCAATCCAGTAAGAAATGAGGGACGAACATCATAAGCGCAACAACGAGTAGTACACCTTTTACATATGTGCCTTCAAACTTTTCGATGAATAGTTGTGATGGTGATTTTTCACTTTGTGCACTTTGAACGAGACGGATAATCTTCTGGAATAATGTTTGATCACTTGGCTTCGTAATTTTAACTTCGATAGCACCGCGTAAATTTACAGTACCAGCAAATACTTCATCACCATGTTTTTTTTCATTTGGAATAGGTTCACCAGTAATCGCTGCCTCATCGATATTTGTTTCACCGCTATGGATCGTACCGTCAGCAGGAACGCGCTCACCTGGCTTAATTAGAATAATGTCGTTAATTTGTAATCGTCCAACAGGAACACGTTCTTCGGTTCCATTTGAAATGCGTAATGCTTCTTCCGGTTGTAGATCAAGAAGCGCTGAGATTTCTTTTTGACTTTTACTTAATGTATAAGATTCCATCGCACCGCTTAGTGCGAAGATAAAGATTAAAATGGCGCCTTCTGCCCAGTAGCCAATCATTGCAGCACCGATAGCAGCAAAGAGCATAAGCATTTCGACATTTAGCTCTTTCTCCTCAATTGTATCTTCAATACCTTCTTTCGCTTTTGCATATCCACCAACTATATAAGCAAGGATATAGCAAGTAATGCCTACATTCATTACATCGTTCTTTGTGAATAACCAACCACCTAAAATGAAAATACCAGATGCGATTGCAAATATAAGTTCATAATGTTTCTTTAACGTATCCCATAAAGAGGGATGAGAAATAGACTTTTGTACTTGTAATGTTTTTACTTCTGAGTTCATTACTACTCGCTCCTTCCAAATTCTTATTGAGAAAAAGAATCAAAATCGAAACCCCTATAAAACGACGAAAGCTGCCATCCATAATGGATAGCAGCATTTCTGTTGAAACTGATTTTAATAGTTATTATGTTGTAATTATTCTATAGTATAGCATATGTTTTCGTTAGATGATATGTTTTTGTTTGTGTATAAACTGAAAACTTGTGTTTTCACAGTTCCTTTGGTATATATGAATATTGTTCGTAAAAAGATCGGAAAGGAAGACAACAAGTGAAGACAGAGAAATTTTTTACCCATCCGATTGGCGTGTTTATTGCTGCAATAGTAGCGACTTTTTTATGGGGGAGCGCATTCCCTTTTATTAAATTAAGTTATGCTGAACTTGGAATTCAGCCACAAGAAGTTGGGGAGCAAATATTATTTGCTGGTTATCGTTTCTTCTTATCTGGAGTCATGCTCTTATTCTTCTTTAAATTATTAGGAAAAGACATGAACTTCAAAAAAGGAACGGGGAAGCAGTTAGTACAAATTGGTTTATTTCAAACATTTCTTCAATATATATGTTTTTATATTGGAATGAGTTATAGCTCTGGTATTGAAGGAGCTATCATTTCAGGAACATCATCATTCTTTCAAATTATACTTGCACACTTTTTATATAAAGATGATGCTCTCAATATGAGAAAAATAATTGGAGTTTCTATCGGCTTTTGTGGTGTTGTTTTAGTAAATGTACCGAGTGATGGTAGTTTGTCATTTCATTTCGGAATCGGTAGCTTATTACTTCTTAGTGCAGCAATGTTATATTCATATGGGAACATATTGGCGAAAGAAGGTAGTAAAACGTTAGATGTCGGCTATATGACAGCATACCAAATGATTTTTGGTTCTATCGGACTATTATGTATAGGTGCTTTGCAAGTTGGAATTATGCCATTTACATTTAGTGTACATGCAATACTTATGCTTATCTACTTATCTTTCTTATCTGCAGCAGGATTTTGCATTTGGAATACAATTATGAAGTATAACAAGGTTGGAAAAGTATCCATGTACATGTTCTTTATACCCGTATTTGGTGTATTATTATCGAGCATGATTTTAGGCGAAGCAATTCATTCATTTGTACTATTCGGTTTAGCATGTGTAGCCGCGGGAATTATCGTGGTGAATCGCATGCCAGCTAAGCAAAAAATAGAGCAAGGAAAACAAGTAGCATAGATAATGGGAAAACGATTACAATGGAAGAACAGTACTGTTCTTCTTTTTTTATATAGAAAAAGGATAATAGACTAGGTGCAACGAAAAAGATACAAAAAGCATTTATTGAGGAGAACATGTTATGAATCTACTTTATATGGTGTTAATTGGACAAATCATTCTTTTTTTAATTGGTGCAATATACGCAATAGGACAGACAAAAAAAACAACAAATAATATGCCGTTACCTTTAGTGGTGCGTCTTATTCTTAGTTTTTCTTTAACAATAAGTGCAATTTGGATATGGTTACAAGATCCATCAGTAGAGTATAGTACGTGGGTTGCACTAGGTATGACGTTATCAACTGTAGGAGATTTATTTATGGCAGGATTGATTCCAATTGGTCACAGGTTAATTGGAGGAATGATTACTTTCGCCCTTGCTCATTGTTTTTATGTAAAAGCATTTTTGCAAACAGGCATTTCATGGAATGGTTTTTGGATTGGTTTACTCGTATACGGGCTCTTTCTCATTATAGGATGGTTCTTCTTTATCCGAAATGAGAAACAAGATAAATTGTTTACGATAGGAGCTCTAATTTACGGATTGTGGGTTGGAGGAATGGCTTGCTTCGCATTCGCCTTATACTATGAGAATACAGGAATATGGTGGATACCAGCTTTTGGTGGTTTACTATTTGTGATTTCTGATTTTATTATTGGTGTGACAGATATTGGAGGGCGCAAATTAAAGTATGAACCACTTTGGATTTGGTTTACATATGTAGCGGCTCAAATGTGTATTGTATATGTGGGAATATAAAAGGATACTCTCCAAATAGTAGATAGACTATTTGGAGAGTATCTTTTTTACTATTTTGCTTCAGCTAAATTTTACTGTCTATAAATAGTGAGGTACATATAAAATATGGTATATAAAAATAAGGATTTTATGAGGATGTTATTTTAAAATTTTTAATATTAAAATTATACAATTCAGAATTTTATAGAAATTAAACAGTTGAAGTCTTTATAATAAAAGTAAAAAGATGATGAGATGGTGGAATGATGCAAAAGAAAAAACGTTGGCGTGAATTCTTTGGAACAATTGCAATTGCATGTTTGTTGGTGTTTTTGGCAAAAATTTTCGTGTTTTTTCCTACGACTGTAAAAGGAGCGTCCATGAAGCCAACGTTACAAGATGGGGATAAGGTAATTGTGAATAAGTTGGCAAAGCAATTTGAAAGTTATGGAAGAGAAGATATTATTGTTGTGAAGACGGATAATTCTTATGTAAAAAGGGTTATTGGTTTGCCTGGCGATGTCATTGAGGTGAGAAATGATCAATTATATGTGAATCATGAAGTAATAGAGGAAGCGCATTTGTATAGTAATAAGAAACAAGCTGAAAAAAAACTTATGAATTTAACAGAAGACTTTGGACCGATTACAGTTCCTAAAAATAAGATTTTTGTTATGGGAGATAATCGCTTAATAAGCAGGGATAGTAGAAATGGTTTAGGACTCATTGATAAGGCTGATGTATTAGGAGAATTAGCGGCAATTTATTATCCATTTGAACATATGAAAATAATAAATTAAAGTAAAAAACCAAGCAAATTTCAGTTTGCTTGGTTTTTATGTTAAATCGTAGGAGACTCATTAAATTCATAGACGTCTTCATTTTTTTTGTGCGTACTTAAAACGAATTTGTGCTGCAATAGTTGCAGTTTAAAGAATGCTAACGGATCGTGATAAGTTTCTGGGTTGCTTCTTAACGTTGCTAATGTTTGCTCGTCTTCCTGTATTTCAAGTTGAGCGGCTTCTACATTTTGTTTCAGTATGCTAAGTGGATCTTTAAAGAACATCATGATATCTCGTTCTAATGCGCCTTCAAATACTTCAAATTGAAGGAAGAATTGTTTTGAAATCGTTTGAGCAATTTCCGTATAGTCTTCCGTTTCAATATACTGTTTATATTTGTTTGCAAGCATAGATTGATTTTTTTGCATGTTACCAAATAGTTTTCCTGCACTCTTTAAGAAAAATTGTGTCGGTGTAAAACGTAATAAAATATTGATATTCGATACTGTAATTCTATTGGTCATGCGTACAACATCTCGATGCCAATCATCTAGTAATTTGAAATCGCAAGGAAGTTTCATGCGTTCTTCTTTATATAATTTATTAAACGTTTCACTCATTTCATCTAAATAAGATTGAGCTTGAATAAATTCATTATGTGCTGTTTCAATCCACTCTTGAATAAACCCAGTAAATTTAGGAAGAAGCACTTGCTGTACATGTTTTTGAATTCGTTCGTTCATCGCAGTATTTAATTCTTCATGAACTAATTTGAAATCACTATCTTCTTGAACAAGGTCAGAGCAGCTCTGTAATAATTCAGGAATTTGAGAATGGATATCTCGTGTGATTTCTTCTTTCGTTAAAAGATAAGATTCTGTAATAGAACGAATTTTATCTTTTTCAAGAGCGGTAAGATTGTTAATAAATCCATTTAGTTTTACTGAGATATGTTTATTCCAGCGTACTGATTTCACTAATGTATTTTCTAATTCCACACGTTCATTTACAAGGTATGCGATTGTCTTTTGAGTAAACCATATTAGTTTTTCTATACGTTCTTGTTCTATATCGCGTGTTGCTAGATTAGAAAGAATAGACTCTGTCACGTCCCCAAGTTGCTGGCTACTCTCTTGTGAAGGAGAGTATGGGAAGAATTTTGCATTTGGGAAATGGACTTTAATCTTACTCATTAGTTTTTCATTCTTGTCCGCACTATTTGTGTGTAGTACGAAATGAATTTGTAAGTTTGGTACTTGTTCACGTAAATAAAGTAATGTATCAAGCTCTTTACCATGTAATGGCGAAGCAGAATTTAATACGTAAATAAGGCTATCTGCCGCTTGTAAGTATTCAAAATATGAGCTGTTTTTATCCACTTGTCCTTGAACAGATGGCGTAACAAGGAATGCAAACTTATTTTTTCTTAAAAATCTACTTGGTAATTTAATTTCTATACATTTATTCTCAAGTTCTGACTGGTCAGATGTAGCCATTATTTGATGGAATTCATCAAAGTTCGGTATATTGTGTACATCTAACGCAGTAAATTCTGTTATTTCAGTTTGGCTATCATCTTTAAATAAAATAGGAGTTGTTATAGTCTCAGTTAAGATGTTCTCTCCTAATATTGAATTGACGAATGATAATTTATCGTGGTCACTAGTTCCCGCTATTAGTAATTGTGTAACATTTAAATCACATAGTTCATGAACGAGTAACGTAAATTGATGACTTAAATCTACATCATTTTTTTCAGCCCATACAGCAATTGTTTCGAATAAATGAGAAACAGTTTCCATATTTACGTTTGTTTCAGCTGTTGAATTAGAAAGTAGGGCTCCCGCACTTTTTACGAGTAATGACTCTAAAGTTGTAGGTGAAACTTCATTCCACGCTAACACTGCAGCAGAGACAAATAGGGCGTCTTTTGCTCTCGTTAAACTAAACCAATTTGTTAATAAATCAGGTACAAGTCCTTGCATTTCATGCATGAAATGCTCACCAGTAATTAATTCAAAGTACGTATCTTGATAACGTTCAACAATTTCATGCCAATCGTCATTGTTGTCTGTTTCAATATGTAAGAATAAATGATTGATTGTTTCAATCCAAGGTAGATGTAATTTTTCATTTTGATAGCTGTTCCAAAGAGTAATAACAAGTTCTTTAAATTGGACTTGATCAATTGCATATAGTGCTTTTAAAGATTCATAGAAATATTCTGGTTTGATTTGTTTCGTAAATCCTTGATTCACATAATTGATTAAAGTATCGAACCAGTGTAATGATTTTGTTCGAATTCCTTCTTGAACGGCAAGTTCGATGGCATTATTCCAATCTTCTTGTTTTTCATAGAATGAGCGAGCAATTGAAGTAATATTTGGATAGTCAGGTTGAAATGCAACAGCCTCACTAATCGTCTTAAATGCTAGACCTAAACGATCTTGCTCGATATAAAGAGAAAGGAGTTGTAAGGAAACTTCCATTGTAAGAGTTGTATCTTCCGTTTGGATAGATTGATACATTTCTTCTGCTTTTGGTAAGAATCCTAGTTCAAAATAAGCATCTGCAATATTTTTGGTTGCCCAAAGTGCAAGCTCGTTATTTACTTTTTCCCATTTAAATATCGCTGCTTCAAAGTCTTTATTTTGGTAATACAATTCGCCTTGAGCAAAACGGATATTAGAAATGTTGGAGAATTCATTTGTAGATTCATTTATATATGCTTCACCAAGTACATCTGATACTGGAGTAGAAGTTTCTTCTGTTAAAAATGTTTTATAGTAAACCTTTTGGATAAATTGATTTTCAATGGTCATGTTCGTTCCCCCTGTATAATTTAGAAAAATGATGTTGTATGTAAAGGGTGCATGTTCTTTTAATAGGTAGAAGTTGCATTATATCGACCAAACTATGTTTTTGCTAGGTATATCATTTTTCCTGAGAGTTAAACCGTTGCGAAAAGTAACTTTCCTTTATTGTAACAAAAAAATAGGCATATGAATTTTTATTTTTTCATCCCGGTGTTTGTAGATAGTAAGATTAGCACTTCAAAAAGAGGTGAATATAAGGGAAGGTGGCGGGAGTCTAGCGCACGATTGATGTGTACTAAAAATGAGCAAGGATGAACAAACCCTCACTGATTGATGGTTCCATTTCTTTCTGCTAAAGGAATGGATAGAAGTAGAGTTCATTATAAAAACAATGTATAGTGAATATGTATACCATGTTTGTCTGAAAGATAGAAAGGGCACAATGTGGAATAACGATCGTGCATAGGATGTGTCTTCCGAATGGAACAACATATTGGCGAGTTGATCGCACATTATGGGTATTTTGGAATTATTATAGCTTTGGCCGGTGGGATTGTTGGATTACCGATACCAGACGAGTTTTTATTGACCTTCGTTGGTTATAACGTTTCAAAAGGAGTTATGTCAGGAACTGCTGCGTTTTTAAGTGGGATGGCTGGTGCGATGTTAGGGATTACATTAAGTTATATACTAGGCTTAAAACTTGGACTTCCTGTTTTAAAAAAATATGGTCCGAAAATTAGAATTAAAGAACATCACATTGAAAAAACACATATTTTATTTGAAAAATATGGCCCATTTCTTTTAATGATTGGTTACTTTATCCCGGGAGTACGTCATTTAACAGCATATTTTGCTGGGATGTCGAATTTAACAATTTGGCGTTTTTGTTTGTACGCTTACGGTGGTGCGCTTATTTGGATCAGTGTTTTTATTGGACTTGGCTGGAAGTTAGGAGAGAAGTGGCGTTTCGTTGAGTATAGTTTACATCATTATGGAATATGGATTTTATCTATTTCAGTAGTTGTTACATGTGTCGTATGGTTTTACATAAAGAAAAAGAAAAACCGCGAGTAGCGGTTTTTTTAGCTGAAAGCAATAAATAGTACACCAGCTGTAATAAAGACAACACCAATACCAGTCATAAAGTTTAACTTTTCGCCGAGTATAATCATGGCGAGAATGATAGAAAATACAACGCTTAGTTTATCGACAGGAGCCACTTGTGAAACTTTCCCTGTTTTGAGGGCAAGAAAATAAAATAGCCATGACGAAGCACCTGCAACTCCACTTAATGTGATAAAGAGCAGTGCTTTTTTATTTAGCAGCACGTCGCCGATATTTTGAAATTTACCTTGTATAATAATAACGCCTACCATAAATAATGCCATAATAATAGAACGAACCGTCGTAGCGACATTAGCATCGATTCCATCTAAACCGATTTTACCGAAAATAGACACAAGAGCAGCAGCAATTGCTGATAATAGTGCGAATAAGAGCCATGAACTCATAGTAAAATTCCTCCAATCTTACATTATTATACATGAAAATCATTCTCATGTATTAATAACGAAATAATCCCCACCTTATATTTTTAATAAGGTGGGGATTATTATACTACTCTGCAATTTCCTCATATAAAAAGTACGTTACATTATAAATATGTTCTACTTCATCGTCTGTCATAAATAATAATTCGTCACGCTCAATCCCTTTTTTCTTTTCGATAAACTCAATCATGTTTTTGCGTTCTTCTCTTTTCATCAATTTTATTTCTCCTCTCAATCTGTTTTAATACAGTTTATTTAAGTTACTGCTATTATATAACAGAATCTTTAGAAAGTTCCACCTATTTTATTGTTTTTTTTAGAAGAACTTTTCGACAAAACAAGCCCACCTAAAGGGGGCTTGTTTTATTTTATAGTCGTAAAAACTCGGGCTCAGTCGTACCGGCACCATCGATGTAATAAATTGTATCGGGATTGATTTTAATTAGTACATAATTAGGGTCTTCAGGACCGAGTAACCAACGTTTTAAGCTATTATTCCAAAACTTGTTTTTTAATGTGGAGTCTTCCTCGATGGAGGCTAAGCCTTCCACTTCAATATAATCTTCATCTAATTTTTTTCCTTCACGACCAAGTAGTACATGTACATTTGGATTGTTTTCGATATCTGTTATCTTTTTTGATAGTCGATCTGTTGCAACATACAGTACAAAATCTTCATGGAAAAACATCATAAAGGCGCTATGAGGTTTCTCGTTTCGTACTGTAGATAATACACCAGTACGTTGACCTTGAATAATAGTTGCGATTTTTTCTTTTAAGTGCATATTTTTTACCTCTTTTCTTAATTTACATTTTCTTTATTTAAACAAGATGATTTAAACATCTTTCATACTGTTTTCTTCAATTCAATTTTTTAAACGCAATTGTGATGAAATCGGACAAGTTAGGAGAAGAATAATAATAATATCGAGGAGAAATACATACGATGGAAGGATGAAAAGCATGTTTAATAAAATATTTCTTATCGTGGCTCTTATAGGTGTACCACTGTCTGTACTTGGGAAAACACTTCATTGGCCTCAAACAATTATGTTTGCTGTGTATTGTATTACGATTATCGCATTAGCGGGTTTTATGGGGAGAGCGACAGAAAGTTTGGCAATTGTATCAGGTCCTAGAATAGGTGGATTATTAAATGCTACTTTCGGTAATGCCGTTGAACTAATCATTTCAATTTTTGCACTTCAGGCAGGATTAATTGAAGTGGTGTTAGCTTCTTTAACGGGTTCTGTACTTGGAAACTTATTATTAGTAGGAGGGCTATCCTTCTTTGTAGGAGGGCTTAAATACAAAAGACAAAGTTTTAATGTGTATGATGCAAGGCATAATTCAGCTTTATTAATCTTTGCTGTAGTAGTAGCATTCGTTATTCCAGAGATTTTTTCAATGAAGATGGACGCGGGAAAGACGTATCAATTAAGTATCGGTGTCTCGATTATTATGATTATTATGTACCTTGCTGCATTGCTATTTAAGTTAGTTACGCACCGTGGTGTATATCAGCATAAAAGTGATGAAGTCGCTCATGAAGAAGAACCAGAGTGGTCGAAAGGGAAAGCACTACTCATTTTAGCCATAGCAACAATTGCGGTAGCTTATGTATCAGAGGCGCTCGTGCATACATTTGAGACGGTCGCAAAATCATTTGGTTGGTCAGAGTTATTTATAGGGGTTATTATCGTTGCGATTGTCGGAAATGCGGCGGAACATGCATCTGCAATTATTATGGCCTATAAAAATAAAGTAAATATTGCAGTAGAAATTGCAGTAGGTTCTACATTGCAAATTGCTATGTTTGTTGCGCCTGTATTAGTACTGCTTTCTATGTTCTTCGCGCAAAGGATGCCTTTAGTATTTACAATACCAGAACTTGTTTCTATGATTACAGCTGTTTTCTTAACGATTGCGATTTCAAATGATGGAGATACAAACTGGTTTGAAGGCGGCACTTTATTAGCAGCGTATGTCATTATGGGAATTGGTTTTTATTTATTATGAAAAATAGGCATAACAATTGTGTCCAGAGAAAACAATAAACGAAGTAGTATATATACCTTTACGTAGGAAGGAGCCAGACAGGTGAAACGAGTATACAGCATATGTCTTTCAACTATGGTCTCGTTTATTCTATTATTTCCTAACATGAGTTTTGCAAAGACAACGGTAGAAACAAAAATGCCTTCATCTGTTTTAAATATTTCTAAAGACAATACGTTTCCAAACGATGCGCAAGATTTACCGCGTTTGCAACCGAGTAAGTTTGCTCAAGAACTATTGAAAACAGCAAATATTAAAATTGAAAACCCAGACTTAATTCGAATGTTTAATGAAACGACAATTTCGAATGCGCCGCTTGCGGTAGGGTACCGAGCGAAGATTTATTTAGGTCAATGGGCTTTGCACTATGAATCGATTGATACATCGATTAATTGGGAATATAAACAAGTAAATCGCAATGTGTATGATAATCGAGGGGGAGATCGCCTATATCCGCTACGCTATAAGCAAGAAACGCAAAAGACGGTTGAAGGTGATTTAACAGCAGATATGAAAGATGCTACAGATGTGAAAAAAATGATGCTTCTCAAAGCACTTGAAAAAGTACAATTACCACTTTCATTTAAAACTACCATTGGTTATGGTACTGGACATGAGAGAGTGTATAATATTAGCCCGAGTCAACTCGGATATTTATACGCTTATACACCAGCGGTAAATGAAAAAGGAAAAGTGACATTTGGAGAAGTATACCTTGTATTAAAGGGAAATCAAAAAAGGCTTGTTGTAAAAAATATTACTTCTCAAGGAATTGGAGCGGCTATTCCAATTCATGATCATTTGTATTTTAAATTCATTTCTTCTTCTCACTCGCAATAACATAAAAAAACGTCAGCTTATAAGCTGACGTTTTTTTATAATGTAATATTTGCTGTTTTTGATAAGAAATCTTCTGTCGGATAGTAGCTGTTTTTTACAAGAACATTCGGTCCAAGGCATTTTACTGCAGGACAGTGACAGCTTAATGATTTTGCTGTTTTTGAAGCACTCCATTTGTCATAAGCTTCTTGTAATGTGTTTGTTTGTATGTTTCCTAGAAGGGGAACGTCACCGAAATCAGTTACGATAATATTTCCATCGAAAATATTTACATTTAAACGAGAACGGCCATCTGGATCATTACGAACTGTTACGTTTTTGCTCTCTTGTAACTTTTTAAATGTGGCAATGTCTCGCTCGTCATCGCTACAAGCATAGAAAGGTAAAGTTCCAAATAACATCCATACATTTTCATCGCGAATTTCTAGTAAATGCTCAATTGCATCACGAATTTCAGCTTTTGTTAAAATTTCTAGATTGCTCGCGAAGTCACTTGGGTACATTGGGTGAACCTCATGACGTTTACAACCCATTTCGTCAACGATTTGACGATGGATATGTTCAATGTGTGGTAGAGTTCGTTTATTCAGCATCGTTTCGGCTGATACGAGTACACCTGCATCTGATAGAGCTTTACTATTTGTAATCATTCGTTCAAATAACTTTGCACGTTGTTCATACGTAGGTTTACGCTCCATCATTGCAAATCCGCCTTCGACGAAGTCATCAATTGTTCCCCAGTTATGAGAGATATGCAATACGTCTAAGTAAGGAATAATTTGTTCGTAACGTGCTAAATCTATAGTTAAGTTTGAGTTGATTTGAGTGCGAACGCCTCGTTCATGGGCATATTTTAAGAGTGGTGTTACATAGTTGTCGACGGATTTTTTTGAAAGCATAGGTTCTCCGCCAGTAATACTTAAAGAACGTAAATGAGGAATCTCATCTAATCGTTTTAATAAAAGATCCATCGGAAGCGGATTCGGGTCTTTCGGCTGTAACGTGTAACCAACAGCGCAATGCTCACAGCGCATATTGCATAACGTCGTCGTTGTAAACTCAACATTTGTTAATAGTAGTTTGCCGTACTCTTCAAGGTCCATATACGCTTCCCATGGATCGTAAGAAGGAGTAATCGGCTTCATTTTTTGTGATATCGTCATATGAAATACTCCTTTGACTATTGAAATAACAATTTGTCCATTCTCTATAATAGAAGAATATGTGCTTTTTATAAAGTGAAACTTTTTAGAGGAGAAAGAGAGAGGGCTTACATTATAGCGAATAACCGTGACAAAATTGATGAAATTACATACCCATTGTAATCATTTTTGCGGTATAATAAAAGCAACTCGAATTAAAAGGAGAGTGCCTTCATGGGAAAAGCAATTCAAGATAAAGATACACAATTAGTATATTTAAAAGAACGTTTAAATATGTTCATTGAAGTAATTGATACAATTGAACCTGAAGAAGTAGAGTTAGAAGATGTGGATCGTCTTCTTGCAATGTTAGATGAATTAGAATTAAAATGTGAGCAATTTAAAAAAGACGAATAATATATTAAAAAGGCTGCCAATTCCAATTTGGTAGCCTTTTTCTGTGCGGATAATAGAAGGACGATAGAAAAAGAGGTATAATCAAGTTGTGAAAAATTTCATTTATGTTTTAATAGCGTGAAACAAATAAAAAGCGAAAGAGCATAACAATGGAATTTTCAGCTCATAACGTTTTGGTAGCGTTCACAATTGAGGGGGAAGTAACAATGGAAAAGCTTCAAGAAAGCATGTATCAACTAATTGTTGAAACGTCAACGAACTTACCGAAAGATGTTCGTCGTGCGATTCAACAAGCGAAAGAGCGAGAAAATGCAGGGACTCGCTCTGCGATGGCACTTGGCACAATTACAAATAATATTAAAATGGCTGATGATAACATCTCACCAATTTGCCAAGATACAGGGATGCCAACGTTTAAAATCTATACACCAGTTGGTGTGAATCAATTAAAGTTGAAGGAAGCTATCTATAATGCGCTTGAGCGGGCGACAAAAGATGGTAAACTTCGTCCAAATTCTGTTGATTCTCTTTTTGGAGACAATAGTGGAAATAATTTAGGACCAGGTACACCGGTGATTAAGTTTGAACAATGGGAAAAAGATTATATTGATGCACGTTTAATTCTAAAGGGTGGTGGCTGTGAGAATAAAAATATTCAGTATAGCTTACCATGTGAATTAGAAGGACTTGGACGCGCAGGACGTGATTTAGAAGGGATTCGTAAATGCCTTCTTCATGCAGTGTATCAAGCGCAAGGTCAAGGATGTAGTGCAGGTGTAATTGGTGTTGGTATCGGGGGAGACCGCACATCAGGTTACGAATTAGCAAAAAATCAATTATTCCGTACATTAGATGATGTTAATCCAATCCCAGAATTACAACAACTTGAAGAATATGTCTTAGAAAATGCGAATAAGCTTGGCATTGGTACGATGGGATTTGGCGGAGAAACAACTTTACTTGGCTGTAAAATTGGCGTGTATAATCGTCTGCCGGCTAGCTTCTACGTATCTGTGGCGTATAATTGCTGGGCATATCGCCGTCTTGGCGTAACAATTCACCCTGAAACAGGTGAAATTATGGATTGGTTATATCAAGAAGGTGACGATACACTTCAGCAAGAAGCGCAAGAAAAAAAAGAGCAACGTGAGATTGTATTACAAGCACCAATTACAGAAGAGCAAATTCGTGAACTTCGCGTTGGTGATGTTGTAACAATTAATGGCATGATGTATACAGGTCGTGACGCAATCCATAAGCATTTAATGGATAACGATTGTCCAGTAGATTTAAATGGACAAGTTATTTATCACTGTGGTCCAGTTGTCGTGAAAGATGAAAATGACAATTGGCAAATTAAAGCGGCAGGTCCAACGACAAGTATTCGTGAAGAACCGTACCAAGGCGATATTATGAAGAAATTCGGTATTCGCGCTGTCATTGGAAAAGGTGGTATGGGTGCGAAAACTTTAGCGGCTTTAGAAGAACACGGCGGTGTATATTTAAACGCAATCGGTGGTGCAGCGCAATATTATGCTGAATGTATTAAAGAAGTGAAAGATGTTGATTTCTTACAATTTGGTATTCCAGAGGCAATGTGGCACTTACGTATTGAAGGGTTTAAAGCAGTTGTAACGATGGATTCTCATGGTAATAGCTTACATGCAGATGTTGATAAAACATCACTTGAAAAATTAGCGAGCTTTAAAGAGCCAGTATTTAAGTAAACAAAAATGCATCTCGAATGATTCGAGATGCATTTTTTTGGTATATATAGAAAAACATGTTCAGCATGAAAGAATGTGCGGCAACAAAAACTACAAGTACGATTATATATGGAAAGGAGACTATTTATGAAACATAAATGGTTATATATCGGTCTCATTTTTTCAATTATGATGGCACTTGTTCCAGTTTCTGCACTAGCTTATACAAATACTCCACATAACTGGGGAATCCCGCGCCCTAAAAATGAAACAGTACCAGATGCAGGAAAGCTATATACAGATTTACTACAAAAAAATGGTGGGTTTTATTTAGGAGATACGAAGAAAAAGGATATTTATTTAACATTTGATAATGGATATGAGAATGGATACACAGGGAAAATCTTAGACGTATTAAAAGAGAAAAAAGTGCCAGCAACTTTCTTTGTAACGGGGCATTATATTAAAACACAAAAAGATTTATTGCTAAGAATGAAAGATGAAGGACACATTATTGGAAACCATTCGTGGAGTCACCCTGATTTCACAGCGGTAAATGATGAGAAACTTCGTGAAGAATTAACGAGTGTAACGGAAGAAATTAAAAAAGTAACTGGGCAAAAAGAAGTGAAATATGTACGTCCTCCGCGCGGCGTATTTAGTGAAAGAACGTTAGCTCTTACGAAAGAAATGGGCTACTATAATGTATTTTGGTCACTTGCATTTTTAGATTGGAAAGTGGATGAGCAAAGAGGATGGCAATATGCGCATAATAATGTTATGACGATGATTCATCCAGGATCTATTTTATTACTTCATGCAATATCAAAAGATAATGCAGAAGCACTTGCAAAAATCATTGATGATTTGCGCGAGAAAGGGTATCATTTTAAAAGTCTAGATGACTTAGTAAAAAGCAATCAACCGTAAGCATGTATGCTTGCGGTTTTCTCATGCTATAATGATGTGTAAAAAGGATGGGGAAACGTATGTGGAGCGAACATGTTACGTTAGAGTATCCGTATCATTTTGAAGAAGTGTTAAAACGTTTATCTTTTGATCCTCTTAACGTCATTCAATTAGATGAGAAAGTTATTTATGTCCCGCTTTGTATAGACGAGGAACAGATTGTTGTTCGCCTGCAAGGGATTGGTACTGTTCAAAATCCACAGTTTTGGATTTCTAGTCAGACAGGAGATCCAGAGAAAGTTATGAAACGAATGAGGGCCATTTTTCATTGGAATGAACCGTTTCAAGATATACAAAATCATTTTTTAAACACATCATTACGTCCACTATTTGAAACATATGCTTATACTCCAATTATTTTAGAATTTGATTATTTTGCTTGTCTTCTTCGCTGTATCATTCATCAACAAATAAATTTGAAATTTGCTACTGTGTTAACAGAACAGTTTGTGAAACGATATGGAACAGAGAAGAACGGTGTATTCTTTTTCCCCACTCCAGAAATAGTAGCAAATATTTCAATAGAGGAATTGAGAGAGCAGAAGTTTAGTCAGCGAAAAGCTGAATATATAGTAGGATTAGGTCAAAGTATTGCCAGTGGTACATTAAATTTAGCGAGTATAGAAACCAGGGCGGAAGAAGAGGTTTCAGCACGATTGTTACCAATTAGGGGGATTGGCACATGGACAGTGCAAAATTTTTTAATGTTTGGGCTTGGACGGAAAAATATGTTTCCGAAAGCGGACATTGGGATTCAGCGTGCAGTACAAGGTGTATTTCAATTAGATGATAAACCTGATGATGCATTTTTAGAAAAAGTGAAACAAGAGTGTGAACCATACTGCAGTTATGCAGCGTTATATTTATGGAAAAGTATAGAGTAGAGGTGTAATAATGATACAAAAGCAACATGAGAGTAAGTTGGAAGTTGGTCAAACATTTCCTGTGACAATTAAACGTCTTGGGATTAACGGAGAAGGCGTTGGTTATTTTAAGAGACAAGTTGTTTTCATTCCAGGGGCATTACCAGGAGAAGAAGTTGTTGCTGAAACAACGAAAATTCAGCGTGGCTTCGCAGAAGCGAAAGTGAAAAAAGTTCGTAAAGCTTCACCGCATCGTGTGAAAGCACCGTGTCCAGTATATGAGGAGTGTGGCGGTTGTCAGCTGCAACATTTAGATTATAAAGAACAATTGAATCAAAAGCGTGATATCGTTGTACAAGCATTTGAGAAATACATGAAAAACAGTATGGAAGAGAAAATTCGTCCAACGCTTGGCATGGAAAATCCATGGCATTATCGTAATAAGAGTCAATTACAAGTGGGGCGTAAAGACGAAAAGGTTATTACAGGGCTGTATAAACAAAATTCACATCAGTTAATTGATATTGCTCATTGTATGATTCAACATAAAGCAACGAATGAAGCGACAAAAGTTGTAAGACGTATTTTAGAAAAATTAAATGTTTCTATTTACAATGAGAAAAAACAAAAAGGTTTAGTACGTACAATTGTGACACGTACTGCAGTTCAAACAGGGGAAGTACAAGTTACACTTATTACAACAAAAGAAGAGTTGCCAAATAAAGAACAATTTATTGCAGAAGTACAAAAACAGATGCCAGCTGTTAAATCAATTATGCAAAATGTAAACTGGCGTAAAACATCTGTTATTTTCGGAGATAAAACATTTAAATTAGCTGGAAAAGAAGTAATTCAAGAAACACTTGGTGATTTATCATTTGAATTATCAGCACGTGCATTCTTCCAGTTGAATCCAGAACAAACGGTTGTATTATATAATGAAGCGAAAAAAGCCGCTGCCTTAACAGGAAATGAGAAAATTGTAGATGCATATTGTGGTGTTGGTACAATCGGTCTTTGGCTTGCAAATGATGCAGCGGAAGTACGTGGTATGGATGTAATTCCAGAAGCAATTGCAGATGCAAGAAAAAATGCGAAGCGTCACGGATTTACAAATACGAAATATGAAGCAGGTAAAGCTGAACAATGGTTACCTAAATGGGTAAAAGAAGGATGGCGTCCAGATGTAATTGTTGTCGATCCACCACGTACAGGTTGCGACGATAAATTACTGGAAACAATTTTAAAAGTGAAGCCAAAACAAGTTGTTTACGTATCTTGTAACCCTTCTTCCTTAGCACGTGATGTACAAGCGTTAATGAAGAGCTATGAAGTGGAATATGTACAACCAGTTGATATGTTCCCGCACACAGCTCATGTAGAAAATGTAGTGAAGCTTGTTAGAAAGTAAAGTTTATTCATATTCCCTCATGATATGAGGGAATATTTTCTGTGAAGGAGAATAAGATGAACAATTATAAATTAACAATTCAGTACGACGGTGCACGTTTTAAAGGCTGGCAACGTCTCGGCAATAACGATAATACGATTCAAGGGAAAATCGAAAGTGTCATATCTGAAATGATCGGAAAAGAAATTGAAATTATCGGTTGCAGTAGAACAGACGCTGGTGTACATGCTTTGAATCAAGTGGCTAACTTTCAAAGTGATGAGAAGTTAGTAGAACATAAAGTGAAAAAATATTTGAATCAATATTTGCCAAATGATATTAGCATTACGAATGTAGAAGAAGTACATGATCGCTTCCATGCTCGTTACAATTCTAAAGCAAAAACATATCTGTATAAAATTTGGAATGAAGAGCATACGAATCCATTTATGCGTAAATACAGCATGCATGTGAATAAAAAATTAAATGTGAAAAGCATGAAAGAAGCTGCGAAACATTTAGTTGGTTCACATGACTTTACTGCTTTTTCAAATGCAAAATCAAAGAAAAAGTCTATGGTACGAGAAGTATATACACTTGATGTGATGGAAGAGGCAGGATTTGTACAAATTAGAGTAAGTGGTAACGGATTCCTTCATAACATGGTACGAAAAATTGTTGGAGCATTAATTGAAGTTGGATTAGGACAATTAGCTGCAGAGGCGATTCCACAAATTCTAGAGGCGAAACAACGTAATCAAATTAATTGTCTTGCTGAGGCGAGTGGTTTGTATTTGGAGAATGTTGAGTTTTAATAATCAGTAAAAAATCGAGCTGTGTAGGCTCGATTTTTTATGTTTTGGCGTTAAGAAGGTTTCTCTCTCTTCATACGTATCTTAAAATTCCAAAAGGCAGCAAGCATAATAGCTGCAAAAGAGCCGCTAATTGTTGCTAGTAGCTTTGCATAAGGATAGGCATTCATATCAATGAGTAATATCATACATACAAGGGTAGGGAAGAAGGCTAAGTATTGTAATAACTTTAATTTTTTATCATTACTCATATATATCGTTCCTTTCTAGTATGTTATATGTTTATTGTAGCATGTTTTACCAATTTATAACATCAAGAGAAAGGTTTGTTTTAAGGGAAGTAGAAAGTTTATAATATGTAGTAATTTAGAGACTGTAAAATTGTAAACAGTCTCTTTTTTTGTGAAAATAAAGCTGGAAACATACTACGTATGCAAAGGGGAATTAGCAATGAATCCAGACGTTTCACAGCTATTAGAACAGATTGAACTACGAAAAGATGAGTTACTAGAGCTTACAAAAACTTTAATTCGTTTTGAAACACCAGCACCGCCGGCGAGAAATACAAATGAGGCACAACAATTTGTTGCAGATTTTCTAAGAAAAAGAAATTTTAGTGTTGATAAATGGGATGTATATCCGAATGATCCGAACGTTGTTGGGGTCAAAAAAGGGATAGAAAGTGAAACACATAAAAGTCTTATTATTAATGGACATATGGATGTAGCTGAAGTGTCAGCAGATGAGGCGTGGGAAACAAATCCGTTTGAGCCATTTATAAAAGATGGTTGGTTAGTTGGACGTGGTGCAGCTGATATGAAAGGGGGACTAGCTGGAGCGTTATTCGCTATTCAGCTTTTACAAGAAGCTGGCATTGAGTTACCTGGAGATTTAATCTTTCAATCCGTAATTGGGGAAGAAGTTGGAGAAGCTGGTACACTTCAATGCTGCAGGCGAGGTTATGATGCTGATTTTGCAGTCGTAGTGGATACGAGTGATTTACATATGCAAGGACAGGGCGGCGTAATTACTGGGTGGATTACTGTGAAAAGCCCCAAAACGTTTCATGATGCAACGCGCAGACAAATGATCCATGCTGGAGGACGTTTATTCGGAGCGAGTGCGATTGAAAAAATGATGAAAATTGTACAAAGTTTACAGGAATTAGAGCGGCATTGGGCAGTTATGAAAACATATGAAGGTTATTCGTCTGGAACAACAACAATTAATCCAGCTGTTATAGAAGGTGGACGGCATGCAGCGTTTATTGCGGATGAGTGCCGTTTGTGGATAACAGTGCACTTTTATCCGAATGAAACACATGAACAAATAATAAAAGAAATTGAAGAGTATATCGGGAAAGTGGCAGATGCCGATCCATGGTTAAGTGAAAATCCACCGCAATTTAAGTGGGGCGGAGAATCAATGATTGTGGATCGTGGCGAAATTTTCCCTTCTTTAGAAATAGATAGTGAACATGCAGCTGTAAAAACGCTTAGCTCAGCACACGAATCAGTTCTTTCTAAACATGCAATTTTAGATATGTCTGCAACGGTAACGGATGGTGGTTGGTTTAGTGAATTTCATATTCCGGCTGTTATTTACGGACCAGGTACATTAGAAGAAGCTCATTCAATAAATGAGAAAGTTGAAGTAGAGCAGTTAATTGAATTTACAAAAGTAATAACAGCATTTATATATGAATGGTGTCATACGAAAAAATAGATTAGTATGTTGAAATCGTACAGGTATGTATACTTGTACGATTTTTTTTAGTGAACTATTTCAGAGTTGAATAGAAACAACTGAAATAGTTCTTTATTTTTCTATGTCTTTCGTTTGAGTTCGATTAATTTCTCTTTTGCTAATTCAACAGCAATTGCATCATCTAAATAGCCAATTGGAAAGAGGTAGTCAGGAATAATATCTGTCGATAAAATGAAATACAGTAATGCGCCGCCAAGAACTGCACGCTCTTCTTTTGGAATCGTTTCGTTGCAAAATTGTTGATACATATCTGTTAATTGTTCAATGAAAGGGCCAGCACTATCAATTTGTTCTAACTTGCTTGCGAAACTTTCGTGAATACGCTTTTCACCCTCTGTTGTTTGAGCATATCGTTCATAGTTTTCAAGCTCTTGTTTCACGCGAGTTGTTGTGTAGTCGAAATCGAATAAGTTAGAGGATTGCAGCGTTTGCTGAATGGTATCAAGAGATGTGTACATATCCGTCTTTTCTTTATTAATGTGAGGAGAATCTGGATACATTTCATCAAATAATAATTGGGGTGGGACTTGCAGACATTCTGCAAATTTTTGTAGATGCTTTTGCTTTGGTGGTTGTTTACCATTCATAATTCTTGAGATTGTTGCAGGATCAATATTTGTCAGCATTCCGAGTTGGCGCATAGATAAGGCACGTTCTTTTAAAAGTTTTTTTATTAATTTACTAAGCCGCTCATTTGGATTGTCTTTAGGCATAGCGAAGGCACTCCTTTTTGTTGTTGAAAAAATGTTGAGCATTTATTACATGTATATGAAACAGACAGGCACAGTTGCTCAACATTTTCATAAGATGCATTGAAAAGTGAGAAAAAGGGGTGGCTGTTTATGAGTACGGCAGGTCTATTTTCAATTTTTTTAATTGGGATTGCTTCTAATTTAGATAATGCAGGTGTTGGGATTGCATATGGCATTCGTAAAATCCGAATTTCGTGGTTCAACAATTTTATCATCGCATTTTTTGGGTTTTTATTTACTTTATTAGCTGGCTTTTTTGGGAACTGGATTGCGCTATTTATTTCAGAGTTTACAGCAAACTTGATTGGAGCAATCGTTTTAGCGATAATTGGCGTGTTTATTTTGTGCCAGCCTTTCTTGGGGCAAAAAAATACCGTAGGCTCTAAAGATGGTAATGTACTGATGGGAATTTTACGTGATCCAGAAAAAGCAGATTTTGATGGTTCAAAAACAATTAGTTTTTCAGAAGCAATTGTTTTAGGGGTTGCGTTGTCTATTAATAATATTGCAGGTGGGTTTGATGCTGGGGTAACAAACTTGAACCTGTGGCTTACAGCAACTATTTCTGGGGTATTTAGTTTTATTTGTATTAGTGGATTTGCGTATGTAGGAAAACGATTTTTAGCAGAATACTTAGGGAAATGGGCGACAGTTATTGCAGGATTGTTATTAATTTTTATTGGGATTGATCAGTTGTTGTAAGGAGAGTAGAAAACAAGGTTCGAGTATTTCCTTGGAAATACGGCAAGGGATTGCATATATCGACGTACTTTTCTCCATACTAATACGGATTTCTTTTAAGAAAGGGGGATTTGTATGGGACGCGGAAAAGCATTTGATCATAAGAAAAAAGGGCACGATCATCAACCACCTAAAGGTGCGTTCATTCATAAAGATGTAAATGAACATACTTTGGAAGAGGAAGAGCTACCAGTAAATATTGAGGCGTATAAAAATAGTTTGAAAAAACATTAAAAGCACCTACATAGGTGCTTTTTTACCGTATATCTTCAATTAATTGTTCTGATTCTTCATGCATACTGTACTCACTTAATACTTGGATACAAAGCCACTTTAATTCTTCAATCGTATGTTCAAGTTCTTCAGGAAGCACATGATGAATGTCTTCAAGTCCCATTCCGAAATGAATAAGTTCAAGTACTTGATCATCGATGTTCCGATCCATTAACAGTTCAAGTACTTCTAAATTGAATATGTATCGGTGAGCTTCATCGAGTGAAACAACTTTTAACTTCAAGCTTTCTACAATACTCAATATAAAAAGAAGAATTGTTTTTTCAAGAACAGGCTGTTTTCCCATTTGAAATATTAGTTTCATCTTTCACACCTCCACATATAGCGCTAGGTTGTACTATATTATTCAGGAGGGGGGAGCAAATATGCATGATATAGAGAAACTTTCAGCACGGTTTTTGTACGGGCGTGGATAGTTGATACAGTTAAGGTTTTTATGAAATGAAAAAATCCTGCTAGTATAGCAGGATAGCTCTGAATTAAAAAATGCTCCAACCTTCTTGGGCAGAAAGAAGTTCAAGAATTTTAAAACCAGCGATACTATTTCCGTTTGCATCTAAAGCTGGTCCGAAAATACCAATTCCCATTTCTCCTTTTACGCAGCCGAAAATGCCACCAGCTACACCACTTTTTGCGGGGATACCAACACGAATCGCAAATTCACCAGACTCGTTATACATACCGCATGTAACCATAAATGTTTTACAAATCTTTGTAATATGCTTAGGGATAATTTGTTTTTCCTTATATGGATCATATCCATCCATCGCAAAAATTAAACCGATACGTGCTAAATCGATACAGTTTACCTCAACTGCACATTGACGAGTGTATAAATCCATAAGTTCTTCGATATCACAATCAATAATTCCGTTTTGTTTCATATAGTAACAAAGTGAACGATTTAAGTAAGCTGTCTCTAATTCTGAATTGGCAACTTTAGAAGAATAATTAATAGTAGGATTATCTGTTATTTCACGTACGAAATGAAGAATGCGCTCCATTTTTTCTTCGTTATCTTTTCCTGCTAACATACTTGTAATAGCTAGTGCCCCTGCATTAATCATTGGATTAAGTGGTTTAGAAGGACTCGTCGTTTCTAACTTAATAATAGAATTAAATGGATCACCAGTTGGCTCCATTCCAACTTTAGAAAATACATATTCTTCACCACGATCTAAAAGTGCAAGTGCAAGTGTAATTACTTTTGAAATACTTTGAAGAGTGAATAGTGTTTGTGAGTTGCCAGCATGGATGTATTCTGTTTCTTTATGGAAAATGGCAATCCCTAAATCATCTGGATTGGCATTTCCTAGTTCGGGGATATAAGTAGCAAGCTTTCCTTTTTTCGTATATGGTTTTACTTGTTCTAACAACTGTTGTAAGTTGTTTGTTTCAATGCACTGCATAGTACCAACGCTCCTATTTCGAATTAACTAAGTTTACTTTTCCCGATATGCTCGGAAATAAATAATAACATGAAAAAGTGGAATGATAAAACGAAAGTTACATGTTCTATATTAGGCCTTTCGTTTCGAGTATTCTGTAGTGAAAAAGGAGAATTTTCCTTTTATATAACAGTTTGGAAATAGGAGATTTATCCATGAAAAATTCAAAAATAAAAACTACACATCTATACAACTATATGTTATTATGGTTATGTAAATAGAAAGCGTTTTCTAAGGCGTACTTATAATGATAACGATTTCATAAATTTGATAGGGGGAATTAAAATGTTGCAGTTTCTACAACGTATTGGTAAAGCGCTAATGCTTCCAATCGCCGTACTACCAGCAGCAGGATTATTGCTTCGTTTAGGACAAGAAGACGTATTTAACATTCCTGTTATGGCACAGGCCGGTGCAGCAATTTTTGATAATTTAGCACTTATTTTTGCAATTGGTGTTGCAATCGGTTTGTCTGTTGACGGTAGTGGAGCAGCTGGACTTGCCGGAGCAATCGGATATCTTGTTTTACAAAATACAACGAATGCTCTAAGTAAGACGTATTCAGCAGCAGAGTTAAATGATAAATTAAAAAGTGTTCAAGATTTAGTCGGTTCAGTAGATCCAACTAAATTAGCAGATACAATGACAAAGGTTTCAAAAGCAGCGGCGTTAACGCCAAAAATAAATATGGCCATACTCGGTGGTATTATTGCAGGGGTTGTTGCGGGATTACTATACAACAAATTCCATAAGATTAAACTACCAGAATGGTTAGGATTCTTTGCAGGAAAACGCTTCGTACCAATCATTACTTCAATCGTAATGTTACTTTTAGGATTGGTATTCGGTCAAATTTGGCCAACAATTCAAAGTGGTATTGATGCAGTGGCACATGGTATCGTGAACTTAGGTTCAATTGGTGCTGGTTTATTTGGATTATTAAACCGTTTATTAATTCCAATTGGTTTACACCACGTAATGAACACATACTTCTGGTTCGTACTTGGTGACTTTACAAATGCAGCTGGCGATATTGTTCATGGTGATATTGCACGTTTCTTTGCAAAAGATCCATCAGCAGGTATGTTTATGACTGGTTTCTTCCCAGTTATGATGTTCGGTTTACCAGCAGCATGTTTCGCAATGATTGCAGCTGCTAAACCAGAAAAACGTAAAATGGTTACAGGTATGTTAGGTGGTCTAGCATTAACTTCATTCTTAACTGGTATTACAGAGCCAATTGAATTCTCATTCATGTTCTTATCGCCAGTACTATATGGAATTCATGCTGTATTAACAGGTCTGTCTTTATTCATTACAACAACACTTGGCATTCATGATGGTTTCTCATTTAGTGCCGGGGCAATCGATTACGTCTTAAACTTCGGTATTGCAACAAAACCATTGTTACTAGCAGGAATCGGTTTAATTTACGCAGCAATTTACTTTGTAGTATTCTACTTCTTAATTAAGAAGTTCGACCTAAAAACTCCTGGTCGTGAAGATGAAGAGGAAATGGCTGAAGGCGAAGAAGCTCCAGTTGCAGGTTCAATTGGTGAAACTTACGTAGCAGCTTTAGGTGGAAAAGAAAACTTAACAGTTATTGATAACTGTGCAACACGTCTACGCTTACAAGTGAAAGATGCTGGTCAAGTAAACGAAGCAGCATTAAAACGTGCTGGTGCAAAAGGTGTTATGAAATTAAGTAACACGAGTGTCCAAGTTATCGTAGGTACAAATGTTGAATCTGTTGCCGATGATATGAAAAAACACGTATAAATAATTAGATAAGAGGATATCCAAAAAGATTGATAACATCAATTTTTTAGAGGGTATCCTCTTTTTTTATGTTAAAAAATTAATGGGAATCTTACTTTTGTAAATTTTCTTTTTCTTTTTTATGCATATAGGTTGGTAATATGTGCAGTGCGTGATAAAGTAGGGATGACATAGAATGGATTATCCATAATCTACTAAAATGAGTCTTTAGTAAAGGTAGTAAATTATTGGTGAATAAGGGGAAAAAAGCAATCATGGATCAGGAAAAAAATAATGCGAATGGGAAATCACGTCGGCCGATTGTATACATAAAAAGAACAATCATTCTCGTCTTACTATTTTCACTTGTATATTTCATGTATACAAAAATTGTTACGCATAATAAGAAAGAAGAAACTTTAAAAGCGGCAGAAATGAAGAAGCAAGAAGAGCTAAAAAAGAAAGAAGAAAAAAAGAAGCAAGAAGCACAAAAACAAAAAGAGCAGGAAGAACAAGTGAAGCAAGCACAAGCTGCAGAACAGCCTGCTGAGGGACCACCTCAAGAAATTAATGAAAACGCTCAATTAGATCAATATTTACAAAACATAGGATTTAGCGGGACAGCGGTTATTGTGAAGAACGGAAAAGTTCTTGTGAATAAAGGATATGGTATGGCGAATAAAGAGAAACAAGTACCGAATAATTCAGAGACAACTTTTTATATTGGTTCTATTTCAAAGGCGTTTGTAGCGACTGCTATTATGCAATTAAAAGATCAACATAAATTAAATGTAGAGGATACGATTGCGAAGTATATTCCAGATTTCCCTCAAGGTAATAGTATTCAGTTAAAACATTTATTAACACATACATCAGGAATTCCGGAGTACGAGCAGGGAACAGAGGATATTTCTCATGAAGAATTGATAAAACGAATAGGAAAGCAAAAGCGCATTGGAAGTCCAGGAGAGAAATGGAAGTATTCCGATTCTAACTATTCGATACTTGCCTATATTGCTGAGAAGGTAAGCGGACAACCGTTAGAAGAGTATATTAAACAACATATTTTTGCACCTGCTGGTATGAAACATTCTGGTTTTGGTAGAGAGCTAGAACAAACAAGATTTCCATCGACAGGTTATAAAATAGTAAATAACAATATGACAACACCTAATATTCCAAGTATGTCACAACTATATGGTTGTGGTGATATATATACAAGTGCACATGATTTATATTTATTTAATGAAGCACTTTTCTCTGGAAAGTTAATTTCAAAAGAAAGCTACGATCAAATGTTTACAGGCGGAAAAAAAGATTACGGGTTTGGATGGTACGTAGACCCGGGAAGTTATTCGAATCACGGTGTAATGCCAGGCTGGAATTGCTTGAATGGATTTAGTAAAAACGGAAGTGTGTATGTCGTTTTATTATCTAACATTCAAAATAATATTAAATCGTTTGGTAAAGTGAACAACGATATTTATACGATTTTGCGAAATATTGAAGTGTAAGAGACTATCCTTTTGGATAGTCTTTTTTTTGCTTAGACCATATTGTTTCGATGAAAAATGTATGTCTTACCTATCACAAAAAGAGTCTGCTTTGTGTACATTAAGATGTATGGATATATTTTTATAATTTAAAAATAATAGGAGGAGAAGTGTATGTGTCTGTTCGGTAAGTATTGGAAAAAGTTATCGAGATTGTTTAATAGACAATTAGATTATTTTTTAGATAATAAGTTATTGCCTGCTGTAGAACGACTTTTATTTTCACAAAACTTCGCGAGATTTATTCAAAGAAACTCTAAGCAAGCTACGGAAGAATTTATTGAATCAAGTAAATTTCAATCTATTATTTGTAACATTTTAAAAGAATGTAATACATCACCTTTTAAAGAAATTGCAGAGCAGTATTTGGGTAAAAACGTAGAAATTACAGTGACAGTTGGACAGTTAACGGGTGTTATTGTAGCAGTTGGTGATGATTTCTTAATACTACAAGAAGGAATAGGAACAGAAGTGTTATTACCGTTTGCAAGTATTATATCAATTAAAGAAGCGTAAGAAAGGAGATTTATATATGTTATTTACTGATGAATTACGTAACCATGTTGGTGAACTAGTGCAAGTTGTGACAGCTGTAGAAATCATTGCGGGCGTTCTTTTATCTGTGACGGATGGGGCAGTAATTATTCGTACTTCTCCTTCTTATGGACCACCAGAAGATGTAGCTGTACGTATTCCTATTATTGCTTATGTTCGCTTGGAAGGGTAAGAGTGATACAAGTATGAGAGTGTCAGTTGTGATTCCAGTGCATAATGAAGCAAGTACTTTATCAAAAGTTTTAGTAGAAGTAAGGAAGTTGGAACCATATGAAATTATCATAGTAGATAATGGATCGACAGATGGTACGAAAGAAATAGCGCTACAGCATAATTGTCGTGTGATTTATTATAGATATTCTCTTGGTAATGATGTGGGACGGGCAATTGGTGCTAGAGAAGCAAAAGGTGAAATTGTTTTATTTTTAGATGGCGATATCGTCATGAAAAGTGAAGAATTATACAATTTTATTAAAGGAATACAGCAAGGACATGAGATTGTTTTAAATAATTTAACATGGTCCGTTTATTTGAAGATGAGACCGCATTATACGACGGTTGGAAAATATATGTTAAACCGTTATTTGAACAAAAAAGAGTTTGTTGTAGGATCTTTAATTGCGATACCACATGCGATAAGTCGTGAAGTGATTGAAAAACTAGGGTGGTGGAATTTAGCGGACCCAGCACTATTTCAAGCGATGGCGATGTCTAGAGGAGTAGATATTTCTGATATGGCTTCAGTTGATGTCATTTACACAAATAAAGTTCGTCCTGTCCATACGGGCACATCACCTGATTCTCCTTATCCGAAAGCGACTAGTCGTATTATGGGTGATCATTTGCGAGCTTTACAATACGTAATCGAAACATACGGTAATCGCGGTGGTTTTTCAGAGGGCAATAAAGATAGGGAGTTTGTAGGAAAGTATAAACCAGTTTTATTGCAAAAGAAAAAAGCGAAATATAGTGCCATTATCCCAGTATCAGAAGAGAAAACAACTATAAGGTCTGTTATACAGGAAGTGAAAAAAGCAGGTGTAGATGAAATTATAGTTGTTGCGAATGGAGCTGCCGTAAAGACCATTAAACAAGTAAAGCTAGAGAATGTTATTGTTGTTGAGTTGGAGGAAGCGCTTGGGCATAATGTAGCACGGGCGATAGGGGCCATGTATGCTACGGCAGATATTTATTTATTTGTTGATAGTGATTTTGTTATTCCAGCAACAAATTTAATTCTATTTTTGAGCGCTATTGAAGATGGAAGTGATGTGGCATTAAATGATTTACAGTGTTTATTAGATACGTTTCATCCAGCAGATCCAATTAGCATGGGAAAATATTTTGTGAATTTGATAGCGAAACGACCAGATTTATGGAATAACTCATTAACAGCAGTACCACACGCTATGCATAAAAAAGTAATAGAGAAAATTGGTTATGATTCTCTTGTGATTCCTCCATTAGCTCAGATAAAAGCTATTTTAGAAGGATTCTCTATTACAGCAGTAGAGTTAGTAGATGTTATAAAAACAAATCGAGTACGTCCAGAGCAACACGAATTTGTAAATGGGCGTATTTCAGCATTTGATCGTATTTTCGGTGATCAAATTGAGGCGATTGCGTATTTATTACAATGTACGGACGAACGCGGTGGCTTTACGGATGGAGATAGAGATAGAGATATCATTCAACAATTGAGAAGGGAAGAAGAGAATACAAATGAATAGTAGTAAAGTAGCTATTATTGGCTTAGGGTATGTTGGCCTTCCTTTAGCAGTCCATTTTGCAGAGAGAGGGCATACAGTACTTGGGTTAGATAAAGATATTAGAAAAATAGAATCAATTATAAAAGGAGAAAGTTATATTCCGGACGTTTCTTCTAAAGAGTTACAAAGTTTATTGATGAAAAAAAAATTAATAGTGAACACACCGGATCAAGGCATTGCTGATTTTCAAAATAGTGATTATGTTATTGTTACTGTCCCGACTCCAATTAATGAACAAAGAGAACCAGACTTAAGTGCCCTCATTTCAGCCTCACATTATATACAACAAAACCTTCAAAAAGGACAAACCTTCATTTTTGAAAGCTCCACATATCCAGGTACACTCGAGGAAGTTATTATTCCTATTATTTCTCAAACAGGTAAAAAGGCAGGAGAAGATTTCTATATCGGATATTCCCCTGAGAGAATTGATCCAGCAAATAGTCAATATTCAGTTCAAACGATTCCAAAAGTTATTAGTGGACAAACAGAAAAGTGTAAACAAAAAGTACAGGCTTTGTATAGCACTATTTTTGATGTAGTTGTTCCAGTTAGTTCTCCGAAAGTAGCGGAGATGTGTAAGCTATTCGAAAACATTCAGCGCCTAGTTAATATTTCGTTAGTCAATGAGCTAAACACACTATGTGAAAGTTTAGGAATTGATTTTTATGAGGCGCTTGAAGCGGCATCTACAAAACCATTTGGATTTACTCCATATTGGCCAGGTCCAGGGATAGGAGGACACTGTATTCCAGTAGACCCTTTATATTTTCAATGGAGAATAAAAAAGAATGGTGCAATAAGTCAATTGATTGAAGCAGCGCATGTAATTAATGAAGAAATGCCAGAGAAAATGGTCCAGAAAGTAAAAGGTGTGGTGCAACCACCTGCAACGGTTTTAATTGTAGGGATTGCATATAAGAAAGATGTAAATGACTTAAGAGAATCACCAGCGTTGCCAATTATTGAATTGTTAATAAAAGAAGGATACGAGATAGAATATCACGATCCATATATTTCTTCGGCAAAATTTGGAGATAAGGTGTACCAATCTGTTTCTTTAAATGAACAAGCCGTTAACCAAGCGAGTTGTATTTTAATTTTAACGGATCATTCTAATATTGATTGGAAGCTTTTTAAAGGAATAAAGCGAGTAGTAGATACACGTGGGATTGTAAAGAAGGTGAGTAAATGAGTAAGAAATGTTTAATTACAGGCGGAGCAGGATTTATTGGATCCCATTTAGCTGAAGAGTTGGTGGGAAGAGGTTATAATGTCACGATTGTTGATAACTTCTATAAAGGGAAAAATAAATATCATGATGAGTTAATGAAAGAAATTCGGGTTATTCCAATAAGTGTCTTAGACAAAAATTCTATTTATGAACTCGTAAACCAACATGATGTTGTGTTTCATTTAGCAGCAATTTTAGGTGTGAAAACGACAATGGAAAAGAGTATAGAACTAATTGAAACGAATTTTGATGGAACGAGAAACATTTTACAAGCAGCGCTAAAAGGAAAAAAGAAAGTAGTTTTTGCGTCTACTTCAGAAGTATATGGTAAGGCAAAGCCACCCTTCTCTGAAGAAGGAGATCGATTATACGGTGCAACTTCTAAAATACGTTGGAGTTATGCAATTTGTAAAACGTTAGAAGAAACATTATGTTTAGGATACGCTTTAGAAGGTTTACCTGTAACGATTGTTCGTTATTTTAATATTTATGGTCCACGAGCGAAAGATGGTCCGTATGCAGGGGTAATCCCGCGATTTATTAGTGCGGCCCTGCAGGGAGAAGACATTCTCGTATATGGAGATGGAGAGCAAACACGTTGCTTTACGTATGTAAGTGATGCGGTAGAGGCAACGATTCGGGCAATGGATGAGAAGGTAAATGGTGAGATTATTAATATAGGTTCTGAGAATGAAAAAAGTATAAAAGAAGTAGCAGAGGTCATTAAAAAATTAACGGATTCTTCTTCAAAGATTGTGCAAGTACCTTTTGAAGAAGTATATCCACATGGTTTTGAAGAAATTCCAAATAGAAGACCAGACGTAACAAAATTAAAAGATCTTGTTCAATTTCAGGCGAAAGTAACGTGGGAAGACGGATTGAAGGAAACAATTAAGTGGTTTCGTGAAGAAGACAATGGCTAAGTCATTATCTGTTATTATTCCTGCATGTAATGAAATCGATACGATTTCAGACGTTATTCAATCGGTAAAAGGATTAAATCCATTAGAGATTATTGTAGTAGCAAATGGTTGTACTGATGGTACAGAAACAGTTGCTGAGCATTTAGGATGTAAAGTACTGCGGTATACAGAAAAGCTTGGAAATGATGTTGGACGTGCAGCTGGTGCCAAAGAAGCTATAGGTGATGTACTACTATTTATAGATGGCGATTTTGCTATTCAAACTTCAAAATTACAGTTATTTCTTAATCCGATTTTATACAATCAGGCAGATGTAGTTTTAAATAATTTGGACGCATTATTTTTAAAAAGGCAAAAACCTAATTCTATTACAGTATGGCGCCAAATATTAAATTCAATATTAGAGCGTGAAGAGTTAAAAATTGATTCTTTATTAGCTGTACCTCATGCGTTGACGAAAGAAGTTGTTCAAAGTATTGGATATGAATGTTTTGTTAATCCTATTCTCGCTCATTTACGTCTAGTTCAAGGCAAATGGAGAATTAGTCGACATTGTGCAATTGACGTTATTACGCCAAATAAATTTCGGCCGACAGAGCATGCTGCGTATGGCACAGATCTTTCTCCTTCTGAAAAACGGATGATAGGTGACCATATAGAAGCTGTAGCAGAGCGAATAGTAGGTAGCGATGAGCGCGGAGGGTATTGTGATGGAAATAGGAAAAGAGATAGTGTCTATCATACTTTAGATTTTGAAGATTTTTATCAAGGATGGGGCGTTACATCTAATTTGTATAAGGGAAAGCAATTATCGGTCATTATTCCTGTACAAGATGAAGAGAAAACAATTGGAAACGTTATAGAAGAGCTTCGCAAGATTGAACCTTTTGAAATTATCGTTGTTGTAAATGGTTCGTCCGATCAAACGGCGACAATTGCAAAAGACAAGGGAGCAACGACAATTGTATATAAAGAAGCACTTGGAAATGATGTGGGGCGCTCACTTGGAACGTATTTTGCAAAAGGAGAAATTGTGTTATTTATAGACGGCGATTTTGTTATTCCAGCGAGCGAGCTATATCCTTTTGCGAAAGCCATTGCAGATGGGACAGATGTTGCATTAAATGATCTAAATCATTATTTGGATTTAAGAGTACCGCTTCATCTTGTAACTGCATTTAAATATGCATTAAATTTAGCTTGTGATAGAAAAGATCTAGGCGTAGGCTCACTTATCGCTGTACCGAATGCGTTTAGCCGTAAGTGTTTGAAACAAATTGGGTATAGATCTTTATTGGCGCCGTGTGTAGCCCAAGTGAAAGCTATTCTTTCAGGATTTGAAGTTGCATGTGTAAGTCGTGTTGAGGTCGATAAGATGAACCGTATTCGTCCCAGTGAACATTTTGCTAAAATAGGTCATCCACCAGCTGTACTTCGAATTATAGGTGACCATATAGAAGGATTAGAGCAATTAATTGGATTAACAGGCAGTCGTGGTGGATTCCATGATGGAAATAGAAAAAGAGATATTTTATAGGTAACAAAAAAGTGTACAACATATGTACACTTTTTTGTTCTGTTATAAAAACTATAACAGATTAGGAGATAAGAGTATTACAGCTCTACAATGGGTATTGTTTTTATATTACAAAATAGGACTCGTATATAAGAATACCAAAAAAATACAATTAAAGAAAGGGTTAATTTTAAAGACTTTAAAATGAAGTTAACACTATGTATATAGTAGTTTGCTCAATATTTCACAAACATGTCACAACTATTTCGTTCACTTTCGTAAAAAAGTAGTATTCTAAGTGTGTAAGCTGTTATATAAAAAATCTTAGTCCTGTACTAATCAAAAATGGAGGAGATTAGGATGACTCAAGTATTAGAAAATGTTAAAAACGCATGGGAAAACTTTAAAGGTGAAAAATGGAAAGCAGAGATTGATGTTCGCGATTTCATTTTAAATAATGTAAACGTTTACGAGGGAGATGAATCTTTCTTAGCGGGAGCAACTGAAGCAACGAAACAACTTTGGGATCAAGTAATGGATTTAACAACGAAAGAACGTGAAAACGGTGGCGTTCTTGATATGGATACAAAAATTGTTTCTTCTATTACATCACATGAACCAGGATATTTAAATAAAGAGACTGAAAAAGTAGTCGGTTTCCAAACTGATAAACCATTTAAACGTTCTTTACAGCCATATGGTGGTATTCGTATGGCGGAACAAGCTTGTGAATCTTATGGATACGAAATGGATAAAGAACTTAGTCGTATTTTTAGAGATTGGAGAAAAACTCATAACCAAGGTGTATTTGATGCTTATACACCAGAAATGAGAGCTGCTCGTAAATCAGGTGTTATTACTGGTCTTCCAGATGCATACGGACGTGGACGTATTATCGGTGACTACCGCCGCGTAGCATTATATGGAGTAGATCATTTAATTGAAGCGAAGAAAGCAGATTTAAATTTAACTGGCGGTGTAATGAGTGAAGATACAATGCGTTTACGCGAAGAATTATCTGAGCAAATACGTGCACTTCAAGAGTTAAAACAAATGGCTGCTTCTCATGGATTTGATATTTCTAAGCCAGCAACAAATGCTCAAGAAGCATTCCAATGGTTATACTTTGCATATCTTGCAGCAATTAAAGAGCAAAACGGAGCTGCAATGAGTCTTGGACGTACTTCTACATTCTTAGATATTTATATTGAAAGAGATTTAGCAAATGGTACTTTAACAGAAGAAGACGTACAAGAAATTGTGGATCACTTCATTATGAAATTACGTCTTGTGAAATTTGCCAGAACACCTGATTATAATGAGTTATTCTCTGGTGACCCAACTTGGGTAACTGAGTCTATCGGTGGTATGGCATTAGATGGTCGTCCATTAGTAACAAAGAACTCATTCCGTTTCTTGCATACATTAGATAATTTAGGACCAGCTCCAGAACCAAACTTAACAGTTCTTTGGTCTAAACAATTACCACAGAACTTTAAAAACTACTGTGCGAAAATGTCTATTAAAACATCAGCAATTCAATATGAAAATGATGACATTATGCGTGCTGACTACGGCGATGACTACGGAATTGCTTGTTGTGTATCTGCAATGAGAATCGGTAAACAAATGCAATTCTTTGGCGCACGTGCAAACTTAGCAAAAGCATTGCTATATGCGATTAACGGTGGTAAAGATGAAAAATCTAAAGCGCAAGTTGGTCCTGAGTATGCACCGATTACTTCTGAAGTATTAGATTATGAAGAAGTTATGCATAAGTTTGATATGACAATGGAATGGTTAGCGGGTCTATATTTAAACACATTAAATGTTATTCACTACATGCACGATAAATATAGCTACGAACGTATTGAAATGGCACTTCATGATACAAATGTTCTTCGTACAATGGCAACAGGTATCGCGGGTCTATCTGTAGTAGCAGATTCTTTAAGTGCAATTAAATATGCAAAAGTAAAACCAATTCGCGATGAAAACGGAATCGCAGTTGACTTTGAAATTGAAGGAGATTTCCCTAAATACGGTAACAATGATGACCGTGTAGATGAAATTGCTGTAAATCTTGTGAAAACATTTATGAATAAACTTCGTAAACATAAAACATACAGAAATTCTGTTCATACAATGTCAATCTTAACAATCACATCTAACGTTGTATACGGTAAGAAAACTGGTAACACTCCAGATGGTCGCCGTACTGGAGAACCATTTGCACCAGGTGCGAACCCAATGCATGGACGTGATACAAAAGGTGCGCTAGCTTCATTATTATCTGTAGCTAAATTACCATATGAAGATGCACAAGATGGTATTTCTAATACATTCTCTATTATTCCAAAAGCACTTGGTAAAGAGGATGAAGTACAAGTACGTAACTTAGTATCAATGCTTGATGGTTATGCAGTAAAAGAAGGACATCACTTAAATATTAACGTATTTAACCGTGAAACATTAATGGATGCAATGGAACATCCTGAGAAATATCCACAATTAACAATTCGCGTATCTGGTTACGCTGTAAACTTTATTAAATTAACTCGTGAACAACAAATCGATGTAATTAACCGTACAATGCATGAAAGCATGTAAATGAAAAAAGTGTCCCTCTGCATTTTATAAACAGCAGAGGGAGGCTGTTTCAATAAAGGAGGAAGTAACATGGTAAAAGGAAGAATTCATTCTGTAGAGTCTTGTGGTACTGTTGATGGCCCAGGAATTCGTTATGTCATATTTACACAAGGGTGTTTATTACGTTGTCAATATTGTCATAATGCTGATACGTGGGAGATCGGTAAAGGAAAAGAAATAACAGTCGAAGAAGTAATGCAGGATGTGACATGTTACCTTCCTTTTATTGAAGCTTCCGGAGGCGGTATAACAGTTAGTGGTGGGGAGCCATTATTACAGCTAGATTTCTTAATTGAATTATTTAAGAAATGTAAGGAAATTGGAATTCATACAACAATTGATTCTTCGGGTGGGTGTTATTCTGAAGAAACAGAATTCCAAAATAAGCTAGACATTTTAATGGAGTACACAGATTTAGTTTTATTGGATTTGAAACATATTGATTCAAAGAAACATCGTAAATTAACAGGAAAACCAAATGAACATATTTTACAATTTGCTCGTTATTTATCGGATAAAAATAAACCGATTTGGGTACGACATGTATTAGTTCCTGGTGTTACTGATAATGAAGAGGATCTACAAAAGTTATCTAGCTTTATTCAAAGTCTGTCTAATGTTCAAAAAATTGAAGTGTTACCATATCATAAGCTTGGTGTATATAAATGGGAGGCACTTGGACATAAGTATCCACTTGCGAATGTAGAACCACCTACTGAAAAAAATGTAGAACAAGCAAGACATATTTTACAAGCAGTCTAATCCAAATATTGGATTAGACTTTTTGCTTTCTTTACAATAAAACCTAGAGTATATATAGAGAAAAGAGTATACTAAAAATAGAATATCCATATTTTTGTAAGGAATAAGTGGAGAAATTTACATAATTGTAAAGGGAAATCAAAATAGTAAAAAGAATTAAGAAGTAAAAGAGTGAGTATCATGGAATAGAGAACATTTGTAAGTTATTGCGAAAGCTCTTATAGGAAAGTATAATGTAAAGATATGAGCACAGATAGGATTAAGGGGTCAATCTTATATGCTTTGCATATCCACGACAGGTACATAGCTGAAAGAGAAATATTAGAGTCTGTTTATGTAATTTTTAAGGAAAATGTTTTTCCTATTGTCGTATATGCAATATGGAGAAACAATAAGCTAGGAGTGGATTTGTTTGATAAAAAACCCCAAGGTTTTAATATTAACTGCACATTACGGTAACGGTCATGTGCAAGTAGCGAAAACATTAGAACAAACATTTCGCCAAAAAGGAATTAAAGATGTAATTGTATGCGATTTGTTCGGAGAATCACATCCGGTTATAACCGATATTACAAAATATTTATATTTAAAAAGTTATACAATAGGAAAAGAATTATATCGCTTGTTTTATTATGGCGTAGAAAAAATTTATGATAAAAAAATAGCATCTTGGTATGCGAATTTTGGAAGAAAACGCTTGAAATTACTTTTACAAGCAGAGAAACCGGATATTGTTATTAATACCTTTCCGATTATAGCTGTACCAGAATTAAAAAAGCAAACAGGTATTTCAATTCCTGTGTATAACGTATTAACGGATTTTTGTGTGCACAAAATATGGATTCATCGGGAAGTAGATCGTTATTTTGTAGCAACTGATCACGTAAAAAAAGTTATGGTTGATATCGGTGTGCCTGCGGAGCAAATTGTTGAAACCGGAATTCCGATTCGTAGTAGTTTTGAGTTAAAGATCAATCCAGACATTATATATAATAAATATCAGTTATGTAAGAATAAAAAGATTTTACTAATTGTAGCAGGTGCTCATGGGGTATTAGGAAGTGTAAAAGAACTATGCCAATCATTTATGTCAGTACCTGATTTACAAGTAGTTGTCGTTTGTGGGAAAAATGAAGCATTAAAACAGGATTTGGTAGGGGTACAGGAAACAAATCCTGATGCATTAAAAGTATTTGGTTATGTTGAAAATATTGATGAACTATTCCGCGTTACTTCTTGTATGATTACAAAGCCAGGCGGTATTACGTTAAGTGAGGCGGCAGCATTGCAAGTACCTGTCATTTTATATAAGCCTGTTCCAGGACAAGAAAATGAAAATGCGATGTACTTTGAAAGAAAAGGAGCTGCAGTTGTCATTCGTGATGATAGTGAGGTTTTTGCAAAAACAGAGGCGTTATTACAAGACGATATGAAGCTTCTTCAAATGAAAGAAGCGATGAAAAGCATTTATCGTCCGGAGCCAGCTGATCATATTGTGGATACAATTTTGGCAGAAAATCATGTAGAACCGAATCATATACCTATTAAATCACCTGCACTTGCACAATCATTTACTTAATATGAAACCCTCTTTTGTATGTTTAAAGAGGGTTCTTTATTGTTCTCTAAGATAAAGACTTATCCACATGAAGATTGCGTTTTCATTAAACAGTAAAGTCGGAATATTAACAACTATATCCACATTATCCACAATTTTTAGAAAAATATCCACAATTCTAACATTTAATGTACGTTGCAATATATAAACTTGTGAAAGGTTTGGTGAATTTATGCACAATTCCATAAATTATGTGGATAACGTTATCCACATAAAAAAAGGTTCCTTATTTATAAGGAACCTTTTTTCTACTCTATCACGTAGAAAAAATATGTAATGAGAATGAATAATTAGGGGGGAGAACTTCTAATTATTCATTCTCACTTTAAATACTTTTCGAGCGATAACCCGCTGCGCGATCTGCTTTACGAAATTCTCGTTGGTAGAGAACTTCTTGTGTACTAGATAACGCGTTTTTTGTTTTGTCACGTTTCTTTTTATCCATTACAAATCACCTCGTGTCTGAAAGTTACTATCTATCGTTTCCAAAGACATGGGGTGATATACGTATATATCAAAATGTTAATGGTTAATTATTATTTCTGAAAATTTAGATTATGCTTCTTTTAAGTGATGTGCATCTTGGAACGTTGTATCGCGCATTGTAGCAAGTGTATATTGATCTTTTGGAATTTCATATAAGTTATATACTTCTTCATTCGCATTAATTTCATCATAAACAGCTTTTCTTGTTTCATTTGCTAGATTTACATATTGTAATTTCTCTGCAGCTTTAATAGAACGAATATTTATTTTGCGAATACGCATAAAGATTGTTTCAATATCTAGCTCGTAGAAAAGTTCGCTAAAAAATGAATCTTTTGCCAATTTATTGTAGCCTTTTCCATGATAAGGTTTGCCAAGCCATGTTCCAAGGAATCCAGCTTTTTCTTGCACATCAAATAAAGTAATTGTTCCGATAGGGTTACCCCATTCATCTAAAATTGTGCGTGAAATTAATTCCCCACGCTCTTCAGCTTCAATCGTTTGTTTCGTTAAAAATAAATATTCCTCATAAGAATAAGCCTTTTGACGCACAAAAGGGAAGACAGCTGGATCCACCATTAACTCGTATAGAACGTGGCTGTCGTGTAAGTCGCGTTTTTTTAACATACTAACTCCTCCTCACACGAGGGTAGCATGACGAAAAAACACCCCACCCTCGAAATTTTTATATCAATCTTTAAAAAATTTCGGGGTGGGAATCGAACCCACTAGAACCAGTTTCTAACGCTGGTGGCGCACCATTTGCCTTCCCCATTCATCAATTTGAAAATGATAATCACGACACAAATTGATTATGGTTTCATTCAGTTTATAATCGTATAATACTTTATCTAGTCAAAAAAATAAACTAGTTTTTTTTATTTTTTTTGTAAATTATTTTTCCATCAATCATAGTTAGTACAGGCTTGGCTAAATAATGGAAAGGATGATGGGTCCACAGCACAAGATCAGCGTCTTTTCCGACCTCAATGCTTCCAATTCTATCCTCTAAACGTAAATTTCGTGCTGGAAATATAGTGATTCCTTCTAGTGCAGTTTTTTCGTCTAATCCTTCCCTTACAGCAACAGCAGCACAAAGATTTAAATATTGAATGGGTGTATAGGGGTGATCTGTTGTGATGGAAACTTCCACTCCATTTTTCGATAATATATGGTAAGTATCCCATGTTTTGTTTTTAAGTTCAATTTTAGAACGGCGTGTAAGCGTGGGGCCAACTGAAACTTTCAAATTGTGCTTCGAAAGTTCCTCAATAATAAAGTGTCCTTCTGTACAATGTTCAATACGTAAATCGAGATTGAACTCTGTTGCAAAACGTAGAGCAGAACTAATATCATCTGCTCGGTGAGCGTGGATACGTACGGGTATTTCGCGGCGTAATGCTTTTAAAATAGGAAGCATTCGAAAATCAGCTTCATGCCCGTAGTGTTGTGCTTCATAAAATGATTCCCGAAGTAATCCCATAATTCCCATACGCGTAATGGACTCTTTTGTTCCATTACTATGGACTTTTTTAGGATTTTCGCCAAAGGCAATCTTTAAGCCAGCAGGTTCTTGAATAATCATATGATCAATACAAGTTCCGGCTGTTTTTATTACACAAGTCGTACCACCAATAATGTTTTGACTTCCTGGCATAACGTGAACAGTTGTAATTCCATTTTGTACAGCATCTTGAAATGCAATATCCAAAGGGTGGATTCCGTCTAAAGAACGGATATGTGGTGTTGAAACTTCAGATGTTTCATTTGCATCATTGCCAGCCCAACCAGTACCTTCATCGTAGAGACCAAGATGAGTATGGACATCAATAAATCCAGGTAAAAGATGAAGAGCACGTGCATCTATAACTGTCATATCTTGAGTAGGTTGAATGAAAGGCTTGACCTCAGCAATTTTTTCTCCTATAACGAGTACATCCCCTTGAAATTTTTGGGATGTAATAGGATAGACCATGGCTTGTTTGAGCAATATTTTCATAGGTACCTCATTTCTGTTACTTTATAATGTTAATGGAATGTAAGGAAAAGTAACTGAACGATTATTTGTGTAATAATGCTCCGGATTCTAGGAAATGAAAATTTTGGAAGTAACCCCTGTAAAACTATGTTTTAGAAGTACTACATTGTATGCGAAAGTATATTTTGTAATGCATGGTCTATTGTTGGAAATGTGTATTGATACCCATGCTCAATTACTTTACTAGGTAATACATGTTGTCCTTCTAGTACAAGTATGCTCATCTCACCTAATAAAGCATGAAGCATAAATGAAGGGACAGGTAACCAATGAGGTTTTTTCATTATAGTTGCAATGGTTTCTCCAAATTCCTTCATTCTTATAGGCTCTGGAGCTGTAATGTTGAGCGGGCCATCAATTTCTTTTTTGTGTATGATGAAATCAATCATGGAAGCGACATCGTCTATATGAATCCATGATAACCATTGCTTTCCAGATCCAACTGTACCTCCGATATAGAATTGATAGGGAAGTAGCATTTTGGGAAGGGCTCCTCCGTCTGGACCTAATATGACTCCGAATCGTGCATAGATTGTTCGTATTCCGAGAGAGCGTGCTTTAGATGCTTCTTGTTCCCATGAATATACTGTATTTGCTAAAAAGTCATTTCCGGGAGTCACATGCTGTTCTGTAAAAGACTCGGTTTCAGACGTTCCATAGTATCCAATTGCACTCGCGTTAATAAATGTATGTGGTTTTGCAGGGAGTGCCTGCAATTGTTTAATGAGTCCTTTTGTTGTTTGAATTCTACTGTTTAAAATGATTTTCTTTTGTTTCTTTGTCCATCTACTATTAATAGACTCTCCAGCTAGATTAATAACTACATCAATAGAAGAGAGAGGGAAGGTTTGTAAATCTGGTGTCCATTGCACATACTGAAGGTTAGGGTGAGAAGTTTCAGTAGTTTTTTTTCTTGTGAGAATGTAAACCGTATATCCTTTTTGAATAAAAAAAGTAGAAAGGTATGTGCCGATAAAGCCGGTACCACCAGAAATTGCGATTTTCACAATTATTTCCTCCTCATTATATATATTCTTGAAAAGCAAAAACGTTCCTCGACTATGTTAAAATAATAGAGAGGTGAGAGTATGGCTGTCATTACAAAAATAGAAGTGCAAAAACGATCGAAAGAACGGTTTAATATTTATATCGATAAAGGTCAAGGTGAAGAATACGGATTTAGTGTGAACGAAGTAATCTTAATAAAGCACGGATTACAAAAGGGCTTAGAAATTGATGAAATAGCGTTAGGAAATATTTTGTACAATGAAGAGGTACAAAAAGCATATTTACAAGCAATCTCCTATTTATCCTATCAAATGAGAACGAAACTAGAAATAGAAGATTTCTTACGAAAAAAAGAAGTGGGACAAGCCATCATCTCTGAAGTCGTTTCGAAATTATTACATGACCGATATATTAATGATAAAGAGTATGCTATTTTATATACGAGAACGCAAAGTAATGTGAATCGAAAAGGTCCAACGGTTATTAAAAGAGAGTTGTTAAATAAAGGTGTTCAGGATCTAATTATTATGCATAGTTTACAAGAATATACGAAGGAAAAGCAAATTGAGAATGCTTTAATTCTTATAGAAAAGAAGAAAAAGTCTTATCAAAAGCATTCCTTTTTACAAATGAAACTAAAGTTAGATGAAATGCTTGTTCGTAAAGGATATTCTAGAGATGTGATTCAAATTTGTTTGGAAGAATTGAAAGACGAAAAAGATGACGAAAAGCAACAAGAAGCGTTACACTATCATGGGAACAAATACTATGAGAAATATAAGAAGTATGATGGATGGACGTTTGAAAATAAGATGAAACAAGCGTTATATCGTAAAGGATTCTCTATTGATGAGATAGAGATATTTTTGCAAATGAAACGTGAAGAGGGATGAGGGAATAAAATGAATATGCCAAAACGCTACAGTGAAATGACACCATATGAGCTAAGGGAAGAAATTGGGGTTTTGAAAGAGCAAGCAATAAAAGCTGAGCAACTTGGAATTGTAAATGAGTTCGATGTATTAATGCGAAAGATAGCAATGGCTCGTGCTTATATGACTGACATAAATAAATTCCATATTGGTGAGACGTATGAATTAGTAGAAGAACCTGGTATATTATTTGAAATTACGTATTTCAATGGGGTATTTGCTTGGGGACATAAGCAAAATGATAATGAAGAGATTGGAATACCGATTTCTTTATTACAAGAAAAATAAAAACCAGAGAGTGAATATCTCTCTGGTTTTCATCTTTGGTAGGCGTTACAGGAGATAGGAGATTCTAAAATTGGCGTTTTTTACATTCATTCGCCAATATAATGAGAGACTGGGTTTGTTGCGTCTGTCCGTTAACTTGCGCTTTTGCATGTTTCGGACGAGTCCACGTATGGTTAAATAATTCAGAACGACTATCTAAGCGATCACGGTAGCTCATCTTTATCACCTCGTGTAGGAAGTTGAAGTTAAATTACTTTGTACTACTCTTCCTGCTGATTTGCAGCACGCATACGTTCTTGTGGGTGCGTGTTAATTGTGCCGTTAGGTCGCTTCGAAGCGAAGCGTGATTTCGCTTTCGGTTGACCGTCGATTTTGCTGTTGTTTTTTGACTCAGACCAAAATTCGGCTTGTTTACCCATTGCGAACGCCCTCCTCATCATCAGTTGATACCTCTTGAAGAAGTATCAATTATAGAATGTGCAAAATAGAAGAAACTATCCTTTAGAAATGAAGGGATAATTAGGTAAAGGAGATTAGAACATGAATGATATTTATGAAGCATTAACGAAAGAACTATTAGAGAAAAATGACAAACTTTCTTATGCACAAGCTCGTGCGTGGGTTGAATTACTGTGGGAAGATTTTCAAACAACTTATGCGAAATCAGGTCGTTATCAAGGAGAAGAAATGACTGAACAAGTGGTGCGATCATGGATTAATAATCATGGAGGACGCCTTCATGAAATGCGTACAAATAATCCGAAATATAGCCATCTAATCAATCAAGAAGATCATTTGAAACATTAAAAAAAGCGACTTAAGTCGCTTTTTTTAATGTGGAAGTAACTCCAGTTTTTTTCGAAGTTTTTCTTCACTAAAAATCCATCCTGTATAGGAACTAATAATATTTAAATTATGATCGAGTTGAACGATTGCAACGAATGGATAATAATCTTTACTGCGATATCGCAAATCAATGAATCGAACTTCATAATAATGATCATAATCGAAAATATCCCAGCGATACACAGGAGAGAAAGATAAAAACGCTGAGATGTTTTCATCTTGTTTAGCTGCGCGCATAATAGCATTATCTGGGAACGGTACCCGATCGAACTTGTCATATATCATGATATTACCACGGTGCCATCTCGCAACGTAGTAATAATCAGCCGTAACGACTGCTAAATGGTAATGATAAAATCGGTAAGAAGGAGAAATGATAATCTTTTCGACATTTTTGAAACGTTTGTGTACAACGCTTCTTATATTTCTGTGCATCATAATCCGTCCGATGTAGTAAATAATCATTAATATATACGCTGCTAAGGCAGTATACCCTTTATGGGAACCTACGAGCATACAAGCAATTGCGAGTATATGGATAAAGAAAATGACGGTATCAAATGTATTAATGATGCCGAGTGCTACCCATTTTTTTGTGAAGGGCCGTAATGCTTGTGTACCGTAGGCATTGAAAATATCTACAAAGACGTGAAGAAAGACCGCAATAAATGACCAAAGTAGTAGATGAAGATATGGAGCGTCTGAAAAGAAGGCGAAAGAGATGCCACTTATAAGGAACGACCAAAGAATTACTGCAGGAATGGAATGAGTAATCCCGCGATGATTTCTTATATATTTAGCGTTATTACGCAATTTTAAAACTGTATCGATGTCAGGAATATTGGAACCAGCAATTGTAGCAAGCATAACAGCTTGAGGACCAATATCACTTTGTGCTATGGCTGGATCTAACGTGGCCAAACTGCCTAGAGTAACGCCCATAACAAGGTGAGTGGCTGTGTCCATAGAAATCCACCTCCGTTTTTTATTAATGTAACTCTTTTTATTCGATACCTCAAGTCCTTTGCCTTCTATTTCCTATGTCATCTTACTTAAATTTTTTCCTAAAATCTTTATAATAGTACTTATATGCAAAAAAATGAGGGGGATCAAGTTTGACACTTGAAATATTAAATAACTTTAACATAGAGCAGTTTCAAAATGATTTAATTGGTTGGTTTGAAAAAGAGCAACGTGACTTACCGTGGCGTAAAAATAAAGATCCATACCGCGTTTGGGTTTCAGAAATTATGTTGCAGCAAACGAGGGTAGAAGCTGTAAAACCATATTACGCGAATTTTATGGGGAAGTTTCCTACTCTAGAAGCTTTGGCCAATGCTGATGATGAAGAAGTGTTAAAAGCATGGGAAGGTTTAGGGTATTATTCTAGAGCGCGAAATTTACATGCGGCTGTAAAAGAAGTAAAAGAAGTATATGGCGGGATTGTGCCAAGTGATGTAAAGAAGATTGAGAAATTAAAAGGAGTCGGCCCCTATACAAAAGGTGCTATTTTAAGTATCGCATATGGCATACCAGAGCCGGCAGTTGACGGAAATGTTATGCGTGTATTGTCTCGTATTTTATCAGTATGGGATGACATTGCAAAACCGAAAACTAGAAAAGTGTTTGAAGAGATTGTGCGTGAAATTATTTCGGCTGAAAATCCATCTTATTTTAATCAAGGTTTGATGGAATTAGGAGCACTGATTTGTATTCCTAAAAATCCAGCATGCTTACTTTGTCCTGTTCGTGAGCATTGCAGGGGATATGCTGAAGGTGTTCAAAAGGAATTACCAGTAAAAAGTAAAGCGAAAGCTCCTACGATGGTACCGATTGTTGCAGGAGTACTTCAAACGGAAGATGGTCGTTACGTCATTAATAAACGTCCAAGTACCGGTTTATTAGCTAATATGTGGGAGTTTCCGAATGTTGAACTTGGCGAAGGGATTCGTAATCAGAAGGAACAGCTTATAGATTATATGAAGGAAAAATTTGAGCTTTCGATTTCTATTGAAGAATACGCAATGAATGTACAACATACGTTTACACATCGTACTTGGGATATATTCGTATTTTATGGAAAAGTAACTGGTGATATTGTTGAAACAGATACATTGAAATTTGTATCGAAAGAAGCATTTGAGCAGTTACCTTTCTCTAAATCGCATCGTACGATTTATGAGAATTGTGTTGAGAAAATTACAATGCAATAAACAAAAAAAGTGTTCCCAGGTTGGGAACACTTTTTTAATCGTAAGAAATTTTTGTCCCATGAGTCCAACTAGCTTCACCTTCTTGTAAGCCACCTCTTGATTCAATTTCTATTACAATTTCTTTGTAAATACTTTGACCTTCCGCGTTTAAATAAGGCAAAATCTGTTGTAATGAATGATGAAAATAAGCTAATTCATCTTCTTTCCATTCGTTTTTTGAAACCATTGTTAGTTCAGTCATATCGCGTCCTATATACATATTCCCACCTCCATTTTCTATAGTTTGAATGAGTAACAAGAGATATATGCGGAATTTTTTCAAAAGAAAATTACGGATAGCTTCTAGTTGAATTGGTTACATTATTGATTGTGGAGGTGAGAAAGATGAGTAAAAAACAACAAGGTTATAACAAGGCAACTTCTGGTGCTAGCATTCAAAGCACAAATGCTAGTTATGGTACAGAGTTTGCGACTGAAACAAATGTACAAGCAGTAAAACAAGCAAACGCACAATCAGAAGCTAAGAAAGCGCAAGCTTCTGGTGCACAAAGTGCAAATGCTAGTTATGGTACAGAATTTGCAACTGAAACAGACGTGCATGCTGTGAAAAAACAAAATGCACAATCAGCTGCAAAACAATCACAATCTTCTAGTTCAAATCAGTAATGAAAGAAAAACACTTCTCTAACTCGTGAGAAGTGTTTTCTTTGTGCTTTGGCCATGGTAATGAAAATAAATCGAACGACATAACTTCTAATAAGTCAACAAATGTAGTCAAAGGAGAAGGAAGTTACAGGTTAGAAATATGTAATGAGGAATAATAACTGATAAATAAGTTCAAAAGGGGGTAAGTAATGAACGATTTTGATAAGTTGGTAGGAGAGCAATTGGAAACGATGGATGAGTTGTTGAAATTACAAGCTCATCTAGAAAAGTATCAGCAAATTGAAATGAGCGAAAAGGATACGTGCGATAAAAAGGAATTACATTTTATCCGCCAGGAAATATATAGAACAGAATTAGCACTCAAGCTATTGCATGAGAAATTTGAAGAGCAAACAAATAGTGTGATTCAATCTTTTGAAACTGAAAAAATGATTTCAAATTTAGGATAAGATATACCGCTATCTTCAGATAAAAGGTCCTTCTTTACATGGAAATAAAGAAGGGCTTTTTTTATTCTCATTTCCTCGTTTTGCCCGTAACCTAAGAAGATTAGGAGTATGGTATTCAGTGTGAAAAATGGAGCCTTAGCGCTTTAGTTTTAAAATTTCGACAAAAAAGTTATAATAGAAAAAAAGTGAATGCAGCTCAAAGGGCATTTGCAGTTGAAAGAAGGGAGCATATATGGGATTTCCCAAAGAAGGAGAAAAAGTACAAATACATAGTTATAAACATAATGGCTCCATTCATAGAATGTGGGAAGAGACAACAATTTTAAAAGGGACACAGAGTCTTGTAATCGGAGCGAATGATCGTACAGTAGTGACGGAATCAGATGGCCGAACATGGATTACTCGTGAACCAGCAATTTGTTATTTTCATGCAAACTATTGGTTTAATGTAATTGGAATGTTAAGGGAAGAGGGAGTATACTATTATTGTAATTTAAGCTCACCTTTTGCATATGATTCTGAAGCGTTAAAGTATATTGATTATGATTTAGATATTAAAGTGTATCCAGACATGACATATACGCTTTTAGATGAAGATGAGTATGAAAAACATAGTCAAATTATGCAATATCCACCTGTTATTGATACGATTTTAAAACGAAATGTAGCACAATTAACGCAATGGATTCATCAAAGAAAAGGGCCATTCGCGCCAGATTTTGTAGATATGTGGTATGAGAGATATTTAATGTACAGAAATTAACACAAACCTGCAGGGGATTTCCCGGCAGGTTTGTCCTATTAGAGGGGGGATTATGTGCAAGGTATAAAAAGATATTTGCAATTTGTTAAACCATATCGATGGCTTATTGCTATTACGATTATGATTGGTCTAGTTAAATTCGGCATCCCGCTTATTATGCCGTGGTTATTAAAATATATTATTGATGATGTAATTCAGGGCGCAGGGTCACTTCAAGATAAAACGTCCCAACTAGTAACAGCGATTGGGATTGCTTTTTTTATTTTTGCAGTATTAAGACCGCCAATTGAATATTATCGTCAATATTTCGCGCAACGTATTGCAAATACAATACTATATGATTTGCGAAAGCATATTTTTGGTCATTTACAAAAGTTGAGTTTACGCTATTATTCGAATACAAAAACAGGGGAGATTATTTCACGTGTCATTCATGATGTAGAACAAACGAAGGACTTTGTAATTACTGGTTTGATGAATGTTTGGTTAGATACGGCAACAATTGCTATCGCTATTATTGTTATGTTTTCTATGAATATAAAATTGACATTTGTTGCGCTATTAATTTTACCTATTTATGTAGTAGCAGTGAAATATTTTTTCGGGCGTCTTCGTAAATTGACGAAGGAGCGTTCACAAGCGTTAGCAACGATGCAAGGATATTTACATGAACGTATTCAAGGGATGCAAGTGACACGTAGCTTTGCATTAGAAGAGTATGAGGGGAAGCAGTTTGAAAAAAGAAATAATGAATTTTTGACGAAAGCGTTAACGCATACGAGTTGGACGGCGAGAACATTTTCGGCAGTAAATACGTTAACAGATTTAGGGCCGTTACTTGTAATTGGTTTTGCAGCATATGAAGTGATTCAGGGGCAGTTAACATTAGGGACTATGGTTGCCTTTGTCGGATATATGGATAGTTTGTATAGTCCGCTTCGCCGCCTTGTTAATTCATCTACGACATTAACGCAGTCTTTCGCATCGATGGACCGAGTGTTTGAACTGTTAGATGAAAAATACGATATTGTCAATGTGCCAAGTGCAGTACAAACGAAAAAATTAAATGGTGAAGTGATATTTGATAATGTATCTTTTCGTTATAATGCGGATGAAAAAGAGATATTACATAACCTTTCGTTAACTATGTTGCCAGGAGAGAAGGTAGCACTTGTAGGAGCGAGTGGGGGAGGGAAGTCATCTCTTGCTAGTTTAATTCCTCGTTTCTATGATGTTTCCTCAGGGGCAGTTTATGTAGATGGAATAGATGTCAGAAAGTATGATATGAGAAATTTACGTAGCCATATTGGAATTGTACTGCAAGATAATTTGTTATTTAGCGATACAATCGGGGCAAACATTTTATATGGAAATCCGAAAGCTACAGAGGAAGAAGTAATTGCAGCTGCCAAAGCTGCGCAAATTCATGATTTTATTATAGAGTTACCTGATGGTTATGATACTGTCGTTGGGGAACGTGGTGTGAAGTTATCTGGTGGTCAAAGGCAACGTGTAGCGATTGCACGAGTGTTTTTAAAGAATCCATCATTACTTATATTAGATGAAGCGACTTCCGCTTTAGATTTAGAAAATGAACGATATATTCAAGAGGCGCTTCAGACGTTAGCTGCTGATCGAACGACAATCATAATTGCACATCGATTGGCGACGATTACGCATGTGGATACGATTATTTACATTGAAGATGGTGAAATTAAAGAAACAGGTTCTCATGAAGAATTAATGAAAAAAAGAGGATATTATTACAACTTATATCAACTTCAACATATAACAGAAACAGCTCCTTTAGCGTAAAAGGAGCTGTTTTTTATTCGTCTTCTTTTTTATCATCGATTTTAAGTTCTGCTTCTGGTTTATGGTATGTGTAGAAGCTATCCACAAGTAAATCTAAATGCTCTACTTCTTCACTATAGTTAATAATGGCAGAAATAAGAGGGAAGAGATGTAGCCATGTTTTATATGCTTCTTCATCGTCCTTGTTTTGATATTCCATAAAGATATCAATTAATTCTTGTTTACCTGTTTCAACTTCATCAAGCATTTCAACGGATTGTTGTTTTTTTGCTTTACCAATAAATTTTAATAAAACTTGTTCATGGTAATGCGTTAATGAATCAAGTTCGTTTTGGATAGATTCTTGAAATTCTTCTGGCATATAGCGCAATTCATTTTCAGTACGATGTAATGATTTTAACGTACTTAAAGCACGGCTTGTCGTCGCTAACATTTGTCTGAATAAAACGAGCTTACGAATTTTTGCGAACTGTACTTTTTTCGTGTAACTTCTTTCTTCTTTATACAGCAAATAGTAATGGTTTAATTTGATCATTTTTTCTTTCATACGATCAATATCAGTTTTTAGCGTTGTAAAATCAGAAGCTTGCCTGCTATTCATTCGAATCCATTTTACAATTTCTTCTGTGTTATCAACGATGCGATGATATAGCTTTGTTTCGTATTTTGGCGGCATAAATACTAAATTTACAAGTGAAGCGGCAATAATACCAACCATAATCGTCGCAAATCGAAGTAAGGCAAAACTAAAGAAATCTTCGCCCTGATATTCCATAATAGCGATAACAGTTACTAAAGCGATTGATATTGTGTTTTCTAATCGTAATTGCAATGTAAGAGCAATTACTAATATACATGTTAATCCAATAATAAAAGGATTATGTCCAAAAGCAGTAGCGAATGCGATAGCGAATACCGCACCAATGACGTTTGCTTGAATTTGTTCAAGTGCAGTTAAATACGAACGGTATACAGACGGTTGAACAGCGAATATAGCTGAGATTCCCGCAAATACCGGACTCGGTAAGTTAAGTAAAATACAAGCAAATAAAGCTAAAGTGATGGCAATACCCGTTTTTAAAATGCGAGCACCAAGTTTCATACCCTAAATAAGATCCTTTCTCTTGTCATAATGAATGTACAACATGATACTATACATTCATTACAATATGTTAGCAAGTGATATTTTAGTGACGTTAATAAGAAATTAAGATTCATTTTATACTTTTTCCTAATTCTTTTGAAACATCAATTTTTAGTAAAAAAACCTGCTGAATTCCAGCAGGTTTCAAATTGTTACTATAGATTACTATGAGAAGTGTACTTCGTCAATTTTTTTCTTGAAGGTGAAAAATAGGTATATCACTCTGTTGAGATAGATGGATCAGCCTGCTCTTTTTTCGGGATGATTTCAAAAAACTGTTGCTGCATATCATCGAGTAACGGTGTTAACAAAGCAACTTCTTCATATTGTTCATGTTCATTTAATACACGGATATAATCTAGTAATAACTCGTTTACATCTCGCACACCATTTTTACTAATTGGTTGCAATGTAACATTTGCTCCTTTTGCGATTCTTCTTTTTAAGGCCTGTTCTGTTAAACCTAAGCTTGAATCATGACGTAAATAAACAACGCCGCCAGTCATACCAGCACAGATCCATGGGCCAGGATCCCCTAAAACAAGCGCTCGCCCATTTGTCATATATTCAAAAGCAAAACCTTTAATATTAGAGTATGCTCCTATATTCCCTTGCTCTTTTTCACGGAGTGGCTTTGTCATGCGCCCTCCAATTATCATGTCTGCTCCAGAGAGACGAATGCCAGCGCGAGCATCAGCGTTACCTTGAACGTATAACGCTCCTTTTTGTGCACCGTATCCAAAACCTTTTCCGACAGAACCGTTATAATATAGGCCATCTTTTCCTTTTGCTTTTGTTATATAAATACCACCACCAAAGGAGGTTTTACCAATACCATCTTGTGCACCGCCATTTACATGTATAAATAAATTTTCACTATTGTAAGCACCTAATCCATTTCCAGGAATCGAGCCATTCGTATACTTTAATGTCAGTGGTTCAAGTTTTGTATCTTCATATAATTTACTACGCACGCGATAGCAAGATTCTAGACCGCCCATAACGCGTTGCTCTACACCAACGCCTACTAATTCTTTTGAATGAGGGGAATGAATGGTTTCAAATTGTTTTTCTAGTACGTGTTCTGTTTTTATAACAGATGGATGTTCTATCGTTTGTAGTAAATTACATAAGTTTAATAAATTTTTGCCTCGAACTTGTTCTAATAAATCAGACCGCCCGACAATTTCTTGTAAGTTTGTATAGCCAAGATTTCCTGTTAATCGTTTTAGTTCTTCACCAAAAGTAGTGAATAAATGTAATAATCCAGCCACGGCACTTTCTAGTTCGCGCGGGACGAAGCGGCGTAATCCGTGTTCTTTTGCCTGAGCTTCAGATTCAATTTGTGTTGCAATGCCAACGTGACAAGTATCTAGATGACATCCGCGGCAAGTTGTACAGCCGATTGCAATCATGGATAATGTACCAAATCCAATGCGATTTGCTCCGAGGAGCATGATTTTCAAGGCATCATTAACACTTCGAATACCACCATCAGCCCAAATTTCTACGTTATGTCTCATATTTGCTTCTAATAAAGCATTGTGAGCGGCTTTCACACCAATTTCTACAGGAAGGCCTACATGTTGCAATGCGTGAATACGTGCAGCCCCTGTACCACCATCAAATCCGCTAATATTAATAAAATCAGCACCAGCTTTTGCGATGCCAACAGCAATTGTTCCAATATTAGGGACAACAGGAACCTTTACAGCTACTTTCGCAAGTTGATTAGCCGTTTTAATTTCTGTAATCATTTGAGCTAAATCTTCAATGGAATAAATATCATGGTTGTTAGAAGGTGAAATTAAATCTGAGCCAATTGTTGCATTGCGTGCTTCAGCGATTTTGGCTGTTACTTTTGAACCTGGCAAATGTCCACCTTCACCAGGCTTTGCGCCTTGCCCAATTTTTATTTCAATTAAGTTTGATGAATTTAGTAGTTCGGCGTTTACGCCAAATCGCCCAGATGCAACTTGTTGTCCACGTGTATGTGGATATTTTCCAATCATATCTTTAATTTCGCCGCCTTCACCGTTCAAGCTAATCATATTTAGTTGGTCGGCCGCTTCTGCATATGCACGAAAGGCAATTTCATTTTGAGAGCCAAATGACATGGAACTAATAATAAATGGTAAATCATGATTTTGAATGCTGATAGATACCTCTTCAGTTGGAATGACATGTTTTGTTTCTTTCGTTTGAATAAGGTGTCTAATCGCAATTGGATTATTTTCTTCTAATTCACTTAACTTGTCACGGTAATCATCATAAGAGTTTCCTTTTGCGACATCACCGATTGCTTTCCAAATTCGCGGGAATATATGAAAAGATTTTCGTATTCTAACTTTCGGATCGTTATAATCATCCGCTCGCATTTGTGCATCTTCAGCAAGTGATTCAAGAGAAAAGGTTAAATCATTTGAACCTAAGAAATTTGTAACTTGCAATATATTTGCGATTTCCTCATGTAATCCAATAGAAGAATAGAGGCGGCCGTAACCACGCAATTCATGAATTCCAATTGTTGAAATGACTTTCTCCAGTCCTTTATTAAGTGCATTGTATAAATTCGTAATTGGTGTTTTTGTCCCATCATTTACGGTTGCAAATAATAAATAGGGATTAATACTATCTGCTCCTAATCCATACAGTGTAACGATATCGTGTAAGGAGCGAAGGGCACCCGAACGTATAACGAGAGAGCAGTTTCGGCGTAATTTATTTTCGCTTAATACTTGATGTACTTTAGCAGTAACTAAATGTGGATCAATCCATAACCGTTCATTTAGATGAGCGTCGGCATCGTCTATTAATAGTAGGGAAGCCCCATCGTTCACGGCTGTTATCGCTTCAGAACTAATTCGACTTAAGGCGCATTGTAAAGTTTCTGCCTGACTGAATGTAGCAGAAATGGTAGTGATAGAGCTATGAGTATTGAATAGTTCTATAAGTTGTTCATACGTAATTGTGTGTAATTCCTGTGCAATAGATTGTGCCACGCTTCCTTCTAAAATAATTGGGGAAAGCATCTCAACTACAAATGGTTTTTTCGCATCGCTTAATAAACTTGGTCGCTCTCCAAGTATCGTTCGTGTGGAGAAGTGTTCGACCTCTCGATCGCGATCGATTGCTGGGTTTGTAACAACAGCTACACTTTCCTTAATGAAGTCAGCGATATTTCGTCTATCAGTATCGAGTGCGGCAAGTGGTGAGTCATGCCCAAGTGAGCGGATTGGCTCAACGCCTTTTGTTGCCATCTGTTCAAGAAGCTGAATATGTTCTCGGTCCCATCCGAAAGCAACATATTGTTTCGTTTCAACTCGCATAGAATCACATGAATTAGGAATTTCTTTCGTTTCAGGGATAGATAAATGTAAATGATAATTGGTAACATCCACTCTCTTTTTAAAACGGTTATATACTTGAGTTTGGTAGTCGTCGTGTTCGTAGAGTACAAGCTCATCTCGTTCATTCCACTTTAGGCCGACTTTTTCTCCTGGAGCGAGTGGTTTTGGTTCTGCTACATATTCAGTTGGTGATACAACTCCAGGTTCAGAAGAGAAAATATAAGAGCTTTCTGTTTCAACTTTCCATACTGGTCGAAGTCCAAGGGAATCAACGCTGAAAACAGCTTCATCTTTATAACGTGAAATAATGCCAGCTGGACCTTGTGCAAAATGGCCCCATGCTTCACGTATATACGTATATAAATCTTGTAAATGTGTTTCATAAAGTTTAATTTCATTAATAATTGGTGGGAATAGTATATCCATTGCTTCAAATAAACTGTAGCCATATTGAACAAGTAGAGTTTCTAAGGTGCGGTTTAAATCTTGGGAGTCACTGCCCCCAGCAGTAAGGGGAACGTGAATCATTTCAGCTTGATCGCGTAATTTTGCAATTGTGTTAATTTCACCGTTATGTCCGAGAATACTAAATGGTTGTACACGAAAAAAATTAGATAATGTATTAGTAGAATAGCGATTGTGTCCTAGTGTCATAGTCGAAGCGATAAGTGGGTGTTGTAAATCATTGTAATAGGCAACAAGTGTATCCCCAGCACCGAGAACTTTATATACAACGTGATCACGACTTAAGGAAGCAACATGAATCGCTTCGTTTTCCTCTATTTTTATCGTTACTGAAAATAAGGTTTGCTCAATATTTACAACTTCATTTTCTGCGATAAGGGCAACTTGCCAAAATAAAGGTTCTTCTTGTTTACCAAGTGGACCGAGTGCATCGGAGTTTATTACATTGTCACTTTCGAAAAGGATTGCAAAGTTTTTGTTGTTTAGTTGTGTACGAATATGATTTTTTAAATCAACTATATTTTCGTTTTTGTTTAGAAAAAAATGTCCAACGATAAAGTGGGGATGATCCACAATCGTTGGATTATATCCGCTACTTTTTAATTTTTCATTCCAAAGAGCTTTTGGTACATCAATGTGAATGCCGATTCCATCGCCTTCGCCATTAATGAAACCAGCTCTATGATTCATTTTGACGAGCGATTGTATGCAGAGGTCAATGTTTTCTTTTGTAGGAATTTTTCGTTTCTCCATAACGGAAACGATTCCACACGCATCATGTTCTGCATTTTTATAATCTCGAAATAAAGACGGTGTCCATGTATTTGTTTTATTGAGCATCCGTCAATCCCCCCTCTTGTGAAAGTTTGAATAATCTTACTATTTAAGGCGTGAGCAGCCTTTTATACAAAGATAGTAAGGATCTAAAAGAAAATTAAACAGATAATTATGAATAATTATACTATTAATACGGGATTTATGAAATAGAAAAAAGGAAAAAAGAAAGATGTGCTTTCTTTTTTCCTTTTAATGATGAGATTATTTATTGTCTGCTAAAGCAGCAAATGCTCTGCCTACAGCTTCAATTGTATATTCAATATCTTCTTTTGTATGCTCTGTTGTTAAGAACCATGCCTCGTATTTAGAAGGTGCTAAGTTAACGCCTTCTTGAAGCATTAGCTTGAAGAATTTGCCGAACATTTCCCCATCTGTATCTTGTGCTGCATCGTAATCTTCAATTGTATTTGTTGTGAAGTATACAGTTAAAGCACCTTTTAGACGGTTTAATGTAATGTCAATATTATGTTTTGCAGCTTGCTCTAAAATTCCTTTTTCAAGCATTGCACCAAGCTCATCTAATTTCTCATAAAGCCCTTCTTGTTGAAGAACTTCTAGACAAGCAATACCAGATGCCATAGAAGCAGGATTTCCTGCCATTGTACCAGCTTGATATGCAGGTCCGAGCGGGGCAACTTGTTCCATAATTTCTTTCTTACCACCGTAAGCACCGATTGGTAGTCCGCCGCCGATAACTTTACCAAGCGCTGTTAAGTCTGGTGTTACGCCAAGTAAGTCTTGAGCGCCACCGTACATGAAGCGGAAAGCGGTAATAACTTCATCATAAATTACTAGTGCACCAGCTTCATGAACAAGTTCATTCACTTTCTCAAGGAAGCCAGGTTTTGGCTCTACAATACCGAAGTTTCCAACAATCGGTTCTACAAGAATAGCTGCTACCTCATGTCCCCATTTATCTAATGCTTCTTTTAAAGTTTCTACATTATTAAATGGAACAGTAATAACTTCTTGAGCGATACTTTGTGGTACGCCGGCTGAGTCAGGGGTTCCTAGTGTAGACGGGCCAGATCCAGCTGCTACAAGTACTAAATCAGAATGACCGTGGTAACAACCAGCAAATTTCATAATTTTTGTGCGGCCTGTGTAAGCACGAGCGACACGGATTGTCGTCATTACTGCTTCAGTACCAGAATTTACGAAGCGGACTTTATCTAATGCAGGCATTGCTTCTTTTAACATTTTTGCAAATTTTACTTCTAGTGCTGTTGGTGTTCCGTAAAGTACACCATTTTCAGCAGCAGTTGTAATTGCTTTTGTGATGTGCGGGTGAGCATGTCCAGTAATAATAGGACCGTATGCTGCTAAATAATCGATATATTTATTTCCGTCTACATCCCAGAAATAAGCACCTTTTCCGCGTTCCATAGCAATAGGAGCGCCGCCGCCAACTGCTTTAAAAGAACGAGAAGGACTATTAACGCCGCCAACGATATGTTCTAAAGCTTCTTTATGTAATGCTTCTGATTTTGTGAATTTCACTACCATTCATCTCCTTACAAAAATCTATGTATTATTCTAACATGTTTTTCGAAAAGACGTATTGTTTGTGATAGAGAAGGCAGTTGGGTAAACTATTCGTTGTGACATTTAGGAAGGGGGTCCGGTTATGAAATCGGTAATTGAGGTACAAGGATTACGTAAAGAATTTACAGCCTATTCAAGTCGTCCAGGTTTAAAGGGTGCATTTCGCGATTTATTAAATCGTAATTATAAAATAGTACCAGCAGTAAATGATGTATCTTTTACTGTGAAACAAGGTGAAATGGTTGGATATATCGGTGAGAACGGTGCTGGTAAATCAACGACAATTAAAATGCTTACGGGGATTTTGACTCCGACATCAGGAGATATTTTAGTAAATGGAATGAACCCGCATAAGCAGAGGGAAGAATTTGTAAGAACTATTGGTGTTGTTTTTGGTCAACGCTCACAGCTTTGGTGGGATATTGCGGTACAAGAATCGTTTCGTTTATTAAAAAAGGTGTACGGTGTATCAGACGCTCAGTATAAAGAACATATGGAGCACGTGATTGAAACGTTAGATATTGGCCCTTTATTAGATAAGCCAGTTCGAAAGCTATCTTTAGGTCAAAGAATGCGTTGTGAATTAGCGGCAGCATTAATTCATAATCCGCCGTTATTATTTTTAGATGAACCAACAATTGGACTAGATGTACTTGTGAAATTGAAAATACGTGAGTTTTTAAAAGAAATGAATGAACGTTATAAAACAACAATTTTATTAACTACTCATGATATTACTGATATTGAGGCATTATGTGAGCGCGTTATTATGCTGGATGAAGGAAACATTATGTATGACGGTTCTTTAAATAATCTTCGTACGCAGTGGGGAGCAGAGAAAGAAATACATTTTCAGTTTGTTGCACCAGTTTCCTATCAGGCTTTATCAATGGTTATGCCAGATAGTCATGTCGTTTGGTCGAAAGCGAAAGAGGAAAACGCATGGATTGCAAAAATACCGAATGAAGAAGTTATTATTTCAATGCTTATTTCTAAAGTAGTACAAGCATTTCAAATTAAAGATTTAAAAATTAATGAAGTGTCTACAGAGGAAATTATTCGTAACATTTATGAAGAAGGTATTAAACATGGGTAAGTACATTGAAATGATTCGAATTCGCTTTTTAATGATGCTTGCGTATCGCACAAATTATTATAGCGGGATTTTAATTTATACGATTAATATCGGTGCGTATTATTTTTTATGGCAAGCAATTTATAGCGGAAAAGAGAATATTGAAAGTTTATCTATTTCGCAAATGACTACGTATATCGCAATTGCGTGGATGGCACGTGCCTTTTATTTTAATAATATAGACAGGGAAATTGCGATGGAAATTCAAGAAGGACGTGTAGCGGTAGAACTGATACGTCCATATAACTATTTAGGAATGAAAGTGATGCAAGGTCTTGGTGAAGGAATATTTCGTTTTGCATTCTTTTCCATTCCGGGTATGGTTATCGTTACCTTATTATTTTCATTGCAAATTACAACGAATTTTCAAACGTGGTTATATTTCTTCTTATCTTTAATATTTAGTTTTATTATTAATACACAAATTAATTTAATGACGGGAATGCTCACGTTCTTCCTATTTAATAATAGTGGAATTATGTATGCAAAACGTGTTGTTATTGATTTATTTTCTGGTCTATTATTACCGATTAGTTTTTATCCGTTATGGGCCCAAAAGGCAATGGTGTTTTTACCATTTCAGGCCATTAGTTATATTCCGAGTATGATTTTTTCAGAAGGTATACAAGGAAGTAAATTGTATGAGGCATTATTATTCCAAGTAATTTGGGCAATTGTACTTATTATTCCAATTGTACTCATGTGGAGAACGGCGAGAAAACGTCTAATTGTACAAGGGGGATGATGAGATGATATATATAAAACTATTTTTGCAATATGCAAGCCAATATATAAAAACAAAATTGGAGTATCGGGGCGATTTTATCGTTGGATTACTTTCTGATTTATCACTACAGGCTGTTAATTTAATTTTTATTCTCGTTGTGTTTGGACATACACAAGCATTAAAAGGCTGGAGTAGAGAAGAAGTCATCTTTATTTATGGTTTCTTTTTAGTACCGTTTGCCATTTTCTCAGCTTTCTTTAACATATGGGACTTTAATGATCGTTACATCATTAAAGGAGAAATGGATCGCATATTAACGAGACCAATTCATAGCTTGTTTCAAATTATATTAGAAAGAATGGAACTGGAATCTTTAATTGGGGCCATTACAGGAATGATTGTAATGGGGTATGCAGCTGTGGAGTTGCAACTATCTTTTTACTGGTATGATTTCTTCTTATTCTTACTAATGGTAGGAGGAGGCGCGCTTGTGTACGGAGGAATATTTGTTACGCTTGCAAGCCTTGGTTTTTGGTCGGATGCGAAAAGTTCAATTATGCCGCTAATGTATAACATAGGTAATTATGGCCGCTATCCGGTTAATATTTATAACCGTGTGATTCGCTTCATTTTAACATTTGTTTTACCATTTGCGTTTGTCGGAGTGTATCCGGCAGCGTACTTTTTAAGAAAAACAGAGTGGAATAGCTATGCATTTGCAACACCGCTCGTTGGTGTTATCTGTTTTACAATTGCAATCACTCTTTGGAACCAAGGGGTAAAAAGGTACCGTGGTGCTGGCAATTAATTATAAAAGCTCGTTTGTTTCTAAGGGATAAATCTAATGGTCACCTCATACATATAAAATGAGGTGGAGGACATGTTATGGGGATTTATTCTATTAATTGTAGCAATTGCTATTTTGAGAAGTGTCCAATTGTTATGGAGTTCCTATTCAGATTCAACGCGTTTTTTTTCGCTGTATAATCTAGCCACATTATTTTTAATTTATACAACTGTACTAATTGCGTTTGGATTAAGTTATGTTGTATTAGAAGAAATGGGTTTTGCAGTTTTGAAAGAAGATGGAGAAAGCTTAAACGCTCACTCTTTTCAACTCGTTGAAATTTGTTTATATTTTAGCGCAGTTACTTTATTGTCTGTTGGATATGGTGATATATCTCCGATTGGAATTGGGCGGTGGATTGCAATTGGAGAAGCGCTAATTGGATATACATTACCGTTTGCTTTCGTGATGAGGTCTGTAATAGACAATGAAAAATAAGATGGCATTTGTTATAGTAAAAGAAAAGAATAGGAGTGATAACAATGGTTACAGTAGGAGAAATGGCACCGGAATTTACATTAGAGGGAAGTAACGGGGAACAAGTTCGCTTAGCTGATTTTCGTGGGAAAAATGTAGTTCTATATTTTTATCCGAAAGATATGACTCCAGGGTGTACAACTGAAGCGTGTGATTTCCGTGATTCTTATGGATTATTTCAAGAGAAGGACACGGTTATTCTTGGAGTGAGTCCGGATCCGGCAAATAGACATTTGAAATTCATTGAGAAGCATGAACTTCCATTTACACTTTTAGTAGACGAGGATCATAAAGTAGCAGAATTATACGATGTTTGGAAATTGAAAAAGAACTTTGGGAAAGAGTACATGGGAATTGAGCGCTCTACATTCCTGATTAATAAAGACGGTGAGCTTGTAAAAGAGTGGCGTAAAGTGAAAGTGAAAGGACATATTGAAGATGTTCTTTCTTATATAAACTAAATCCATTGTGGAGATAAAATATATAGAAGTAAGGCGAGTGTCTATACATATTTTATTGTCTTACATAAAGTGAAGTGTAGGGCATACCTCCTCAGATGATAGTATTCCAAGTGCGATTATGTCGCACTTTTTTTCTATGTAAATGTATAGGAAATGGGGAAAGATACATAAGAATAAGGCTATATACAAAAATAAACCACATACTTATAGTAGAAATATTGACGATTTATAAGAAAAGGAGTACACTCTTTATAAGAATTATAAAATAATAATCCGTATAGAATCGGGGTGCATGACGGTGGTCAAAGAAGAATTAAAAGAAGCGCTAGAAATGCTGAAAAATACGGGTGTACGCATTACTCCACAGCGTCATGCTATTTTAGAGTACCTTGTGGAATCAATGACGCACCCAACAGCGGATGACATTTATAAAGCATTAGAAGGTAAGTTTCCAAATATGAGTGTTGCAACTGTCTATAATAACTTACGTGTATTTAAAGAGGTTGGGCTTGTAAAGGAATTAACTTACGGAGACGCTTCAAGTAGATTTGATTATGTTACAAGTCAACATTATCATGTGATTTGCGAAAAATGTGGTAAGATTGTTGATTTTCCTTATGGAGGCTTGGAAAAGCTTGAAGAGGAAGCTGCGAAAACGACAGGCTTCGTTATTAATAGTCATCGCTTAGAAATTTATGGCGTTTGTCCAGAGTGTCATAAGGCGTAATATATAATAAAGAAAGAGGCTGACGGATTTACGTCAGTCTCTTTCTTTGAATTACGTTAGGTTCAGGGGGATTTAAAATGTGAAGTGAAGAACCTAACTTAATTGAGGATAAATACAAAAGGTGATTTCTTAACCAAGAAATCACCTTTTAATGTTTAGCTCTGTAAGGCAATATTTTTTTAAGGTAATCATATGTACCTATGATTTATAGCTCTTCTTATTATATTTTTCATCAAATTCTTTTCCTTCTAGATCTCGATCCATTGTTAAAGGTTGGTTGCAATGCATACATGCGTCGACACGACCGAGCATTTTTGTAGGTTTATCGCAGCTTGGACAAATAATTTGTACCGTTTTAGTAGATAACATACCAATCCAAAAGTAAACGACTGTACTAGCGATAACAGCTAAAAAGCCAACCATCATAAATGTTGTCATAATAATAATGTTCTCACGGAAAAAGACTCCTAAGTATGCAATGAAGAGGCCGATAAATACTAAACTTAATGCAAAGGTCCGGATTTTATTGATTTTGTTTGAATACTTAATGCTCATTCTCACCACGCTCCTATAACAATAATATAACATAAAATTTAGAATTTTCTATCGTATAGAAATATGGTAAAGTGAAAAGATATGAAATGCAGAAGGAAGGGAGATTATAATGATTTTTGAAACATGTTTTTAAACTTTTAACGGGATGTGAAATTTTTTTATAAAAAGTATTGACCATGTATGTACTGCATGATATATTAATAACCGTCGCTGATGCGGAAACGCAGAAAACGATAAAAAAGAAATTAAAAAACTTAGTTGACATCGAAAAACGAAGATGTTAACATAAGGAAGTCGCAATTGAGCGACTAAGTAGTTCTTTGAAAACTGAACGAAACAAACAACGTGAAACGTCAATTTTTATTTTAGATGCTAGACAAACTAACTTTATTGGAGAGTTTGATCCTGGCTCAGGATGAACGCTGGCGGCGTGCCTA
>NZ_JBVVNL010000004.1:0-204593 GCF_055825275.1 Bacillus sp. GS3m_15504 | reverse complement strand
AGATTTCCCATAGCGTAAGCTAGTAAGATCCCTGAAAGATGATCAGGTTGATAGGTTCGAGGTGGAAGCATGGTGACATGTGGAGCTGACGAATACTAATAGATCGAGGACTTAACCATATAATATGTAGCAATGTTATCTAGTTTTGAGAGAACATAAAAAACTTGTTGACTTTTAAAGTGAATAAGTTATAATAATGATTGTCTCAAAAGAATAATGTCTGGTAATGATGGCAGAGAGGTCACACCCGTTCCCATACCGAACACGGAAGTTAAGCTCTCTAGCGCCGATGGTAGTTGGGACCTTGTCCCTGTGAGAGTAGGACGTTGCCAGGCAATATTATTCCGCAGTAGCTCAGCGGTAGAGCTATCGGCTGTTAACCGATCGGTCGTAGGTTCGATTCCTACCTGCGGAGCCATTGGAGAGCTGTCCGAGTTGGCCGAAGGAGCACGATTGGAAATCGTGTATACGTCACAAGCGTATCAAGGGTTCGAATCCCTTGCTCTCCGCCATAGGATTTATAATATTTGGCCCGTTGGTCAAGTGGTTAAGACACCGCCCTTTCACGGCGGTAACACGGGTTCGAATCCCGTACGGGTCACCACTTTTGGAGGATTAGCTCAGCTGGGAGAGCACCTGCCTTACAAGCAGGGGGTCGGCGGTTCGATCCCGTCATCCTCCACCATATAAACTATATGAATAATATTATCGCGGGGTGGAGCAGCACGGTAGCTCGTCGGGCTCATAACCCGAAGGTCGCAGGTTCAAATCCTGTCCCCGCAACCAAATGGTCCCGTGGTGTAGTGGTTAACATGCCTGCCTGTCACGCAGGAGATCGCCGGTTCGACCCCGGTCGGGACCGCCATTTTAATAAGGCTCGGTAGCTCAGTCGGTAGAGCAGAGGACTGAAAATCCTCGTGTCGGCGGTTCGATTCCGTCCCGAGCCACCATTTACTTTAATAAAATACGCCGGCTTAGCTCAATTGGTAGAGCAACTGACTTGTAATCAGTAGGTTGGGGGTTCAAGTCCTCTAGCCGGCACCATGTAAGTTTCGGAGGGGTAGCGAAGTGGCTAAACGCGGCGGACTGTAAATCCGCTCCTTCGGGTTCGGCAGTTCGAATCTGCCCCCCTCCACCATTTACATAGGGGCATAGTTTAAAGGTAGAACTGAGGTCTCCAAAACCTCCAGTGTGGGTTCGATTCCTACTGCCCCTGCCAAATATATTTACACAACATGGCGGTTGTGGCGAAGTGGTTAACGCACCGGATTGTGGCTCCGGCATTCGTGGGTTCGATTCCCATCAGTCGCCCCATTTTTATTTTAAAAATTATAAATAATCTAATGGATACTTACATATAATTAAGTAAGAATTCGATGGGCTATAGCCAAGCGGTAAGGCAACGGACTTTGACTCCGTCATGCGCTGGTTCGAATCCAGCTAGCCCAGCCATTTTTGCGGAAGTAGTTCAGTGGTAGAATACAACCTTGCCAAGGTTGGGGTCGCGGGTTCGAATCCCGTCTTCCGCTCCAGTAAAATTTTATATGGCGGCATAGCCAAGTGGTAAGGCAGAGGTCTGCAAAACCTTTATCACCGGTTCAAATCCGGTTGCCGCCTTTTCTTTTGTGCCGATGTGGCGGAATTGGCAGACGCGCACGACTCAAAATCGTGTTCCTTCGGGAGTGTCGGTTCGACCCCGACCATCGGTATCACGAACGGCGTAATAAAAGACTCTACACCAAATGTGTAGAGTCTTTTTATGTTTTCATCACACTATAAAATAAGCAAAATGGTGTGTTGGTGAAATGGTTATGAATGATTAAGGTAAACTTATTCATTTAGTACATGCGATACAGTTGGGGCAAACTACAAAGCAATAAAGAGATAAATTTTTATCCCTTTATATAATTTCATTATTTTATAAAGAATCTCTCCAACCTGGTGACATGAAGTTAAATCCGACACCACCAGTAGATATTAGTACATGATCAACGGTTAAGTTTGTAATTTCTAAAAACCTCTTTTTAAACTCTTCTTTGTTGTACTTGTACATAGTTGAGTGACAGGCCCACATGTGCGTTGAAGTACTCAACCAGTCCCCCAATTTCTTTAATTCAGGAAACGACTCAAATTGAATTGGTTCATCTAATTTCATGAATCGCACTTGATAGATAGTTGGATTTAGCTTTTCTCCTATACCTTTAAGCCCATGTGGTTTTTTCTCATTTGAATGTGTCATAATTCTCCCCCTCTATATTCCCTTCAAATTTCTTCCTATTTTAATTATACAACAATAGAAAGGAAGTAAGGGAATATTATGGAAATCGGTATCGGCGAAGTAAAAAATTCTAACAGAAATAGTAGAATTTTTTTGCTAAATTATGTTATATGATTCTAAAATTCGTGATAAATGCAGCAATTCATGTATAATATAACTTGTCGAAAGAACAAAATGATAGTGATTTATATTATGTCTGTAATATGAATCAAAAACGAACTTTTTATATTTCTTTTAAAAATGTGTTGAATACACATGATATTTCATATTAATATTTTTATGTAGATTTAAAACCGGAAAGAGAGTGGAAAGTATGGGTCGTAAATGGAATAATATTAAAGATAAAAAAGCATCAAAAGATGCAAATACTAGCCGTATATACGCGAAATTTGGACGTGAAATTTATGTAGCGGCAAAACAAGGCGAGCCAGATCCGGAATCAAACCAAGCGCTTAGAGTGGTATTAGAACGTGCGAAAACATACAATGTTCCAAGAACAATTATCGATCGTGCAGTTGAAAAAGCAAAAGGTGGTTCAGAAGAAAATTATGACGAGCTTCGTTATGAAGGATTTGGACCAAATGGAGCTATGGTAATTGTAGATACACTTACAAACAACGTAAACCGTACTGCAGCTGATGTACGAGCTGCATTTAGCAAAAACAGTGGTAACATGGGTGTAAACGGTTCTGTAGCTTACATGTTTGATGCGACAGCTGTTATCGGCCTTGAAGGGAAAACATCAGATGAAGTTCTTGAGATTTTAATGGAAGCAGATGTTGATGCACGTGATATTCTTGAAGAAGAAGATGCTGTTATCGTGTATGCTGAACCAGATCAATTCCATGCAGTACAATCTGCTCTTAAAGATGCGGGTGTTGAAGAATTTACAGTTGCTGAATTAACAATGCTTGCACAAAATGATGTAACACTTCCTGAAGATGCACAAGCACAATTTGAAAAAATGGTTGATGCATTAGAAGATTTAGAAGATGTGCAACAAGTTTACCACAACGTAGACTTAGGAGAATAATACTGATAGAAGCCCCTGTTCGTTTAATGAATAGGGGCTTTTTTAATGAAGGTAATTAAGGCAATGAATTTAATAAAGGTATTTTGTTGTAAACAGGGAATATGCTTATAGGGATATATGGAATACTCATTATTGCTAGGAGGCTTACATGTGGAACATAAAACACCAAAGCATATTGTTGCTGTAGCAGGCTATTTAACAAATGAAAAAGATGAAGTGTTATTAGCAAAGGTACACTGGCGAGCTGATACGTGGGAGTTGCCAGGAGGACAGGTAGAAGAAGGGGAAGCACTCGATCAAGCTGTTTGTAGGGAAATAAAAGAGGAAACAGGATTAACGGTGAAGCCTATCGGTATTACAGGAGTTTATTATAATGCTTCCATGAACATTTTAGCTGTCGTTTTTAAAGTAGCATATGTAAGCGGTGAAATAAAAATTCAACATGAAGAAATACAAGAGGCTAAATTTGTTGCTTTAAATGAAGAGAACATAGATGAGTATATAACGCGTCCTCATATGAAATCCAGAACGCTGGATGCGATGAGGTCATCACATTTTATTCCTTATGAAACGTGGGAAGTACAGCCGTATAACTTAATAGGAAGATTGTAAAGAAAAGAGTAGCCGATTTGAGATACAGTCAAATCACTACTCTTTTTTGTATACTGTTTAAGAAAAAGGTCAAAATAATAGTAGTGTTAGTATTGATTTTAAGAACATTTGTTCTGTATAATGTATGATATATTATATACATTTAGATTACTAGATGCTTAAAAGTATATATATTTGTAGATGATATAATGAAAATAGAGCACTTTAATAGAGAAAGTATAATAGCCTTAAGGTGTAACCTGTTATGGGTTTAACATAATCTATATTCAATATTTCAGATGAATAGTAGATAAAAAAGGACTGTGATACAATACTTTTTTATCCCACTATTTGTCGGCTAGCCAGATTGTTGTGGTCTGATTAAAGTTTCAATTTATACCTTACAATGATGTAAGGTACGTGTAAGAGAAATCGATGGGATATTTTTTTACAACAAGGTATTCTTAAAGTAAGAGTTATACGCTGTGTGGAAAAGAGGTGTTTAAGATGAAAGAACGAGTATTATCTAGGGTGAACTATCATCAAAAAGTTGCATTAAATCCAATGACTAAGTTTTTTTATAAAGCCATTATTTTATTATTATTGTTAAGTTTTACGTTATTATTCATTGGAAATGTAATGATCGAGCAAAGTGATATTAGTAAATTACATGTACCGGCTAAGTTAGAGGTGCCAGAATCATTAACACATGCATTTATTGCGACAGAAGATAAAAGGTTTTATCATCATAACGGTTTAGATTATATAGCGATTATTAGGGCGTCTGTTGAGAATATAAAAGCTGGTGGTGTTGTGCAAGGCGGTAGCACAATTACACAACAGTTATCAAAAAATGCTTTTTTAACGAATGAACGTACATTTTCTCGTAAGTGGAAAGAAATTTTTTATACGAAAAAAATTGAACGTACATTTACAAAGGATGAAATTTTAAAATTATATGTAAGTAATATTTATTACGGAGAAGGGGCATGGGGAATTGAAAAAGCAGCAAACCTTTACTTCGGTAAAAAGGTGAGCCAATTAACGTTGGCTGAAAGTGCAATGATGGCTGCTGTAGTAAAGGCACCTGCTTATTACTCACCTGCACAAAATTACGATAAAGCAGTTGAGAGACGAAACGTCGTTTTGAGATTAATGGAGAAAGAAGGCTATATCAATCATGATGAGTATATGCAAGCAGTTAGTGAGAAATTAGTCATTCGTCATGATATAAAAACAGAGCGGTCGATGTTAAATCATGCGCGCGAAAAAGCAGTGAGCTAAGGGAAGTTCCTACATAGGAGCTTCTTTTTTTGAATAAATTGTGACAAATTGTGACACAATATCGTCACAATTGTTGTATTTTTGTAATTTATGTGAGCGTGTTCATTGCGTGACGTGTGTAAGTATTGATATTATGTGTATTGTGTACAATGCTGTATACAGAATATGAATTTAAAGAGGAATGTATATGAAATCATCGAACAAACTCATGGCTCTTGGTATAGTTTTTTCCATTGCAGTATTGATTGTAATTGGGACGATTGTGTATAGCATCATAAATGACAAAAAAGATAAAGGGAATGAGATGTTTGCTTATTCCACACAACAATCTTTAGGGAAAGATGATGCACCAGTTAAGGTAGTTGAATTTGGAGACTTCAAATGTCCTGCTTGTCGTACTTGGGATGTAACAGTATTACCACGATTAAAAGAAGAGTATATCGCTAAAGGTAAAGTGCAGTTATATTTTATTAACTTCCCATTTATCGGAAAAGACTCTGATTTAGGTGCAGCAGCTGGTGAAGCAATTTATAAACAAGATCAAGATTCATTCTGGATTTTCTATGATGAGATTTATCAGAGTCAAAAGAAAGACACGGAAGAATGGATTACAGAAGAATTGCTTCTTAACATTGTGAAAGAAAAACTTCCGAAAATTGATGTAGAACAATTTAAGAAAGATTTACACAGTAAAGAAATAAAAGAAAAAGTACGTAAAGATTCAGATCGTGCTCAAAAATTAAAAGTTCAAGGTGCTCCTTCAGTATATGTGAATGGAAATCTTGCAAATCCTGATTTTGATAGCTTGAAGAAAGCAATTGATAAAGAATTGAAAAAGTGATGAGTCCTCTCATCACTTTTTCGACTTTTTTCGATAAAATTCTTGCTTCCGCTTTTTTTACATGCTATACTACTTTACATAAGTTATTCTAATATCTTATATGTATTTCATATTTGCGGGTGTAGTTTAGTGGTAAAACAAGAGCCTTCCAAGCTCTGGTCGAGAGTTCGATTCTCTTCACCCGCTCCAAATTTTATTAAATATTTTTCTATAAATTGTGATCAACGCAGTGTTTCGTTTCCGAGATAAACGAGGCATTGCGTTTTTTAATGTTTGGAAAACGTAATTGTATGCGAAAATAGAAGTAAAGAATAGTATTCCGAAAGTGAATTGCTAACTAATAGATTGTTACATAAAGGATGGATTCATCTGAGGAGGTGATTAGGAATGGATTTTGAGCAATTAAAGCAAGATGTCATTGCCTATAGTAAAACGATTGGTATAGATAAAATAGGCTTTGCTAGTGCTTCACCATTTGAAGAATTAAAGCAGCGGTTAATCCAGCAGCAACAATTAAATTATCAATCTGGATTTGAAGAGCCTGATATAGAAAAGAGAACGAACCCACAGCTACTATTACCTGGTGCGAAATCAATTATTGCGATTGCATTAGCGTATCCTTCCAAATTAAAAAATGCACCATTAAGTAAGCGCGGAGAACGTCGCGGGATTTTTTGTCGTGCTTCTTGGGGACAAGATTATCATCTTGTTTTAAGAGATCGTTTGCAAAAATTAGAAGCATATTTAATTGAAAAACTTCCAGATATAGAAGTTAAGTCCATGGTTGATACAGGTGAATTAAGTGATCGAGCTGTTTCGGAGCGCGCCGGTATTGGATGGAGCGGTAAGAATTGCTCTATTATTACACCAGAATTTGGTTCGTATGTATATTTAGGAGAAATGATTACAAACGTTCCATTCCCACCAGACCAGCCGATAGAAGATCAATGCGGAAGCTGTACAAAATGTATTGATATTTGCCCTACAGGTGCTTTAATACAAGGAGGACAGTTAGATTCGAAGAAATGTATTGCATTTTTAACACAGACAAAAGGATTCCTACCGGAAGAATATCGCGACAAAATAGGAAATCGTATTTATGGATGTGATACGTGTCAGACAGTTTGTCCGAAAAATAAAGGAATGGATTTTCATAATCATCCTGAGATGGAACCAGATCCTGAGTTAGTTAAGCCGTTATTAACACCGCTCTTAACAATTAGTAATCGTGACTTTAAAGAGAAATATGGAATTATGTCTGGTTCATGGAGAGGTAAAAAACCGCTGCAACGAAATGCAATTTTGGCACTTGCGCATTTTAAAGAGGCATCAGCAATTCCTGATTTAATTGGTGTTATGAAAGATGATCCAAGGCCAGTACTTCGCGGAACAGCAGCATGGGCGCTTGGGAAAATTGGTGGAGATGGCGTGGGCGAAGCCATTGAAAAAGCGATGCAACGTGAGAAAGACGAAGAGGTTCTTCATGAAATGAATCGCGGACTTGAATTGTTAGCGCAGAAAAAAGAGTAGATAATATCTCCCTTTTTCATATTGTAATATGGGAGGGAGACGAAATGGTTGTAAAAATAAATATTGAAAAGCAAGTACAACAATTTTTAGCATATGTAACAGAGAAACGAACAAATGTAGATGGTATTGCTGAAGATTTATTACAAATAGCAAAGAGAAAGAGACTATTGTTTCAAAAGCGTAATGCAGATATAGTGAAAGCAACTGCGGATGTTTCTTTCATGAGACAATTAAATAATAGCAATCATCAAGAAATTGATTATCAAATACATTTTAAATATTTAATTAAGCATAAAGAATTATTTTATATTGAAGAGGAACAATTAAAACGAAGAGTTTGTTTAAATAATAGCCAGGTAATAGGTGATTATGCTATTGAAGCGCCAGAAGCAGTTGGAATGAGTGAGACATTGGAGAGGGAAGTTACAAAAGAGAAATACGGTTCCTATCAGTATAACCGTTTAGAGGCAGTTAAATATGCAGAGCGTTGGTGGGATGATCGAAATCCTGTATATCGTAATTTCCCTGATAATTGTACGAATTTTATTTCTCAATGTCTTCATACTGGAGAAGTACCAATGAATGGATATCCTAATATTCGTAAAGGATGGTGGCAAAGGGAGAATCAATGGAGTTGGAGCTGGGCTGTCGCGCACTCTTTTTATTGGTATTTGTCAGGTGCTACAACAGGGCTTCGAGCAGAAGCAGTAGAAAGACCAGAGGACCTTATTCTTGGTGATGTCATAGCTTATGATTTCGAGGATGATGGTAGGTGGAATCATACGACGATTGTAGTAGCGAAAGACGCAGATGGTATGCCACTTGTAAATGCACATTCAGCGAATAGCCGTCGGCGTTATTGGAACTATGAAGATTCTAGTAAATATACACCACAAATGAAATATAAATTCTTTCATATTATTAATGGGTAGAGATTTTTCGCTCAAGTGGTATAATACGTAGTAGACAAAAAACAGAGGTGAATATCGCGTGGGAGTACATGTTGTTTTATATCAACCAGAAATTCCGGCAAATACGGGAAATATTGCTCGTACTTGTGCAGCAACTGGAACAGAATTACATTTGATTAGACCGCTTGGATTTTCAACGGATGATAAAATGTTAAAGCGTGCAGGATTAGATTATTGGCAGCACGTGAAAATTACGTATTATGATTCAATTGAAGAGTTTTACGAGAAAAATAAAGACGGTGAATTCTTCTATTTAACAAAGTATGGTGAGAAAGCTCATACAGCGTTTGATTATAGCAAACGTGAGAAGGATTACTATTTTGTATTTGGAAGAGAAACAAACGGCTTACCAGCTAATGTAATCGAAGAAAACTTCGATCATTGTTTACGCATTCCAATGACTGATAAAGTGCGTTCATTAAATTTATCTAATACAGCAGCTATTTTAATTTATGAAGCATTCCGTCAACAAAATTATCCAGGATTAGATTTAGAAATTGTTTATTAAAAGTCGCCATATGGCGACTTTTTTTCTAAAAATAAAAATAATATATAATCATACATTTAAAAAAGGGTACATATTCATATAAAATGGGATATATGAATAAAAATAGATTAGACGGGTTGAGATAAATATGAAGGAACAATATAGTAATCAAAATACCTTTTTAAGTATGATAGATATGGATTTAATAAGAAGAGGATTATTACATGCTATTCAAGATTTAGTATTTATTGTGAAAGTTATTGATGATGAAACATTTAAATATATTTATGTAAATAAATTAGGTATGGATTATGCGAAGCTAAGTGAAGAATGTTATGGAAAAACTTTTGCAGAAGTATTACCGGAAGATACGGCGGAAATATTGCAAGTGCAATATGCAAAAGTAGCGAGCGAAGCGAAAGCAAATACCTTTTGTGATGTAGTTAGTTTACCAAAGGGTGAGCTACATTATGAATCTTCACTGAATCCTGTATTTGACGAAGAAGGAGTATGTCAGTTTATTATTTGTATTACAAGGGATATCACAGCTCAAATAGAGGAGAAGATGGAGATAGAGGAAAAACAAATGCTGTTTAAGTCATTACTAGAATATAATAATGACTCCATCATATCTATAGATTCTATAGGAAGAATTACATATGCAAATCCAGCAACGTATGAAATATTTGGATACCGATTTGAAGAATTAAATAATAAGTTTATTTTTGAATTTATTAATAAAGAATATGAAAAAGATTTTCAAATTATATTTAAAGAAGCCATGCAAGGAAGAGCAAAGCAAATTGTTTCAAAGAAATATGTTCATAAAGAAGGGTACGAGCTCTATATTTCCTTGAGAACTATCCCGATTATTGTAAATGGTGAAATTGTTGGAGTATATATTGTTACAAGGGATGTTACAAAGCAAGTATTAAATGAAATGAGAACGGAATATTTAGCTTATTATGATCAGCTAACAGGATTAATGAATAGAATTTCATGTACAAATAAGTTAAATGATTTTTTAAATGAGAAGGTAGCTTTTGCGTTTATCTTTATAGATTTAGATGAATTTCACCTTATTAATGATACGTTTGGTCATAAAGAAGGAGATAAAGTGTTACAAAAAGTTACAGAATGTTTAAGCAGTTTTCAAATACCCGATATGCACTTATTTAGAGAACACGATGATCAATTTGTTATGTTAATAGAAAATATAACGAAAGAACGTGTAGAAGTATTTGCAAAAAGCATACAAAAAAAGATTAGTGAACATTTTGTAATCGAAGAAGAGGACGTGTATTTAAGTGCGTCAATTGGAATTGTAATGGCCCCAACAGATGGAGAAGATGAAAAAATATTATTTCAAAGAGTTGATGCTGCTTTGGAAAAAGCAAAAGAAAAAGGAAAAGGGCATTATCATTTTTATGGCAATGGATTAGATTGTGAGCGTGAAAAAAGATTTATAATAGAAAACCAATTACATCGTGCTATAGAAAAAAATGAATTCTTCTTATATTATCAGCCGCAAATGAATATTGAAACGAAAAAAATAGCTAGTATGGAGGCTTTAATAAGGTGGGAGAATAAAGAATTAGGATTTGTCTCTCCCAATCAATTTATTCCGCTAGCAGAAAGAACAGGATTTATTATTAAGCTTGATGAATGGGTAATAAATGAAGTGTGTCGGCAAATACGTGAATGGTTAAATAAAGGATATGAAGTTGTCCCGATTGCAGTTAATATTTCAGCCAGGCATTTTCGCTCTATTACATTAATAGAGATGATTACCCGAGCTTTACATAAGTATAATGTATCAGCTCATTTATTAGCAATAGAGGTTACAGAAGGAGCACTTATACATAAAGATATATCGAAAAGAGTATTGCTACAATTAAAAGAACAAAATTTAAAGATTCATTTAGATGATTTTGGGACAGGGTATTCATCTTTAAGTTATTTAAAAACGTATCCAATTGATACTTTGAAGATTGATCGTTCTTTTATGGAAGGTATACATGTAGATGAACGAGATACGAATATTACGGCTGCAATTATTCATTTAGCTCATACGTTAGAATTAGATGTAATTGCAGAAGGGGTAGAAAAGGCGGAACAAATACAATTTTTGAAGGAAAAGAATGTGAAGTTTGTACAAGGTTATTATTATAGCCGCCCTTTATCAAAATATGATGTGGAAAATGTGTATTATAAATAATTGATAAAAAGTGATGTGCTAAGAAGCACATCACTTTTTATGTGTACCGGGTTTATCATTGTAACCAGATGTAAAAATAGCTGTAAGAAATGTGAGTGATACACCTAAAATTAATAATAATTTCATACTAATATCCCTCCTGTTTTTTCAGTTTAAGAATCTGAAATATGAATCGAAATGTATGTAAGGTTCTTAGAAGAAAAGAATTTATTTAAAATGAATAGCGGTGTAAAAACTTTAATACCTATATTATACAGAATTTTCTTTGAATTTTGGAGAGAATTTTATAGCACTACTGTATATTTCATTTTGATTTAAAGAATGTTTGAGGACATCCTAGCATACCTTTTATAATAATCCGATTGAACAAGGAGATGGGGGAGGAGCTATAATGGATATTCTAAAAAAAATTGAACAGCATCGAGAAGCAGAAGAACGCTTACAATGGGAAGGTACGTTTGCGGAGTATTTGGAGCTTGTGAAGGAAAGACCATGGGTGGCTCAAACAGCACACTCTCGCATTTACAATATGATAAAAGATGCTGGAATTGAAGAAGTAGATGGTAGAAGAAAGTATAACTTCTTTAGTAATCAGCTATTTGGTTTAGAGGATGCTTTAGAACGTCTTGTAGAGGAATATTTTCATCCGTCTGCAAAACGATTAGATGTTAGAAAACGTATTTTATTATTAATGGGTCCTGTTAGTGGAGGGAAATCAACATTAGTTACGATGTTGAAACGAGGATTAGAAACATATTCAAGAACAGATCGCGGAGCAATTTTTGCAATTAAAGGATGCCCAATGCATGAAGATCCACTTCATTTAATTCCGCATCATTTACGAGATGATTTCTTTGATGAGTATGGAGTAAGAATTGAAGGGAATTTATCACCACTCAATGTGATGCGTTTAGAACAAGAATATGGTTCAAGAATTGAGGATGTAGTTGTAGAGCGTATTTTCTTCTCGGAAGATCGCCGTACAGGGATTGGTACGTTTAGCCCGTCTGATCCTAAATCACAAGATATTGCCGATTTAACAGGTAGTCTGGACTTTTCAACAATCGCAGAATATGGTTCAGAATCAGATCCACGAGCGTATCGATTCGATGGAGAATTAAATAAGGCAAACCGTGGGATGATGGAGTTCCAAGAGATGTTAAAATGTGATGAGAAATTTTTGTGGCATTTATTATCGCTTACGCAAGAAGGGAATTTCAAAGCAGGAAGATTTGCGCTTATTTCAGCAGATGAATTAATCGTAGCGCATACGAACGAAACGGAGTATCGTTCTTTCATAGCAAATAAGAAAAATGAAGCATTACATTCGCGTATTATCGTAATGCCGGTCCCATACAATTTACGGGTTAGTGAGGAAGAACATATTTATGAAAAAATGATTCGTGAAAGTGACGTGTCCGATGTGCACATTGCACCGCATACACTTCGGGTTGCAGCAATGTTTACGATTTTAACTAGATTAAAAGATCCGAAGCGTCCAGATATTGATTTAATTAAAAAGATGCGTTTGTATGATGGAGAAACGGTAGAAGGTTATAATGCGATTGATGTAGAGGAGTTGCAACGCGAATATCAAGATGAGGGTATGAAAGGTATTGATCCTCGTTACGTTATTAACCGCATTTCTTCTACAATTATTCGAAAAGAGGTACCATCTATTAACGCATTAGATGTGCTTAGATCTTTAAAAGATGGGTTGGATCAGCATCCATCGATTAGTAATGAAGACCGAGAGCGTTATATGAATTTCATCTCATTAGCGAGAAAAGAATACGATGAAATTGCTAAAAAAGAAGTACAAAAAGCATTTGTTTATTCGTACGAAGAATCCGCTAAGACACTTATGGATAATTACTTAGATAATGTTGAAGCGTACTGCAATAAGTCGAAATTACGTGATCCGTTAACAGGTGAAGAAATGAGCCCGGATGAAAAGTTAATGCGCTCAATTGAAGAGCAAATTGGAATCTCAGAAAATGCTAAAAAAGCATTCCGGGAAGAAATATTAATTCGCATCTCTGCTTATGCACGTAAAGGGAAACGCTTCGATTATAATTCGCACGAACGTCTTCGTGAAGCGATTCAGAAGAAGCTATTTGCTGATTTAAAAGATATAGTGAAAATTACAACATCAACGAAAACACCAGACGAGAACCAGTTGAAGAAAATCAATGATGTTGTTGCACGTTTAATTGATGAGCACGGCTATAATTCTTCTTCAGCAAATGAATTATTACGCTATGTAGGTAGCCTGCTAAATCGATAGTTTGATAACAAAACGCTGTCTCTTGTATTTTGCGGGACAGCGTTTTATTATCCGTTCATATGTGTAAAGTGTCATACCTTGTCCAAATACAATAAATTAAGATGCAATTTTATGAATTTATTGTCAATTATTTTTACAATATGCATATGATAGAGTAACCAACCATTCATACGAAAAAAGCCAACACAATACAATATGTTGCAAAGTGAAAATGTGTGCAACAATGCATTGTGTTTCTTTCTTATCGACGGTTAAATGTCATTTCTATTATGTGAGTGGCAAAATTTTGTTTAGGATGCTCGGAGTATTATATGAAAAACGTTATATATGTTTATGGGATGATTTTCGATGGGCAGTTACCTTTCATTCTAGCTGGCACAGTATAAAACAAAATTTCAAGATTGCTGTTCATATAGGAAGACAATTACAGTAAGGAGGGAAAGAAATGGGTGAAGAAAACCAACCAAATTATACGATTTCACAGGAAAACTGGTCCCTCCATCGCAAAGGATATGACGACCAACAACGCCATCAAGAAAAAGTACAAGAGGCAATTAAGAATAATTTACCCGATCTTGTAACAGAAGAAAGCATTGTTATGTCTAATGGTAAGGATGTTGTAAAAATACCGATTCGTTCTTTAGATGAATATAAGATTAGGTACAATTATGATAAAAACAAACACGTTGGGCAAGGAAATGGTGACAGCAAAGTTGGTGATGTCGTTGCGAGAGATGGATCAGGTGGTCAAAAGCAAAAAGGACCAGGAAAAGGGCAAGGAGCAGGAGATGCGGCTGGGGAAGATTATTATGAAGCTGAAGTCTCTATTTTAGAATTAGAGCAAGCATTTTTCAAAGAATTAGAATTACCTAATTTAAAGAGAAAAGAAATGGATGAAAACCGGATTGAACATGTTGAATTTAATGATATTAGAAAAACAGGATTATGGGGCAACATCGATAAGAAAAGAACGATGATATCCGCATATAAACGAAATGCGATGCGTGGTAAAGCATCTTTCCACCCAATTCATCAAGAAGATTTAAAGTTCCGCACTTGGAATGAAGTATTAAAGCCAGATTCAAAAGCTGTTGTATTAGCGATGATGGATACAAGTGGATCGATGGGAATATGGGAAAAATATATGGCACGGAGCTTCTTTTTCTGGATGACGAGATTTCTACGCACAAAGTATGAAACAGTAGATATTGAATTTATTGCCCATCATACGGAGGCAAAAGTAGTTCCGGAGGAAGAGTTTTTCTCAAAAGGAGAAAGCGGGGGAACAATTTGTTCTTCTGTATACAAAAAAGCACTCGAGCTAATTGATAATAAATACTCACCAGACCGCTATAATATTTATCCATTCCATTTTTCAGACGGTGATAATTTAACATCAGATAATGCTAGATGTGTAAAACTTGTTGAAGAGTTAATGAAGAAGTGTAACATGTTTGGATATGGGGAAGTGAATCAGTACAACCGCCATAGTACACTTATGTCAGCCTATAAAAATATTAAAGATGAGAATTTCAGATATTATATTTTAAAGCAAAAAGCAGATGTATTCCATGCGATGAAGAGCTTCTTTAGAGAAGAATCAGGAGAGAAAATGGCATAACCTCTTTTAAAGAGGTTCTTTTTTTGTAAACTTTTTATTTTTTTGATTGACAGTGATAATGAAAATCATTATCATTTATTCGAGAAATGATTACATTTCGAATTATATATTTCGGAGGAGATGTAAGGTTGAAACAAAATAAAAGAAAACGTATAAATGCAATGGTTATAGCGGCGGCGTTATCACTGCCGTTTGCTGTTTATTCAACACCTGCTTTAGCGGCAGTGGCAATTGAGGCGAATAAAACTGGACATGTTTTAGAAGATGGTACATATGACGCTGTTATTAAGGCGTATAAAGATAAAACGAATGAAGAATCTATGGCAGCTGTTTATATAAAAAATCCGAAATTAACAATTGAGAATGGAAAGAAAATTGTAACGGCAACGTTAAGTGATAGTGATTTCTTCCAATATCTAAAAACAGAAGATATTCATACTCCTGGTGTATTTCATGATGTGAAAGTAATATCAGAAGATAAAAAGAAAAATGGAACGAAAGTGATTCAGTTTGAAGTGGGAGAATTAGGAAAAAGGTATAATATGCGAATGCATATTTATATTCCAACAATGGCCTATGATAATAAGTACCAAGTACAATTTGAAGTAAATACATTGAATTTAGATAAAGATGTTCCAGAAGAACAAAAGGAAAATAAGGAGGATAAATTGGATCAACAAGATGCGAATGTAATAATAGATAAGCAATTACAAAGGCATATTAATAAATATAACTTGAATAGAGAGAATTTAAATGCGCCAATAACTAAGGAAGATTTATTAAAAGTTAAATCTTTAATAGTCGTTGAAGCTAAAAGTAAAGGAATAAAAGACGTAAGCGGTCTAGAATATATGACGAACTTAGAAAACTTAACGTTGGAAGAAGTTAAGTTAGAAAATATAAAATTTATCTCGAATTTGAGGCAATTAAAATCAGTAAGTATAACCTATGCCGAACTTGAAGATATTGGACCTTTGGCTGAGTTAGAACATATTGAGAGTTTAAGCTTGAGAAATAATAAAATTTCAGATTTAAGCCCACTAAGTCAAATGAAGAAGATTAAATTGCTAGATTTAAATAGTAATTATATAAAAGATATAAAGCCATTATTTACAGTGAAATCTTTAAGGACTTTAACTGTAGCAAATAATCAAATTAGTAATGCAGGTCTTGAAGGAGTTCACCAATTAAAGAATTTAAAGACATTTGAAATAAGCAATAATGGATTGAGTAATGTCGAACATATTAATGGAATGAATAAATTAATTGAATTAGGGCTTTCCAAAAATGAATTAGTAGATCTTACACCATTATCAAAATTATCAGGGTTACAAAAACTAAATTTAGAAGAAAACTTTATTTCAGATATAACGCCACTTAGTCAATTAACAAGTTTATATGATTTAAAACTAGGTTCAAATGAAATTCGTGATGTTAGACCGGTTCAAGAGCTAGGAAAAAGAATGTATATTGATATTCAAAGACAAAAAATCTTTTTAGATGATGTAGAAAAAGATAAGGAAGTTAAAATACCTATCTATAATTTACAAGGAGAGCCAATTGATACTATTCAATTGAATAGTGAAGATGGAATAGTTAATAATGGTTCTGTTAAATGGGGTACTACCGGTGAAAAAACATACGAATTTATGTTAGATATAAAGCCAGAAGAGAATCGTATTAAGTTTAATGGAACAGTAATTCAAAATGTTGTTGAAAGGTTAGATGAAATAAAAGAGGATAATGAACAAAAGGAAAGTGTAATTCTCGATAAAACTTTACAACAACATATTAATAAAGAGAATTTAGGTAGAGAGAATTTAAACGCTCCTATCACAAAAGAAGATTTATTACAGATTAAAAAATTAGAGATACTTAAAGAAAAAGGAAAAGAGATAAAAGATATAACAGGTTTAGAGTACATGACGAACTTAGAAAAACTCACTTTAGAAGGAGTAGGTTTAAAGAATCTCGAATTTATCTCGAACTTAGAAAAGTTGAACGATGTGAATGTATCTCATAATCAAATTGAGGATATAACACCACTATCTGCATTAAAAAATCTACAATGGTTAAATCTTGCGGACAATCATATTAAAGATGTATCGGTTCTCGGTTCCATGCTAGATTTACTTAGCTTAAAATTATCTGGAAATGAGATTCGTGATGTAAGGCCGTTAATACAATTAGGTCAGTGGTTTTCAATTGATGTGGGAAGACAAAAAATCGTTTTAAGTGAAGCGAAAGTAAATGAGGAAATTCAAGTTCCTGTATATGATTTAGAAGGAGAAAGTATTGAGAATATTAAATTGATAAGCGAAGGAGGGACGTTTAATAACGGAGTAATAAAATGGAATACCCCAGGTGAAAAGGTATATAAATTTGATTTAGATTCTGATGGAATTAGCATAAGGTTTAACGGAACAGTTATACAGAGTATAGTGGAAAAAGAAGAAGTGAAAGAACCGGTAAAAGAAGTTGAAGAAGCAAAAGAAGAAGTGAAAGAACCGGTAAAAGAAGTTGAAGAAGCAAAAGAAGAAGTGAAAGAACCGGTAAAAGAAGTTGAAGAAACAAAAGAAGAAGTAAAAGAGCCGGTAAAAGAAGTTGAAGAAGCAAAAGAAGAAGTGAAAGAACCGGTAAAAGAAGTTGAAGAAGCAAAAGAAGAAGTGAAAGAACCGGTAAAAGAAGTTGAAGAAACAAAAGAAGAAATAAAAGAGCCGGTAGAAGAAGTTGAAGGTACAAAAGAAGAAGTAAAAGGGCCGGTAAAAGAAGTTGAAGGTACAAAAGAAGAAGTAAAAGAGCCAATAAAAGAAGTTGAAGAAGCGAAAGAACCAAAGAAAGAAGTAAAAGAATCAGCAACAGGATTGGATCAAGAGCCAAAAGGGAAAAATCAAGTTGTTGAAAACGAGGGAAGAAAAGCAGACACTTTAAATAAACAATATACTAATAAGCCAGAGGAAGGCAAGAAATCTTTACCATCAACAGGCGGTGAAGCTAGCACATCGACTTTACTTTCTGGCATAACACTTGTTCTTTCCGCACTAAGTATGTTCGTATTTAGAAAGAGGTTATTTAAGAAATAAAAAACGATAAATCTTATTATTGTGTATAATTGATATTTATTGAGAAGACATTATCATGGCAGTTTCATTAGAAAAATGCATATGATAATGTCTTTTTGTATGAGAGAAGGATATTAATAGGCATTGTCTAAGTGTATTAGAAAAGGAGGAGAAGTTATGCATATTAGTTCAATTTCAAAGGTTAAAGAAATTGCATCATTTATTGCAAATATGAACAAGGATGCTACTCATCATGTTGGCTATTGTGGAGATTAGAAAGAGGAGTTGTTACATACAATTTTTCATGATTTTTCTCATATAGGTTGGGAAAAATCTTTTGTTGTTACTTATGAAAATAATAAAATAATTGGTGTATTAGGGTTTGATATAGATGAAGTAAAGAAATGTGCAGAGATATGGGGACCGTTTATTAAAGCAGAGAATTGGGAAGAAGTTGCTTTACATATGTGGAAGGAACTTATAGAAAAGGTGCCTTTTCATATTGAAAAATTTTATGGTTTTTATCATGTGGAAAATAATAATTGTGCCCGTTTAATGAAGAAGTTACATGCAAAAGAACAAGGTCGACATAGTATTTTCAGTTTAAGTCATAATACTGTGGAAGAGCGCAGTATATGTAATGTAGAAGAAGCTTTACCAAAAGTGTTTGGGCAGTTTGTCGCTTTACACAATTATGTTTTTCCTAATACATATTATGAAGGAAATGAAATTATTGGACGTTTAAGTGATACGAATAAATTATTTGTAAGTATGAAGAATGAGAAGTTAGAAGGTTACGTATATGTAGAAGTAAACCCGGAGTTTCAAGAAGCGAATATCGAATTTATTGCAACTGCTGAAAATAGTAGAAGAAAAGGTGTAGGAGAGCGTTTATTACAAGCAGCAATTCAGTATATTTTCTCGTTCCAAGGGATGAGAGAGATAGAACTATGTTTGAATACGAATAATGATCGTGCGGTGAAGTTGTACAAGAAAGTAGGTTTTGAAGAGAAGGCATGTTTACAACACTATATAATAGAGTAAAAAACCCATTCATATGAAAATGATATTTCATATGAATGGGTTTTATTCATTTACTTTTTTCCTCATTCATCACGGATTTAGAAGTAATTTAAGGCGCCAATCGTTACATAACCTTTTTTATTTTTTTCGGAACTTCTTTCGTTTGCGAATTAATATCTTCTTTTCGGAGCTCTTTAAAGAGCGAAGTAACCATAAGAACGACTACGATAGAAAATGGTAGTGCTGCGATTATAGCTGCAATTTGTAGTGCATTTAACCCTCCAGCTTGTAATAAAATAGCTGCGATTATCGCGATTGTTAATCCCCATATAAGTTTCAAACTATTTTTCGGTGATAAGCTTCCGTTACTCGTTTGCATAGAAACAACAAATGTTGCCGAGTCGGCAGAAGTAACGAAAAATGTGGCTACTAAAATTAACCCGATAATTGTTAAAAATGTAGAGAACGGTAGATGTGAAATAACAGCAAATAATCCAATCTCTGTCCCGTTTTTTGCGATTTCATCAGCTACTCCAAGGGATTGGAACATTTCCATATGGATAGCGGTGCCGCCAAATACTGCAAACCAAAATGTGCAGATGAGAGTTGGGACTAATACAACTCCAAAAATAAATTCTTTTATTGTGCGCCCTTTAGAAATACGGGCGATGAATGTACCGACGAATGGAGACCAGGAGATCCACCATCCCCAATAGAAAATAGTCCAGTTTTCTATCCAAGAAGAAGATTTTTCATTAAATGCTCCTAAATTTAATCCCATACTAGGTAAAGCTCCAATATAAGAACCGAGTGTAGATGTGAAATATTTCATAATAAATACAGTTGGTCCTAAAAGTAAAAAGGAGACGAGTAATATACCTGCAAGAGAGAAATTTAAGTTACTCAAATATTTAATCCCACGATCTAAGCCTGTTTGTGCACTTGTTAAATATAAAACAGCGAAGATGGCGATAAGTACGAGCTGTGTAAGTAAAGTGTTATGAATAGAAGGGAATAAATAGCTTAATCCTCCGGCGATTTGTTGAGCACCAATCCCAACAGATGGCACAATACCAAATACTGTGGCTAAAACAGCTAAAATATCAACTGTTTTTCCGATAGGAGAATTCTTCGATCGATTAAATAATGGAGTAACTGTAGCGCCAATTGTGCTACCTTTTTGTTTGCGGAATGTGAAATATGCAATTGTTAAAGCAACCATTGCGTATAGTGCCCATGGAAAGAGGCCCCAGTGGAAAAATGAATATTGCATAGCGAGTTTGGCACTTTCCTCTGTACCTGCTTTTCCTGTTAATGGATCTGTAAAATGTGAAATCGGTTCAGCGATTCCATAAAAGAGGAGTCCAATTCCCATTCCTGCTCCAAACAACATGGATAGCCAAGATGGATAACTATACTTTGGTTTTTCTCCATCTTTACCAAGACGAATAGAACCGTATTTAGAGAATGCTAAATACGTGGCTAAAATAATCATTGCAGTCATAAGTAGAGAGTAAAACCATCCAAATTTATTGAGGATAAATGAGTTTAAAGAAGATGTAACGCTTTGTAAATCATAGCCTTGTATCCAACTTGCCGGGGTAATTCCCCATATGATAAATAATGTTGTTAGCAAGATGGAGATATAGAATACACTGTTTTCTTTTTTTATCATAGAATCCCACCCTTGTTTAATAAAGTTAACAATTATATTAATCATAACAATTGAAGGGGTAATTGTCAAAAAATTCGATTTTTAACATGTGTAAAAGGACTATTTAATCGCTATAGATTCATAACTATTGGCGGCTATATAGTGGGGAAATTGTTCACGATATGTACAAAATGTAAGAAGAAATAATATGAAATATTGCATTTTATATTGTTGTATCTAGATTTTATGTTAAATTCGTGAATGGAATATTTGAATAGGGGGCAAGGATATGAACAAGAAATCAAAGATCAATAAAGTGATGCTTAGCATTAGTACAATGGCTCTATCACTGGGGGCAATTCAAACTCATGTATCAGCAGAAGAAAAGGTGCCATATAATGTATTACATTCGAAACCAGTTGGAATTGAAAAACCAGTAGATGAGATTGGACACGTTTCTAAAGCGGAGGAAACATTATCGTTTCAAGAACGGCTAAAAGTAGGAGACTTTTCACAGCGACCAGCATCTATTACGAACAAAGTGACAGTAAAGCAAGTTAAAGAAAGCTATTCAATGGCTGATTTAAACAAAATGAATAATCAAGAATTAGTTGAAACGTTAGGCAGTATTAAGTGGCATCAAATTACAGACTTATTCCAGTTTAACGAAGATGCAAAAGCCTTTTATAAAGATAAAGGGAAAATGCAAGTCGTTATAGATGAATTAGCTCATCGGGGTAGTACATTTACAAAGGATGATTCAAAAGGAATTCAAACGTTTACGGAAGTGTTACGTTCAGCTTTTTATCTGGCATTTTATAATAACGAGTTAAGTGAATTAAATGAAAGAAGCTTCCAGGACAAATGTTTACCTGCTTTAAAAGCAATCGCAAAAAATCCAAACTTTAAGCTTGGTACAACTGAACAAGATACAGTCGTATCTGCATACGGTAAATTAATTAGTAATGCGTCAAGCGATGTTGAAACAGTTCAATACGCATCGAATATTTTAAAGCAATACAATGATAATTTTACTACGTATGTAAATGATCGAATGAAGGGACAAGCAATATACGATATTATGCAAGGGATTGACTATGATATACAGTCTTACTTAATTGAGGCTCGTAAAGAAGCGAATGAAACGATGTGGTATGGAAAAGTAGATGGGTTTATTAATGAAATAAATCGTATCGCTCTTCTAAATGAAGTAACACCAGAAAATAAGTGGCTCGTTAATAATGGAATTTACTTTGCTAGTCGTTTAGGGAAGTTTCATAGCAATCCAAATAAAGGATTAGAAGTTGTGACACAGGCAATGCATATGTATCCACGTTTAAGTGAACCGTATTTTGTCGCAGTAGAACAAATTACAACAAATTATAACGGAAAAGATTATAGCGGGAATACAGTAGATTTAGAGAAAATACGTAAAGAAGGAAAAGAGCAATACTTACCAAAAACGTATACATTCGACGATGGATCAATTGTGTTCAAAACAGGAGATAAAGTATCAGAAGAAAAAATTAAGAGACTATATTGGGCTGCAAAGGAAGTAAAAGCGCAGTATCATCGTGTAATTGGGAATGACAAAGCGTTAGAGCCGGGCAATGCAGATGATATATTAACGATAGTAATTTATAACAGTCCAGAAGAGTACCAATTAAATAGACAACTGTATGGATATGAAACGAACAACGGTGGAATTTATATTGAAGAAACAGGAACATTCTTTACATATGAACGCACGCCAGAACAAAGCATTTATAGTTTAGAAGAGTTATTCCGCCATGAGTTTACCCATTATCTGCAAGGGAGATATGAAGTGCCAGGTTTATTTGGAAGAGGAGATATGTATCAAAATGAAAGGTTAACTTGGTTCCAAGAAGGAAATGCAGAATTTTTCGCAGGGTCTACTCGAACAAATAATGTAGTACCGAGAAAGAGCATCATTAGCGGATTATCATCTGATCCTGCAAGCCGTTATACAGCAGAGCGTACACTATTTGCTAAATACGGTTCTTGGGATTTCTATAATTACTCGTTCGCATTGCAGTCTTACTTATATACGCATCAGTTTGAAACATTTGATAAAATTCAAGATTTGATTCGTGCGAATGACGTGAAAAATTATGATGCATATCGTGAAAATCTAAGTAAAGATCCTAAGTTAAATAAAGCGTATCAAGAGTATATGCAGCAGTTAATTGATAATCAAGATAAATATAATGTACCGGAAGTAGCAGATGATTATTTAGCTGAACATGCACCAAAATCGTTAACAGCAGTAGAGAAAGAAATTAGTGATACGTTGCCGATGAAAGATGCAAAAATGACAAAACATAGCTCCCAATTCTTTAATACATTTACATTAGAAGGTACGTATACAGGTAGTGTAACAAAAGGTGAGTCAGAAGATTGGAACGCAATGAGTAAGAAAATAAATGAATCTTTGGAACAATTGGCGCAAAAAGAATGGAGTGGCTACAAAACTATTACAGCATACTTCGTCAATTATCGTGTGAATAGCTCAAATGAATTTGAATATGATGTAGTCTTCCATGGAATCGCAAAAGATGATGGAGAAAATAAAGCTCCAACGGTTAATATAAATGGCCCTTATAGTGGTCTTGTAAAAGAGGGAATTCAATTTAAAAGTGATGGCTCAAACGATGAAGATGGAAAAATTGTTTCTTATTTATGGGAATTTGGAGATGGAAGCACAAGTGCAGAAGTTAATCCAGTACATGTATATGAAAGAGAAGGTTCTTATAAAGTAGCGTTAATAGTAAAAGATGATAAAGGGAGAGAGAGCAAAAGCGAAACAACTGTTACGATTAAAGGTGGAAGTTTAACAGAATCAGAACCAAATAATCGCCCAGAGGAAGCAAATCGTATCGGGCTAAATAGTACGATAAAAGGTAGTCTTATTGGCGGGGACCACACTGATGTTTATACATTTAATGTAGCATCAGCGAAAGATATCGATATTTCCGTTTTAAATGAGTATGGAATTGGGATGACATGGGTACTTCACCATGAATCAGATATGCAAAATTATGCTGCTTACGGTCAAGCAAATGGAAATCATATAGAGGCAAACTTTAATGCAAAACCAGGTAAGTATTACTTGTATGTATATAAATATGATAATGGCGATGGAACATACGAATTATCAGTAAAATAAGTGCTTTTCCAATGTATGTTTAACTTTACTTTTTGTGGAAAATAGTATATTATATAGATATATAATATATCGGTTATTTTCTAGGAGGAGCCTGTCACAATGGGTTTCTCCTGTTCTTTTTTAGAGGCCTGTATTGCAGGCTTTTCTTTAAAGGTTAAATAACTGAAAATTAAGAACAATAATCTTTGGAAGAGGTGGGGCATACACATAACAAAAAAGGGATTGTTTAAGAGAGGGGGATAAGAAATGGTTTTGTTTGGTTATCCACTTGAGACAATTTATTTATATGGATTTATTATTGCTACTATACTCACTGTGATTTATATCTTTTTTGGGGATATATTTGAATCCATATTTAGTTTTGGAGGCGGATCGGTATCCGTTGCTACTTTATTGCTTAGTTTTTTCGCCATGTTATGTGGACTTAGTTATATAGGAGAATATTTATTTTCCTTTAATAGTATTCTTATTTTCGTGGCTGCATTTGCTATATCCTTTATTGGTGTATTCATAATGAAAATATTAATTTTAAAGCCAATTGCAGAAGCAGAACAAAATACTGTACAACGTATGGATGAATTCATTGGTTGCAAGGGAGAAGTCATTACGACAATTCCTACAGAAGGATTTGGTGAAGTATTAATCTCCTCCCAATTTGGAAGTAATGCAATTCCAGCTAAAACAATTGGGAAAAAAGATATTTCACAAGGAACTGAAGTTATTATCGAGGGAGTCCAAGATGGTGTTTTGCTTGTACAAAACATCGCTTATTCTTTAAAAAAACCAAAATTATAAGGGGGAATTTACATGACAATTCCATTAATTATTGGTGGAGTTTTACTTGCAATTTTAATTCTACTCATTTTAGTATTCATTACGAAGTATCGAACAGTTGGACCAGATGAAGCGTTAATTGTTACAGGGAACTGGCTTGGTGGTGGGAAAAATGTAGTTACCACTGATGATGGAAAGAAGATTAAGATTATTCGCGGTGGCGGTACATTCGTAGTTCCAATTATGCAAAGAGCAGAACCTTTAAGCCTACTAAATTATAAGTTAGAAGTGGGTACACGCGATACGTATACGAAGCAAGGTGTTCCAGTTACAGTAAATGGTGTTTCTATTATTAAAGTAGGTTCTACAATCGAAGAAGTATCTACAGCAGCTGAGCAATATTTAGGAAAAGAAACAGAGGAATTAAAGGTAGAAGCAAAAGAGGTTTTAGAAGGTCATTTACGTGCGATATTATCTTCTATGACAGTAGAAGATGCGTATAGTAATAGAGAGCAATTTGCTCAAAAGGTGCATGAAGTAGCTTCTACAGATTTAAAGAAAATGGGTCTTCGCATCGTTTCCTTTACAATTAAAGAAATCATGGATAAGAACGGTTACTTAGATGCACTTGGTCAGCCGCAAATTGCGACAGTTAAGCGTGATGCAACAATTGCAAATGCAGAGCGTGAAAAGGAAGCTCGTATTGAAAAAGCTCGTGCTGAGAAAGAAGCGAAAGAAGCTGAATACCAACGTGATGCCCAAATCGCTGAAGCTGAAAAACATAAAGAATTAAAAGTACAATCTTATAAGAGAGAGCAAGAGCAAGCCCGTGCAGATGCGGATCTTTCTTACGAATTACAACAAGCGAAAGCGCAACAAGGTGTTACAGAAGAGCAAATGCGCGTTAAAATCATTGAGCGTGAGAAACAAATTGAATTAGAAGAAAAAGAGATTGCGCGTCGTGAAAAGCAATACGATGCAGAAGTAAAGAAAAAAGCAGATGCAGATCGCTATGCTGTTGAGCAATCAGCGGAAGCAGAAAAAGTAAAACAAATTAAAAAGGCAGATGCGGATCAATATAAGATTGAAGCTGAAGCGAGAGCTCGTGCAGAAGAAGTACGTGTAGAAGGTTTAGCGAAGGCGGAAATCGAAAAAGCACAAGGTCAAGCGAAAGCAGAAGTACAAAAAGCACAAGGTACGGCGGAAGCAGATGTTATTAGGTTAAAAGGTTTAGCAGAAGCAGAAGCGAAACAAAAAATTGCAGAGGCATTTGAATTATATGGCCAAGCGGCAATTATGGATATGGTACTTAAAATGCTTCCAAGTTATGCGAAGGAAGTTGCAAGTCCACTTAGCAACATTGATAAAATTACAGTTGTCGATACAGGCGGTGGTGGGAAAAATAGCGGCGCCGGAAAAGTTGCAGGTTATGCGACTGATTTAATGGCAACGATGCAAGAAACATTAAAAGCTTCTTCTGGTATTGATTTAAAAGAGTTATTAGAAGGATTTGCTGGAAAAGGAGCAGTACATCAATTATCAAACGATAAACCTGTTGTATCTGTAGTAGAAGATGAGAAAAAAGAAGTAGAAAAAGATAAAGATAAAGAATAGTATAGTGGGTGGAACCTCTAGTAAGTGAGATACTAGAGGTTCTTCTATGAATTATAATATTTCGAATAATTTACATTTTAATATATTGTTTTAATTATTTAATTTATATAGAATGAAAAAGGTATGTATTAACTCTTTAATAGAAAAAAGAGATAAAGAGTTGATGCTTCTTAATCGTATAATTTATATAAAAGAATTGAATGTAAGATAATTACATTTAAAACGGTATGGAGGGGTAGAAATATGCTTCAAGGGAAATTAAGAAGAAGTAGTTTAAAAGCAAAGTTACTTGTATCATTTGTTATTGTATTAATTCTTCCAAGTATTGTAATTGGTTGGACGTCTTATCAACAAGCGAAGACAAATTTTAATGAAACAATCTTACAATCAGCGGAAGATAACGTAAAGATTTTAAATAATGTTATTAACAAAGAGATAGACAGTAAAAAGGTAGATGCAGTATATTTTACAAAGTTATTTAATGGAGTAAGTTACGGCACGGATCAGCTTCAAAATGTACAAAATAAATTAGAAGAATATAATAAATTACATCCAGAAATAGAAGCAATTTATACAGGATCTAGTACGGGACAATTTATTCAATCACCGTCTATTCAAATGCCAGATGGTTATAATCCTACCGAAAGAGATTGGTATAAAGAAGCAGCGAAAAAAAGCGGAGAAGTGGTTATTACACCTCCATATAAGTCAAGTACAACAGGGAATATTGTTATTACAATAGCAAAACAGAATGAGGATAAAAGTGGTGTTCTCGGTATTGATTTAATTATTAATGATATTGTAAATACTTCGAAAATGGTCAATATTGGTAAAAAGGGATATGTAGCAATCTTCGACCAATCTAAACATGTAATAGCACATCCGACGATGAAACCAGGTGACAAAATAGAAGAAAAACTTGAGAAGGAATTGTACAAACAGGAAACAGGCGATTTTAAATTCAAACTCGATGGTGATGATCGTAATGTTACCTTTATAACAAATAAGCAGACTGGATGGAAAATAGCAGGAATTATGCCTTCAAAAGAAATTATTGAAGCAGCTAATCCTATTTTCTATAAAACGCTAACTGTTATTGGTATTTCATTAATAATTGGCGGGGTTTTAATTTACTTCATAATCGCTTCTATTATTAGTCCTTTAAAACAACTTGTTATATCATCAAAAAAGATTAGTGAAGGTGATTTAACAGAAACAATTACAGTTCATTCTAAAGATGAAATTGGGCAGCTAGGAGAAAGTTTTAACGAGATGGCGGCATCATTACATCATGTCATTTCCAATATAAATACTTCAGCAAGTCATGTAGCGGCATCTTCAGAAGAATTAACAGCTAGTATGAAGCAGACAAGTGAAGCGACGGAACAAATTACACAAGCAATAGAGCAAGTGTCGAGTGGATCAGAAATACAAACGAAAGAAGTTGAAGAAGGTGCAACATTATTAGAAGAAGTTACAGAAGGAATTCAGCGTGTTGCAGACAGTTCTTCATTAGTATCCACAGCATCTATGTATACGAAGAAAAAGGCTGAAGATGGTGGGAAGTTAGTTGAACAAACTGTAAATCAAATGCAATTAATCCATGAGTCTGTTTCACAATCAGATAAGGTTATTGTTTTGTTAGATGATAAATCAAAACAAATTGGGGCAATCCTTGAGGTGATTCAACATATTGCAGAGCAGACAAATTTATTAGCGCTAAATGCGGCAATTGAGGCTGCAAGAGCTGGAGAACAAGGAAGAGGATTTGCAATTGTAGCAGATGAAGTGCGAAAGCTAGCTGAACAATCAGGACAGTCTTCTACGGAAATTGGAAAACTAGTGAAAGAAATCCAATTTGATATAAAAGAAACGGTAAGTTCTATGAAGCAAGTTGGAACAGAAGTACAATCAGGGCTTGTAGTTGCAAATGAAACGAAGCAAAGCTTTGCTGAAATATTGAAATCTACGGATGATACAGCTGTACAAATTGATAATATGGTAGATGTAGCGAAGCAAATGACGTTAGATGCAAGACAAGTAAGTGCATCCATTAATGAAATTGCAGCTACGATTGAAGAAAATGCAGCAAGCGTTCAAAATATTGCTGGTTCCTCTGAAGAACAATTAGCTTCAGTAGACGAAATAAATGCAGCAGCAGTTCACTTATCACAAATGGCAGAGGAATTACAAGAGATGATTGGTAAGTTTAAAGTGTAATAATAAATGTTAAGAAACGAGGTAATAATTTTACTTCGTTTCTTTTTTTATGAAGAGAAAAAGACAGAAATATAGAGTAACCGTGTTATGATTAAGTATAATTGAAGAGACTGTATATTCTTTAAATTCTATCTTTAATCATGTTAGGGGAATGGTTTTGAAATTTAAAAAATTAAAACTACAACCGAGAATTACATTAACTATTAGTGCACTTATTTTAGTTGTACTCCTTTTAACGAGTTATTTATTTTATTACATATTATCTGAAACAGTAGAAGAGCAAATTGGCAAAAGAGCTTTGCATGTTGCGAAAACGGTTGCTGCTATACCAGAAATCAAGGAAGCTTTTCAAACAGAAAATCCAGCTTCTATTATTCAACCGATTGCGGAAAAAATTCGAATGGATACAGATGCTGATTTTATTGTAGTTGGAAATAAAGAAGGGATTCGTTATGCACATCCTAGGAAAGATAAAATAGGAGAAGCAATGGTTGGCGGAGATAACAAAGGAGTTTTATTAGAAGGGAAATCTTACGTTTCGAAAGCAACTGGATCATTAGGCCCTTCATTACGCGGAAAAGTTCCAATTCGTAATCAGGAAAATGAAATCATTGGTGTAGTGTCTGTTGGATTTTCAATGGATGATATTCATGGAGCGGTAGAAGTGTATGGAAAGCGTGTGTTTTGGATTACAATAATAGGTCTATTAATTGGAGTAATAGGCTCTATATATTTAGCTGGCAGTATAAAAAGAATGATGTTTGGAATGGAGCCAGAAGAAATTTCATCTTTATATGAAGAGCATAGTACAGTGATTCAATCTGTACGTGAAGGGATTATTGTCATTGATCAAAATGGCATGATTAGTTTAGTCAATCAAGCAGCTTATGATATTCTTTCGCTCGATGAACAACGAAATATTATTGGAGAATTTATTTTAGATATAATTCCTAATTCAACGATATTAGATGTACTTCAAACTGGTGAAGAACAGTTTGATCGTCAATTAAATATAAAAGGGCAGGCTGTTATTGCGAACCGTCTACCCATTAAAGTGAAAAATAAAGTAACTGGTGTTGTATCGAGCTTGCGTTTGAAATCTGAAATGGATCAGTTAACAGCAGAATTATCTCAGACGAAGCAATATACAGAGGCATTACGAGCACAAACACATGAATATAACAATTTGTTGTATACGCTTTCAGGTCTTATCCAGCTAGAATTATATGAAGATGCTTTGGAGCTTATTCATAAGGAAACAGCGGTATATCAAGATTTTGTTCAATTTATTATGAAACGAATTCAAAATCCATGGTTAGGTGGGATTTTAATTGGATTCTATAATAGAGCAAGAGAGTTGAAGATTGATTTTATGCTAGATAGAGAAAGTAGCTTAGACAAATTAAGCCCGCATATTGAGAGTAATTATGTCGTTTCTATTTTAGGAAATTTAATTACGAATGCATTTGAAGCGATTGAAAGAAATGAAGAACATGATAAGAAGGTAAGAATGTTTGTAACTGATATCGGAGAAGAAATAGTAATTGAAGTGGAAGATTCAGGGCAAGGGGTTCATGATGAAATAATTACTAGCATATTCTATAAAGGCTTTTCGACGAAAGAAGGCGGGAAGAGAGGATATGGATTAACAAAAGTGAAAGAGTTAGTAGAAGATTTAAATGGGAGTATTGCAATCGAAAAAGGGGATTTAGGTGGTGCATTGTTTATTATTGCATTACCAAAAGAGAGAGGCGATTTGTAATGGGTGAGGAGATTGAAGTATTGATTGTAGAAGATGATATTCGAATTGCGGATATTCATCGTCGTTTTACTGAAAAGATTGAGGGATTTAAAGTAATTGGAACAGCAACAACTGGCGAACAAGCGAAAGAATGGCTAGATCTTGTGAAGCCACAGCTCGTTTTATTAGACGTGTACTTACCTGATATGCAAGGAACGGAACTTGTCACATATATTAGGCATCATTTACATGATACAGATATTATTATGATTACAGCTGCATCGGAAACAGATGTAGTGAGGCACGCCCTGCGGGGCGGAGTAACAGATTATATCGTAAAGCCACTTATGTTTGATCGATTTAAAGCAAGTTTGGAAAATTACCAAAAAAAGCTTGTGCAGTTAAAGAAAAATAACAAATTATCTATCGAACAAATAGAACATCTATGGTCTCAAAGAGGCGTAAAGGGAAATGAAATAGAATATGCCCCGAAAGGTATAGACCCCTTAACTTTAGCAAAAATAAAAAAGCATATGTTAACAGTGAATGAAGAAGGTATTACTGCGGAAGTGCTAAGCTCAATGGTCGGAGTAAGCAGATCGACAGCGAGGCGTTATTTAGAATATTTAATATCAGGAAAGAAAGTTCATGCGGAGCTTATATATGGGAGTGTTGGGAGACCAGAAAGAAGATATTTTCTTATTCCTTCATAATAAAAAACAGTAGAGGATATATGTCCGCTACTGTTTTTTTATTTTATATTGGAATAACCCCAATTAAAATTCCAGTAATCAACATGACCATTGTCGTTCCAACTGCCCACAATAAAGTAAAACGTTGATGTTCACCAAAATCAACTTTTGCCATCCCAACTAATAAATAAGTGGATGCAACAAGAGGGCTTAATAAGTGAACAGGTTGTCCCAGTAAGGAAGCGCGTCCCATTTCAGCTGCACTAATTCCATAAGTAGCAGCAGCTTTTGTCAAAATAGGTAATACTCCGAAGTAAAATGCATCATTGGACATGAAAAATGTGAATGGCATACTAAGAAGAGCTGTAATAATTGGTAGTTGTGGGCCAAGAGCGTCTGGTATAAGAGTTACTACACTTTTAGCCATTGCATCTACCATTTTTGTTCCTGATAAAATCCCAGTGAAAATCCCAGCGGCAAATACGAGAGAAACAACCGCTAATACGTTTCCAGCATGAGAAGCAATACGCTCTTTCTGTTGTTCTAAGTTCGGATAGTTAAGCATAACAGCAATAGCGAAAGCGATTGTAAATAAAACAGGTAACGGCATAACTTCTAGTATAAGACATACAAGTAAGGTAGCAGTTAATAAAAAGTTAATCCATAGAAGTTTAGGGCGTTTATGAACAGCAGCTTCTACTGTTGCAGCTTGCTCATCTGTTGTTTGCATTTGTTTTAAATATTGTACATCCATAATTCCTAAACGTTTTCTCTCTTTTTTCCCAAGATAGTAAGCAACGAAAACTACCCAAAGTGCACCAGCAATCATTCCTGGTATAAGTGGTGTAAAGAGCTCTGATGCGTCTAGTCCAAGTGCACTCATAACCCGAGCTGTCGGTCCACCCCACGGTGTAAGATTTGTCACCCCTGCACCTAACATAACAACACCGGCTAATATAAGTGGATTCATTCCAAGGCGTTTATACAGTGGGTACATTGCGGAAACAGTAATCATATACGTTGTCGTTCCATCCCCATCTAATGAAACGATAATAGTAAGAATTGCTGTGCCAACAACAATTTTTAAAGGATCTCCTTTTACAAATTTCAAAATCCTACTAATGACAGGATCGAATAAACCGCTATCAATCATAATTCCAAAATATAAAATAGCAAACATAAGCATAATACCAGTAGGTGCTAGTTTTTGAATTCCCTCTAACATCATAGGCCCCATGTCTGTATAAAATCCTCCAATTAAAGCGAAAGTAATTGGAATTAATATTAATGCTACTAGTGCTGACATACGTTTTGTCATAATTAAAAACATAAAGACAAATACCATTGCAAATCCAAGTAGTGCTAACATGTAATCTCCCCCTCAAAAATGATTACGCTTTCAAAATAAAATAAAAATTCAGAAAAAGGTTTTTTGTTTATCATAAAAGCATCTATTTGAATGGTAAATAATTTGAAAAATAACATCATTAGAAGCATAATTTTTATTTTGGTCATTTTGTTTACGGTAGTTAATTTGAATTTTTAAAAAGTAAGCTGCTCTCCATAAGAATGGTAGAATAAGATGACAATATTGAAGTGTGAAATAGGGAGTAGATTTATATGAAAACAAGAATGGAAGAGATTTGTAGTTCTTATGAAGGAAAAGTAGAAGAGATTTTTGTTAATGAATCTTCTTACGTATATGAGTGGGAAAAATTAATGATGATCCGAAAAAATAACGGTGAGCTTGAAAAGGTTGCAGTCGGCATCAGTGGAAATATAAGATTAGTAAATGTAGTTGTTGGGCAGCAAATTCATACAGATACATTATTAGTTAGGTTGGAAGATGATTTATTAATTACAGGTTGTGAATAATGAGAGATGTGTAGATATGACTACACATCTTTTTTGTTCTATATATTGCAAAAGACACATTGTTTTTTCACAAATCGCACACAAGTTTTTGATATGCTCCTTGTAGAAGATAGGGTTAGGGAGGAAATAATACAATGAGAACAAAGTATGTGATGTTTGCTATATGCTTATTCTTTGTCTTTACAATTGTAGGATGTGGTAAGAAACAAGCAGAGGCAGTGGCAATTGATGAGAAGCATGATAAGTGTGATATTTGCCAAATTGGAGTAATGGATAATCAATTTGCAACGGAAATTATTTTAGAAAATGGAAAAGCATTAAAGTTTGATGATATCGGTTGTATGTATAAATGGATGGAGATTAATCCAGGCGAAAAGACGAAAGAAAAATTTGTTCGAGATTATGATTCGAAAGATTGGGTTTCGTTAGAAGACGCTACTTACGTATATGATAAAACAATTACAACACCAATGGCTTATAATGTCATTTCATTTAAAAACAAAAAAGATGCAGAGAACTTTGTATCTAACTATAAGGGGAAAGTTCTTTCGTATAAAGAGCTAGCAGAGCATAAATGGGAAATGAATAAAGAAATGATGGGGAACCCGAAAAAGGGAAATCACGGCGGGCATCATTAATACTAGAAAAAGACAACTGTATGGTTGTCTTTTTCTAGTATTACTCAGGTGTAAATATAGAAAAGGTGTAAAATTTTTAGAAGAACGGTTACAATGGAATGTAGTGACCTAAAGCAATCATTTACCCCGTATTAACGGGCAGTAAAACTCCCACCTCAGAATTAGGCAGGAGCAAAGAAGTCAGGTGGGAGATCAACAGCCCGTAAATACCCGATTGGTTCAACTAATAATCAGTGGGGTGAACCCTCCCACTGATTAAAGTTTCACTTTATGTACTTTTTAGAAATGTATACAAATGCGGTGAAAACGTGCTAAACTAATTGCTTCATAATGTTAATGATGAGGCCATCAGGCGTATCATTCCAATAGGTTGAGAAACATCATATAAGTTTAAGATAATCCAATTAAAGAAGGAATATAAAGTGCTTATGGATAAATGTACTCAAGAAGAGTTATTGTATGTGATGGAGGAATGGTTAAGAAAACATTATCTTTCATAGGAGCTGTAGTTGTGAGAAAACAAAAAATTTTATTATGTATGTTATTAGGACTTTTAATGACGGTAGTGGCTTGCGATAAGCAAGAAGAGCCAGAATCGAAACCGGTTCATGTGAAAAACGAAAAGAAACAAGAGAAGCATAAAGAACAGGAAGAATCTAAAGAAGAAAAAAGTATAAATTTAATGGACAAACAGTTGCTACTTTCTGCCACTCTTGGAGACACAGAAACAGCTATGAAGTTGATTCAAGATGGAGCCAATATAAACGTAGAAGGTGACAACGGAGAAACACCCGTCCTTGCAGCAACGTACCAAAATCATGTAGAGACAGTTAAAGCATTAATTGGTGCAGGTGCTAATATTGAAATTAAAGATGAGAAACAAAGCAATCCGCTTCTTTATGCAAGTAGAGAAGGATATACAGATATTGTAAAGGTATTAATTGATGCAGGAGTTAATACGAAAGAAACGACTAAGTCAGGTGGAACAGCACTTATTTCTGCATCTGAGCGTGGTCATGTAGAGGTCGTAAAAGAATTGTTAGAGCATACAGATATTGATGTCAATTATAAAAATGCTCGTGGTGGAACAGCTTTAGTAGAAGCAATCGTATTAGGAAATGGTAGTGAAAATCACAAGAAAGTAATTCAAATGCTTATTGACCACGGGGCAGATGTAAATACGGCCAATAAGGAAAATATTACGCCAATGCAATTTGCTGAAAAAAGAGGTTTTAAAGACATTGCAAATATGTTGAGGGCAGCTGGTGCAAATGAAGTAGTACAACCACAACAACCAGTAGAATAAAAAGTGAAAAATAATCCCATTTAGATAGACAGAATGAAGAAATCAGTGAGTATGATGGATTCAGTAATGTGTATTTGAATGGGATTTTTGTTTTGGAAAAATCATTTGAAGAGAGGGATAGATAAGGAGTTTTAAGGTAATAGTGCAGGTATTGTTGCATTATGGACAATATTAATAAGAAAAGAAACATACTTCTGAAAATAACTTTAATTCAAAAAGTGATAAGAAAATTAAACAACCTTAATTATAGAATATGAAAGGTAGTTGGGAGTTTGTTTGTACTATTCCTATGTAATGATTAGTGTAAAAAGGAATAGGTGAATATTAACATTCGATTAACAGCTAATTAACAATCTATCAAAACTGACTTAATAAATGCGTAATATAGTAAAGGTAACAAAATAACTAGGGTAGAGAACATTTGAGAACACCCGCTTACATATAACGTGCCACTTTCTTAGGTGTGCTCTATTCCCTAGAGTTCAAATAAGGAGAAAGGTGTTCTATGTAAGTAGGTGTTTTTAGTTTGGATAAAAATAGAAAAGCTAGGTGGAATGAATGTTTAAGGAACCTTATATTGCGATGATAAAAGATTGGAAAGGATATAACACATACAAAAAGCTACCGAAAACAGTTTTTCTTATGACCGGTTCAATGCTGGAATTACCAGAGCGTGTATATGAATTACAGAAACATGGACATGATGTCTTTCTTCATTGTGATTTTATACAAGGTTTAAATACGAATACAGAGGAAGCACTTTCGTATATTCAAGACGTTATCGGAGCACAAGGCATTATTTCAACAAAAGGATCGACAATTCGAAATGCCAATAAAATTGGATTAAAAACGATCCAACGTATTTTTATTGTCGATACTTTATCTCTTACAAAATCAATTGAAAATTGTAAAACGACTAAACCGAATGCAGTAGAGATTATGCCTGGTATTATGCCTTCAATTATTAAACAGTTAGCAGAGGAAATAGAATTTCCTATCATTGCAGGCGGATTGATTCAAACGCGAGAAGATGCAGAAATTGCTATTCGTTCGGGAGCGAGCGCGATTTCGACGAGTCACTATGAAGTATGGATACAAGAAGAAAAAAGGAGTGCAATCTTGTGATTGAATTGAAAAATATTTCAAAGGTATATCAAAATGCAGAGGAGACAGCGGTTAAAGGTGTATCGGTTCATATTAAGAAGGGAGAATTTTTTGTTTTAGTTGGCCCTTCAGGATGTGGAAAAAGTACATTATTAAGAATGATTGCTGGTTTAGAAGAAATTTCTTCGGGGGATTTAATTATTAATGAACGTGTTGCAAATGATTTAGAGCCGAAAGATCGTAATCTATCAATGGTATTTCAAAATTATGCACTATATCCACACTTATCTGTAGAAGAAAATATTTTATTCGGACTTAAGGTAAGGAAAGTACAAAAAGAAGAGCGACAAAAGAGATTAATGGAAGCTGTGGAAATGGTAGGACTGAAAGAGTATGTGAAAATGAAACCAGGCCAATTATCAGGTGGACAAAGACAGCGTGTTGCGCTTGCTAGGGCGATTGTGAGTCAAGCGCCGATTTGTTTAATGGATGAACCACTTTCGAATTTAGATGCGAAATTACGTGCGCAAATGAGGATTGAAATTAGAGAAATTCAGCAGCGTTTAGGAATTACAATGATTTACGTTACTCACGATCAAATAGAAGCGATGACTATGGGAGATCGTATTATGGTCTTAAATAAAGGGAGCGTACAGCAAGTTGGAACACCGCTTGATATATATAACAAACCAGCGAATGAATTTGTTGCAAGTTTTATAGGGTCTCCTTCGATGAATATGAATGATGGAGAAGTAGACAAAGAAAAAGGTGTATTACATATAGGGCAATTGCAAATCCCATTATCTATTGGACAATTAAAGCAATTACCAGCAGGAACTGTTCGAGTAGGCATGCGTCCAGAACATATTGCATTGTCCGAGGAAGGACAAGAAGTTACATTGCAATCTGTAGAAGTGTTAGGGAATGAATCTATATTAAACTTCGTGATAAACGGAACAACTTGGAGTGCGAAAGTCATCGGACAGTTACTCCTGAATAAAGGTGACAAAGTAAAATTATTATTCTCGGAAGAAAAGTTATGCTTCTTTCATCAAAATACGAATGAACGCTTAAAAGTGGTAGCTGAAGAAGAGCTGAAAGTGGTGGCGAAATAATGATCGAAGTGAGTAAGTTACCGGTTCAAACAAAAGTGTCAAAAAAGAAAAATTTATGGGGGAGAACAAAAGATTTAAGAATAGGATTATTGTTTTTAGCGCCATCTATTTTGCTATTTTCAATTTTTCTGTTCTATCCATTGTTTAGGACGATTTACTATAGTTTTTATTTAACCGATATACATGGAGAAGCTAATCTTTTCGTTGGCTTAGAAAATTATCAATATTTATTCTCTGATCCTGCCTTCTACAAAAGTATAAAATCAACTTTACTATTTGTTTTATATACAGTGCCTACGAGTATTATATTTGCTTTGTTTCTTGCATTGATTGCAAACGGAAAGGTAAGAGGTATTGGGTTATTTCGAGTTCTGTTTTCTTCGACAATGGGAATATCAGTAGCTGCTAGTGCAGTGATTTGGTTATTTTTATTTCATCCAAGTGTCGGGTTATTCAATAATATATTAGCTTCTATGAATCTTCCTGCAATTGCATGGTTAACGAGTCCGGACTGGGCACTATTCTCTGTATCAGTTACAACGGTTTGGGTGAATACAGGATTTGCATTTTTAGTTATATTAGGTGGTTTACAAAATATTGATACGTCTTTATATGAGAGTGCATCTATAGATGGTGCAAGTTATCTATATAAGCTTCGTCGTGTTACATTACCGATGCTATCACCAACTTTATTCTTTATCGTGACAGTAACGTTAATTAGTGCGTTCCAAAGCTTTGGACAAATTGATATTTTAACGCACGGTGGACCGAATGATGCAACAAATTTAATTGTATATTCGATTTATAAAGAGGCATTTGTAAATCATCAATTTGGGACAGCAAGTGCACAAGCGATGGTACTATTTGTTTTCATTTTCATTGCTACATTACTTCAATTTAAGTTTGCTGAGAGAAAGGTGCATTATAAATGATTGTTAAACAGTGGAAACAAAATTTCCTGCTATACATGCTGCTCATAATTAGTGCAGTAATGGTATTTTTTCCTGTGCTGTATGCGTTTTTAATAAGTTTTATGACACCAGACGATATTCAAATGAGAAGGATATTTCCAACTCAATTTACTTTTGATAATTTCATTAATATTTTTCAAAAAGTACCACTTTTTACATATTTATATAACAGCTTAGTTGTATCGACAGTTGTTATGATTGGACAACTTATCGTGTCAAGCTTAGCGGCGTATGCTTTTGTCTTTCTTCAGTTTAAGGGAAGAAATCTTATTTTTTTCCTGTTTATTTCAACGATGCTTATTCCGTGGGAAGCAACGATGGTACCTAACTTTTTAACGATTCAAAACTTTGGCTGGATCAATAGTTTCGCTGGGATGACAGTGCCGTTTTTTGCAACAGCTTTCGGTATTTTCTTGTTACGCCAACATTTTATGACACTTCCAAATGAACTGAAAGAAGCTGCTTTTATTGAAGGGATTGGAAATGTAAGGTTTTTATTCAGCGTTGTAACTCCATATTGTAAAACGAGTTTTATTACGCTTGGCGTATATAGTTTTTTAACAACATGGAATATGTACTTATGGCCACTTTTAGTGACCACTGATGAAACGGTAAGAACAGTTCAAATTGGTGTGAAGCAGCTTCAATCTCAAGAAGTTGCAACTGATTGGGGAAGCGTAATGGCTGGCGTTACGGTTATCGTTATACCAACATTGATTCTATTATTTTTAGGGCAAAAGCAATTACAACAAGGATTAACAAAAGGTGCAATTAAATAACTAAGAGAAGGTGAGATTAAAATGAGTCTAGTTAAAAAAGGTGCTGCTCTATTAATGGTAGCAACAATGGCATTATCTAGTGCTGCTTGTTCAAATAGTAAAACAGAGGGAAAACCTGAAGTACAGGCAAAAGTAGCACCAGTTGAAAAAAATGGTGATAAAACTGTAATTCGTTTTTGGCATGCGATGGGTGGAAAAACACAAGGCGTACTAGATGGGCTTGTTGCAGACTATAATAAGTCACAAAATAAATATGAGATAAAGGCAGAGTTCCAAGGGACATATGAAGAGTCTTTAACGAAATTTAAAACGATGTCTGCTACGAAAGAAGCACCAGCTCTTGTTCAGTCGAGTGAAATTACAACAAAATATATGATTGATAGCAAAAAGATTACGCCAATTGATAGTTGGATAAAAAAAGATAAGTATGATACTTCAAAATTGGAAAAAGCAATTACAAATTATTATTCAGTTGATGGAAAAATGTATTCTATGCCATTTAATTCATCTACACCAGTATTAATTTATAATAAAGATGCTTTCGCAAAGGCGGGCTTAGATCCAGAGAAAGCTCCGAAAACGTATGCGGAATTACAAGAAGCAGCGAAAAAGTTAACGATTAAAGAAGGCGGAAATGTAAAGCAATATGGATTCTCAATGTTGAACTATGGTTGGTTCTTTGAAGAATTGTTAGCGACACAAGGCGCTTTATATGTAGATAATGAAAATGGTCGTAAAGATGCTGCAAAGAAAGCAGTATTTAACGGTAAAGAAGGACAGAAAGTATTTGGGATGCTAGATGAGTTAAATAAAGCTGGTGCATTAGGAAAATATGGAGCAAGTTGGGATGATATTCGTGCTGCGTTCCAGTCTGGCCAAGTTGCTATGTATTTAGATTCTTCAGCTGGTGTTCGTGATTTAATTGACGCATCTAAGTTTAATGTAGGCGTTTCGTATATTCCATACCCAGAAGATTCGAAACAAAATGGTGTTGTTATTGGCGGAGCATCATTATGGATGACGAATATGGTTTCAGAAGAAACACAACAAGGTGCTTGGGACTTTATGAAATATTTAACGAAGCCAGACGTACAAGCAAAGTGGCATACTGCAACAGGTTATTTCTCTATTAATCCGGACGCATATAATGAACTATTAGTGAAAGAGCAATATGAAAAATATCCACAGTTGAAAGTAACAGTAGATCAATTGCAAGCGACGAAACAATCTCCAGCAACACAAGGTGCTTTAATTAGTGTATTCCCAGAATCACGAGATGCAGTTGTAAAAGCATTAGAGGCAATGTATGACGGAAAGAATAGTAAAGAAGCGCTAGATGAAGCTGCAAAAGCAACAGATAGAGCAATTAGTATTTCAGCTCGTACCAGTGAAAAATAAGAGAAAGCCGTATCCTTAAAAGGGATACGGCTTTCTCTATAGGGAGATAAGGGATCAAAAAAATGAAGAAGTCTTATCTCTTTTATATGAGTAAAGGGTCTAGAATGAATCTTGTCCTTTTCATTATTTGTTTAACTCCATTGCAACTTGTTTACCATTTACGAAAACCTCTGTCACTGCTACTAAAACTTCCATCACTTTTTTCATTTCTCATCTCTCCTTGTTTTTTGTTTTATTTCTTACTTTTAGTATAAGGAAATATAGCAATTGCAACTATCGAATTGAATGACAAGAGACTTACATTGTTGTAAGGATAATCGCTTTGTTTGTAATAAAAGTGATTTTGAATATGATTTCGGAAATTTCTGTCGTTTTGAACTATAATTATAAAGAGAGTGGTTTAGAAAGAAGGGGATAATATGAAAAGAATTCTTGTTATTAGTGATATTCATGGGGAAATAGAAAAGTTCGAACAGTTATTAGAAGAAGCTCAATACGATGCAAAACAGGATCAACTAATTTTATTAGGGGATTATGTAGATCGTGGTCCAAATGCGCGTGCAGTAATTGAAAAAGTAAAAGAGTTAAAAGAAGATGGAGCCCTCGTTCTAAAGGGCAATCATGAAGATATGATGATCAAGGCGTTAACGACTGATGAGGAACGTTCATGGAACCATTGGGTAAAAAGGAATGGTGGAGATAAGACATTATACAGCTATGGATTTGTAGAAGAAGATATTATGGTTAATGAGAAGGACTTCCGAAAACCGATTTTACAATCTCGTGTATTAGAGGAACATGTAAAGTTTATTCAAAAATTAGACCATTACATTGAAACAGAAGAGTATATATTTGTACATGCTGGTGTTGAGCCATTGAAACGAGTTTCTGAATGTGAACCATATACGTTAATGTGGATCCGTAATGAGTTTCATAGTGAGTATAGTGGTGAAAAGGTTGTTGTATTTGGCCATACGGAAACAAAAACGCTTCATGGAAATGATAATTGTAATGTCTATTTTGGAAATAACCGTATTATAGGAATTGATGGTGGTGCTGTATATGGTGGCCAGCTAAATTGTTTAGAATTGCCGAGTAAAAAGGTGTACGTAGTAAAAAGTTGAAAGAGATAAGGAGAATCTTATTTCTTTCAACTTTTTATTAAGCAAAATTTAAGGAAGAGTTTTTATAATAAGTCTTTCAAATTTTATATCAAAAAAACGTTAAAATGTAATTATAAATAGAATTGAACAATATGGTGGAAGGTGAGAATATGCGCTTACTCGTAGTAGAAGATAATGCTTCTTTATTAGAGTCCATTGTCCAAATATTATGCGATGAATTTGAAGTAGATACGGCATTGAATGGAGAAGATGGATTGTTTTTAGCGCTTCAAAATATATATGATGCAATTTTGCTTGATGTGATGATGCCAGAAATGGATGGATTTGAAGTGATTCAAAAAATACGTGATGAAAAGATTGAAACACCTGTCTTATTTTTGACAGCGAGAGATTCTTTAGAAGATCGCGTGAAAGGGTTGGATTTTGGCGGGGATGACTATATCGTTAAGCCGTTTCAGGCCCCAGAATTAAAAGCAAGAATTCGTGCTTTATTAAGGCGAAGTGGTAGTTTAACAACGAAGCAGACTATTCGCTATAAAGGGATTGAACTGTTCGGAAAAGATAAAGATGTTCAAGTAGATGGACAAAGTATGAAGCTAACATTAAAACAATATGAGCTTCTAGAGTACCTTGTTCAAAATAGCGGAAAGATTTTAATGAGGGAACAAATTTTTGATCGTGTCTGGGGATTCGATTCAGATACGACAGTAGCGATTGTAGAAGTGTATGTACATCATTTACGTAAAAAATTAGAGCCATTCGGTTATCAGAAAGATATTCAAACCGTTCGTGGTATTGGATATATATTAAAAGAACAATGAAAAAGGGAAGTATGTTTCAGAAGACGCGTATTCGATTGACTATATTGAATTCATTAGTATTTATCATTTTGATAGGCGTATTAGGTAGTATCATTTATTCTTACACATATAAGCGTATTTATAGTGGAGTAAATGAATCGATAGAAAAAGCCGTTCAACATAGAAAGAATGCAGATGATAAAAAACTACCTAAAAAAATTAGAGGATATCCTCCAATTGGGGATCCAAGGATAATGGAGTTAACTTGGCTTGGAAACACGGTGGAGATAGATATTGAAAACGGCAAACGTCGTTTTATTTTTGAAGACAATTTGGAAAAGTTTTCTCCAAAGAAATTAGGAACTTTGCAAGATATAGAAGTACAAGGACGATATTTTAGAATATTTGCATTTCAGAAAGATGCAAAAATAGTTCAAATTGCAAGGGATATAACGGCTGAAAAAGAAATGTTACATACTTTATTTTTAATTCTTGTGATAGGGTGTAGCATAGGAAGTCTATGTGCAATAGGAATCGGATTTTTCTTAGCTGGCAGGGCACTCGTACCTATTCAAAATTCATGGGAAAAACAGCAACAATTTGTGTCGGACGCATCACATGAATTAAGGACACCGCTTGCGGTTATTCAATCCAAAACAGATATATTATTTCAGTCACCATCTGCGACAATAGAAGAAAAAGCGATGGATATTTCTACGATTTCAAAGGAGTGTAGACGATTATCTAAGCTTGTAGCTAATTTATTATTGTTAGCACGTTCAGATTCTAATCAAATTGAGATGGATAAGAAAATATTTGAATTGGATAAATTGTTAGAAGAAATAGTAGAGCCATATAAGGAAATTGCTTCCTACCAAGAAAAAGAGATGATATTGAAAGTAGAGCATGACATATCATTTATGGGTGATAGGGAGAGAATTCATCAAATGATGGTCATATTGTTAGATAATGCGATGAAGTATACAAATGAGGGAGGACATATACAAATCGATTGTACGCAAACGAACAGTTCGATTCGTATACGAGTGAAAGATGATGGGATAGGAGTGAAAGGTGAGGACATTCCGAAACTATTTGATCGTTTTTATCAAGGAGATAAAGCGAGAAGTGCGTCAGAGGGAGCGGGATTAGGCCTTTCAATCGCGAACTGGATTGTAGAAAAGCATTATGGGAAAATATCAGTAGAGAGCCAATGGGGAGAGGGCACTTGCTTTGAAGTGATTCTTCCTAAAAATCAAAGAATATAAGTGAGAAGACGACCTTGTTTTTACAAAGGCGTCTTTTTTTAAGGGAAAGTTAAGAAACTATTTATAACATGTATTATATACAGAAAGTTTGTCCCCTAAAGAAGCGATTATAAAAAGGTATTTGAGCAGATTATATCAATCATAATGTTATTTCGATTATGTATAGGGAATGATGGAAAAGAAAGTGTAAGAGGGAGGAATTAATTTTGAAAAAGAAAATGATGATGGTATTCACTATTGGAGTAATGAGTTTAAGTATATTAGGGGGTGCCTCTCCTTCTGAAACATCAAAAGGAAAGACAGATTACAAGCAGCGCAGCAAAGAACAATTAAACAATGGAAAGATACATGCTGTGCATACAGAAGAAAAAGCGGAGAAATTAGGGATTGAAACGGCAGGGAAAGAACAAATTACGCTAGAAAAAGAAATCCATGAGACGGAAGTAGGAAGAGAAGCGAAGCAGCTAGGAATTTCGATTGAAGGAAAAGATGTTGGAACTCTTTCAGAAGAAATCTATGAAACAAAAGTGGAGCAAGAAGCGTTAAAGCTAGGCATATCTATAGAAAATACATCAATTGTAAATTTAATTAATCAAATTAATACGATTAAAATTAATGATGAGGCGGATAAATTAGGTATTTCGACAAATGGAAAAGAGATAGAGGACATTGCAGAAGAAATCTATGGAACGAAAGTAAGAGAGGAAGCAGGGAAGTTAGGTATTTCACCAAAAGGAAAAGAGATAGAAGTGTTAGCGCAAGAAGTGTATGAACAAAAAGTACAGGAAGAAGCAAAAGAATATCATATCGATTTGTATGGGAAAGATATATATCAAGTATTAAGCGAAATTAATGAACAAAAAGTGTTACAAATGGCAGATGAGCTTAATATGGATAAAACGAATATGAACGTTCAAGAATTAGCAGAAAAAATAAAAAAGGATCAGCCTGAAAAAGGAAAAGAACTAAATTTTGTACCAGTGATTCGAACGGATGCGGACGCGTTTTATTCTTATTTAACGAACTAAAAAGGGAGTGAAAGTGATACGGAAGTTTAAGTGGTATATATGTATGGCTTTACTCGGTATAGCAGTATGGGGGATCTATACAAATGGAATTACAAAGTATGTGGAGAAATTAACATTCTTCAATATACAAAGTGGAAAACAAGTGGAGTTTAATCGTGATGAAAAGGTTATCTTATCGAATGTACCTTTCATTCAGCAATTACCAGAGCTAGATAGAGGCTGTGAAGTGACTAGCTTAGCGATGATGTTACAATATGCAGGCATTACAGTGGATAAGATGAAATTAGCAAATGAAATAAAGAAAGTTGATTTTATGAACGATGGTGTACGTGGGAATCCGAATGAAGGATTTGTAGGAAATATTTATACCTTTTCTGAATCTGGATATGGTGTATATCACGGACCACTTTTTCAGTTAGCGAAAAAATATTTACCTAATAAAGCTGTGGATTTAACAGGGAAGAGTATAGAAGAGCTTTATAAGAGTGTAAAAGCAGGACAACCGGTAGTTATGATTACGAATGCAACATTTGCGCCATTAGATGAAGATGAATTTACTACATGGGAAACAAATAACGGAGATGTTTCTATTACATATAATGAACATTGCGTTGTACTTATTGGATATGATCAGGAATCTGTATATATTCGGGATCCACTTAAGGATAGCTTAGATGTAAAAGTGCCGAGAGAAAAATTTGAACAGGCATGGGTGCAAATGGGGAGTCAGGCGATTAGTTATATGAAAAGCTCCAAATGAATTAGTAAGGAAAGAGATGTAAGGAATTGTAAGTAGATTTTTTGTACAGAAATAAGAGAACTTGAGCTTATTCTATAAGCTCAAGTTCTCTTATTTTTTATGATTAAATCTTTAGAAGGAGTGAATATGTAAAAATGCATAATTGACAAAAATATTACATGTTATCATTATATATTGTTTTATATATGTCAATTGTATAAAATTACACAAGTATTCACATTACATAAAGGAGGCTTATTATGCGAAAAATATTTAACTGGGTTAAATGTATGAGTATCAAGAAAAAATTAATCATTTCATTTTTTCTTATTTTAACTATACCAGGACTTATTATCGGTGGTGTTTCATATCAAACTGCCAAAACAAATTTTGAACAACAAATCACAGGTAAAGCAAAGGAAAATATTTCGATTTTAAATACTGTTATTTCTCAAAATATAGAAGAGAAATTTGTTGATGCAGCATACTTTGCGGACATCTTAACAGAGGATACATATCCAAACGGACAAGAAGAAATAGTAAGAACGAAATTAGCGCAATATATAAAACTTCATCCAGAAGTAGAAGGTATTTACATTGGAACGCAGACGGGAAAGTTTATAAGAGAACCATTTATCCAAATGTCTGATGGGTATAATCCAACAGATAGAGATTGGTATAAAGAAGCACATGAAAATAAAGGGAAAGTAATTGTTACTGCGCCATATCAATCAGCATCTACAAAAAATATGGTAGTGACAATTGCTAAAGAAGTAAAAGATGGTAAAGGTGTTATAGGGATTAACTTAAATTTAGATAACATTTTAAAAATCTCCAAAATGATTAATATTGGGGAAAAAGGTTATGCAGTTATTTTAGATCAAAATAAGCAAATTGTTAGTCATCCATCTAGAAAACCAGGTGCAAAAGTTACTGATCCTTGGATTAAACCAATTTATGAAGATAAACAAGGAAATGTTGCTTATACAGAAAAAGATGATAAAAAGAATTTAATCTTTGCAACAAATGAGAAAACGGGCTGGAAAGTAGTTGGAGTCATGTTTGATGAAGAAATTACCCAAGCTGCGAATCCAGTTTTTTATAAGACTTTTATTGTCATTGCTATCGCTATTGTATTTGGCAGTGTATTAATTTATTTCATCACAAAGTCTATTACAAGACCATTAAGAAAAATAGCTGACTCGGCATATAAAATTAGTAAGGGAGATTTGACCGAGAAAATTACAATTCATTCCAAGGATGATATAGGGAAATTAGGGAATTCCTTTAATGAAATGTCTGCCTCTTTACAAGATGTGATTACTCAAATTAGTTTTTCAGCAGAGCATGTCGCTGCATCGGCTGAAGAGTTAACAGCGAGCGTACAGCAAGCAAATGATGCGACAGATCAAATTACAATTGCAATGGAACAAGTATCAGGTGGGGCTGAATCACAAAGTCAAGGTGTTGAAGAAGGTGCGGCTACATTACAACAAGTAAATACAGCAATTCAAGATGTAAACGGAAGCGCGGAATCGATTTCTATCTCCTCATTGCATGCGAGAGAGCGAGCTAAAGAGGGGGAAGACTTGGTTGAACAAACTGCAACACAAATGCAGTCTATTTCTAGGTCGGTATCCGAGTCGGACGCTATTATTAAACTTCTTGATGAGAAATCAAAGCAGGTAGGAGCTATTTCTGAAGCAATTCAAAATATCGCTACTCAAACGAACCTTTTAGCTTTAAATGCGGCTATTGAAGCAGCAAGAGCAGGTGAACAGGGCCGAGGGTTTGCTATTGTAGCAGATGAGGTTAGAAAATTAGCGGAGCAATCAGGAGAATCATCTGGAGAGATTGCGAATTTAATTGCAGAAATTAAGGCTGATATTGAACATACTGTTAAGGCGATGGATAATGTGAATGGAGAAGTTCAACAAGGTCTTGATGTTGTAACAAAAACGAAAGTAAGTTTTACGGAAATTTTAAGTTCTACTACACATATTGTTTCTCAAGTGAATGAAATGGTAGAAACAACGAAGAGAATTGCTGGAGATGCAAATGAAGTGACAAATGCTATTGATGAAATTGCAGCGGCTGCAGAAGAAAATACGGCTAGTATGCAAAGTGTTGCTGCTTCAACAGAAGAACAAGTGAATTCAATGGAAGAAATTAGTTCAGCTTCGCAAAACTTAGCTGAGATGGCCGAAGAACTACAAGCGATGACTAGTAAATTTAAAGTATAATAACAGCAGATAAGTAAGGTGAGAATAATATCACCTTACTTATTTTTCTATTCAGCAATTAGGGGAGTCATTAACGGGATGAAAAAAAGGAAAAGACTATGGAATTTATGGAAAACGATTACATTGTTAGTTTGTACAGTTGTAATTTTTTCTTTACTTGTGACAGATATATTAATTAGTCACAATGTAGAACGGACAACGGAGGATAGCCAAGCAGAGAAAGCAAAAACAATTGCACACATTGTGGCGAATGATTCAATTGTAATCGATGGTTTAATTGGGAAAGCAGATACTTCTGCAATTCAAACGTATACAAATAGAATATTAAAAAACACAGGTGTTCAATTTATTGTAGTTATGGACATGAATGGAATAAGAAAGTCACATCCAAATCCTCAAAAAATAGGTCATCATTTTATTGGGGGAGATGAAGGACCTGCATTGAAAGGAAAGGAACATGTATCGCTGGCAGAAGGAACTTTAGGTATTTCAATGCGAGTGTTTGTACCTGTATTTTCTGAAACAGGTGAACAACTTGGAGCGGTGGCTGTTGGTATTTCAGCAGATAATGTAAAAGAGAGAGTTAAGGAAAGTAGACATATCATTTATATTGGAGTTGGAGTTGGGGTACTAGTCGGAATGATAGGAGCAATATTGCTAGCTAGACATATAAAGAAAAGTTTATTCGGCCTTGAACCTCATAGGATAGCGAAAATTCTTGAAGAAAGAAATACGATGCTACAATCTGTAAAGGAAGGTATTATTGCTGTAGATAAAGAGGCTAGAGTAACGTTAATTAATAATGAAGCGAAACGTCTATTTAAAAAAAGCGGACTTGAAGAAGATTTTATCGGTAAAGATGTTGAGTTGTATATGCCAAATTCACGTATAAAAGAAGTATTGCAAACGGGAGAAGTACAATTAAACGAAGAACAAAATATTTACGGAATTACGATTGTGACGAATCGAGTTCCTTTATATGTAAAAGGAGAAATAGTTGGTGCAATTGCAACATTTCGTGATAAAACAGAGATTAGAAAACTAGCAGAGGAACTAACTGGTATTAGACTATATGCAGAAGCATTACGGGCACAATCTCATGAGTTTATGAATAAGATGCATGTCGTATTAGGGCTTACACATATGAAACAGTATGAAGAATTACAGAAGTATATAAGCGGCATGGTATCAGAGCATCAATATGAAATTGGTGGAGTTATGAAAAGAATAAAAAGTCCAGTATTTGCTGGTTTTTTACTAGGTAAGCTCAGCTATGCTAGAGAGAAAAATATAAAATTAATTATAAGTGAAGATTCTTATATGCCGGAAATAGATGATGAAAGTATTACTCATGAACTTATTACGATTGTCGGAAATTTAATTGATAATGCATTAGAGGCAGTTACGAATTGTGAAAAGAAGCGAGTTGAAGTTAAGATACAACATGAGGATATACTAACTATTACAGTACAAGATACGGGAAAAGGTATACAAGAAAAAGAAATAGAGGAATTATTTACGAAAGGTTATTCCACAAAGGGAGATAACCGCGGTTATGGTTTGTATCTTGTAAAAGAAAGTATACAGCGAATAAATGGGGAAATTCATATGCATTCATTAGTAGGTAAGGGAACAACGATAACAATTGAAATACCTAAAGGTAGGGATGAGAGGCAAATATGATTAAAGTTTTAATTGTAGAAGATGACCCGATGGTAGCAATGCTAAATACGCATTATTTAGAGCAAGTAGGAGGATTTGAACTTGTTCAAGCAGTTAACTCAGTAAAGTCGGCGATCGAAATATTAGAGAAATCACGAGTAGATTTAGTATTACTTGATATTTTTATGCCTGAAGAGACTGGTTTTGAGCTTTTAATGTATATCCGGAACCAAGAAAAAGAAATCGATATTATGATGATTTCAGCTGTACATGATATGGGAAGTATTAAAAAAGCATTACAATATGGTGTAGTAGATTATTTAATTAAACCATTTACATTTGAACGATTTAAAGAGGCATTAACTATATATCGAGAAAAACTTACTTTCATGAAAGAACAACAAAAAATTAGTCAATCGGAATTAGATTCGTTAATTTTACAAAAAGAAAAAAGGGAGCCTACTGTTACTAAAGAGCTTCCGAAAGGATTAACGAAGCAAACGTTGCAATTAATTTGGCAGAAGATCGAGTCGCTGAATGGACGAGCGTTTACAACAGATGAAATGTCACAATTAGTTGGGATTTCAAGAGTTTCTATTCGGAAATATGTAATGTTTTTAACTGACATTGGAGTGTTAGAAAACGAAATGATGTACCAACATGTGGGGAGACCTGTAAGTAAACTAAGATGTGTTGATCAAAAGAAAATAGAGTTTTACGTATAAGCGACTTATTATAAGTCGCTTATACTTTTTTTAATTACAAAATCAATTACAAAACTTACAAAAACTATTTTTACTATTGAAAGCGTTTTAATATTGTTATTAAGAAAACGAGGGGGTGCCATATGGGAATTCAAAAGAATGTGGAAGCGGTATCATTTTCTGGAGGAAATGAAGTACAAAGAGAATCTTTCGCTTCTAAAATTATGAATGTAAAAATCGGTGTTATACCTTTACCGTTATATGTAGTATTGGCTGCTATTATTTATGGGGCATCTGTATATAATAAATTGCCAGCAGATATGATTGGTGGATTTGCAGTTATTATGATCATGGGGATTTTCTTAGGCGATATTGGGATGAGAATTCCAATTTTAAAAAATATCGGCGGTCCAGCAATACTTTCGTTATTTATTCCATCATTACTTGTATTTTTTAACTGGATGAATCCAGCTTCAATGGAAGCTGCGACTATGTTAATGAAAAAATCGAACTTTTTATATTTATATATTTCTTGTTTAGTAGTCGGAAGTATTTTAGGAATGAACCGTAAAGTGTTAGTACAAGGTTTCGTTCGCATGTTTATTCCTTTAGTAGTAGGGACGTTAGCTTCTGTAGCAGTAGGGTTATTGGTCGGTTCATTATTTGGATTTGAAATGAAGCACACATTCTTCTTTATCATCGTACCAATTGTCAGTGGTGGTATCGGGGAAGGGATTTTACCATTGTCGCTAGCTTATAGTGATATTTTAAACGAATCATCAGCAACGTTTGTATCACAGCTTATTCCAGCAGCTATTATTGGGAATATGTTCGCAATTGTGAGTGCAGGGTATATGAAGCGTTTAGGTGAGAAGAAACCGGAGCTTAGTGGTAACGGTGTATTAGTGAAAACAGACAATCAAGCAGAATTATTAAAAGAACAAAATACAGAGAAGCCAATTGACTTCTCATTAATGGGAGCAGGTTTATTAATCGCGTGTACGTTCTTCATCTTCGGAGGATTTGCTTCTAAGTTCATCGGTATCCCTGGGGCAATCATTATGATTTTCTCAGCAGCACTTGTGAAATACTTTAAATTAATGCCCGCAAAAATGGAGCAAGGAGCATTCCATTTATATAAATTTATTTCGAAGAATTTAACTTGGCCGTTAATGGTTGGACTAGGATTGCTATATATTCCGCTAAAAGACGTAGCAGCAGTTCTTTCAGTAGGATATGTTGTCGTATGTGCATCGGTTGTTCTTACAATGGTAGCATCAGGTTTTCTTGTAGGGAAAGTGATGAAAATGTATCCAGTTGAATCAGCAATTGTAACTGGATGTCATAGCGGTTTAGGCGGAACTGGAGATGTTGCTATTTTATCAGCTTCAAATCGAATGGAATTAATGCCGTTCGCGCAAATTTCGACTCGTTTAGGCGGGGCAGCAATGGTTGTAACAGCGACAATCTTATTAAAAATGTTTTCATGATCAAACAAGCTAGCTATATAAATATAGCTAGCTTGTCAAATTAAGGGGAGATTATAAGTATGTTAGAAAATCAAATTAATGAGAGATCATTGTTATTGCATAAAGAATTAGTAGGAAAAATTGAGATTACAAGTAAAGTAGAAGTAAATTCAGCGGATGATTTAAGTCTGACATATACACCAGGTGTAGCGGAGTCTTGCAAAGCAATCGCAGCAGATGAAGAAACAGTGTATGACTATACAGCACGTGGAAATATGGTGGCAGTTGTCTCAGATGGAACAGCGGTACTTGGTTTAGGGAACATTGGACCAAAAGCAGCTATGCCTGTTATGGAAGGAAAAAGTATATTATTTAAAAAATTTGCGAATGTAGATGCTTTCCCGTTATGTTTAGGTACGACTGATGTGGATGAAATCGTTACCCTTGTGAAAAATTTAGAGCCTACATTTGCAGGGATCAATTTAGAAGATATTGCAGCACCGCGTTGTTTTGAAATTGAAAAACGATTAAAAGAAGAAACGAATATTCCTGTATTCCATGATGATCAACATGGAACAGCTATCGTCGTCTTAGCAGCTGTTATTAATGCATTAAAAGTTGTTAGCAAACAAATGGATCATGTGAAAATTGTTATTAACGGTGCGGGTTCGGCAGGAATTGCAATTGGAAAATTATTATTAAAGGCTGGTGCACAGCACATTACATTAGTTAGCTTAGAAGGTATTGTTTGTGAAGGTGAAGCATGGATGAACGAAGCACAAATTGAAGTTTCAAAAAAGACAAATCGAGAACATGTGCGTGGAACATTAAAAGAAGCGATTCATCAGGCTGATATCTTTATCGGTGTATCTGCCCCTAACGTATTAACGAAAGAACTTGTACAGATGATGAATGAGAAAGCAATTGTGTTTGCAATGGCGAATCCAATTCCAGAAATCTTCCCTGAGGATGCATTAGAGGCTGGGGCAGCTGTAGTAGGAACCGGGCGCTCGGATTATGCGAATCAAGTAAATAATGTATTGGCGTTCCCTGGAATATTCCGAGGTGCGTTAGATGTGCGCGCGACTGATATTACAGAAGAAATGAAATTAGCGGCAGCATATGGGATCGCTAACATCATTACGGACGAAGAACGTAATGCGAATTATGTAATCCCGAATCCATTAGATAAAAGAGTTGTTCCAAGTGTTGCGGAAGCTGTAGCGAAAGCAGCCATTGATTCAGGTGTGGCGCAAATTATGAAAATACCAAGTTATTAATAGCTAAAAGCAGTGCCTAAAAGGCACTGCTTTTTTGAGATAAGAAATCAAATAATGAAGAAGTGTAAAATTATTTATTTATGTTTCTTCACTATTTATTTAATTCCATTGCAACTTGTTTACCATTTACTAAAACCTCAGTTACTGCTACGATCACTTCTATCATTTTTTTCATCTCTCATCTCTCCTCGTGTCATTTCTTATTTTAAGTATAAGAGAAGAGAGTTACTTCAACTATCGAAGTACATGACGTAGAAATTACATTGTTGTAAGAAAGTGTTTTAGTTTTGTCACTTTACTCAGCAGTAATTACAAACTGATCATAATATTTTTCATTCACATATATATTTAATACCCATAAACCAGAGGAAGGTAGCGACATAGTAAGCGGGAGTTCGTTTGTAGTAGAATCAATCGTGTTTGAAGTAGTCCAAGTTGGTTCGGAAGATTCTTGTTGAAAGAGTAAGGGTGTTGGAGTTACTGATCCTTGCTTTAGTGCAATAATAGATAGTTTTCCAGTTGGCATTTCTGGATCTAAAAAGTACCACATTATTTCATTTTTTTCGTTTGCGATAATAGGGCTATCAGCCATTGCAATTTTTTCTTCAATTCCTTTTAAAGGTATTTTTTCTTGTATGAAGGAGGGGGTTTCTTCCCAATTTACATCTTTTAAAACGCTAAGGTGAAAGAAGGAAGGTGCATTAACTTGAGTGGATGACGTTGCGATAGCTTCTTTTTTAGGTTTTTTTAAATCAGGTTGCGCTTGTGTGCATCCAGCGATGAGAATGGAGAAAAGTAACATAGTTCCGATTTTTTTCATGGTGCCACACTCCTAATTTTGATTGTTAGTGTAATTGTATTTGCCAGAAAGCGGGACAATTCCTTTAAAACGTCAAAAGAGGTCGTAAGTTTTGTACGACCTCTTTTGACATTTTTTATATTTGTTCAGTTGAAAAGGTAGCTTCATTTTCTTTTTGCGGCATCGTTAAGAAAATAACAGAAAGAACGATACATAGGCCGCCTAGTAATTGATAGGCTCCAAAGGATTCATTCAGCCAAGCGATTGAAACGATAGCTGCTACAAGTGGTTCAATGCTAGATAAAATGCTTGTTTCAGTTGCGGCTAAATATTTCAAACTACCGATATAAAGAAGGAAAGAAAGAGTGCCACTTATGATGATTAGAATAAGCATTGAAAAAGTTTTTAGTGTAAAAGTTTGCGAAAGCTGAGTCCATTCAAACGAGCGATTACAAATAAGCAGGGCAATGCCTCCGATTAACATCCCCCATCCAATTACTACAATTGTTCCACATTCTTTAATAAGAGAAGCTGGATGAAGGGTATAAAATGCAAATCCAATTGCTGTTAATAGGCCAAAAATAATCGCTTCTTTCGATAAAACAATATTTTCAATGGAACCGTTCGTAATAATAAAGTACGTACCCGTTAGTGCAGTTATAATTGCGAGTAGTTGTATGGGAGCAGGGGATTTTCGTTGTTCAAATGCGACATACATGGTAATAAGAACAGGACCTAGAAATTGAAATAGTGTCGCTGTGACCGCATTACTAATATGAACTGTTTCGATAAAGGCATATTGCGCACCGAGCATGCCGAGAATAGAGAAAATAATAAGTTGTATAGAATATCTAGGGTGTTTCCAAATTTGAAATATGTTTTGTTTCTTTATCAGTAAGAAAGATAAAATAAATATTCCTGCAAGCAACAAGCGAATTGTTAAAAAATCAACTGATGATACGTTAGTATGTTGAAATAGCCACTGAATCATAGGGCCAGATAATCCCCATAAGGTAGCTCCTGTAATAATCATAATGAGTCCAATTCGTCTACTGTTGTTCATGATCATGCATCTCCTCTCGAGTATTTGATTTTTTGTGTGTGACATGATAAAAGGAATTATATATAACTTCTGGTACTGTAAAAAGTATCAGATTTTAGTTTTATTAAGGGGTCAGATATTATGTTAGAATTAACGCCTAATTTAAATATGAATAGTAAAAAGGCATTGTACGTGCAATTGTATGAGTATATAAAAAAAGAGATTAAGGATGGAACGATTTCCGCTTTTACAAAATTACCCGCAAAGAGAAAGCTGGCGGGCTATTTACAAGTGAGTAAGAATACAATAGAAGCGGCTTACGAGCAATTACTTGCAGAAGGTTACATTGAGTCGATATCAAGAAAAGGTTATTTTGTATGTGAATTTGAACAAATGATGGATGTAGAAGGAAGTGAAGCAGAAGTAGAAGAAATACCGTTTCGGGAGGGGAACTATACATTCGATTTCACCCAAACAGGGGTTGATACGAATACTTTTCCTTTCCCTACGTACCGCAAGCTTATAAATGATGTATGGCAGCCGCATAATAATGACTTGCTTTTTCTTGGACACCCTCAAGGGGAATTAAGCTTAAGAGAGGAAATTGCGAACTATTTGTATGAATCTAGGGGTGTGCGTTGCTCAGCTAGTCAAATTGTATTAGGGGCGGGAACACAAATATTAGTGAAGTTACTTTTTCAATTGTTGAAGGGAAGTAATTATGCTGTTGAAAATCCAGGGTACCATAGGAAAATGATCGTTTTTGAACAGGGAGAAAAGAAGGTTCAAATGTTGTCTTTAGATAGGGACGGAATTTGTATGGCAGATTTAGAAAATAGCGATGCAAATGTTGTATTTGTAACGCCCTCTCATCAATTCCCATATGGAATGATTATGCCTATTACGAGAAGGACGCAGCTTTTACAATGGGCGAAGAAAGAAGAAGACAGGTATATTATTGAAGATGATTACGATAGTGAATTTCGTTATTCAGGAAGGCCAATTCCGGCACTACAAGGGTTAGATACAGATGGGAAAGTTATTTATATGGGGACGTTATCAAAAGCTTTGTTGCCCTCATTACGGATGAGCTATATAGTATTACCGAAGAATTTAATTAAAAAGTATCAAAAAGAATATTTGTTTTATACACAAAGTGTTTCAAGAATGGATCAAGAAGTGATTAGAAAGTTTTTACATGAAGGTTATTGGGAAAAACATATTCATAAAATGCGTGTTGTCTACCGAAAAAAGAGGGATCGACTCGTCTTTGAGATAGAGAAGTATTTCTCTAATCGTGTTGAGGTAATAGGAGAAGATTCGGGATTACACATTTTATTAAAAGTGCATAATGGAATGCGAGAAGAAGAATTAATTAAAGCAGCTGCAAAATATAGTATTAAAATATATCCTGTTTCGACGTACTACAAAGACGATACTGCACCTGAAAATGTAGTTTTACTTGGATTTGCGATATTATCAGAGGAAGAAATTGCGAAAGCGATTCAATTATTACATAAGGCATGGTTTACAAGAAAGTAAAAAAACATCCTCCAAACATGAGGATGTTTTTTATTATTTATTTTCATCTAAGAATAAGACCATATGCTCTTCGTCCCAATATTGTCCGTTATATTTTAATGAACGTTCTTGTACACCGAATGTTTTAAATCCTAATGATTCATAAAGTTTTTTTGCCCCATCGTTGCCAACAACAACATCAAGCATAACTTGTTCCACCTCTAAAGATTTAGCAAGTTCAAGACATTCTTTAATAAGTGCTTTTCCTGCTCCAAGTCCGCGTGCTTTTGGAGACACATATACAGAACCGATTTTAGCTTTATGTTCTTGTTTTACATATGGTTTCGTTTCCAGCGTTGCAACCCCGATTAATTTTCCATCTTTAAATGCACCTAGCGTATAGTTTTCATCTTGTGCTAATTTTTGTGCTTTATATTCAATCGCACACTCTTTATTAATAATATCTTCATAAGAAGAGCTGAAAGCTTCAGGGTTTTGCTTTAATCCTTCTACACGAAGTTCTAAGTAAATTTCTGCTTCGTTTTTTGTTAATACATGGATATCCAATTATATCACCCTCCAAATCTTTGACAAATGTATCTTTATTTTATATTGAAATAAGAATAATTTCAAAAGCTTAGCTTATATAAGCTAATTTTATGAACAAAATAACACCAGTAGTTTTTACTACTACTGGTGTTTTCACACACATATTATTCAAAAGGTAGCTCGATTATAAAGTTTGTTCCTACGTCTAATTTGCTTGTTACTAGAATGGAACCGTTATGCAATTCTACAATTTCTTTAGCAACAGCTAGCCCGATACCTTTTCCTCCAGTAGCTCTTGTTCTGGATTTATCAACACGATAAAAACGATCAAAAATATGCGGAATATCTCCTTCAGGAATACCTTCTCCTTCATCTTGTACACTTATTGTAAAAGAATTTGTTTCTGCGAGTACGCGTATCGTAATAGTAGTGTTTTCTAGTGAGTGTTGATAAGCGTTGTGTAATAAATTTAACATAACTTGTTCCATACGTCTTTCGTCTATGCAAACTTCTAAATCATCTTTGCAATATACATGAAGTTGCATTTGTTTATTTGTTAATGTTGTTTTTGTTTTTTCAACCATTCGTTCTAAAAATGGTCTAAGAAGTACTTTTTGTTTTTTTATAACAAACTGGTGTTGTTCTAATTGCACCAGCATAAATAAATCTTGGACGAGATCGGTTACACTATCTGTTTCATCCTCGATGATTTGCAAGTATTCTTCACGCTCTTCTTTCGTTAAAGAGTCTCTCTTTGCCACTTTCGCATAACCTTTCATATAGGTTAATGGAGTTAATAATTCATGAGCAACACTAGCGAGAAACTCACCTCTTTCTTTTTTCATATAAGTCAGTTCACTGGATAAATCCTCAATCGTTTTTGCTAAGCTTCCAAGTTCATCATTCCGTTTAATACCCAATTGAATTGGCTTATTTAATTTTGACATTTTTTCTGTTGCCCTCTTCATTTTGATAAGTGGTTCTGTAATGACACGAGAAAAAATAAAGACAGAAATAGTCGTTAAAATAATCGTCAAAACACTAATAATAAGAAATTGCTTCATGAGTTTAAGTAACATGTTTTCTAAGAAAGATGTTTTTAATAACATATATAACTTTCCTTGAAACTCTGTTGTGTGAATTGGGCTTACCGTTGTAATGAATTTTGATTTTTTCCAGTTCTTTTCGACAATTAATCCGTCTTTGGGGATAGGTTCTGTTTTACAAGTAAGTTGCTTTTGCATCGCCTTTGTTACGGGTTCTGAAGTGGAAATGATTTTTCCATTATTGTCCGTTATAATGATTGCTATGTCAGAGTTAGAAATTGATTCTGATTCAACTAAGTGTTCAGCCTCATCCGCGATATCGAAATCTGGGTATATAGGACGATTAGGATTTTTATTGTATTCAGTGCGTTCGATGTTTTTCTTTTCTTGAGCATGTGCACTCCACTTAGCACGTCTTGTAATTTTGTTACTATAGCGATTACCTTTTTCTAAAAGAGCGAGTGTTTCCTCTTCAATGCGCATTTTGGAAATACTTTTGTAAAAAGATACGAAAGCAATTGTTTCAATGCATAAAGCTAATATTAAAAAGTATGTCCCGATTTTAAGTGAAAGTTTACTCATTTTCTCACCATACCTTATTCATAATAAAGGGTCAGTGGTATACTAGTTTCCACTGACCGAAGTGATTATTCACTTTTCCATTTATATCCGACCTTATAAACAGTTTCTAAGTAATTTTCAACTGGAAATCCTTTTTTCCGTAATTTATCGCGGATATTACGAATATGTGAATCGATTGTTCTATATTCAATATCTGTTTCATAGCCCCAAATTTTCTCGATTAAATCATCTCGGCTATAAGCACGGTTTGTATTTTGTAAAAATAGTCCAAGTAACGAAAACTCGATAGGTGTTAGTGAGATTTTCTCATCATAAACTGTGACAGTATGTTTCGTTTTATCCCACTCAATACCATTGAAGCTGACAAATCCATCTTTCTTTGTACGACGTAATATAGCCTCGATTCTTGCGACTAATACATGTTCATCAAATGGTTTTGTAATATAGTCATCTGCGCCCATAGTAAGACCTTTCACCATATCGTAATTTTGATTACGAGCTGTTAGCATTATAATTGGAACGTTGGAGATTTGACGAATTTGATAGCAAGTATCCCATCCATCCATATTCGGCATCATAACATCTAACAAAATAATATCGAAGTCTTTTTGTTCTATTAATTTTAGTGCTTCAAGGCCAGAGGTAGCTTTCATACAAAAATAGCCGCGAGGGCTTAAGAACAGATCTAATAATCGTAACATACGTTCTTCATCGTCTACTAATAAAATTTTTACCATAATCTTGTGCACCCCAAACTGTTCATTCTACTTGTATAGTTTACATGAAAATAATAAAAAACTCTTTTTATGTGATTGAGTGGAGGAGTTATTTTTCGCTCAGAGTAATTGACATAAAAAATGCACTAGTTTTGCACAACTATTTTTTATAATAGAAAACGTAGCGACACAAAATACCCTATGTTGCGACATAACGTCATGTCATTTTATTTATAAAATGACAATTCCATTCTATTGTGTATGTGAGATAGAGAGGGTTTTCGTATTCACCTCGCATCGGATAAGAAAAATTTCCTATCTCACACTTTTTTTAAAAGGAGATCATACACATGAATCCAAAAGAAGAAATTTCAAAAAAAGAAAAGCAAGATCGTAATACGGTTGTCATGTGCATTGCCGTATCTATGGTTATTATTATAAGTTGTGTAAATAAAATTTTGGGGATTTTATAATATATAAAAGCTCATTGCTCCTTAAGAAGCAATGAGCTTTTTTTGATTATTAGGGGAATAGCTCTATATAATGAACCAAGGTAAAATTGCTAATCCAGAAGTTATAATTGCTGTAGTAAATATTAAAAGCATAGCTCGTTTGTTTTGTTTCATGTCACATTCTCCTCTACATATCAAGTACATGCGATCAGCGTGGGATGTAGTTCCCCACTGAGTAAAGTTTCACTTTATATTTTTAGTATAATGAATGGAAAGGTTTGGTACGATCGATAAAGGTGACATGAAGATTACATTGTTGTAATGAAAAAAGTATCTTTCTTAATACAAAGATGCTTTTGGAAAAATGCCCTACTGAGTAAAGTTTCACTTTATATTGAAGTATTAATCATTTAAGAACAGAACCATATGTTCCTCGTCCCAATATTGACCGTTATGTTTTAAGGAACGCTCTTGTACACCGTAAGTTTGGAAACCTAATGACTCATATAGTTTTTTTGCTGCATCGTTACCGACTACAACATCGAGCATAAGTTGTTCTACGTGTAATTTATCGGCATTTTCAATAATTGCTTTAATAAGAGCTCGTCCTGCTCCAAGGCCACGTGCTTTAGGGGAAACAAAAACGGAACCGATTTTTGCTTTATGTTCTTGTTTAATGAAAGGCTTTGTTTCTAAAGTAGCAATGCCGATTAAATCTTTATCTTTGAAGACCCCTAGAGTATACTTATCCGGATTGCTTAATCGTTTTGCCATAGCAGCTACAGGATCCTCATGTTTCAAAACATCTTCATAAGAAGAGCTAAAAGCTTCCGGGTTCTTCGTTAAACCTTCCATACAAACTTTTAAATATATTTCTGCGTCCTCTGTCGTTAATAAGCGAATTTCCATTGTTGTAACCTCCTTGGGTGATTTTAAATAAAATAAATCCATTATTTTTATAAGAATGTGTATGCGTTTTGTTAGCAGTCTCTTTTAATGTGTAAAAGAATGAAAAGATATATGCTACAATATTTGTTTTAATATGTAATGAAATTATATATTAACTTTATTAACTATTCAAGTGTTTAATATATTACATTTTTATAACTAAAATAACTCCTCAACCGAGGAGTTATTTTAGTTATTCGATTGATAACCATCAATTCGATGTGGATGTGTGTAAATATTGCAGGATTCATTTCTAATAAATCCTACGACTGTAATGCCTAAATCATGGGCGAGTTGCAATGCTAGTTTTGTTGGGGCGGACTTAGATAGAACAATTTCACATCCGATTTTTGAAACTTTGAGTAAAATTTCGGATGAAATACGCCCGCTAAATGCAATGATTTTTCCTTTAACAGATATATCGTTACGCAAACAATGTCCGTATATTTTATCTAATGCATTATGTCTTCCAATATCCATTCTTGATAGGAGAATATTGTTCCGATCACATAGCGCGGTATTGTGAACACCGCCGGTTTGGCGAAATGTAGTGGAAGATTGTTGTAAAGTATTCATTAAGTGAAAACATTCTTCAGGAGTAATTGTCACATGTATATTATGTAAATTTTTTGCTTTTGCGGCATCGTTAGCGAAAATAAAACCTTGTCTACCTTTTCCGCAGCAAGAAGTGATGTATCGTTTATTATATAAATTTTGATAGAGCGGATTTACTTTGGATGATGTTACATGGACAATTCCGTTATCTTTTTGAACCCATAGTTCTCCAACATCTTTATAGGAAGAAATAATTCCTTCAGAAATTAAAAAACCAATTACCATATCTTCGATGTAATTTGGTGTACATACGACTGTTACATACTCTTCACCATTTAATTTAATAGTGATAGGAGATTCTGTAACGATTTCATCAATTTGTTTTGAAAATGTACCAGAGTGATAGCGTACAATTGTATAAGTCTCTTGCGTAGGCCCCATATGAAATTCCCCTTTTATATGTATTTTCTCCCACATTCATCATAAAACATTGAAAAAATAAAAACATCTATTAGAAGGAAGGTATCAGATTATTTTGGTTATTATTGTATATATACGATATAATAGAAATGTAGAATAGTGAAATTTTCAAGCTTTCGTATTGATACCTTATAAACATCTAGAATCGACTTCATAAGAAAAGTATTTGGGCAGGGCGTTTCAAAAATATGTACAGTACTCTATTTATGAAAACGGATTCATAAATAGAGTACTGTACAGTTGGTTGTAAGGAGAGGGGAAACTATGGCAGAACAGACAGTCCGTGTAACCGTAGATGGTAAAGAGTTTTCAGCATCAGGTGAAAAGACGATACTACAATTATTTAACGAGAGTAATTTGGAACATCCTCAAATTTGTCATGTACCAGAAGTAGATCCAATTCAAACTTGTGATACGTGTATTGTAGAAGTAGATGGGAAGTTAATGCGTGCTTGTTCAACGCAAATAGAGAATGGTATGCATATTGAAAGACAGTCACAGCGTGCAAAAGAGGCGCAGACTGAGGCGATGGATCGAATATTAGAAAACCACTTATTGTATTGTACTGTATGTGATAACAATAATGGTAATTGTAAGGTCCATAATACAGTGCATATGATGGGGATTGAAGAACAGAAATATCCGTATGAGCCGAAGGTAAGTGCTTGTGAAGTGGATATGTCACATCCGTTTTATCGATATGATCCAAATCAATGTATTGCTTGTGGACAGTGTGTAGAAGTATGTCAAAACCTACAGGTTAATGAAACGATATCGATAGACTGGAGCTTAGATCGTCCGCGTGTTATATGGGATCATGGTGTAAGCATAAATGACTCATCTTGTGTCAGTTGTGGGCAGTGTGTAACAGTATGTCCATGTAATGCATTGATGGAAAAATCAATGTTAGGTGAAGCTGGATTCATGACAGGATTAAAACCAGATGTGTTAGATCCGATGATTGATTTTGTAAAGGATGTAGAGCCTGGATATAGTAGCATTTTAGCAGTTTCAGAAGTAGAGGCTGCGATGCGTAAGACGAAAGTTAATAAAACAAAAACAGTTTGTACATTTTGTGGTGTCGGTTGTTCATTCGAAGTATGGACGAAAGATCGCCATATACTAAAAGTGCAACCTGTTTCAGATGCACCGGTTAATGGTATTTCGACATGTGTAAAAGGTAAATTTGGATGGGACTTTGTAAACAGTGAAGATCGCATTACGAAGCCATTAATTCGCCAAGGAGATATGTTTGTTGAAGCTTCATGGGAAGAAGCACTAGAAGTTGTGGCTTCTAACATGCAGCATATTAAATCAGCATATGGCAGCGATGCATTTGGGTTCATTTCTTCTTCGAAAGTAACGAATGAAGAAAATTACCTTATGCAAAAACTAGCTCGTCAAATATATGGAACAAATAATGTAGATAACTGCTCGCGTTATTGCCAATCTCCAGCAACAGATGGTCTATTTAAAACTGTCGGTATGGGCGGCGATGCTGGAACAGTGAAAGATATAGCTGAAGCAGGTCTTGTCATTATCGTTGGTGCGAATCCAACAGAAGGACATCCTGTACTTGCGACACGTGTAAAACGTGCTCATAAATTACACGAGCAAAAACTGATTGTAGCAGACCTTCGTAAACATGAAATGGCAGAGGGTGCGGATTTATTTATTCACCCGCGCCAAGGTACGGATTACGTATGGCTTGCTGGGATTACGAAATATATTATTGATCAAGATTGGCATGATAAAAAGTTCATAGCTGAAAACGTAAAGAATTTTGATGAATATAGCAAAATGGTAGAAAAATATACGCTGGACTATACAGAGAAAATTACAGGGATTACGAAAGAAAATCTGAAAGAAATGGCTCGTATGGTATATGAAGCAGACGGTACTTGTGTACTTTGGGGAATGGGCGTAACGCAAAATACAGGAGGAAGTACAACGTCTGCTGCAATTTCAAATTTACTGCTTGTTACGGGTAACTATCGTCGTCCTGGTGCAGGTGCATATCCATTAAGAGGACATAATAACGTACAAGGTGCTTGTGATATGGCAACATTACCAAACTGGCTTCCTGGTTATCAAGCAGTATCAGATGATACGCTTCGTGCTAAGTTTGAAAAAGCATATGGTACTACTATTCCGAAAGCACCAGGATTAAATAATATTGCAATGTTACTTGCGGCAGAAGAAGGAAAACTACGTGGTATGTATGTCATGGGTGAAGAAATGGCTTTAGTCGATTCAAATGCGAACCATGTACAACATATTTTAGCGAATTTAGATTTCCTCGTTGTTCAAGATATGTTCTTATCAAAAACAGCTCGTTTTGCTGATGTTATTTTACCAGCAGCACCAAGCTTAGAAAAAGAAGGAACATTTACGAATACAGAACGCCGTATTCAAAGATTATATGAAGTGTTGAAACCGCTTGGTGATTCCAAGCCAGACTGGTGGATTTTACAAAAAGTTGCTCGTGCACTGGGCGGGGATTGGAATTACGAAAGTCCAAGTGAAATTATGGACGAAATCGCATCACTTGCACCGCTATATTCTCAAGCAACGTATGACCGCCTAGAAGGTTGGAATAGTTTATGTTGGGGTAGTCATGATGGTAGCGATACACCTCTATTATATGTAGATGGATTTAACTTCCCAGATAAGCTCGCTCGTTTATCATTAGATGAATGGATACCGCCAGTTGTAGCGCCAGATGAGTATGATCTACTTTTAAATAATGGACGCATGCTAGAACATTTCCATGAAGGGAATATGACGAATAAGTCGGCTGGTATTTTATCTAAAGTATCTGAAGTATTCGTTGAGATTTCACCTGAACTCGCTATAGAACGCAATGTGAAAGATGGTGGTCTTGTGGAATTAGCATCACCATTTGGAAAAATTAAAGTACAAGCACTTATTACTGATCGTGTAACGGGGAAAGAGCTATATTTACCAATGCATGCAACGATAAATGAAGAAGCGATTAATATTTTAACTGGGACGGCAACAGACCTTTATACGTGTACACCGGCGTATAAACAAACGATGGTAAAAATGCGTGTATTACGTGAAAAAGGAAATCGTCCGTTACCACCTTCAAACCCGCGAGATAAAAATCGTAATCCGCAAAATGGTGTTGAAATCGAGCAAAAGTGGCAAAGAAAACAATACGTATCACTTGTGGACTAGGGGGCGGAGATAGTGGCAAAAGAAATTACTTTAATTAAAAAGAAAGTTGTAACAGAGGAAGAACAGAAACAGCAAGTAGCAGATGCACTTCTCAATGAGCTATCTAATAATCGTGAAGCAGTGGAAGAAACGATGCAGCTGTTAGCACAGTTGCAGAAGGCTGGTATATTAGATGCGGCGATTAGTTTACTTGCTGCGAAGGAAGATGTTTCAAAGATCGCTGTGGAGCAATTAAATCGTGAACCAGTTAAAAATGCACTCAACAATATGATGGGGGCAGGAGAAGCATTATCTTCAGTTGATCCGGAAGTAACGAAACAAATTACATCCAGCTTAGTTACGGGATTACAATTTGCAACAGATGAATTAAATAGTGGTAAAAAAACAAAAGTGATGGATTTCTTTAAAGTGTTAAAAGATCCAGATATCAATAGAGCCATTACATTTGGTTTTAGTTTCTTGAAAGCATTTGGACAAGGGTTAGAGAAAAAATAGAGTAGATGAAAAAAGTGATGGGGAGTAACCATCACTTTTTTCATTGTATGTATAAGAGTGTTCATGTTAAGCGGAATATATTATTATTAAAAAGATGGGTTAGAAATGGAAATATGGAATCCATCTCAAATATCGTTTTAGAATGTGGAGGAATATATGCAACACCGTAAAAGACTATCTATACCAGGGGTAATGGGACATTCCTTTCAAACAGTTAAATTTGCTTTTTGGAATGTATTAACCTTTCAACTTGCTTATAAATTATTAGCAGCGATTGTATTCGTCCCGCTATTTGGGATCATTTTTAATAAGTTGTTGTATTTTGGTGGGTATGCAAATGCGACGAATGATGAATTATTAGCGTTTTTAAAGACACCATACGGCATTTTGGCAATCGTAATTTTATCATTGTTAGCGCTGTTTCTTATCTTTACGGAATTTGCGGTGCTTATTATTATTTCGTACTTTGCTCATAAAAGGCAAAAGGTGAGATTACGTCCAATTTTGTATAAAACAGTAACGTATTTACCTACTCTTTTCACATATTGCTTACCGGGATTTATTTTATATGCTGTCGTATTATTACCTCTTTTAAATATGGGATATGAAACAGCATTAATCCCGCAAATTCAAATTCCTAACTTCATTACAGGAGAACTGTTTAAGACAACGATGGGACAAGTGGGTTATTACACATTCTTTGCTGTAGTTGCGTATTTGAACCTTCGCTGGATTTTTGTTCTACCTATTGTTGTTTTAGAACAAAAGCCATTTCGCGTGGCAGCACGTAAAAGTGCAAAGTTAGTAAAAGAAAGCTTTTTTAAAGTACTATTCTTTTTAGTAGGATTTTTTATTTCGATAGGAATTGTCTATGTCCTATTTTTAGGAATATATTTATTATGTCTATGGGGTGTTTATGAATTTACAAACCCAAAAGGGACATTTGCATTATTAGCGGAATCAACAATGTCTGTATTTCTAACGAGTACATTGTATTTATTTAGCTTTATCGTGACACCATTTTATATTATGGCGATTACGAGATTGTATCTACAAAAGGTTCCAGTTGAAGATGTTTTATTAGAAGAAGGATTAGATTATTCGAAAACGAAAGCAGATAAATGTTTCTTCCAAAAACATCGTTGGAAATTTATTGGCGTATATATTGTAGGAATTATTACTGCGGGAATGGTTGTTGCCTTCATTGTGACCTTTATTACAAATACGTATAAAGAACCAATTATTATGGCTCATCGCGGTTATATTTCAAAAGGTGTGGAGAATACGAAAGAAGCTTTGCAGGGCGCTATTGATGCGAAAGCAGACTATGCTGAAATTGATGTACTGCAAACAAAAGACGGTGAATTAGCAGTTATACATGATTTGAAGTTGAAACGCCTTGCTAATGCTAATGTTCAAGTATCAGATTTAACGATGGACGAGTTAAGACAACTTACTCTGAGTCAAGATGGGTTTTCAGGACAAATAAGTACACTTGATGAGATTATTAAGCTGGCAAAAAGCAAAATCAAACTCAATATTGAAGTGAAGCTTCATGGGGGCGAAAAAGACTTTGTAAATAAAGTATTAAAAACGATTAAAGATAATGAATTTGAAAAGCAATGTGTCATTCAAACGTTACACTATCCACTTATAAAAGAATTTAAGCGTGCAAATCCAAATATAAAAGTAGGATATATACTGTATGCAAGTAGAGCTCACTTAAAGAATGTGAAGGCTGATTTTTATGTAGCAGAAGAATACATGCTAAATAAGAAATTAGTAAAAGAAGCAAGGAAGTTAAACAAGCCAATTTATGTATGGACGGTAAATGATATGGAAAGTTTAAAGGGATACTATAAATTAAACGTAGATGGTATCATTACCGATTATCCTGAAGATGCACGTGAAACAATTAAGATGTTAAAAGAGCAAGAAGAGGAAGAAAGTGATCTGTTTGATAAAATTACTGAAACAACAGATGATTTATTTTCCAAGTTATTTATAAGTTATCCAGCTGCTAGCTAAATGCTAGCAGCTGTTTTTTATAAAAAGAATATATCTCTAAAGTATTGTGTAAATTAATAACTGTATATGTATACGACATCATTGGGGTTTCTTACATTGTTACATTATTGTCGAATAATAAATGATTGGTACTTATTTTGAAGGAGTATAATAAAAATAGAGTGATAGATAAGGGGATGAAACGAGAATCCTAATAGAATCAATGTTTTATATATTTACACTATTCTAAATATATAAACTTTAAAAAAATGATATGTTAGCGTTTTCATAACTTTTAAGTTATGCTAGAATAAGGACATAAGTTATTAATTATTACAAAAAGAAAAAAGACTTTCTTTTTTCTGTTAATTATAAGGGGGCATTTCATTATGCGTATTGGGGTACCAGCAGAAATTAAAAACAACGAAAACCGTGTGGCAATGACACCAGCAGGTGTTGTACATTTAATTCGTAACAATCACGAAGTATTCATTCAAAAGGGTGCAGGTTTAGGATCTGGTTTCACAGATGCTCAGTATGTTGAAGCAGGAGCGAAAATTGTTGATACAGCTGAAGAAGCTTGGAACATGGAAATGGTTATGAAAGTTAAGGAACCAATTGAAAGCGAATACAAACACTTCAGCGAAGGTTTGATCTTATTCACATACTTACACTTAGCTCCAGAACCAGAATTAACAAAAGCATTAATCGAAAAGAAAGTTGTTTCTATTGCATATGAAACAGTACAATTAGAAAACCGTTCTCTACCATTACTTGCACCTATGAGTGAAGTAGCTGGTCGTATGGCTGCACAAATTGGTGCACAATTCCTTGAGAAAAACAAAGGCGGTAAAGGTATCTTACTTGCAGGTGTTCCAGGGGTTAAACGTGGTAAAGTAACAATCATCGGTGGTGGACAAGCTGGTACAAATGCTGCTAAAATTGCAGTTGGACTAGGTGCGGATGTAACAATCATCGACTTAAGTGCAGAACGTCTTCGTCAATTAGATGATATTTTCGGAAATCAAGTAAAAACTTTAATGTCTAATCCTTACAATATTGCAGAAGCTGTAAAAGAGTCTGATCTTGTAATCGGTGCAGTATTAATCCCAGGTGCAAAAGCTCCAAAACTTGTAACAGAAGAAATGATTAAATCAATGGAACCAGGTTCTGTTGTTGTAGATATCGCGATTGACCAAGGTGGTATTTTCGAAACAACTGACCGTATTACAACTCATGATAACCCAACTTACGAAAAACACGGCGTTGTTCATTATGCAGTTGCAAACATGCCAGGTGCGGTTCCACGTACATCAACTCTTGCATTAACAAACGTAACAGTACCATATGCAGTGCAAATTGCTAACAAAGGCTACAAAGAAGCTTGCCTAGGCAACTCTGCATTACTAAAAGGTATTAACACATTAGATGGCTATGTAACATTCGAAGCAGTTGCAGAAGCTCACGGTGTAGAGTACAAAGGTGCTAAAGAATTATTAGAAGCAGAAACAGTATCTTGCTAATAGAAGCATTATACAAAACAAAATCGAACAATATATAAACCAACATGATAAGAGCTAAGAGTGAATATCTCTTAGCTCTTCTTGGCAAAAGGGGGCATACATCGTGGCCAACCTATTTAAAAAGAAATCCGTTACGCAATTGTTAGGGGAAAGTAAAAGTAAAACTTTAACGAAAACGCTAGGGGCATTTGACCTAACAATGCTAGGGATTGGTGCGATAATTGGTACAGGAGTACTAGTATTAACAGGATTAGTAGCAGCAAGAGATGCTGGTCCAGCAGTTATTTTTTCATTCATGATTGCAGCGATCGTTTGTGGATTTGCAGCGTTGTGTTATGCAGAAGTTGCATCTACACTTCCAGTTTCAGGTAGTGTGTACACATATTCATATGCGACAATTGGTGAGTTTATTGCCCATCTAATGGGATGGACATTATTATCCGTATATGTCGTAACAACTGCCGCAGTAGCTGGTGGATGGACGGGTTATTTTAATAACTTAGTAAGTGGATTTGGATTAGAAATTCCAACAGAGCTGTTAAAGATTCCATCACAAGGTGGGATTGTGAATTTACCAGCAGTAGTTATTACATTAGTTTTAACTTGGTTACTATCAAGAGGTACGAAAGAAAGTAAGCGTGTGAATAACATAATGGTATTAATTAAAATTGGTATTGTTATTTTATTCATTGCAGTTGGTGCGTTTTATGTACAACCAGAAAACTGGACACCATTTGCACCATACGGTATTAGCGGAATCTTTGCCGGCGGAGCAGCAGTATTCTTTGCTTTCTTAGGATTTGATGCATTAGCAACTTCTGCTGAAGAAGTAAAAAATCCACAACGTGATTTACCAATTGGTATTATTGCTTCGTTAGTTATTTGTACAATTATTTATGTTGTAGTTTGTCTCGTTATGACAGGTATGGTTTCTTATAAAGAATTAGATGTACCAGAAGCTATGGCATATGTATTAGAAGTTGTAGGACAAGATAAAGTAGCTGGTGTAATCGCAGTTGGAGCTGTAATTGGTATTATGGCTGTAATCTTTGCTTACATTTATGCAACGACACGTGTATTCTTCGCGATGAGCCGTGACGGTTTATTACCAAAATCATTTGCGAAAATCAATAAGAAAACAGAAGCACCAGTATTCTCAACTTGGTTAACAGGTATTGGTAGTGCTTTAATTGCTGGATTTATCGATTTAAAAGAATTGTCGAATTTAGCGAATATTGGAGCGTTATTAACATTTGCGATGGTAGGTGTGTCAGTTATTATTCTTCGTAAAACACATCCAAACTTAAAACGTGGCTTTATGGTACCACTTGTACCAACGCTACCGCTTATTTCAATCGCATGTTGTCTATTCTTAATGTTTAACCTGCCATTAACAACATGGATTTACTTCGGTATTTGGTTAGCAATTGGAGTAGTTGTATACTTTGTTTATTCGAAAAAGCATAGTCATTTAAAAGACGATGGAAGTTCGCAGGATAATTTAGAACAAGCTAATTAAAAGCTTAATTAAAAGGGATATAAGTATAGTAAGCCTTGTGCGTCTAGGGAGCGCACAAGGCTTTTTCTTTTGTGCAAAGTGTACATTCTTTTTTGTATGAGAATGTAATGGATGCGGAAAATATGTGTAGATCTTTTAAAAATGTGAACGAAATGTTCAAAAAAATGTATGAGATTTCATTGACACATATGAATAGGCGCTCATATAATAAAAGTATAAGATATATGAATAGTTGTTCATATGTTCAAATAAAGAGGTGAGCTATAATGGCTGGAAATAAAGTAGAAACACCACAAGAGACATGTTCTCAAACGATAATTCATGAAGAAGTTGTGGATCAAGTAAAACAAACAATTCCAACTGATGAAAGTTTAAGTAAAGTAGCAGAATTATTTAAAGTATTAGGTGATCGTACACGTACGAGAATATTACATGCGTTATTTGAGGCTGAAATGTGTGTTTGTGATTTAGCGTATTTATTAGGAATGACACAATCATCGATTTCACATCAGCTTCGTGTGTTAAAGCAAGCGAAACTGGTAAAGAATCGTAAAGAAGGAAAGGTCGTTTATTATTCGTTAGCTGACCAACACGTCATTCATATCTTCGAGCAAGCGTTTGAACACGTAAACGAGGAAGAATAAAAAAGAACGCGAGGAGGGAGAACGATGGCTGAAGCATTAGTGAAAAAGAAACTGATGTTAGAAGGTTTAGATTGTGCGAACTGTGCAATGAAAATTGAAAAAGGCGTTGGAAATATAGAAGGAGTAAATTCTTGCTCTGTAAATTTCGCGACAAAAACAATGGTTTTAGAAACAGCGCAAAATAAAGAAAGTGAAGTTGTTACAGAAGCAAAAAAACTCGTTACAAAATTAGAACCGCATATTAAAGTGCAAGAAGAAAAAAACACAAAAGTAGCAAAAGAAGTGTTTATATTAGAAGGTTTAGATTGCGCGAACTGTGCGATGAAGATTGAAAATAAAGTTAAGGAAATGCCGACTGTTTCAGCAGCAACTGTTGATTTCGTATCAAAGAAATTACGAGTTGAAGTAGCAAATAAAAGAGAATTAGAAGCGACTGTAGCGAATATAACAAATGTCGTTCAAAAGTTAGAACCAGATGTGAAAGTTGTTCGTGAAGAAAAGGGTGGTCATGACCACGGACATAGTCACGATCATGGTGAAGCAAATGTGAAAAAGATGGTAGGCCGATTAGTGGTCGGCGGAATTTTGACAGCAATTGCTGCATTAGCTGGCTTACCACAAATGATAACAATTCCGTTATTCGTCCTTGCATATTTATTAATCGGTGGAGATATCGTTTGGAGAGCGGTAAGAAACATAACTCGTGGCCAAGTGTTCGATGAAAACTTCTTAATGGCAATTGCAACGCTAGGAGCTTTTGCGATTCAGCAATATCCGGAAGCAGTTGCAGTAATGTTATTTTATCAAGTAGGGGAACTATTCCAAAGTATTGCGGTAAACCGTTCTCGAAAATCAATTACTTCATTAATGGATATTCGTCCTGATTACGCGAATGTAAAGATTGGAAATGAAACGAAACAAGTATCACCAGAAGATGTACAAATCGGCGATTATATTATCGTGAAACCTGGTGAGAAAGTACCATTAGACGGAAAAGTAGTTGAAGGAACATCAATGGTAGATACTTCAGCATTGACTGGTGAATCTGTACCACGTGAAGTTGAAGTTGGAAATGATGTACTAAGTGGTTTTGTGAACCAAAATGGTGTATTAACAATTGAAGTTACAAAAGAATTTGGTGAATCAACTGTATCAAAAATTTTAGACTTAGTTCAAAATGCAAGCAGTAAAAAAGCGCCAACAGAAAACTTTATTACGAAGTTCGCGCGTTACTACACGCCAGTTGTAGTAATTACAGCAGCGATCATGGCGTTTATTCCACCACTTATTTTAGAAGGAGCTACATTCTCTGATTGGATTTATAGAGCTCTAGTGTTCTTAGTAATCTCTTGTCCATGTGCGTTAGTTGTATCTATTCCTCTTGGATTCTTTGGAGGTATCGGTGGTGCATCTAAAAGTGGTGTGTTAGTAAAAGGAAGTAACTATTTAGAAGCTTTAAATGATGTGAAATATATTGTTTTTGATAAAACAGGAACATTAACAAAAGGTGTCTTCAAAGTTACAAAAATGGAACCGAGCGAAGGCATTACAAATGAAGAATTATTAGAGTATGCAGCATTTGCTGAAGTATATTCTAACCATCCAATTGCACAATCGATTCGAAATGCATACCGAAAATCAATTGATGAAAAAATAATTGATGATTATAACGAAATTTCTGGTCACGGTACAGTCGTAAAGGTACAAGGGAAAGAAATTTTTGCAGGTAATGCTAAATTAATGAGAAAAGAAAACATTACATTTAAGCAACCAGAAACAGTAGGTACATTAGTTCACGTTGCTGTAGATGGAAAATATGCAGGTTATATTGTTATCTCTGATGAAGTAAAAGAAGATTCAAAACAAGCAATTCAAAAGTTAAAAGAACTAGGTATTAAGAAGACAGTTATGTTAACTGGTGATGCAAAACTAGTTGGTGAAGCTGTTGGGAAAGAATTAGGTTTAGATGAAGTTCACGCAGAACTATTACCGCAACAAAAAGTAGAAGAAATTGAAAAAATTGATGCAGCGAAACATGGAAAAGAAAAAGTTGCTTTCGTTGGTGATGGTATTAATGACACACCGGTATTAGCAAGAGCGGATGTTGGTATTGCAATGGGTGGTTTAGGTTCAGATGCAGCAATTGAAGCAGCAGACATCGTTATTATGACTGATGAACCTTCAAAGATTGCAACAGCTGTAAACATTGCAAAACGTACACGACGCATCGTATGGCAAAATATCATCTTTGCATTAGGGGTAAAAGGTTTAGTTTTACTACTTGGTGCCTTCGGTATTGCAACAATGTGGGAAGCGGTCTTCTCAGATGTTGGTGTGACACTACTGGCAGTGTTAAATGCAATGCGTGTACTACGAGTGAAAGATTTATAAAAAGAGAGGACGCAACCCGCGTCCTCTCTTTTTAGGTTATTCTGTTGAAATTGACTCAATAAAATAATAACAAATCTTATTTTATTAATGAATAACGTAATATTAAAATTTGCAAATAAAATATATTCGTCTTGTTATTTTAATATATTTTTTACAAATATCCATATAGTATTGAAAAAACAGAGAAGGGGAAACTTCTCTGTTTACTTTTGTATGTTTTTTTCAACTTGTTCTCGAACTGTTTGAATGTAATTCATTTTATGATCCCAGCACTCTTGGCTTAAATCGACAGGGTATTCTTCAGGGTTTAAAGTTCGCATATATTCTTCCCAAAATAGAGAGAGGCTCTGTTCATTATATTTTTGAATATCTAATATACTTGGTAGTTCATATGTTCTTTCACCGTTAACGAAAATGTCTTTATGCAGTTCGCGAGCTTCAAAGTTTGTTACAAATTTACTTATATACGTGTGAACAGGATGAAACATTTTTAAGCGTTCTTCTTTTCCTGGTTCTTCATAATCTAATGCAATATAATCGCCTTCAGCATGATCGTTTACTCGATTGATAATGCGATAAATTCGTTTAAGTCCTGGAGTAGTAATTTTTTCAGGGTTAGATGAAATTTTAATTGTATCATTTAATTTTCCATCAGTATCTTCAATCGCAACTAGTTTATAAACAGCTCCTAACGCTGGTTGTTCAAAGGATGTAATCAATTTTGTTCCAACGCCCCATACATCAATTTTTGCTCCTTGAGATTTCAAGTGCATAATTGTGTATTCATCTAAATCGCTAGAAGCAATAATTTTTGTATTTGTAAACCCGGCTTCATCTAGTAGTTTTCTTGCCTTTTTAGATAAATAAGCCATATCACCACTATCGAGGCGAATGCCATAAAAATTGATGCGATCCCCAAACTCTTTCGCGACACGAATTGCATTTGGCACACCAGATTTTAATGTGTCATATGTATCAACGAGAAAGACACATTTTTTATGAGTTTCAGCGTATTTCTTAAAAGCAACATATTCATCGCGATAAGCTTGAACAAAAGAGTGCGCATGTGTACCGGCTACAGGTATCCCAAAGCGTTTTCCAGCCCGTACGTTACTTGTAGAGGAGAAACCGCCAATAAAGGCAGCGCGTGTGCCCCAAAGGGCTGCATCGAACTCGTGGGCACGTCGTGTGCCGAACTCTAAAAGTTCATCGTTATTTGCAGCGTGCTTCATACGAGCTGCTTTTGTTGCAATTAATGTTTGGTAATTCACAATGTTTAACAGTGCAGTTTCAATAATTTGTGCTTCACCAAGCGGTGCATCAACACGTAATAAAGGCTCGTTATTAAACACAACTTCACCTTCTTGCATACTACGAACCGTACCAGTGAATTTCATATTTTGTAAATAATGAAGAAATTCTTCTTCAAATTGTAATTCTGCTAAATAAGCGATATCGCTTTCGGTAAAGCTGAAGTTTTCTAGGTACTCTACAATTTTTTCAAGACCAGCAAAAACAGCATAACCGTTCTCGAATGGAAGCTTTCGAAAGTATAAATCAAACACCGAGCGGCGATTGTGAATACCATCTTTCCAATATGTATAAGCCATATTAATTTGATATAAATCTGTATGTAAGGCATAGCTATCGTCTTTATAATAAGTCATCGCGAAAACACCTCCATAATTTGGTTATAGTATACCAATTTTTCACCCATCGTAGCAAAGAATGGATATAAAAGAAGAGTCAAGAGGGAAAAAAATGAAATAATGCATATTTTTTAGAAAATTAACATTTATCAATTTATATTTCTCAAGATTTTATGTATTATTAAAGTAATGGGGGTAAATGAGAATGGAGGAGGACAATGCAACAAACATTAGAAAAAATAGGCAAACAAGTCTTTTACAAACGGCTACAGCAAAAAATGACACAAGAAGAATTATGTCAGGGCATTTGTTCTGTCTCATACTTAAGTAAAATCGAAAATGGAAAGATCGAAGCATCAGAAGAGATTCTACAATTGCTCTGCGCAAGATTAGAAATTGCCGTGACGGATTTGAGAGATGTAGAAGAAGATGTGAAGGGGAAGCTGGATGAATGGTTAAATGCATTAGTTCATTTGGACAAGCCACAAGTAGAACGCATATATGAAGAATTGCAAGGTGAAATGAAGCATGTTTTGGATTTTGAAATTATAAATTATTATAAACTGCTTTATACGCGTTATTTAATTATGAAACGAGATTTTCCTGCTGTTGAAGAAGAATTAGAGAGATTGAAGAAAGTGTACAAGAAATACTCACCTTTTCAGAAGTTATTGTATACGTACAGTAAGGCATTGTTACTTAGTCTGCAATATAAGCATAAGGAAAGTTTGAAGTATTTAATTGAAACGGAAGAAATGGCTAAAGAGCAAGGTTATTATGAAACTGGTATATATTATAACTTGAGCCTTGCGTATAGTCACCTAAATATACCCCATTTAGCCATGCACTTTGCTAACATTGCCATGGAAGGGTTCCGTAACGAATACAAATTCCGTTATGTAATAAATTGTCAAACGATTATTGCTTTAAGTTATGTGGAAAAAGCACAGTATGAAGAAGCTCTAAAGATTTATGAAAGTATATTAAGAGAAGTGGATTCTTTTGCGGAAAAAGACATGATTAAAGCTATGACTTTAAATAATATGGGAGAATTATACCATTATAAGAATGAGCATGATAAATCAAAAAGCTATTTTCTTCAAAGCTTCCAATTACAGCAGACTGTCAATATGAATTATATTGAAACAATTTATGGTTTGGCTAAACAATCTATTCATCTTAAATGTTATGAAGAAGCACAGAAATGGATAGAAAAAGGGATTGAGTGTTCACGTAGTGATGAAAAATATAATAAAATGATTTATTCATTCTGTATATTTAAGTATAAATATTTTGGCGAATCCCAAGAGTTTAAGAGATTTTTAGAGAATGAGGCTATTCCATTCTTTAAGAGTGTGGGTAGTATGAAAGAATTAAAAAATGCCTATTTAGAATTAGCAATGTACTTAGAGAATGAATTTAAGTACGAGGAAAGCAATAAATATTATAAAGAAGTTATTAAAGTTTTGGAAGAAAGGGAGGAATTGAATTGAAAAAACGTATATATGGTGTAGTAGGGCTTGGGCTAGTAGCAATTCTTTCTTTCGGGGTTAATTATTCAAATCCAGATATATATGGAGTAAAGTCTTTGAAAGAAGGCTCAGTAAATTACTCTAATCCAGATATTTATGGATTAAACTCTTTAAAAGAAGGTAGTATAAAATATTCTAACCCAGATATTTACGGTTTTAATTTTTCAGAAGAAAAGGTTATAAATTACTCTAATCCAGATATTTATGGTTAAGATAATATTGAAAAAACCCCTTTCCAACCGGAAAGGGGTTTTTCAATATTTGTTCCTCAAAATTCTACAAAACTTGAGAAATAAATTAATTGAATTTTTAGTATATTAATAGTGGAAACATAATGCTAATATGAAACTACTCTTTTTCAAAAAAATTTATTAGGGGGAAGGTTCATGAAAAAGAAAAGTTTAGCGTTAGTGTTAGCGACAGGAATGGCAGTTACAACGTTTGGAGGGACAGGCTCTGCTTTTGCAGATTCTAAAAATGTGCTCTCTACGAAGAAGTACAATGAGACAGTACAGTCACCAGAGTTTGTTTCTGGGGATTTAACTGAAGCAACTGGTAAGAAAGCAGAATCTGTTGTGTTTGATTACTTAAATGCAGCAAAAGGTGATTATAAGTTAGGGGAAAAGAGTGCGCAAGATTCTTTCAAAGTGAAACAAGCGAAGAAAGATGCTGTAACTGATTCAACAGTATTACGTTTGCAACAAGTTTACGAAGGAGTACCTGTATGGGGTTCTACGCAAGTAGCTCACGTAAGTAAAGATGGTTCTTTAAAAGTATTGTCTGGAACAGTTGCACCTGATTTAGACAAAAAAGAAAAGTTGAAAAATAAAAATAAGATCGAAGGCGCAAAAGCAATTGAAATTGCGCAAAAAGATTTAGGTGTTACACCGAAATATGAGGTAGAACCAAAAGCGGACTTATATGTATATCAAAATGGTGAAGAAACAACGTATGCATACGTTGTAAATTTAAACTTCTTAGAGCCAAGCCCAGGAAACTACTACTATTTCATTGAAGCAGACAGCGGTAAAGTATTAAATAAATATAATAAATTGGATCATGTAGCAAATGAAGATAAATCACCAGTTAAGCAAGAGGCACCTAAACAGGAAGCGAAACCAGCTGTAAAGCCTGTAACAGGAACAAATGCAGTGGGTACTGGTAAAGGTGTATTAGGAGATACGAAATCGCTTAATACAACGTTATCTGCATCATCTTACTATTTACAAGATAATACGCGCGGAGCAACGATTTTCACATATGATGCGAAAAACCGAACTACATTACCGGGAACGTTATGGGGAGATGCGGATAATGTTTTCAATGCAGCGTATGATGCAGCGGCAGTAGATGCTCATTACTATGCAGGTAAAACATATGATTATTATAAAGCTACTTTTAATAGAAACTCTATTAATGATGCAGGAGCACCATTAAAATCGACAGTTCATTACGGAAGTAAGTATAATAATGCGTTCTGGAACGGCTCACAAATGGTATACGGAGATGGTGATGGTGTAACATTCACTTCATTGTCTGGTGGAATTGATGTAATTGGCCATGAATTAACGCATGCTGTTACAGAGTATAGCTCAGATTTAATTTATCAAAATGAATCAGGAGCATTAAATGAAGCTATTTCAGATGTATTTGGTACATTAGTAGAGTATTATGATAACCGTAACCCTGATTGGGAAATTGGTGAAGATATTTACACGCCTGGTAAAGCTGGAGATGCACTTCGCTCTATGAGTGATCCAACGAAATATGGTGATCCAGATCATTATTCTAAGCGTTACACAGGTACTGGTGATAACGGTGGCGTTCATACAAATAGCGGTATTATTAACAAAGCGGCTTACTTACTAGCGAATGGTGGTACGCATTACGGTGTTACTGTAAACGGTATTGGTAAAGATAAAGTAGGAGCGATTTATTACCGTGCAAATACGCAATATTTCACACAATCTACTACGTTTAGTCAAGCTCGTGCTGGATTAGTACAAGCTGCAGCTGACTTATATGGTGCTAGCTCTGCAGAAGTAGCAGCAGTTAAGCAATCATATAGTGCTGTTGGCGTAAACTAAGGCTTTAAGGGATAGTTATAATAAAATACCTCAAAAATAAAGAAGGAGCATAGGCTCCTTCTTTATTTTTTTCTCCATTTTTTCCACAAATAAAACAACCCAATAGCGCCCGCGATTGTTACAATCCACTTCGCTTCATTTGTTCCATTGATAACATGATATGCCGAATATACTTCAATCAATAAAGCCGGTATTTTACCTATTGTACTGGCAATACTGAAGGATAGTAATGACATTTTACCTAGAGCTGCAAATAAAGTAACGATACTGGATGGGATAAAAGGTATCAATCGGAATGATAGGACGAGTAGAAAGGCCTCTTTACCTTTTACATAAAGGAGGCGTTCTACCTTTGGATACTTATTTACTTTGCTGTGAGTGAATTTCTGAAGGCCTATACGATAAATATAAAACGAGATAATAGCCCCTAATGCCTCACCTGCGATCGAAATAATGGTTCCGTTTGTTACACCAAAGAGCTGTATGTTAATAGCGGTCAAAAAAATACTAGGGATAAAACCTAAAAGACTGATGATGATGTTAATTAAGATACTAAGTGGAATTGCGATTGAATAATAGTCTGTTAAGAAGTTTTGAATTGTTTCAGCCATTGTTTAAAATCCTTTATCTTTTTTTGCATTACACCATATTTCCATTGTGTAGGCAAGTACAAATTTACATAATGTAGAAAACGTTGATAAAACACCATCCGTATACCTTATATAGGTATTGGGTATATGAAATCAGGGGTATATTTTAATAACTTAAAAAACACCAAATGAACCCTTTATTTAAAAGGTTTATTTGGTGTTTTTATAGGTATTTAAACTCGGGAAATAATTATAAAAACATAGGGGTATATTTATAAAAGGTCAAAAATAGCGGTTTTATGAAAAATAGGTGAGGAATTTAAAAAATGTGTATGTTTTTTCAGTGTGAAATTGACTTTTAGTGGAGTTACGATAATAATCATGAAAGAGGTGATATGATGAAACGAATAAGTAGTCTTTTCTTGAGTAGTTTATTGGCACTAGTGCTGATCTTAAGTGGATGTGCAGGAAAAGAACAAAAAACAGAGAAACAAACAGGGAATCAATCGACATCAGTAGAAAAAATTAGTGATAATATTTTAGATGAAATGGAAGGACCACCTAAAAATGGTCATACGATTGAAAGACATGTAGGTAAATCAGAAGAGGATTTGAAGAATCGTTTGAAGACAGATAAAGTATCAGCAGCAAGTACATACTATGATAAGGAAACAGCGACGAAAGCTGTAAAAGATAGTTTGAAGCAGCATGATAAGGAAATTCAAGATTGGTTAAAAAATTCTAAAGAGGCCCGTCTCGTATTGAATACAACTCATTCATTCCCGGTTGGAAAAACGGTAATAAAGAAAAATATGAATGTAAAAGACAAGTTAGTAAAAACAGTTACTGTTTTAGCGATAGATAAGTCAGGAGATTTAGGGTATAAGATCATTACTTCTTATCCATCTGATAAATAAGAAGGGGGAGTAAATATGTATACGACATTACAATATTTTCTCAAATCGTACTGTACGTTAAGTATCCATGAAGATGAAATAGTAGGCGTGATGGAAGAGTTTATAGAGCAAGAAGATGAAGAAATTGTTTTGAAATTACGCGATGAATTATTATATATGAAGAAAAAGGATGCCTGGGAAGAGGCGTGCGTATTAGCTGCTAGGCAAGGAAATCGTATGTGGTCTTTAGAAGAAACGAAAGATCATCTTACAACCTTTTTAGTATTATTGCAAAAGAAAAAGGCGTGATTTACTCACGCCTTTTTCTTTTTTGAAATGTGTTCTTTTAATGGGGGCTTATTGTTTTGGAGCACTTTTATATACGCTTTTTGAAATTTGGCCATTAGATATTACTTCACCGTTTTGTGTTACTTTTTTATACGTAACTGCTGTTATTTTATCATTAGTTCTACTAATTACTTGAGAAGAAACTTCAACATTTTTACCAGTATTTGTACCAAAAATACGTGTAGTAATACTACCTCCATTTGAAAATGCTTGAATATAAATATGATTGCCTGTATTGTTTTTAAATTTTAAATCCGGACCATAATCTGCCACTGCTGCATCTTGCCCAAGTGGTAAATAATTTACGGGCATAGAATGATTGCTTCGAGAAACAATTCCTAAATCTGCTCTTAAAGCTGCGCTATATAAAGTACTACTAACTTGGCAAACGCCTCCGCCTGCACTTTGTATAACCTTACCTTGTGAATATACGGCTGCGGATTTATAACCATGTGCAGCATCCGTTACGCCAACGCGGCCATTAAAACTAAACGTTTCATCAGGTGCGACAATAACGCCACTTAAAGTATTAGCTGACTTATTTACGTTAAAGGATTGATTCCCGTTACGACCAGCCATTGGAGTCGAATATTCAGCGATTACTTCTTTAATTCCCATTTTCTGTATATCTTCTGTAGAGCGTTCAGGTTTTAATAGTGTAACTGGTAACGTAATGTCAGATGTGCCAGAAGTAATGGCCTGTTTCGTTAAATCAGTTAGCTTTCCTTTATCGATTTTTTCTCCATTTTGACTTTGGCTAATATTTACTGTAGTGCCTTCAATACTTAATTCTGCATTAACAGGATTTTTTAATGTTTCATTATATTTATCCTTCATAAAGCTTTCATAAGCAGTTGTATTTAATTGAGGTGTTAATTTATAGTCGCGTTTTAATTCACCGTTTTCAGCCTGCTTCCGCATTTTGTAACGATTTATTGCGTTTCCTTCTTGCTCTTTAAAGATTTTGTCGATAATATCTTTTTCTTTATAATTTATCCCTAAATCTTTCCATGTATAAGTTTGTTTATCATTTTGGAATATGTACGTAAGTGATTTTTGATCTAGTTCAGTTATTTTTTGATTAATAATAGCTTGAATATCTTTTTTATTTTTTCCATCGAGAGAAATACCTTCAAATGTAGTATTTGGTAATGCAGTAGTATCTAATTGATTATTTAGTTTGGATACATATTGATATCCACTAACACCGCCTACACAAAGTAATATGCCTCCAGCAATTGCAGAACCGATCAGTATTTTACTTAGCTTCATTTATTTCCCCCCAGAAATTTTTGTATAAATATATGTATTACATTTTTTGTATAAAAATGATGAAAATAACATTATGTACGTACTAGTATACTATTATTTTCACTATGTGTGTAATGTTTTTATAAAAAATGTTACACTGTTGTAATAATTGTCTCTTTTTGTCACAATATGCATGAAAAATATGTTGAAAATTATAATAAAAAGGCTGTCTAGAAAGTTCTAGCAGCCTTTTTATTATAATTTTTTATGTTCATTTTTATTCGTAACACCGAGATGTTCTTGTAGTGTTGTCGATATATTATTGACGCTTTTTTCATTTGGAACGTAATAATAAATACCACCTATATATTTATCAGTACCTTCTACTTGCAATTTGTCCATTTTTAAGTTTGAACCCATTGAATTTTTTGCAATTGTCATCATATCATCAAAAGTTAAATTTGTTTTTAAGTCTTTATCAACAGCGTCTAATAGACCACCGATTTTATTAATGGAATTAAGAGATAATGCCTTTTCAGCAATAGCTTCTAAAACAAGTTGTTGACGTTGACCTCGCATATAATCACTATCGATATGACGAGTTCTAGCTAGTGCCAGTGCTTCTTCTCCATTTAAATGTTGACGTCCTTTTTTAAGGTGAATTGCATCAGCCTCATCTTTACTATTTTGTTCTGTGAATTCAACTGGAACATCGACAGTAATACCACCAAGGGAATCAACAATTTTGATAAATGATTTAAAGTTGAATTTTACATAGTAGTCAACTGGAACATCTAAAAAGTTCTCTACGGTATCAATCGTGCTGTCCACACCACCGAATACGTGCGCATGTGTAATTTTATCGTATTTCTCACGTGATTTAATGTAGACACGTGAGTCACGTGGAATACTAACAAGTTTAACAGATTTATCGTTTTTATTAATTGTGGCAAGTAATAGTGCATCTGTACGAGTTGCTTTCCCATAATTCTTGTCCCTAATATCACTTTCATCAACACCCATAATAAGTATGGAAATGTTGTCAGTCATAGGTTTAACGGCTTTTTCACGTTTGCTGGATTTATCTCCGCGACCCAGCTCAGAATAGGCATTACTTAAAATTGATTTTGCTTTACTGTATATATGGAAGGAGTATCCCCCTGCTCCAAGTGCTATAATCAGTAATGGAATAAGAAGGAACCAAAGTAGACGTTTTTTCTTTGAGCGTCCTTTTTTGGCTCGAGTATCTTTGTTCATATCGGATTTCATCATTTTTTCTCCTTTAAAACTATCAAAGTGTATACATCTAGAAGCGCATTTAAATACATAAAAAATATTGTACGCTAAATAAAAGCGATTGTACATGTATAAAAAATAGATGTCTTGATTATTTATCCGGTAAATACCCAATTGGTGAAGGCTAATAATGAGAGTAGGGATAGCCGAATCTGATTAAAGTTTCATTTTATAAGACACCTATTCGTTATTGTATACAAAAGATAGGGATAAGAAAATGATAAAATTTTACCTAATTACAACATAATGCTTACGATAATTGCAGATAAAATACTAACGAGAGTAGCTCCATATAGTAATTTAAGGCCAAACCTTGCAACAACGTTTCCTTGTTCTTCGTTTAATCCTTTTACCGCACCTGAAATAATGCCGATAGAAGAAAAGTTGGCAAAAGAAACGAGGAAAACAGAAATAATACCAACTGTACGGGGAGAAAGGCTATTAGAGATTTTACTAAGGTCCATCATTGCTACAAATTCATTCGTTACAAGCTTCGTTGCCATAATGCTACCAGCCGCGACAATTTCAGAACTTGGTACACCGATAAGGAATGCAATAGGCGCAAAGACGTAGCCGATTAATTGTTGGAAAGTAATGCCGAATATAATGAGGAATAGATCATTAATGCAGCTAATTAATGCGACGAATCCGATAAGCATAGCGCCGACAACGATAGCTACGCGAAAGCCATCTAAAATGTATTCTCCAAGCATTTCAAAAAAGCTTTGCTTTTCGCCTTTAATCTCTAAAATATCTTCGTCATCTTTAACGTCGTAAGGGTTAATGATAAGTACGATAATAAAACCGCTAAATAAATTGAGAACGAGTGCGGTTACTACATATTTAGGTTCAATCATTGTCATATAGGCACCTACGATAGACATAGATACGGTTGACATGGCAGATGCACAAAGTGTATAAAGACGGTGTTTTGGAATTTGAGCTAATTGTTTTTTGACTGTAATAAAAACTTCTGATTGACCGACAATGGCAGAGGCGATAGCATTATAAGATTCTAATTTCCCAAGACCATTTATTTTGCTCAGGAAGTAACCGATCCAACGAATGAAAAATGGTAGTATTTTGAAATGTTGTAGTATACCAATTAAGACGGAAATGAAGACAATTGGTAATAAGACAGTAAGGAAAAAGGGCATTTCACCTTTATTGGCAAGGCCGCCAAATACGAAGTTTATACCATCAGCAGCATACTCGAGTAGCTTTGTAAACAAACTGGAGATGACCCGAATAAGTATGAGACCGATTTCTGTATTCAATAATAAATAGGTTAAAATTAACTGTATAAGAAGCATGATGAAAATAGGTTTAAATTTAATATGCTTCTTATTGTTACTAGCGATATAAGCAAGGAAGAAGACGACGATAAGTCCTAAGAAAAAAGTAATAAATTTCATAGTAAGCCCCCTAAAAGAGATATTCTGCTATATATGTTTTTCATTTCAAGGGAGAATATGCATCTTTGGTAAAGAAAGGAATAAAGAAATCATGAATATAAGTAGAGTGCACCACGTTGCAATTATTTGTTCGAATTATGAAGTGTCAAAGGATTTTTATACTAGGATATTGGGTTTTAAAGCGATAAATGAAGTATATAGAAAGGAAAGAGATTCTTATAAGTTAGATTTATGTGTAGGAAAAGAGTATCAAATTGAATTATTTTCATTTCCGAATCCTCCGAAGCGTCCGAGCTTCCCAGAAGCGGCTGGACTTAGGCATTTAGCATTTGCTGTTACAAATATAGAAGAAGCCGTGCAACATTTAAGTCAATGTGGCGTTGAAACTGAGGCGATACGTATTGATGACATAACCGGGAAAAAATTTGTTTTTTTCCAAGACCCTGACGGTCTACCGTTAGAATTGTATGAGGTTTGAAATTGGTGAATTTTATATAGGGTTGCTTTTGAGTAAATGAAGAAACTAAAGTGAAACTTCTTTTTAAAAGGAGGTGTAACTTTAGCTAAGAAAGCTAAAGGGTATATGTGGATATTTTAAAATTACTGATGGTAGCCATCCTTATTGGATTAACAGCATTTTTTGTAGCTGTTGAGTTTGCAATTATTAAGGTGCGTAGCAGTCGTATTGATCAACTCGTTAGTGAAAAACGACGAGGGGCATTGGCAGCGAAAAAAGTAACTTCGAACTTAGATGAATATTTATCAGCATGTCAGTTAGGTATTACAATTACCGCTTTAGGGCTTGGGTGGTTAGGCGAGCCGACTATAAAACATTTACTTGAGCCGTTGTTTTTAAAACTAAACTTATCTCCTGCAATTGCAAGTACCGTTTCATTTATTATTGCTTTTGCAGTTATTACGTTTTTACATGTTGTTATTGGTGAACTTGCTCCCAAAACGTTCGCCATACAAAGAGCAGAGCAAGTTAGCTTATTATTATCGAAGCCACTTATTTACTTTTACCGAATAATGTATCCGTTTATTTGGGCTTTAAATGGTTCGGCAAGGCTTGTAACAGGGTTATTTGGTTTACATCCAGCTTCAGAACATGAAGTAGCTCATTCAGAAGAAGAATTACGATTGATCTTATCTGAGAGTTATGAGAGCGGAGAGATTAATCAAAGGGAATTTAAATATGTAAATAACATTTTTGAATTTGATAATAGAGTAGCAAAGGAAATTATGGTGCCTCGTACGGAAGTTATAGGTTTATATGAGGACGAACCATTTGAAACACATATTAAAATAATCGCACAAGAAAAATATACGAGGTATCCTGTATTTGGTGAAGATAAAGATGAAATCATTGGGATGGTTAATGTAAAGGATTTATTTATTCGTTATATGGATGGTAATCGGGACGAGGAATGCTCCATTACGCCATATACAAGACCAGTTATTGAAGTGTTAGAAAATATTCCTATACATGATTTACTATTACAAATGCAAAGAAAACATATTCCATTAGCTGTGTTGTATGATGAATACGGAGGTACAGCAGGAATTGTTACATTAGAAGATATTTTAGAAGAAATTGTTGGAGAAATCCGAGATGAATACGATGAAGATGAACACCCGCCTATAGAGCATATAAGTGAAGGGTGTAAAATTGTAGAAGGAAAAGTGCTTATTAGTGAAGTGAATGATTTATTTGGCATTCACTTAATCGCTGATGATGTAGATACAATTGGTGGCTGGATTATGGTACAAAAGCAAATCGTTGCTGAAGGAGATATTATTGAGAAACACGGCTTTTCTTTTAAAGTTCTGGAAAAAGATATGCATCAAATTAAACGAGTGGAAATAAAGAAGGTAGAAGAATGATTTTCTATAAAAGTTATATATAGAAAATTAAATGTTTGCGCTTTCAAAAAAGGTGCTATATAGTGAAGGTGGACACTGAAAAATTCTTCTACATGATACTCGTGTTTTTAGAGGGCGAATTTTTTAAATAGGGATTTAGAATGAAAAGTATAGGTGATGAAAATGATAGCAACGAAGGATATACGTATAGAAAAAGACTTTTTAGGTGAAAAGGAAGTACCAAGTATAGCTTATTACGGTGTACAAACATTACGCGCTGTAGAAAACTTCCCGATTACAGGATATCGCATTCATCCGTCACTCATTACGGCAATGGCAATTGTGAAAAAAGCGGCGGCACTTGCAAATATGGATACTGGATACTTAGCGAAAGATATTGGACATGAAATTGCGGAGGCAGCGCAAGAGATTGTTGATGGAAAGTTCCATGATCAATTTATTGTGGATCCAATTCAAGGTGGTGCTGGAACTTCTATTAATATGAATACAAACGAAGTAATCGCTAATCGAGCGTTAGAACGTATGGGATATGAAAAAGGCGAGTATGCAAAAATTAGCCCAAATACGCATGTAAACATGGCTCAATCAACGAATGATGCGTTTCCAACGGGGATTCATATTGCAACTCTTATGATGTTAGAAGAACTTCTTATTACAATGGAAGAACTTCATGCTGCTTTTCGTGCAAAAGCAAAAGAGTTCGATCACGTCATTAAAATGGGACGTACACATTTACAAGATGCTGTGCCGATTCGTCTTGGTCAAGAATTTGAAGCGTATAGCCGAGTGCTTGCGCGTGATATAAAAAGAATTAAACAGTCTCGCCAACATTTATATGAAGTGAATATGGGGGCGACAGCTGTTGGTACGGGATTAAATGCAAACCCTACGTACATTGAACAAGTGGTTAAACACTTGCGAACATTTAGCGGATTCCCACTTGTTGGTGCAGAGCATTTGGTTGATGCAACGCAAAATACAGATGCATACACAGAAGTATCTGCAGCATTAAAAGTATGTATGATGAATATGTCTAAAATTGCGAATGACCTTCGTATTATGGCATCTGGTCCACGTGTTGGATTGGCGGAAATTCAATTACCAGCTCGCCAACCAGGTTCATCTATTATGCCGGGTAAAGTAAATCCTGTTATGGCAGAAGTAATTAATCAAGTGGCTTTCCAAGTAATTGGTAATGATCATACAATTTGCTTAGCGTCAGAAGCCGGACAATTGGAGCTCAACGTAATGGAGCCGGTGCTTGTATTTAATTTAATTCAATCTATTAGTATTATGAATAACGGATTCCGTGTATTCCGTGAATATTGTATTAAAGGAATTACAGCAAATGAAGAATTGCTGAAGCAATATGTTGAGAAAAGTGTTGGAATTATTACAGCAGTTAACCCTCATATTGGTTATGAAGCAGCATCTCGCATTGCACGTGAAGCGATTGAAACAGGAAAATCTGTTAGGGAGTTATGTTTAGAACATGGTGTACTGACAGAAGAAGAATTGGATATTATTTTAGATCCATTCGAAATGACGCATCCTGAAATTGCTGGGGCTTCTTTATTAAAGGATAAGAAGATGTAATGTGAAAAACACCGATCCATTTGGATCGGTGTTTTATTTTTAAAAGATATTAAATACAGCGTTTAATTGAAGTAAGCTAATGATAGCTAAGAAGATTAAACTGTATTTCATTGCTGTTTTAAATAGGGCAGATTCTTTACCAACTAGTCCAACTGCTGCACAAGCAACTGCTACAGATTGAGGTGAAACCATTTTTGCCATTGTACCACCTACTACGTTTAAGGCAACAAGAGTAGAAGGAACGATGTTTAATTGATCTGCAGTTACTGCTTGAAGCGGTGCGAATAATGAACCACTTGATACTACTGATCCTGTAATGAATACGCCGATCCATCCTAAGATTGGAGAAAGAATTGGGAATGCATTACCAGTAGAAGAGAATGCAAGTCCAAGTGTAGATGACATACCAGAGTAGTTCTCTACGTAAGCTAAAGCGATAACGCTACAGATTGTATATACTGGAGCTTTTAGTTCTTTTATTGTTTCAACCATTAATTCTTTAATCATTTTACCTTTAACGCGGTACACGATAAGTGAAACGATAATTGCTAATACGATTGCAGTAGTTGTAGATGAGAATACATCAAATTTGAAAACAGCTGCGAAAGGTGTATCAGCTTTTGTAATTGGTGTAGTTTTCATAACAGCATTATGAAGACCAGGGAATTGAATGTTAAATACTAAGTTTGCTAGTGCACCATCCGGAGCAAATAACGCTTTAATTGGTTTTAAATTAAAGATTGTTACGAATGCAGTTAAGAATACGAATGGAGACCAAGCATATAAAATTTGATTGAATGTATGAGATTCTTTTTCTTCTTGTTTTTCTTCTTTAGTAGAAGATTTTGGCTGCCAAACACGTAAGAATAATGCAAGAGAGATCATACTTACAACGGCTGCGAAAATATTAGTAAGTTCTGCACCTAAGAAGTAAGTTACAACGAACTGAGTAATTGCGAAAGAAATACCACTTACAAGAATACCTTGCCAAGTTTCTTTAATACCTTTAATTCCATCGACCATTGAAACAAGTAAGAAAGGTAATACAATACTAATGAAAGGTAGAATAAGAACAGTTTGACGACCGATAGTTAATGCATCAAGTTCAGTTAATTGTGCTGGTACTGTAACTGGGATACCCATAGCACCCATAGCACCACCAGCGATGTTAGCTACTAAACAAATACCTGCTGCTTTTAATGGATTAAAGCCCATACCTACAAGTAGTGCAGCTGTAATAGCAACTGGAACACCTAGACCAGCTGCGCCTTCTAAGAAAGCACCGAAAGAATAAGCAATTAATAATACTTGTAAACGTTGATCATTTGTAATGCTTGAAATGCTATCACGAATGATGTTGAATTGTTCTGTTTTAACAGTTAATTTGTAAAGGAAAATTGCTGCGATAACGATAGTACATATTGGATAAAATCCAGATAAAATACCGAATCCGGCAGATGCTACAGCTACTGTTGCTGGCATTTTATAAACGAATATAGCAAGAATAATAGCGACAATCACACTGTAAAGACCAGCGATATAACTTTTCATTTTTAGTCCCATTAAACAAATGATGAAGCAGAAAATTGGAAGTGCTGCGATTAGAGCAGATAACCAAATATTGTTTAATGGGTCATAAATTTGTGTCCAAGTACTCATAATAATGACAACTCCTATCTATTTTATGTGAAGAAATTCACATTATTTGTGAAACTATTCACAATCAACTTACAAGCTTAGTATATTCTCCTTCAACACTATTGTCAACGTAAAAAAGTATAATTATTCCATAATAGTGTTAAAAGAAATGCTTTGTTCATAAAGTAGACAAAAAGCCCACCCAATTCTATTTGAGTGGGCGGGATAAATTATTTGCATATTCTTTTCTTTCAGTTGTATATACATTATTGATTCTACAGTTCTATAGTAGAGACCGTCTTTGTATCGAATATGAGAAAGTATGTTGAAGTGTGTAATATTTGCTAGGTTGGTACAGCTTGCCTTATTTGATCAAGTCAGAAAGGGAAAATAAATATATTTAATAGGAAGGATTTCATCACAGTTTAAGTTATTGAATACTATTTAAAAAAGCAATAAGTTAAAATTTAATGTTATGATATCTCTTTTTACTGAAAATTCCTTTTAGCATAACAAAGAGGTTAAATATAACCCCAAAACGTTACGATAGGTTATCAATTATAGACGGTATTTTACAATATAATTACTGTACGTTGCAATGAGGTGAAAATATAACAAAAAGCCTGATAAAACAACGTTTGCAAGCAAAGTATTTGCAGCCCGTTATTTTGCTTTTTCGTTATATCATATAGTATAATATTCAAAATCAGCAAGGAATTTTTCCTGAGTTCTTTGCTGGTTAAGGTGGAAAAAATTTTCAGCTTTATAGGTTGATAAAGTTATGTCGTAACAGGAAATATAAGAACAGATATATAAATAAATAAAAAGAAAATAAAAACGAAAATGAGGGGAACTTTATGAGCCAAAATCAATTCGAATGTCGTATTTCAGAAGAAGATGTACAAATGTTAAGAGCGTTAGCGCATCCGTTGCGTCTACGTCTAGTAATGGAATTAATGCAACGTGGAACATGTAATGTAACACAATTACAGGAAGTGTTAGAAATTCCGCAATCAACAGTTTCACAACATTTAACGAAATTAAAACAAAATAAAGTAGTACGCTTTGAACGACGAGGACTAGAAGTGTATTATCAAATTCATAATGATAAAGTAAGTGAAGTAGTAAAAACATTATTTTCTTAAAATTTGAATATTATGGAAAAAAGACGTGTGGGATATACGTCTTTTTTTATTTGTTAGAAAGGTGATATAAGAAAGAATGTTAATATGTAAGGAAAAAAGGCTAACCATTAAAATGTTGCTATATGGAATATATTCTAAAAGGAAAAGAAAAGATAGAAAGGAGTGTAATAAGTAAAAGGAGGGATAGTAGAATGGATGTAAAACGTGTGAAACAAATTTTATCTTCTTCAAGTAGAATCGACGTTACATATGAAGGCGTACCGGTATGGATTGAGAGCTGTGACGAGCAGAGTGGGGTTGCTCAAGTGTATGATGTATCTAATCCTGGAGAAAGCGTTCACGTGAACGTGACGGCTTTAGAGGAGAAGTAATAGAAAAGACGCTTCTAATTTTAGAAGCGTCTTTTTTGTGTTATTCCATCATACTTGCAACTTTTTTAGAGCAGAGAAGAAGTACAAACCCTAAGACGATAACAATAATACCGATACTTGCAAATACTTCAAGATATCCTAATGATTGTGTAAAGGAAGCCAGTTTACCAGCTAACCAGTTAGCCATACCTGAACCTGCTAACCATACACCCATTAATAATGATGCTAATTTAACAGGTGCAATTGCACTTACCATTGATAGACCGATTGGTGATAAGAATAGTTCTCCAATTGTATGGAACATATAAGTGATAACGATGAATAATAAGTTTGCTTTAACAGTTATATCAGCTTCACTACTTCCAGTTTTTAGAACCGCTAATGTTAAAACAAGGTAACCTATACCTAGTAAAATCATACCAAATGCCATTTTTGTTGGTATTTTTAAATCGCCACGCTTTGATTTAGAAAGTTTTAACCATAGCATAGATACGAATGGTGCAAGTAGTACGATGAACGCTGGATTAACAGATTGGAACCAAGATGTTGGAATTTCCCATCCAAAAATTGTACGATCAACAAATTTATCTGTATAAAGTGTTAAAGAACTACCAGCTTGTTCAAAGCCTGCCCAGAAGAATACTACGAAACAAGTTAAAATTACAATTGCCCAAGTGCGGTTTTTTTCTTGTTTTGTTAAAGGTTTCTTTTCGATTGCAGGTTGATTTTTGTTTTTTTTACCAACAACTGTTGTTCCTGCTGTACCAAGATAGCGAGGAGCTAATAAGTTGAAAACAATTTGTCCAATAATCATACCGATACAAGCTGCTAAGAATCCGTATTTATATCCCATAACCATAACGCCATCAACGCTTGTTTTAAAGAAATCTTCTGCTAAAAATCCACAAATAAGTGGAGCGAAGAAAGCACCTACGTTAATACCCATATAGAAGATAGTAAATGCACTGTCACGACGTGAATCATTTTCACTATACAATTCACCTAACAGTGTAGAAATATTTGGTTTGAAGAACCCATTACCAATAACTAATAGTATTAATCCTAGAAATAGTCCTGTTTTTGTATTCATTGAGAATAGTACAAAGTTGCCGATTGCCATAATAATTCCGCCGAGAGTAATGGCATGACGTCTTGTAATATAATGATCCGTTAGCCATCCACCTATAATTGGCATGAAATATACTGCCGCTGTAAAAGTACCATATAATTGCACTGCAAACGCCTTATCAAATCCTAACCCGCCACTAACAGCAGCAGTCGTTAAATAAAGAACTAAAAGGCCACGCATTCCATAATAACTAAATCTTTCCCACATTTCTGTTAAGAACAACAAATATAATCCTGGTGGATGTTTTTTTGGTGATTGTTGCTCTCCAGCTTTGTCTAATTTTAAAGCTGCATCCATTTTTGTTTCCCCCTAATCCTGTATAACGGATATTTATGTAATCATTTTAATTTACAAAATATTTAGAAGTCAATAGAATTATATGGAAATAGAAAGAAAATTTCTAAAAAAGTTCTATTTTACTTCGACCGTTACTGTATTTTGCCCTGAAAACAAGATGATAAGCGTTTTCAAATGTAATAATTGAATTCTAAAAGAAAATAAAATAGTGATTAATCAGAAAATTTAGATTAAAATATTTATTATGATATAGAGAAAATATATTCTATTTACTTTTATAATATAACATATTGGGAATAAAAATACAAAATGAAATAATGTGACATTTAAGTGAATTGAAAAATAACCAGCTCCATAGAAGGGGAGCTGGTTAGGGAAATATTATTTAACAAAGCGTTTTTCGATATCATCTAATAGTAGGTTAGCAGCCATTACACCACCAGCTGTATTCCAAATAACGTCGTCAACTTTGTATGCTTTACCATTTTTTACTGCATTTAAATTTTTAAATAGAGGATCATTTATATATTCTTTTTCTAATTCAGAGCCTTTTTTCTCGTTTCCTTTATCGAATGTGAAGTAGAATAATACATCACCATCCATTGCAGAAATACGCTCTTTAGATACGTTACGCTCTGCGAAGTCATCTTTATTTTGATCGCCAGGACGTTTAAAGCCAAGTTCTTTTAAAATAACACCAGAGAATGTATCACCATGATAAATACGAACATCACCAGGCATGAAGCGAACCATAGAGATTTCTTGATTTACCTTATCACCTAGTTTAGCTTTTAAATCTTTCATACGTTTATCGTAATCAGCTAAAACCTTTTGGCCATCTTTTTCTTTATTTAATGCTTTCGCATAAAACTTGAAGTTATCTTTCCATTCACCGCGTAATGTTTCAGAGAACACAGTAGGTGCAATTGCTTTTAGTTGCTCGTACACTTTTTCGTGACGCATTTTGTTACCGATAATTAAGTCTGGTTTTAAAGAAGCGATTGTTTCTACGTTCACTTGTCCTTCATCACCAACAACTTTTACATCTTTCATTTTATCTTTAATATGTGGATACCATGGATCACCAGTCCAAGATTTTACAGCCCCAACTGGTTTTACACCTAATTCAAGTAAAGCTTCAGTACCTTCATTTGTTAAAATGACTACACGTTTTGGATTAGCAGGAACTTCTGTTTTACCCATTGCATGTTCCACAGGAATCATTTCTTTTTTCGTATCTTCTTTTGATTCTTCTTTCGTATTTGATTTTCCACAAGCACTTAAAAGCAGTGAAAAGGCTAATAAAAATACAAATACTGTAAACGATTTCTTTCGCATGAAATTCATTATGTACCCCCTACATAGTGAGAATTTTTTTCAATAGCAAGCATGATATTAAGCCTTTATCTTTAGATTGTCAATACATACGGTTGAAAATAATTCTCATTTCCGTTGACAATGAGAATTAAGTTGAAATACACTTACAACGTATCATTATACATTGAAGGGGAAACGCTGCATGTTATTAAAAACAAATCGAGCAAAATGGATTGGATTATTTGTTGGGATCATTGCAGTCATTACTTGTATTTGGGGAAGTATTATTTTCGGATATACAAATACAAGTTGGAAATTAGCGTTAGATGCTTTTTTCCATTTTAATGGGTCCAATGAACATATTATTATTCAAAATGTGCGTCTACCAAGGGCATTAATTGCAGCGAGTGTTGGTGCTAGTTTAGCCATTGCAGGTTGTCTTATGCAAACTTTAACGAAAAATCCACTTGCTTCTCCAGATTTTATTGGATTAAATTCAGGTGCTGCTTTCTTCATAGTTGTAGCAATTGTTATTTTTTCCGTGACATCATTATCAGCTTTCACGTGGATTGCCTTCTTAGGGGCAGCAATTGCAGCTGTACTTGTATTTGCTTCTAGTTCTTTAGGAAAAGAGGGGACAACGCCTCTTAAATTAACGTTAGCAGGGGTCGCAATTAGTGCGTTATTTTCATCATTAACACAAGGATTACTTGTGTTAAATGAAAAGGCGCTTGAAGAAGTATTATTTTGGCTTGCCGGATCTGTGCAAGGAAGAAAGTTAGAAATTTTACAATCAGTATTCCCGTATTTATTAATAGGCTGGATTGCATCTATTATGATGGCAGGGAAAGTAAATACATTAATGATGGGGGAAGACGTTGCAAAAGGACTTGGTCAAAGAACGATTTTAATGAAATCATTCGTACTACTTATTATTGTCCTGTTATCTGGTGGTTCAGTTGCGGTCGCTGGTCCGATTGGATTTATTGGTATTGTTACCCCGCATTTTGCCAGATTTCTTGTTGGAGTAGATCACAGATGGAGAGTACCGTATAGTGGCTTGTTAGGTGCAATACTATTGATTTTAGCTGATATAGCAGCAAGATATGTCATTATGCCACAAGAAGTACCAGTAGGGGTTATGACAGCATTTATCGGGGCCCCATTCTTTATTTATATTGCACGTAAGAGAGGGCTTAGCAAATGAAGAAGTATATTCCGTTCCGTATAGGAAAAGGCGAGCTCTCGTTTTTAATGTATAAACGAGCTTGTCTCGTCTTATTCAGTTTACTAGTTGTTTTAATTGGATTATTTTTTGCGAGTGCAGGTATGGGAGACATGAAAATTGCTCCTTATGATGTATGGCAAGCGATTACTGGAAATGGCGATGCGATGTCAAATATGGTTGTAAATAAGTTTCGTATGCCTCGTATTTTAATTGCTATCCTTGTAGGAATCGCACTTGCTGTAGCAGGATGTATTTTACAAGGGCTCGTTCGAAATCCACTTGCTTCTCCGGATATCATCGGGATTACAGGTGGTGCAAGTGTTGCAGTTGTATTATTTTTAGCTATATTTAGTGATAAAAATAATGCGCTAACTGTAAGCATTCATTATATGCCGTTAGCAGCTTTTATTGGGGCAACGATTGTAGCACTTTTTGTATATTTATTTGCATGGAGAAATGACGGATTATCACCGATTAGTCTTGTTTTAATTGGTGTTGGTTTTTGGGCATTAACGAAAGCGGCAACGACTTTGTTTATGTTGTTAGCGCCAATTTACCAAGCGAGTCAAGCGAATGTATGGATTACAGGCACTGTTTACGGTTCTTCTTGGCAAAATGTCATGGTACTTGCGCCGTGGGTTCTCATTTTAACGGTAATATCGTTTATAGCTGCTAGACATTTAAATGCACAAGAGCTAGGGGATGATATTGCGGTAGGGCTTGGTGTTCCTTTAACGAAGTCACGCATATTTATGTTATTACTTAGTACAGCTTTAATTGGTGGAGCCGTTGCCTTTGCTGGAGGAATTGGATTTGTCGGTTTAATGGCACCTCATATTTCACGAAGACTAGTTGGTTCTTTATACGGTGCATTACTCCCAGTTGCGGCTATTGTTGGTGCAATTTTAGTACTTGCTGCAGATTTAATTGGGCGTACAGTTTTCACCCCACTTGAAATTCCAGCAGGGGTATTTACATCAGCAATTGGTGCACCTTATTTTATTTATTTACTTTATAAAAGTCGGAATTCATAAAGGAAGATGAATATGCAAAAAGCATTGGAGACGAAACGTTTGACGTTGTCTTATGGTGAAACAATTATTATTGATGAGTTGAATTTAGAAATTCCAAAAGGTGAAATTACAATCTTCATTGGTTCTAACGGTTGTGGGAAATCAACTTTATTGCGTTCATTAGCTAGATTATTAAAACCAACAACTGGTGACATTTTGTTAGATAATCAAGCCATTCAAAGTATGCAAACGAAGCAAATTGCTCGTCAAATGGCAATTTTACCGCAAGGACCGCAAGCGCCAGAAGGGCTTACAGTATTACAACTTGTAAAGCAAGGACGTTATCCGTATCAAACATGGCTGAAGCAATGGTCAGAAAAAGATGAGGAAATGGTACAGAATGCACTTGCAGCAACAGGTATGACAGAATTTGCTGAGCGTGATGTGCATGCTCTTTCAGGTGGACAACGCCAACGGGCTTGGATTGCAATGACGCTTGCACAAGATACCGATATTATTTTATTGGATGAGCCTACTACCTATTTAGATATGACTCACCAAATTGAAGTGCTAGATTTATTATTCGAATTAAATGAAACAGAACAAAGAACAATTGTTATGGTACTACACGATTTAAATTTAGCATGCCGTTATGCAGATAATATTGTAGCCATTCAAGATAAACAAATATATGCACAAGGTAAGCCAGAAGAAGTAGTAGATGAGAAACTAGTACGTGATGTATTCCGAATGGAATGTCAAATTAGTACGGATCCGTTATTTGGGACGCCACTTTGTATCCCACATGGAAAAGGAAGACGTGTACGTAAAGAAGTTGCTCATGCAATGAGATAAAGAAAAAGACGATGAGGAATCATCGTCTTTTGTATTTTCGGCAAGAGAATAAGAGAAAGAGGGGAATACGTAAACGACGTTCATATTCTTCCGCGCTTTGAAAATAAGTTTGATTTGGTGTAGCTTCTTTTAAATTTGTAATTGTAAATCCAGCTTGTTGTAATAGTGTAAAATATTCTTCCGTTGTGCGGTGATATTTAATAACTTCTTGATCAATCCAAGGTTCAACGCGTTTTCCTGTTTTAAAATAATCATCGACGAGCCAGCTCGTTCTCTTTCCGCTCGTTTGCAAGCTTTCAAAGGAAGAAGTAATAACAGGGTGTTGGACACTAAAAGTAAAGGTTCCATTTGTTTTTAACGTTTCGTACACATTTTGAAAAATGATAGGAAGATGTTCGATATAATGTAAGGCGAGTCTAGATGTTACTAAATCAAAAGTAGCAGGAGGGTATGTGTAGTCTTTGAGGTTTAAAAAATGGAAGATCCCATTTTTATTTTCTAGTTGTTTTTTAGCTTTTTCATACATAAGTTCGGAGCCTTCAATACCAGTGTAAGAGTGGCAGTCTTTTTCTAATAATTCCTTGCCAAATTTTGCGTCACCGCAGCCTAAATCAAGGATTTTCTTTCCTTTCACATCACCAATGAGTTGAAAGAAGGCTGGTTTTTCTAGTGATTCATTTGGGCTATTTTCTCGGTATCTTCGTTTCATATATTGTTTAAAAAATGCTTCGTTATTATATACATCAGATTCAGTAAATACCATGATTGAAGCCCCCTTACATATTTTTTTAATTCTACCAAATATGAAAAGTAAATGATAGATTTCTTGTAATGAATCGTATATAATCTAGAATTGTAAGCGGTTACTTTAAACTATTTTTCTATAATAAATTCTGAAAACGTGTTAAGCTAGTAGAGGGATTATTAGAACTATTAAGACAATAATTCGCTTACATGAACGATGGGAGGCTTCACGATGTCTAGTAAAACACTTGCGAAATTTTTAGAAGAAAATTTAGAGGATTTAAAATCAAAGGGGCTTTATAACGTAATTGATCCGCTTGAAAGTTCAAATGGACCGATCATTACAATTGGCGGAAAAGAATATATTAACTTATCTTCAAACAACTATCTTGGATTAGCAACAGATAGCCGTTTGCAAGAAGCAGCAATTGGTGCAATTCATAAGTACGGTGTTGGGGCAGGAGCGGTTCGTACAATTAACGGTACTTTAGATTTGCATATTAAATTAGAAGAAACAATTGCAAAGTTTAAACATACAGAAGCAGCGATTGCTTATCAATCAGGATTTAATTGTAATATGGCAGCAATTTCAGCCGTTATGGATAAAAATGATGCGATTCTTTCAGACGAGTTAAACCATGCTTCTATTATTGATGGTAGTCGTCTATCAAAAGCAAAAATTATTGTTTATAAACATTCTGATATGGAAGATTTACGCCAAAAAGCAATCGCGGCGAAAGAATCAGGTCTTTACAATAAATTAATGGTAATTACAGACGGTGTCTTTTCAATGGATGGAGATGTTGCAAAACTACCAGAAATTGTTGAGATTGCGGAAGAATTAGATTTAATGACATACGTAGACGATGCACACGGTTCAGGTGTACTTGGAAAAGGTGCAGGAACGGTAAAGCACTTCGGTCTGTCTGATAAAGTTGATTTCCAAATTGGTACATTATCAAAAGCAATTGGGGTAATTGGTGGGTATGTAGCAGGGAAACAAAACTTAATTGACTGGTTAAAAGTTCGTTCACGTCCATTCTTATTCTCTACAGCATTAACACCAGCTGATGCAGCAGCTTGCATGAGATCAATTGAAATCTTAATGGAAAGCACAGAGTTGCACGATCGTTTATGGGAAAATGGTCGCTATTTAAAACAAGGGTTAAAAGAACTTGGCTTTAACATCGGGGAAAGTGAAACGCCAATTACACCTTGTATTATTGGTGACGAAGTATTAACACAAGAATTTAGTAAACGTTTAAATGAAGAAGGCGTATATGCAAAATCTATCGTGTTCCCAACTGTAGCTAAAGGAACCGGACGCGTTCGTAATATGCCTACAGCAGCTCATACGAAAGAAATGTTAGATGAAGCAATTCGTAAGTATGAAAAAGTAGGGAAAGAAATGGGCATCATTTAAGTAACGACATCTTTTGAATAGCTTGCAAATGAGGAGTGGGGAAAATGAAAAAAATTCTAGTAACCGGTTCTTTAGGGCAAATTGGTTCTGAACTAGTAATGAAACTTCGTGATGTATACGGCGCATCAAATGTTATTGCAACAGATATTCGTGAAACAGATAGTGAAGTAGTAACGTCTGGTCCATTTGAAACGTTAGATGTAACAGATGGACAAAAACTACATGATATTGCAAAGCGTAATGAAGTAGATACAATTATTCATTTAGCAGCTTTACTTTCAGCAACAGCAGAAAAAAATCCGTTATTTGCATGGAATTTAAATATGGGCGGACTTGTAAATGCATTAGAAGCAGCTCGTGAATTAAACTGTAAATTCTTCACGCCAAGTTCTATCGGTGCATTCGGTCCATCAACGCCGAAAGATAATACACCACAAGATACAATTCAACGTCCTACTACGATGTATGGGGTAAACAAAGTAGCAGGAGAATTACTATGTGATTATTATCATCAAAAGTTTGGCGTTGATACGCGTGGTGTCCGTTTCCCAGGCTTAATTTCTTACGTAGCTCCTCCAGGAGGCGGAACAACTGACTATGCAGTTGAAATTTATTATGAGGCGATTAAAAAAGGCACATACACCTCATACATTGCAGAAGGAACATACATGGATATGATGTACATGCCAGATGCTTTACAAGCGATCATTTCATTAATGGAAGCTGATCCAAGTAAACTTGTGCATAGAAATGCATTTAATATTACAGCAATGAGCTTTGAGCCAGAGCAAATCGCAGCATCAATTCGTAAACACATTCCGACGTTTACAATGGACTACGCCGTAGATCCAGCTCGTCAAACAATCGCTGATAGTTGGCCAAACTCTATTGATGCAACAGCAGCAATGAAAGAATGGGGCTTTAAAGCAGAATACGATTTAGACAAAATGACAACGGACATGTTGGCTAAGTTAAAAAAAAAGCTCACAGCTGAGTTAGTGATGAATTAATAGGAAGGGTCGATTCTTAGGAATCGACCCTTTTTATTTGTATTTTAGGAATATACAAATAATTACAAGTGTGATAGAATGAGGTAATTTGTGTGTAAAGGGGAGACTGGAAGTGGAGAAATGGGAGTTAGCAAAGGAAATTTACAATACGTCACGTTTAACGGGAACATTTAAACTTCGATCAGGACAAGTATCAAATCAATACTTTGATAAGTACTTATTTGAATCTAATCCAGCATTGTTAGTAGAAATTGCTAAACAATTGAAAGAGCTCATTCCTCCTGAGATAGAAGTGCTCGCAGGCTTAGAGATGGGAGGAATTCCAGTAGCAACAGCATTATCTTTACAAACGGGTATACCAGTTGTATTTGTAAGAAAAGAAGCGAAGAAGTACGGTACATGTAAGTTAGCAGAAGGCGTTGATATTATTGGGAAAAATGTTTGTGTTGTTGAAGATGTCATTACGACAGGCGGTCAAATATTATTAAGTACGAAAGAGTTAAGAAAACTCGGTGCGAAAGTAAATCATGTTCTGGGCGTAATCGAACGAACAAAAGAGGGAAGAGAAAACTTATTAGAAGATGACTTACAGCTACATTCTTTATTTACAATGGATGAGTTAATTGAAGGAGAAAAGCAACATGCAAAGAGTTGATGTCGTATACGCACTCATACATGACGAAGAAACAGATAAAATATTAATGGTACATAATGTAGAACAAAATGTTTGGTCATTGCCGGGTGGGGCTGTTGAAAAGGGTGAAACGTTAGAGGAAGCTTTAGTAAGGGAAGTAAAAGAAGAGACAGGTTTAACTGCTGTGGCAGGTGGACTTGTTGCGATTAATGAAAAATTCTTTGAAGAGCCAGGGAATCATGCGCTATTATTTACATTTCGAGCGCATGTAGTAAAAGGTGAACTTGTTGCAGCAGATGAAGGAGAAATTTCCGCAATAGAGTGGGTGGACAGAGCAATTGCAAATGAACGATTCCCATTCTACGATGGAGGATTCGATTCATTATTAGAAGTAGCCATTCCATATAAGTTTCAACCAGAAACAAAATGATTAAAAGAAAAAACAGGAGCGTTGTTGCTCCTGTTTTTTCTATTCAATCGTCTTCAGTAATAACTTTTTCAGTAGTGGTTTAATCTTCAAACGTAAATCTTCAGCGTGATTTGCAACTAAGAAGTGATGGTTATAAATGTTCTTCATTAATTGATAAGTTGCTTCTTTCGCTTCGCCTTCTTCGATGAAGATACCGATTACTTCCATTCCGCTTTTACGCGCGAGTTTAACAGCTTCATGCGTATCTAAAATACCGTCTTGTTGATAGTCTAAAGCAGAAGGCTCACCGTCTGTGAAGACAAGTAAGAATTTATGCTTTTCTGGTCTTTTTGCAAGCTTTTCAGAAACGATCCGAATGATATATCCATCGCGGTTATCTTCTTCTTCGCGAAGCTGCATAATTTCGGGACCAACGTTTGGTAACGTTGAGTTTTTATACGTTACAACTTCATGGATAACGTTCGGTTTATCTTCAGGTTTCGCACTAGAAGCATCTTCCCAAAATCCGCTAATAGCGTGCGGGATTTTTAAAGATTTTAACGCTTCATGGAATAGAACCACACTCTTTTTCGTTTCTTCCATCTTGTTATACATAGAACCAGAACAGTCCACTAACAGTTGGAATGCAACGTCAAGCTCTTGCGATTCTTGTCCTTTTTTATAAAACATGCGCGGCTGCTTTTCAGTATAAATACGAAGGAATTTCTTACGAAGTCTTCCGTAATATTTATCACTATTTGCATTCGTCTTATTTTCAATCGTTTTTTCGATAATTTTCTTTAATTCTTTTACATCTTTATTAACCACTGATTTGATGGCTTGGTAATCCTTTTTCTCGTCAGGAGTTGATTTGCGAGCTTCTTTAAATGTATGAGAAGCACCAACGTTATACTTACCGTATGCACCATCATTTTGACTAGAAGCGTGTGAAGCTCTTGCTTCTTCTGTATCAGCACCATCAAAGTTAGATTGTGTACTTTTTTGAGAAGTACCTTGTACAGAACCAAGTGCTTGGTCACCATCTTCTGATTCGCGAGCAGTGTCACCCATCATATTTGTTTTTGTACCGCTTTCTAATTCAAAGCGTAAAAAGTTCTCGTTTTCATTGTTTTTATTTTCACGATGCCATGTCGAGAAGCTTTCATTCATTTTATTTTTATTTTCATCATCAACGATTTGCGTATCATCATTTGCTAATTTTTCAGGACGGCTGTCTTTCTCATCTGCAATAACAGATAAGTAGAGCGGAGCATGTCCGAAATAATTGTTAAGCATATCACTTTCAAGAAGCTCCTCTAAACGATAGCGAATTTTCTCAACGATATACATAATATCTTCTGTATTACGAGCTTGGAATGTTTCATGCAGAATAGCTTCAATTTGCTCGAAATATTCATTATTAAACATTTCATATTTATCGCTCGTTAATGAAAGATAGCATAGACAAAATAGACGATCACCGTGATAGTTACGAACGCGATTGATTTCATTTTGTGAGCTAAAGTAATTGCGATACATTTCTTTTCTTCTTTTAAAAACATGCTTTGTGCCAGGGCGTAAGTTTTTTACGATTTCCTCAACACGTAAATCTTCTAATAGAACAAATAATTGTGTTAAAAACTTTTTTAAGGGTGATTCTTGTAATTCAATTGCATAAGAACGAATTAAAGTCATGTCCGAGTAATGTTTATTACCAAGTGCTTTTAAAAACACTTCGCTTTTTAATCCGATTACTGTATCCTCTTCTTTTCGATCATCCCAAAAGTGACTAATGACAACCTTTTTTTCAATTTCGTCGTAGTATGCTTTATAGCCATACTCAAGGTAGGCATCGTCTTCTTTGAGAAGAGCATACATTAAGTTTTCCATTTGTAGAAACAGCGACGCATCAATTTTTTTGTCACTAAAAATTTGTCTCATAAATTATCCCTCAAAGAAATAACTTTCTGCTAATTCACGGACAGTCATTTGTTCTGTTTCATCGTTTAATTTTGCGATAATACTACGTTCAATTGCACGCATAACAGGAATATATACACCTAAATCACATGCATCGATAATGCCACGAATACTTGCTGCTTCTTCACTTACGCGGCCATCACGAGCTAAAGGCATAAGATCGCTTGCAAATGCAACGAACTTTTCAATTGTTGCAACATCTTTTAGTTTTGATTCTGCTAATAATAGTTCTTTTAATGTATCACCTTGGATGTAAGGAACTTCAATAATAACGAAACGGTTTTTTAACGCTTCGTTTAGTTCACTTGTTCCAACGTAGCCTTCATTAATTGCTGCGATTACACGATACTCATCATCACCGTATACAACTTCTTGTGTAAATGGATTTGTAATCATTTTACGGTAATCTAATGCACCGTGAAGAAGTGGTAACGTTTCAGGTTTTGCCATATTGATTTCATCAATATATAGGAAATGGCCGTTCTTCATTGCTTTCATAAGAGGACCATTAACGAATGTAACTTCAGATGCGCCATCTTTCGTTTGTAGTGTGTTGTATCCTAAAATACCTTCTACATCTAAATCGACAGAACAGTTAATGCTATGCATTGGTTTTTGGAATAAAGAAGAAAGTGTTTCAGCTAGTACTGTTTTACCACTACCAGTCGGCCCTTTTAATAGAATGTTTTTGCCAAGAAGAAGTGCTGTAATGGCATCTTCGATAATGCTATTATCAGATGCTTTATATATTTTTGTACCGATCAAATGTGCATTTTCACCAGCTTCTTGTTTATTCTTTTCGTGAATTGTAGAAAGTTGCTGTTTTAAATCAGCATGTATATGAAATTGTTCTAACATGTATGTCCCACCTAACATTATTTTCATAAAGTAATACATCTTATGATAACTTGTTTTAATATGGTATGCAAAGAAAAGGAGAGGGGACAAATATAAAAGAAAAAGCAATCAATAATACATTGATTGCTTATAGTAAAGGAGAAATGAGCCTCATAAAAGATTCTAATATTCGTTTTTTGATACTTCTCTTTTGGAAAGCGTTCCATTTAATTTCAGTAGAATGCTTAAAGTCATCTTCAAAATCACGTTTAATATCATGAACAGTTTCTGATTCATACAGTACGCTAATAATTTCGTAATTCAATTCAAAGCTGCGTACGTCCATATTTGCTGTTCCGATTGTTGCGATTTTATCATCAACAAGTACAATTTTTGCATGCATAAAGCCATCTTTATAACTATAAATGGAGGCACCAGCTTTTAAAAGTGGAGTGAAGTAGGACTGAGATGCTTGGTCACTAATAATACTATCACTTTTACCAGGATATAAAATGCGTACATCTATGCCAGATATTGCACTTAAACGTAGTAATGTTAAAGTTTCTTGATCTGGAATAAAGTATGGTGTAGCAATCCAAATAGATTTTTTTGCCGAGCCCATAACAGCTAATAATGTATTGCGAATGCTTTTATCATCTGAGCTTGGTCCGCTCGCTACAATTTGCACAGCACCTTCTGCATTTGAAATTTCTTTACCAGGGAAGTATTGTCTATTCATAAATGGATCCCAAGAATAAGTATTCAATCCACTAGATGCATAGAGCCAATCCTCTAGAAAGATTGCTTGTAATTTATATAGCGCTTTTCCTTCTATTTTTAAATGACTGTCACGCCAAATGGGAAATTTTTTTGAACGACCAAGATATTCATCACCGACGTTGAGTCCACCAGTAAAACCGATTTCTCCATCTACAATGACGATTTTACGGTGGTTACGATAATTGACGGTTTCAAGTAACCAAGCTGAAAAAATAGGATCAAATTCAACAATTTCAATTCCAGCTTCTTTCATAGGTTGTAAAAACCGTCTTCTTAACGTATTACTTCCGAGTCCATCATAAAGGAAGCGTACAATCACACCATCTTTTGCCTTTTTGATTAACGCATCCCGAACTTTTGTACCAATCTCATCAGATTTATAAATATAGTATTGAATATGTATGTGATGTTTTGCTTGCTCGATCGCTTGCAAAATTTCTGAGAATGTTTGATCTCCGTTTGTTAAAAGTTTGGTAGTCGTTCTATCTGCTGCAGGCCCGCCTCCAAATTTTTGTACGACTTCTGTTAAATGGACAGAGCGTTCACTTAATGGGACTTTGAGTGATAACTCTAGTCGTCTTCCTTCTAATATTTCACGGAATAACTTTCTTTGCTCTTCTGAACGATGGAGATGCTTTTTTCTTCTCCAACGGCTACGCCCGAAAATAGAGTATAAAAGCACACCTATAACGGGAAGAAGTGCTAATACTAAAAACCAGGCTAAGGTACTTTGAGGAGATCTATTTTCGATAAAAATAACGAATGAAATTCCTACAATTGTGATGGACCAGAGAACGCCGACAAATGTATATAACGAAATATAAGATGTATTTAATAGGAAAAGAACGATAGATACAATTGTAAATATTAATAGTAATTGGATGATAGGTTTCTTCATTTCTATATAATTCCTCTAATCTTTCTTCAATATAGATTTCCTAAATAGCAGATGTACTGTGACATTTTTATTATAAAGTGTTTTCTATTTTTTACAAAATGTAGGTATCTCCCCATACTTTCCGCATTTGTCCTACATACAGTGTATTGTTACGTTTTTAAAGAGAAAAGGAAGGTGAATAAAATGTATGGTCGTCCAATTGGAGGATTTGGTCACGGTGGTGGTTTCGGTCACGGAGGTTTTCATGGTGGTTTTGGACATTCACCATTTTTTGGTGGAGGTTTCTTTCCAGGGTTTGTAGCAGGAGCATTACTCAGCCCTGGATTTGGTTATGGCGGATATGGTTATCCGTATTACTCGGATTATTCTTATTATACAGGTTACCAACAAGATCCATATTATTCTTACAATACCTATTAAGATGAGAAAATGGAAAAGGAGAGGGGAAATATGAATTATATAGAAAATAACGGATTGTATTATCATAATCATCATCACCATCACGGAGGTGGATGGGGCTGGGGTGGCGGCTCATGGGGCGGTGGATTTTTCCCTGGAAGTTTTGCTGGAGGTGTGTTAGGTGGGCTTACAGCTGGCGCACTAACGGGTGCAGCAGGTGGAGGCTACTATCCAGCGCCGTACCCAGTAACTTATCCAGCGCCATATCCAGCGCCATATCCAACACCATATCCGGGGTATCAACAAACAACATATCCGTATTAAATAAAAAAAGAGGCTATCCTCTTTTTTTATTTAATAAAGTATTTATTTATAAAATACTTCCAAAATTAAGGTGAAAATATGTTAATATTTTGTTATTGTAATTCAAAAACATATATAATAATTAAAATTTACATATGTTTTTGAATAGAGTTAGCTAATTATAGCGATAAGAAACTACTATTTATAATTGAAACGGTATTATATTGCTTTTTATTACAAATAATATTATGTTATTTTAATCGACATATTTCAAAATTTGATTTATGTAAAGGACGATTATTAGGAAATGAAATATCTCTATTTCTATAAAAAGAAACAAGTTATGTTTTAGTCAGATAGGAAGCAAGGAGAGATGCGCATGCTAGAACAAAGAGGTCATGCATTATATGAATCTTCATTGCGAGATTTAAAGTTAGCATTAGATGAGTCTTCAATTGTTGCGATTACAGACCGAAAGGGTCTTATTACATATGTAAATGATAAGTTTTGTGAAATCTCCAAATATACAAGAGAAGAGTTAATAGGGAAAGATCATCGTATTTTAAATTCAGGATATCACCCGAAAACATTTTTTCAAATGCTATGGAAGCGTATTTTGAGCGGAAAAGTATGGAGAGGTGAGATTCGAAATCAAGCAAAAGATGGTACATATTATTGGGTTAAAACAACAATTGTTCCATTTTTAAATGAAAAAGGAGAGCCATATCAATTTATCGCGATCCGAAATGATATTAGTAGTAGGAAAGAAGCAGAACAGAGGTTGCGGTTAAGCGAAAGTCGTTATAGGGAGCTTGCTTATCATGATGCTTTAACGAGTTTACCGAACCGTTTACAATTAATAACGACTGTTAATGAGTTGATTGCAGATAAAAACGAGTTTGGTATGATTTATTTTGATTTGGATCGTTTTAAATTAGTAAACGATACGCTAGGTCATATGATAGGAGATTTACTTTTAAGCGAAGTTGCTTCACGGTTGCATTATGTGCTAGGAGAGAAAGATGTTCTGGCTAGGCTGGGTGGCGACGAATTTGTGTTGTTAACAAAAAATCATAAACAAGATGAGATGAGGCAGCTAGCGACATCTGTGTTGTCATGCTTTCAGGCACCATTTATGCTTGAAGGTCATGAAGTATACATTTCAGCTAGTCTAGGACTGTGCTCATATCCGCAAGATGGACAAGATGTAGAAACGCTATTGAAGAATTCGGATTTAGCTATGTATAGCGCGAAAGAACAGGGGAGAAACGCCGCGTGTTTCTTTACAGATGAGTTACGTGCGAAAATAAATCGTAGAATGAAAATTGAATTTGCTTTGCAAAAGGCAATTCGTGATGAAGAGTTAGATGTGGTGTTGCAGCCTATTATTGATTTGAAAACGAAGAAATATACTGGTATCGAGGCTTTAGTACGTTGTACGACAGAAGAAGGTCCGATTTCCCCAAGCGAATTTATTCCTATAGCTGAAGAATCTGGACTTATTATAAAATTAGGAGACTGGGTGTTAGAAAAGTCATGTCGCTTGTTTAAAACATTGCCTGAGTATGAAGAAGGACTAAAGTTATCTGTGAATTTATCCATACAACAATTAATGCAAAAGCGTTTTATTATATCTGTACGCAGTATTTTAAGGAGAACTGGTTTTCCTGCAAATCGTTTAATTTTAGAAATAACGGAAAGTATTGCTGTTCGTCATTTTGATTATATTATTGCTACATTACAAGAATTAAGAAATATGGGTATTTTAATTGCTTTAGATGACTTCGGAACAGGCTATTCTTCCTTATATTATTTAAAACAACTACCGTTGGATATAGTAAAAATTGATCGTAATTTTATTCGTGAATTTCATTATGATCATGCACAACCAGAGCGGACGATTGTAAAATCTGTTATTGAAATTGCCCATAGTTTAAATTTAGCAGTAGTTGCTGAAGGGGTAGAAACAGTAGAGCAAGAAAGCTTATTAAAATCGATGGGCTGTGATTATGTACAAGGATTTTATTATGCAAAACCTTTATCTGTAGCAGAGTTAAAGGAAAAGTTAATTATAGACTTCTAATAAAAAAGAGAAGCCAGAAGCTTCTCTTTTTTAATTCATTTTTTGTGAGTCTTTCATTAGTACAGGATAAAGAATAAGGCCTAATACGAACAACCCGATTCCTAAGAAGAACGTTTTTAAATCAGCAGTTCCCGTTTTGATAACCCAAATAGAGTATACAAATGCTAATGTCGTAATGATCCCGTCCTTTATTCGAGAACCGGGCAGTATATCATACGTTTCTCCTGTAATAACTAATTTGAATTGGTACAGCGTAGAAACAAGGTATGGAATTAAATAAGCTAATGTTGCTACAACGATAGCGAAATTATAAGCTTCTGATACAGTACCAGAAATCGTTGAGAATAAGAAAATTTGCGTCATCACATTTGTAATAAATAATGATTTTGAAGGACTACCTTTTTTATTTGTTTTCGCGAAAAATTTAGGGAAAAGCCCATTTTTTGCTGCCTGATAAGGAACCTCTGAACTAACAACAATCCAGCCAACTGTAGATCCAAATAAAGATACAAGTGCAAGTAAAGCCATTATATATGCGCCTTTATTGCCAATTGCTAAATTTAATGCGTCTACTAATGGTTTTTGAGAGTCTTTTAAAGCATCTTGAGAGAGAGCTCCCATTGTAAGTAGAGTAATTGACATGTAAATAAGAAGAGCGATAATTAATCCGAAAATAGTCGCTTTTTTAACATCACGCTGAGATTTCGCACGGTTAGAAAGCATGACAGCAGATTCGATACCGATAAATGCCCAAAGTGTTGCAATAGCAGCTGAATTGATTTGTCCACCTAACGAAATGGATTGTCCCGCTTCATTCATAAATGTTTGACCGTCTCCAAAATTTGAGGCGTTGAAAATGAATAATGTGATTACAATAAACATTGTAAATCCAATAATTTTTGCAATAGTAGCAAGAAGATTCATATTGCCAGCTCGATCAATATTTTGAGAAAGAATATATTGAATTCCCCATAGCATAAGGCTACATACGAGGAAAGTTAATCCTTTTCCGAGTTCTAGTGAAAATCCGTTCGTTGAAAAGAGAATTTGCTTACTTTGTAAAACTGGAAAGAATGTTGATAAATATCCAGCAAAGGAAATAATAACAGATGCTGTTGCAGCCCAGTTCGCTGCCCAATATCCCCATGCCATACTATACCCTGCAACTTTACCCGCCTTTTTTGAAGGGAACATTGCTTGAGCATAGCTTTGTGGCCCTGCTTTTAATTCTGGCTTTCGGATTGCCAAATTTCCAAATACGAGTGCAATCATAAATACGCCAAGGCCTGTAATACTCCATGCAAGTGTAGAACCCATTGGACCTGATACTTGTGCTAAATTTGCTGGGAGCATAAATACGCCACCGCCAACCATATTCCCGATAACAAAAGCTGTTAAAACCCATAATCCCCATTTTTTCGTTTCCATTTTTGTTAACTCCTTTGTAGTAAGATTTGCTTAAACATCATTTTTTACTAGCTTTTTGGCAATAAAAAAAGAGCCATGTAGATAAAAAATACCTACATGGCTCTTTCGCCTAACGTAGGTACAACGGGAATAACCCTTGTACCTACGCGTAATTTTTCCGCTAGGTTTCAAGGGTTACGTATGATGATGATGTTTTTGTGCAAATGTAACTACAATTGTTGTATAAGTAAGCATAGTTCTTTGCTCCCTTTCTCCTCTGATTTTGAAGTTAGTATACTACATGTTTTTTTGAATGAAAAGAAAAATATAAAAATTTTTATAAAAATACGTTTTAGAGATTAAATATTTACCTGTATTTTTCCTATACTGGAAAATAAGTGAGAGATTGGCAGAAGAGTGTAGCATGGTATAATACATATAGAATTAGAAGGTGACAAGGGGCTATTGTAGATGATGAGTAAGTATGAACAAATTTATACAGCAATCAGCAAGTCTATTGATAATAAACAATTAAAAGAGGGATGCAAAATCCCATCAGAAACTGAATTAATGAAACAGTATGAAGCGAGCCGTGGTACTGTAAGAAAAGCAGTGGATTTATTACAAGAGCGTGGATATGTTCAAAAGATACATGGAAAAGGTGTTTTTGTTTTAAAGCGTAAAAACATTGAATTCAACTTTGGTGGCATTGTAAGTTTCCAAGAAGAAAATGAACGTTTAGGGCGCCATTGTATTACAGAAGTCGTGGAAATAGAGAAAATAAAAGCGACAAAAGAGATTGCAAAGCTATTAAATGTGAAAGAGAAAACAGAAATAGATCATATTAAACGCGTACGAAATATTGATGGAGAAAAAGTAATTTTGGATATTAATCATTTTGTATCGGAACATATCCCTGGATTAACGATTGAAATTGCAGCGGGGTCCATTTATAAATACATAGAGAAAGAATTAGGTCTTCATATTAGTTACTCACAGAGGGTAATTGAGGTGCAGCCATGTACAGAGGACGATAGAAAGTATTTAGATTTAAATGGAACAGATTATGTTGTCGTTGTGAAAAACTTTACGCATTTTTATGATGGAAGTCAGTTCGAATATACAGAATCACGTCACCGCTTAGATATTTTTCATTTTTCGGATGTGGCGCGGAGAAAATAAGGAGATGGGACGAAATAACGTTTCATCTCTTTTTTTATAAAAAAAATCACAAACTCGTATATACGAGTGTTGACTAACTTATATATACGAGTTAATATGTAGTTGTAAACGGTATCAAAAAAAGAAAAGAGGGACGGGAATATGGGGAAAGACTATCGTAAAACAGCAGAGGAAGTGTTGCAGTATATTGGTGGGAAAGACAATATTGAACAAGCTGCGCACTGTGTAACGAGACTCCGTATCGCTTTAAAAGATGAAAGTAAAATAGATAACGATAAATTACAGTCTGTTTCATTAGTAAAGGGAGCGTTTCATAACGCTGGGGTATTTCAAATTGTAATCGGTCCAGGAGATGTGGATCGAGTATATGCCGAATTGATAACGCTTGCAGGTATGAAGGAAGCGACAGTAGCTGACGTAAAAGATTCCGGGAATCAAAAGCTAAATCCAGCTCAAAAGTTTGTAAAAGTATTTTCAGATGTATTTATGCCGATATTACCAGCAATTGTAACAGCTGGTTTACTAATGGGAATTAACAATCTATTAGGGGCAAAGGACTTATTTTTTGAAGGTAAAAATTTATTAGATGTGTATCCAAACTTAAGTGGGCTTTGGGATTTAATTAATATGATGGCGAATACAGCATTCGTATTCTTACCGGCACTTGTCGGGTGGTCAGCAACGAAGCGTTTTGGTGGTAGTCCAATACTAGGGATTGTTATGGGATTAATGCTTGTGCACCCAGCCTTATTAAATGCCTGGGACTATGGAAAAGCAGCGACTGGTTTAGATGGTCAAAAGATTGAGTACTTCAATATTTTAGGACTGTTCCAAATTGAGAAGGTAGGATATCAAGGTCAAATCTTGCCAGTTTTAGTAGCAGCATTTGTATTAAGTAAAGTAGAAATCTTCTTAAAGAAACATGTACCAAATGCAATTCAATTATTAGTTGTACCCATTACAACGATTGTCGTAACAGGTGTGTTAGCATTAGGGATTATTGGTCCGGTTACACGTCATATTGGAGATTTATTAACAGCTGGATTAGTAGGTGTATATGAAACAGTACCAGTAGTTGGAGCAGTATTATTTGGAGCATTGTATGCACCACTTGTAATTACAGGTATGCATCATATGTTTATTGCTATCGATTTACAATTAATTGCACAACACGGTGGTACATTCATTTGGCCAATGATTGCTCTTTCTAACATTGCGCAAGGTAGTGCGGCACTTGCGATGTTCTGGATTTCTAAAAATCAAAATGATAAAAGTATGGCATCGACATCAGCAATTTCGGCATATTTCGGTATTACAGAGCCAGCTATGTTTGGTGTGAATTTACGAAATAAATTCCCGTTCTATGCAGCGATTATAGGATCTGCTGTGGCGGCGATATTCATTACATTAAATGGTGTATTAGCACCTGCTATCGGAATTGGCGGATTACCAGCATTTATTTCTATCATTCCGAAATCGATTCCAATGTTTATTGTAGGAATGGTTATCGCAGTTGTCATCCCATTCACGTTAACGTGGTTATTTGCAAAAAGAGTGAAACAGAAGTAGGAGGAAGTTAAACATGAAGGATTGGCATAAAAGTGTAGTTTATCAAATTTATCCGAAGAGCTTTAATAGCTATTACAATAAAGAAACCGGTGATATAAAAGGGGTTACAGAAAAACTAGATTATTTAAAAGAACTCGGAGTAGATTATATTTGGTTAACACCGATATACCAATCACCACAAAATGATAATGGATACGATGTAAGTGATTACTATAGTATTGATCCATCTTACGGAACGATGGAAGAGTTTGAAGAGCTTTTAGAAGAAGCGAAAGCGCGTAACATTGAAATTATGCTCGATATCGTTGTAAATCATAGCTCGACGGAGCATAAGTGGTTTAAAGAAGCGAAAAAAGATAAAAATAGTCCATATCGCAATTACTATATTTGGCGTGATGAAAAAAACAATTGGCAATCTAAGTTTGGCGGGTCTGCTTGGAAATATGATGAGAAGACAAAGCAATATTTTTTACATCTATTTGATGAGACGCAAGCGGATTTAAATTGGGAAAATGAAAAGCTTCGTGAAGAAGTATATGATATGATGCGCTTTTGGCTAGATAAAGGGGTAACTGGATTCCGATTAGATGTTATTAATTTAATTTCAAAAGATCAACAGTTCTTAAGTGATGACGGAAGTACGGCGACAAGCGATGGCCGTAAATATTATACAGATGGCCCGCGTGTTCATGAATATTTACAAGAGATGAACCGAAATGTTTTTGAAGGGAAAGATGTCCTTACAGTTGGAGAAATGTCATCTACGACAATTGATAATTGTATTAAATATTCAAACCCTGATCGTAATGAACTAAGCATGACGTTTAGCTTTCATCATTTAAAAGTAGATTATCCGAATGGTGATAAGTGGACGAAGGCTGATTTTGATTTCATTAAATTAAAAGAGATTATGTCTAATTGGCAAATTGAAATGCAAAAGGGCGGAGGATGGAATGCGTTATTCTGGTGTAATCATGACCAGCCGCGTATTGTGTCACGCTTCGGTAATGATGAGAAGTATAGAAATGAGTCTGCAAAAATGTTAGCGACAGCTATGCATATGTTGCAAGGAACGCCTTATATTTATCAAGGCGAAGAAATCGGTATGACGAATCCTAATTTTGAGTCTATTGAACAATATCGTGATGTGGAATCGTTAAATATATATGATATAAAGCTGGAAGAAGGATTATCAAAAGAAGAGATTATCGGGATTTTAAAACAAAAATCTCGTGACAACTCCCGTACACCGATGCAGTGGAATGAAGATGTGAATAGTGGGTTTACAACAAGTACACCTTGGATTTCGGTGGCTGAAAACTTTAAAGAAATAAACGTAGAGAAGGCATTAGAAGATAAGGAATCTGTATTTTATTATTATAAAAAGTTAATTGAACTTCGAAAAACGTATGATGTAATTACAGAAGGAGAATATGCTATTTTGGATGAAAATGATCCTGAAATTTGGGCATATACTCGTACTACAGAAAGTGAAGTGCTACTTGTTATAAATAACTTCTATGGAGAAGAAATAACGTATTCTGTACCAGCTCATGTTCAATTAGATGGAATGAAACAAGAAGTACTACTGTCGAATTATAAAGATTCCAGCAAGGATATTGCAAAACTTAACTTAAGACCATACGAATCAATTGTATATCGATATACGAAATAAAAGGTTGTATGCCTGCGTGGCATACAACCTTTTATTTTAAGACACCACTATACAAAATATTTACGTCTACTTCTGGTTTAAACTTTACTTTTGCATAATCTTTATTCCACTTTTTTTTCTTCCATAAATCAGGGTGATACGCGATAAGGTGTCTACCAATCCCAAAAGCATCACAATTTGCTTTTTGTAGTTTATTTGTTATTTTTTTCGCTTCTTTTGTAAGTTGCTTCGATAATTCTTTATTTAGCTTTTTTCTTTCATCCATTTTATAAAGGTTATCTCTTGGAGCTTCAAGCGCTATAACTTTTAACTGAAGCTTAATATGAGCATAAACATTTCCTTTTTTATCTGTTGTTATTTTTAAATCTCGTTTTAATTTCCGATTGCTCACTTCCATTGTTAAATAGTCAGATGTCTTCTCGGATTCATCGCTAGTAAGTTTTTGAGTTATACGGGCACTTGTTCCCATTTTTCCGGTTAATAACACGAATAAAACAGATTGTTTCAAAGGTAAATGTCCAGTTAATTTATCATTGTTAAATAAAGCTAATCCGTTTGTAATTACTTCCTTTCCTTTTATTTTTATAGAAGGAAGGGTAAAGTCCTTACCGGGATCTAACATTTTTGTAGCAGCTGTCTCTAAAGTTTCTTTTGGAAATACACTCATATCTTCTAAACTTTTCACTTTTTTCTTTAGAAAATCTCCAATTAGTAAATTTCCTACTTTCTTTTTTTCTAGTATCTCGGATGTTTCACCATCTACTGCAATAAGTTTTACTAAAGCAGTTGGGTTTGTTGGGTCCCGAAAGCTGACATCTAAATAAGGTAGTACACCTTTTTTTAGAATTTTGGTTCCTAGTAATTGAACACCATATTTGAAATAACGAATATTTCCCGTTACATTTTTTTTCAGTGCATCGCTCGTATCTCTTATGTTATGCCCGGTTGCAGAATGTATTTCATTCTCGAATGAAGCTTGTTCTCCGCTTGAACTTTTTACGAGCTCAATTGTTTGCTGGAGTTTATTCTCTTCCGTAATATCAGATCCAATACTATAAGCTAACCTTGCTTCCCTTAATGGTTCTTGATCCCAGCAGCCAGAAAGGAATGCACTAGTACATAATATAAAAAGTAGTTTAACTCTTTTTTTGAACATACTGTTCTCCTTTCTTATTTCTTATTACTGAATAAAGTAGAAATAAAAGAGGGAGGACAACGATGAAAATATAGGTGAACTTATCAGTGAAAGTTGCAATTACTTTTAATTCTTCAGGTGTATCGATAAATAAAGCTACACTAAAGGCAATAATACCAACGATTGGGACAGCTTTTTTATGATTAGCAAGATTGAATATATGTCCAATTCCTATAGAAGCAGCGCAGTAATAACTAGCGATAGAAGCTACAACTGTTATCATCCAAATTGGTATGAATAGTAAATCAGTTCGGTCTATAATCCCGATATGCAAGGAGCGTAATAAGTAAGCGACTGGTTCTGGAATAAGCTCAATTTGTTTTGGACTAAATACGATAAAGCAAATCCAAACAGTAAAAGTATAAAAAAGGGTTACAAATCCGTTAGCGATAGAAATTGCTTTTAGTTTGGCTACAGAACTCCCGTTTACTTTTGGGAAAGCGATAAGAATAATTTCAAAACCATACATAGCTGTAATTGTTTCTTTTGATGCTTGAATAATATTCCACCATCCGGCTTCTGTAATTGGAAAAATATAAGAAAAATCAGCTCGTGAAAACCCTAGCGCAATTAAAAGAGCCATGGGCAAAATGAGAATAGAAGCCATGACATAAAATCGTACGATGACTTTAAATGTATTATAGGCTATATAGCAGCAAGCTATCGTAAATAGTAAGAGAATTGCGTACCAAGGGGTCGCTTGCAAAACCCATACTTTAATGACATTACAAGCGTTTAACATAACCGTCATACCGATAAGAGTAAAATAAAAAACATAAGCAAAGCCTAATAGTTTTCCAAACTTATTACCAAATAGCATACAAACACTTTCATACATATCTGCATCAGGAAATCGTTTTAAGAAAAGCCACATAAGTAAAATAATAAGCTGAATTGCAAGCCCAGCGATGAGAGCGGAAATCCATCCACCACCTTTTGCTATCGGATGAAGACGGTTTGGTAGAGAAAGTATACCGACCCCAATTTGGCATTGAATAACGAAAAAGGTAAATTGAACAAGTGAAATTTTACTTTGCGTGTTTGTCACCGTCCTCCTCCTCTCTCGTTACATGTTGTCGTTGCATTTTTTTCGGTTTTGGATCATGTGGCCGTTCCCAAAATGACCAAATTGGTAGTCTTACAAAAGAATCTTTCATATCTTTAATCCGCATTGGGGCAACAGGAGAAAGATATGGTGTATGAAATGAATGTAGCTGACATAAATGAACGAAAGTTATAATGAGACCGAACGATATTCCTACATATCCGAATAGGGCAGCAAGGAGCATTAATGGAAAACGAAGAATTCGAACAGCTGAACTCATATCGTTTGATGGAACGAGAAAAGATGAGATTGCAGTTAAAGCTACAACGATAATCATTGTGTAAGAAACGAGTCCGGCTTTTACAATCGCATCACCAATTACTAAACCGCCTACAATACCGATTGTTTGTCCAACTCGGCTCGGCAAGCGAATACCAGCTTCCCGCAATAACTCGAAAATTAGCTCCATTAAGAGGGCTTCGAAAATAGGAGGAAGAGGTACTTTCTCTAATGAAGCTTTAATTGTATACACAAGTTCAAGTGGCAATACATCAGGATGAAAGGCTACGGTTGCGATATATATAGCTGGTAAGAGAAAAGCAATCAAGAAACTCACTAAGCGAATCATTCGGACGAAAGAACCGACAATCCAGCGGTTATTGTAATCATCTGGTGATTGATAGAAAGCAAATAACGTAACAGGAACGATAAGAGCTGTTGGATCTCCATCAGAAAAAATAGCAACTCGTCCTTCCATTAAATTTGCTGCGACTCTATCTGGGCGCTCTGTATTTAATTGCTGCGGAAATGGTGAGAAAGACGTATCCTCTATAAATTCTTGTATATATCCTGGAGGCATAAGTGCATCTGTCTTAATCGTTTCTAATCTTCTTTTTACTTCTGTAACTAAATCGTCATTCGCTATGTTTTGCATATAAGCAATTGCCACTTTCGTGTGCATCTCTTCACCAAGTGTGAAATATTTAACGACGATATTTGGGCTTTTTATGAGCTTACGAATCGAAGCTAAATTAGTTGCTAAATCTTCTACAAATCCAGTATGTGGACCGCGTACAATCCCTTCATTATCAGGCTCTGCTATATCTCTCTTTAAAGATAAAGCTGTTTCAAAAATACAAAAACTATCGACGTGTTCATGAAAATATAATGATTTTCCTTGTAATAAAAGTTGCACACCGTAATTTAAATTTGTTTCTTTTTTCATATTTAATGTGGCAAAAGCTTTATCTAGAGACAAATCCGACCGAGTTAATAAAGGCTCAAGAGCTAATTGGTGAATCAAATTTGGGTCTGCTAAAGATTCGATATATAAGATTGTTCCTTTTCCATTTTGGAAAGGAAGATCTAATTTTTTTATATCGTCTGAATGACAGAGCTTATTTTCGATATAATTAATGTTTTCCGGAAGTGATGGAAACATATGCTTTTGGCCCGTACTCTCTTGTTGTTCTTTTTGCTCTGTCATAATTTCCACCTCTTTTAGATAAAGTTACTTCTGTTAATTTTTGCTTTTTGTGAGAAATTTATGCTTGGATTATTTTTGACAAAGTAGCTTGAAAGTTACGTTACGTCATCTTTTATACTTTAGAAAATAGGATATAGGGGATGATATAAATGACTTTGAGGCATATGTGGGGATGGAAAGAAGTTTTATATTTATTTATGTTTGTATTTGTTATTGTTCCAGTAACTGTCGAATCCCTTTTTTATAAATATATTTTAGAAGTAATAGGTAACTCACTATATGCTGGAGTATTAATGGGCTTTATAATGGCAGTGATATTTACTACTGTAGTTTATCTTTTTTGTATCAAAAGATATAAACTCTCGTGGAAAGATATTGGAATTCGGAAGCTTTCATGGAAAGATCTTTTATGGACAGTTGGAGCGGTTATTTTCTTAATTGTAGCTAGTATTGCTGTATTAGTGATAATGGAGAAAATGGGTATTTCCTTTGAAAATAGTAAAACGGAGACGGTCCAAAATGATAAATCAATCTATTCATTCTGTATCGCCGTAATTGGAGCAGCAATTATATCACCAATGTATGAAGAGATTTTATATCGAGGTGTTTTTTATACATTTTTTCGTAATAGATATGGCATATGGAGCGGTATGTTTATTAGTTCCATAATATTTACCGTTGTCCATATCCCTACATATAACACATTACCGGTGAATTTTTTGAGTGGAGTAGTATTTGCATGGTTATATGAGAAAACAAATTCTATTTTATCAGCTATGATTGTCCACGCATTATTCAATTTCATAGCAGTACTTTTAACATTTATGTCGAATTAAGAAGATATATAGGAGGGATACATATGGAAATAGCTGTAGAACGTGTTTTTACGAAAGAGATTGTAAAAAGAGCAGCGAGTTTGTTTCATGTAACAGTGGACGAAAAGCCGCTTGGAGATTTTGAGAATTATATTTTTAAGGCGAAGGGTGATAATGATGAAGATTACGTATTACGTTTAACACATTCTTCTCATCGCTCTAAACAAGAGGTAGAGGCTGAACTAGATTTTTTACGATATGTTGCGGAGAATGGGGCAAAGGTAGCGGGACCTCTTTATTCAGCGTCTCAAAATCTTGTAGAAGAAATTGGAGCAGAGGATGGGACTTCCTTTTTCGCTTCTTTATTTACATATGCAAAAGGGGAGCAAGTAAAAGGTGAAGAATCACCCTATTGGGGAGATGCTTACTTTGAAGCATGGGGAAAAGCGATTGGTCAACTGCATCGTCTAACAATGAACTATCCTAAAACGAATCATCGTGATACGTGGGAAGAAGATGAGAGTGGGATTGTTAATGAATTAGAAGATGATCAAGTAAAAAAGATTGCTACTGTATTAATGGATGAGATAAAGGCTCTTCCAATTGAAAAAGAAACGTTCGGCCTTATGCACGGTGATATTCATCCAGGTAATTTTCATTATGATGGAAAAGAGCTAACGATCTTTGATTTTGATGATGCGGCCTATAATTACTTTATACACGATTTAGCGATGGTGCTCTATTACTCTGTTCTATTTACACCGTGGACAGCGGAAGAGAAGACAGACTTTGCTCGTAAACAGCTACAAGTGTTACGGAAAGGCTATGAGTATGAGCACAGACTGGCGGATAGTTGGTATGAATCATTACCACTATTTTTACGTTTGCGTGACATAGGTCTATACGGCACACTCCAAAAGAAGTTTAAGGGGAAAGATATGCCAGATAACTTCCAAAAATTATCTGAAGAGTTATATGAAAGAATTATAAGCGAAGAACCAATTGTGAATATATAATACATTTTGTTCAAAACAAAGTATACAAAATAAATGTATACTTTGTTTTTTTATACAAAAATATGTTTGTTTTATTAAAATAATATTGTCATAGATTCGGTATACATTTATAATTTTTATATATTCTGAATATTCTTGATAAAAAGGAGGGGGAATATTGGAAGCTTTCGTAAATTGGTTAAACAATATTGTTTGGAGTCCAGCACTTGTTTATTTATGTTTAGGAGTAGGTTTATATTTTTCTATTCGAACGAGGTTTTTACAAGTAAGGCATGTAGGAGAAATGGTGAAGCTGACATTTAAAGGAGAAAAATCAGAGGCTGGTGTTTCTTCATTCCAAGCGTTAGCACTTTCGTTATCAGGGCGCGTTGGGACAGGGAATATCGCTGGGGTAGCTACAGCGGTTGCCTTCGGTGGACCAGGGGCTGTATTTTGGATGTGGGCAGTAGCCTTTTTAGGAGCAGGATCAGCTTATGTAGAATCAACACTCGCGCAAATATATAAGACGAAACATCAAGGACAGTTTCGCGGTGGACCTGCTTATTACATTGAAAAAGGTTTAGGAGTTAAATGGTATGCATTAGTATTCGTTGCAGCGACAATTCTTGCAACGGGGCTTTTACTACCAGGTGTGCAAGCAAATAGTATTGCGGTAAGTTTAGAAACAGCTTTTGGAATTAACACTTCATTATCAGGCGCTTTATTAGTAGTCGTATTAGCTCTTATCATTTTCGGTGGAGTAAAGCGAATTGTTAACGTAGCGCAAGTTGTCGTACCGTTTATGGCTGTTGGGTATATTTTAGTAGCTTGTGTTATTGTCGTTATGAATATTGAAAAATTGCCAGAAGCATTTATGTTAATTATAAGAAGTGCGTTTGCATTAGAAGCAGCATTTGGTGGTATTATCGGTTTAGCAATTTCTTGGGGAGTAAAACGTGGTATTTATTCTAATGAAGCAGGGCAAGGAACTGGACCACATGCAGCAGCAGCTGCTGAAGTATCACATCCAGCTAAGCAAGGCTTAGTGCAAGCATTTTCCGTTTACATTGATACATTATTTGTTTGTTCAGCAACAGCATTTATGATGATTATTACAGGCATGTATAACGTATTTGATGCAAGCGGAAAAAACTTTATCGTAAATAAATTAAATGGTGCACAGCCAGGACCGGGATATACACAGGCAGCAGTAGAATCTGTTTTTCCTGGATTTGGAAACGGTTTCGTTGCAATCTCGTTACTATTCTTTGCATTTACAACAATTATGGCGTATTACTACATTGCAGAAACGAATATCGCGTACTTAAACCGTGATAAAGACCGTCCTTGGTTGTCTATGGTACTAAAATTTGTCTTTTTAGGTGCTGTATTCTACGGCTGTATAAAAACAGCAGCAACGGCTTGGGCTTTAGGTGATATCGGTGTAGGAATTATGGCATGGGTAAATATCATTGCGATTTTATTGTTACAAAAACCTGCATTAGTTGCATTAAAGGATTATGAAAAGCAGAAGAAGGAAGGAAAAGATCCAGTATTCGATCCAGGGCCATTAGGCATTAAAAATGCTGATTTCTGGGAGCATGAATACGGAAAAGATAAGAAAGAAGAAGTATCTTAATGGAATAGAAATGAAAAAGCAAAGGGGAAATCCCTTTGCTTTTTTTATGGACAAAATGAGGCTGTAAGTTATTTTTTTGCCTATTTTTGAATATAAAAAGAATGTACATGCTTTGTTAGGGGAAGGGGGGAGTATGTTGATAGAGTTTCGTAACGTAAATAAATATTATGGCAATTTTCAAGTATTAAAAGATATTAATGTGCAAGTGAAAAAAGGTGAAGTGGTAGTAGTTGTTGGGCCTTCAGGATCAGGAAAAAGCACGTTGCTTCGTTGTATAAATCAGCTAGAGACAATTACAGATGGAGAGTTAATTGTACAAAATACGGAGGTACACAATGCAAAAACAGATATGAATGAATTACGCCGAAATATTGGGATGGTCTTTCAGCATTTTTATTTATATCCACATAAAACGGTTCTTCAAAATATTACACTAGCACCTATTAAAGTAAATAAAATTTCAAAAGAGGAAGCAGAAAAAACAGCGATGTTTTATTTAGAGAAAGTAGGAATTCCAGAGAAGGCTAACGTATATCCACATCAATTATCCGGAGGACAACAGCAACGGGTGGCAATTGCTAGAGGACTTGCGATGCAGCCAGAAATTATGCTATTTGATGAGCCTACGTCTGCTCTGGATCCAGAGATGATCGGGGAAGTACTTGATGTTATGAAAACGCTAGCTAAAGAAGGGATGACGATGGTCGTTGTCACGCATGAAATGGGATTTGCGCGAGAAGTAGCCGATCGGATTTTATTTATGGATGATGGCAAAATCATTGAGGATACAACACCGGCGCAATTTTTTGCAAGTCCCGAACAAGAAAGAGCACGTTTATTTTTAAGTCGAGTGTTAAATCATTAAAGGAGGAATTTTATGCTTAAAATGAAAAAGTTGTTTACGTTAATCGTATTTTCATGTTTATTCGTACTTGTCGTTGCTGGGTGCGGAAGTAAAAAAGATGAGGCGAAAGAAACGAATACGAAGCAAGGCGGGGCTGTTGAGCAAATTAAGAAGCGCGGGAAATTAGTAGTTGGGGTGAAGAATGATACGAACTTATTTGGATTGAAAAACCCTTCAACAGGGCAGGTAGAAGGATTTGATGTTGATGTTGCAAAGGCGCTTGCGAAAAAAATTCTTGGAGATGAAAAGAAACTAGAATTAAAAGAAGTAACGTCTAAAACGCGTATTCCACTATTGAAAAACGGCGATATTGATGCAATTATCGCAACGATGACAATTACAGAAGAACGTAAAAAAGAGGTCGATTTTTCAGATGTATATTTTAAAGCAGGACAATCGTTACTTGTGAAAAAAGGGAGCGATATTAAAAGTATTGATGATGTGAAAAAGGGCGTGAAAGTGTTAGCTGTCAAAGGTTCAACATCTACAAATAATATTCGTCAAAAGTCACCAGAAGCGACTGTATTAGAATTTGAAAATTACAGTGAGGCATTTACGGCGTTAAAAGCAGGAAAAGGTGATGTGTTAACGACAGATAATGCAATTCTTTACGGCATGGCAAAACAAGATTCCAATTATGAAGTTGTCGGGAAAATTTTTACGGATGAACCGTACGGAATTGCAGTGCAAAAAGGTGCAGATGATTTAACGAAAGAGATTAATAGCTTGATAAAAGATATGAAGGCGAATGGGGAATACGATAAACTGTATGAAAAATGGATTGGACAAAAACCAGAAAAGTAGATAGTAAAAGTGAGAGGATGAGAGTACTCATCCTCTTCTTGTAAAGAAAGAGGGGAGAATATGTGCCTGATTTTTCTATATTAACGAATAACATTGATATGTATTTAGAAGGCTTTAAATATACAGTGATGTCTAGTGTAATCGCATTAATAGGCAGTTTTATTTTAGGTGTAGTATTGGCGATAATGCGTATTGCACCCATTCGTATTTTAAATTGGTTGGGTACTGCTCTTGTAGAGTTCGTAAGAAATATTCCACTCGTATTAATTGCATTTATATTCTATTTCGCTTTACCTGTTGTAGGAATTACTTTAAATGGTTTTGTAGCAGGAACAGTTACGCTTACCGTATATACTGCAGCGTTTATTGCGGAAGTCATTCGCGCTGGTATTTTATCAGTCGCGAAAGGCCAAATGGAGGCAGCACGTTCTTCAGGATTGACTTATACGCAAGCGATGTACCATGTCGTTTTACCCCAAGCGATGAAAATTGTAATCCCTCCTCTAGGAAACCAATTTCTCAACTTAGTAAAAAACTCTTCCATACTCGGAATTATTGCTGGTGCTGATTTAATGTATCAAGGAGATTTAATTTCAACGAAGACGTTTGTTACGTTCGATGTTTATATATTTGTCGGGATGTTTTATTTAATATTAACAATTCCGCTCAGTATGCTAGTGCGTTATTTAGAAAAACGCTTAGCAAAGGAGGCGGTGTAAATGGATTTTAAGGGAGCTCTAACGGGTGATCATATTCTCTTTTTATTAAAAGGATTACTCATCACATTAGAGGTAGCACTCGTAGCGATTGTACTTAGCTTTATTATTGGTAGTGTAATAGGGATATTGCGCTACATGAAAATACCTGTCGTCTCACAAGTATTGGGGATTATCGTTGAAGTCATTCGAAACTTACCACTACTTTTAATTATATTTTTCACATATTTTGCACTTCCAGAAGCAGGATTGAAATTAGAAATTATAACAGCTGTAATTGTTGCGTTAACAATATTTGAAGCAGCAATGATATCTGAAATTGTTCGAAGTGGCCTATTATCTATTGAGAAAGGACAGATTGAGGCTGCAAGATCTTCAGGGTTAACGTATGTGCAAGCGCTTTGGCACATTATTTTACCGCAAGCATTAAGAAGAATGGTTCCGCCGCTTGTTAGTCAGTTTATTTCATTGCTAAAAGATACATCATTAGCAGTCGCTATATCACTACCGGAGCTTATGCATAATGCTCAAATTATTAGCGGACAAAATGTAAATTATATGATTCCAACGTTTATAGTAGTAGCTTGTATGTACTTTATTGTAAACTATAGTTTATCAATTTTATCCAGAAGGTTAGAACTTCATTAACTCTTACAATATATGTAAGGGTTTTTCCTTGTTTATCCTTATTTTCCTCTAATTAGAATCTAAACTTCACGATAATTCGATTTTTTATATTATTTTATCAGAAAAGTTTTAATTTTATATAGAAAATGTAATCGCTTTCGTGTATATTTTTATTATCAGAAAATTTTAACAAGATATAGGGGTATTGGTAGGGGGAGGATTTAGATGCAGCAACCAACGAATGAGAAATTACATCGTACGATGAAGAGTAGACATTTATTTATGATCGCACTAGGTGGTGTAATCGGGACGGGCTTTTTCTTGGGTTCTGGTTACACCATTAATCAGGCTGGACCAGGGGGAGCCATCCTTTCATATTTAGTGGGCGGATTTATTATGTATTTAACAATGCTATGCCTTGGAGAGTTAACGGTAGCAATGCCAGTTTCAGGATCTTTCCAAAAGTATGCGACGAAGTTTATTGGACCAGGAACGGGCTTTATGATCGGCTGGCTATATTGGCTTGGTTGGGCAGTAACAGTAGGACTAGAATTAACGTCAATCGGTTTAATGATGAAGAGATGGTTTCCGAATGTTGATGTTTGGGTATGGTGTCTCGTCTTCGGCGTTATTTTATATGCGTCAAACGCAATTTCAGCGAAAAGTTATGCTGAATTAGAATTTTGGTTCTCTAGTATTAAAGTAATTACAATTCTTGCATTTGTTGTTCTTGGTGGTAGTGCATTATTAGGGTTTATATCATATGACGGAAAAGAAGCAGCACCTCTTTTCTCTAACTTTGTAAGCGAAGGCGGGTTATTCCCGAATGGACTAGCTGCCGTATTACTTACAATGATTACAGTTAACTTCTCGTTCCAAGGGACAGAGTTAATCGGGATTGCAGCGGGAGAAAGTGAAAATCCAGAAAAAACAATTCCGCGTGCCATCCGTAATACAGTATGGCGCATTATGTTATTCTTCATTTTAACAATGACGATTTTAGTAGGATTAATTTCTTGGAAAGAAGCAGGCGTAATTGAAAGTCCATTTGTAGTTGTATTTGATAAAATTGGTATTCCATACGCAGCTGATATAATGAACTTCGTTATTATTACAGCGTTACTATCTGTAGCGAATTCAGGATTATATGCGGCAACTCGTATACTATGGTCACTTGCAAATGAAGGAATGGCACCAACATCTTTCCAAAAAGTAAATAAGCGTGGGATTCCAATTACCGCATTAGTTGTAACGATTGCTGTAGCTGGCCTTTCTTTATTCACAAGTTTCCTTGCAGAAGATACAGTATACATGTACTTATTATCTATAGCTGGTTTATCAGCTGTTTCAAGTTGGATCATTATTGCTCTATCGCAACTTCGATTTAGAAGTCAGTATATAAAAGGTGGAGGAAAGTTAGAGGACTTAAAATATAGAACACCGCTATATCCAATTGTTCCTATTTTAGCTTTAATTACAAATAGTATCGTTGTTATTAGTTTAGCGTTTATTCCAGAACAAAGAATGGCGTTATATTGTGGTATTCCATTTATCATTTTCTGCTACATATATTATTATATAAATAAGAAACGGCAGAAACCGATGAAAGTGGAGATGGAAAAAGCAAATGAAACTAACAATCAAACACGATGATATTGAGGCAGATTTATCGTATGGTCCATTAGCGATTGGAAAAGAAAACGGGTATTCACCGTTACAATTACTCGTTTCTTCTATCGCAGGATGCAGTGCAATTGTCTTTCAAACCATTTTAGAAAAGAAACGTATTCCATACGATACGTTTACAATTGAAACGGAAATTGGTAGAAGTGAAGCACTATCAAAACCAGTTGAAAGTGTTCATTTGCACTATAAAATTAAAGCACAAAACATTACAGAGGAGCAGTTGGACAAGGCGTTGCAGCTTGCAGTGAAAAATTGCACAATTGTTCAGTCTGTAAAGGATAGTATAAAAGTTACGGAAACGATTGAATTAATAAAGTAAAACATAAAAACGTGAGAATACGGCTCTCACGTTTTTATATTTGTAATAAAGGGGGGATATGATGGATTGTTTAGGTTGTAAATTAGCAAACGAAGAGGAAAAAATATATAAAATATATGAAGATGACTATGTAACATGCTTTTTAGATCATGCACCTTTCTATCCAGGACATACTTTAATTGTGCCAAAACAACATGTTGTAGAAGTAGATGAATTAGATGATATTGTAGCAAAATCCATTATGGATGCTTCTAAGCTTATTACAAAAGCGATTAAGTTATTATATAAACCTGACGGGGTTACAGTTTGTCAAAATGGTGGAATATTTAACGAGCTAACACATTATCATATGCATGTCGTACCAAGGTATAAAGAACGATCATTTGCTGAGTTTTATATGGTACAACCTGGAGAGAAGCAGAATCATAACTTGAAAGAGACACAGAATTTGTTAAAAGAAGCGATAGAGCAAATGCTGCTTACTGAAAAGGCGTAGCAGTCAGGAAAATTCTAATATTAAAAAGCCCAATTTCTCAGTTAAAATAGAGAAATTGGGCTTTATTTATTTTATTATTAAATTTTATTTATAAATAGATTTTGTGGTGTCACAAAGTATATGGCTCATTCGTTATATAGAGTGAGAGGAGGAATCATATGAAAGTTACAAACAATGATTATGAAAAGATGGAAGAGCTATACGAGTTGTATGAACAAAAAGTTTATTATGTAGCGTATTCTATTTTAAATAATATTCAGCAGGCAGAAGATGCGGTTCAAGAGACGTTTATTACTCTTTATAAGAACTTGGAAAAGCTCCATAGCTTGGCTACTCAAGAGCTTAAACGCTATATTTTGAGGGTCGCGAAAAATAAGGCGATTGATAGTTACCGGAAAAATAAACGACATGAAACATTTTTAGAAGAATATGAAAGAGAATCAATAGAAGCAGTAGATGAAAATGTTGAAGAGTGGGAAAAACGTGTAATGTCCGAGGTTCAAATTGATGCATTGTTAAAAGAGTTAAATGAGTCTAATAGACAGGTGTTTAAGTACAAAGTCTTCTATAACTTAACGTATCAAGAAATTTCAAGTGTCATGGGGATAACGGAGGCTAATGTCCGCAAGCAATTTGAACGCGCTCGAAAACGAGTCCAAAATATGATAGGAGGTATACAACATGACGAATTCAAAGAACTCCAAAGAAATATATGAACTTGCTGAAAAAATTGCTTTAGATGATTTTGATAAACTCGAAGAAAAACATGAATTTTCACATACATATACGCGCAAAAAGAAATTGTTTATGGAAGAAATGAAGCTGAAGGGCGAGCGACCACAGAAAAGGAGTAAAAGACATCGTATGTTAATCGCTGCTGCCTGTTTATTAATTGGTATGCCAACAACTGTTTTTGGTGCAGTGAAAGTCTATAATATGATTGTTCAAAAACAAAATTACGAAGTAAATGTTTCCTTAACAAATAAGGATTCGAAAAAGAGTGATCAGTGGTATAAGCTGAAAATAGGTAAATTGCCAGAAAATATGGAAGCAATTGATGATAGTGCTATGAAATATTCATTTAAAGATAACTATGCAATGGGGGGATTTTCATTCGCTCTTTGGAGAGTAGGGGGGAATTCAGATTTTTCAACTCTGTACTCGAAAAGTTATGAAGAAAAAGAGATAAATGGTAAGAAGGCAGTAATTGTCCATAAAGACAATGGAAATAAAGATTTAATGTTTGATAGAGTGATTTTTCTCTATTTTGAGGAAGAGGGAATTATGTTACAAAGTTATATTGGAAACGATATAAACGAAGAACAAATGATGGATGTGTTAGGGAATATTTCACTTGAGCCTACGTCAAAAGAAAAGGCATCATATATAACGGATTATGATAAAAAGTATTTTAGTGAAGCAGAGGAACCTAAAGAAACTAAAGTGATTCCTTTGAAAAAAGATAGTAAACGTCTATTTCATATAGGGCAAAAGGTTCCAGTAACGATATCTATGGATAACAGCAAAATTGAATATGTGATAGAAAAAGTTGAAGTCTTTGATTCAATTAAAGATTTTAAACAAGAGAACTTTTATGAAATGGGCTTAGGGATACTAAGCGAGAATCAAGCTTTGGATCAAGCTGGACAATTGAAACCATATAGAAGGGATAAATATAAGCTAGGAAATGGTAAAGATTCAATTGATCAATTAGTAGAGTCAAAATTAGTTCATCCTAAATTTGTTTATCTAACAACAACAGTGAAAAATATTGGGAAAAAGTCGACAGAAGAAATCTATATGACTCCATCCATACAAGTGCTTAAAAGTAAGGGGAATGTATGGAACTACGCTGAAAAAGATGGAATTGCCGAGAAAAATATTATGACGGGTGAAGTGGATTATTTAGAACCGCATGGAGACGGAAAGAGCTTTTATAATATTGGCAGTATCCGACCAGGAGAAACGGTAAATGTTAAATTAGGCTATTTTGTAGATGAGGATAAACTAGATTCAATCTTCCTTGATGCTTTCCGTTATAGTGGTTTTAGTGGAACTGAAAATATGAATGCGAAAAATCGTTGGTGGTTTGATATTCGTCAATAGTAACAAAGAGAATAAAAAGCTGCTTATATTTAGCAGCTTTTTTCGTCTTCATACATATGTAAGATTTCTTTCGCACGTATACGTAAACCATCTATCAATTCTTTCGGTTCTAAAACTCGTGCATCTTTCCCAAGTCTATAAAATAAAGGTGTAATAAAGTTAATCTCACCTTTATCAATTGTTGAATGTATATATCCTGTCCCGTCCGCGTTTGTTATAACGAATTCTTCAAGGTAAGGCACGCTTTTACATTGGCGCACACCTTCTGTCGTTAATAAGACATGTAACTGCGTAGGAATGTGTACGACGTTAGAGCTAGAGTCAAACCATTCTTCTAAATTCATGAACGTACTTTCATTTTCTTCTGCTGATAATATAGAAAGAATACGATCAACGCGATACAGTAATACTTTTTTTCTACTGAAGTCATAGGACGGTAAGTACCATAGTCCGTCGTGAGCATATACACCGATAGGGTGAACATGCTTTGTTTTTATCCCCGATTTAGATTCGTATTGAAAGTGTAAATTTTTATTTTCAATAGCCGCAGTTAGTACTTCGTTTAAAAGAGGTGTATTAACCGTTCTCTTCGGATTCCAAAAAGCGATATAGGAACGTATTTTATCAACTTTCGTTTTCGCATCATGTTGTAGAGAGCTATACAGTTTATGTGTAACGGAATTGATTTCTGTGTTAAAAGGTAAGTCTCTGTAGTAACTTAAAGATTGAAATGCAAAAAAGATGGAGACTGCTTCTTCTTCCGTAAATAAAATAGGGGGAATGACTCTATTCGTTAATACTTTATAGCCTCCGTTACGACCTTGTTCAGCATAGATGGGTAATCCCATATCACTTAAATCTACTATGTATCTATGGACAGTACGAACGGAAATATTAAATTCATCAGCTATTTCTTGCGCTGTAAATGTCTTTTTGGCGGAAGCAAATATAAGAATATCTAATAAGCGTTTAGCTTTTGACAAATGTATCACCTTTTTTCTTTTTAACATGACATAAATTGTCGTGTTTTATTGTTAGTATATTGTTTACATCATATGTTATCAATATGAGATGAAAGGAGGAAAAGATATGTCACGTGAAATTGTTTTATTTATTGCGGCGAGTTTAGATGGATATATTGCTAAAGAAGATGATGATTTAGAGTGGTTAATGGAAACAGAAGGAGAGGGAGATAACGGTTATACAGAAATGTATGAAACGATTGATACAATAATTATGGGAAAAAGAACGTACGATTATGTAGTAGAGCATATGGACACATTCCCGTATGTAGATAAAAAATGTTATGTTTTCTCTAACTCAGAAAAAGGTTCAAACGAACATGTGGAGTTTGTAAATGAAGGTGTAGTGGAGCTTACGGAAAAATTGAAAGGGCAGGAAGGATCTAAAATATGGATGGTCGGTGGAGGGAGTTTACTAAGAGAGTTCTTTAAGAATAATCTAATTGATGAATATGTTGTTACGATTACACCACATATATTAGGTTCTGGAGTGCCGTTATTTCAAGACAAGAACCCAGAAATCCATTTAACTTTAACGGATACGAAACGTTTTGGGCAATTTGTAAACTTATATTATAAAGTAAAATGATAAAGAAACACGACTACCATCAATAGTCGTGTTTCTTTATAGATGGCAATGAAATTGTAAAACAAGACCCGTGATCAACTTCGCTCGTTACAGTAATATTTCCGCCGTGTAGTTCTACAATTTCTTTCACGATAGATAGCCCTAAACCAGTCCCACCGGTAGCTCGTGATCTAGCTTTATCAACTCGATAAAAGCGTTCGAAAATGTGAGGGAGGTCTTCAGGAGGAATACCTTCGCCTTCATCTTCCATTGTAATGGAGATACGTTTATTTTCTTCTATAACAGAAATATGAATTTGAGAATGTTCTTTTGAATGTCTATAAGCGTTATTTAAAATGTTCACTACAACTTGTTCAAATCGTTGTTCATCTAAGTTTACTAGCAGTGTAGGAGGACAAGAGAAAGAAACTGTAATGTATCTTTCTTTATACATGGCGTTTACTTTTTCAGATATGCGAGTAAGGAAAGTGTGTAAATGTACTTCCTTTACTTGAATAGAAAAGTTATGTTGTTCCATTTGTGCAAGTGAAAATAAATCTTGAACTAAGTTTGTAATGTAATCAGACTCATCTTTTATAATAGATAAATACCGTAAACGTTGTTCGGGAGATGTGGTTTCTTTTAAAGCAATGTCAGCGTAGCCTCTTACGTATGTTAAAGGTGTTCGTAATTCATGAGCAACACTTGCTAGAAATTCACTTCGCTCTGTTTTCATATAATGTAAATCATTAGCAAGCGTTTGAATTGATGAGGATAGTTCACCAATTTCATCATTTCGAGTAGTTGTTAACGAAACGGATAAATCGCCTTTACTCATTTTTTCAGTGGCATGTTTCATGTGTAACAATGGTTTTGTTAATAACCGAGATAAAAGAAAAATGGTAATGACTGTGAGTAGAAACGTGATGGCACCAGCAATAATGAATTGTTTCGTTAATCCATTTACCAACTTTTCAATGGATTCTGTCCCAAGAAACATATACACATACCCCTCATGTTTTCCAGCTACTATGATGGGACTGACCGTACATATATAATTAGATGTTTTCCAGTGATTCTCTATAATCGCTCCGTCATGATTTGTGCGTGTTTGCATGCTACTAATGTGATTTTTTATAGTTGTGTTTATTTTGTTAGATTTAGCTAGTACTTCTTTATTTGTATTTGTAATAACGACAGTAGTTTCAGCTTCAGATTCCATTAGTGCAACGTGAGAGATTGTTTGCTCATCATAATATTTTTCAAGTACATCACGATGGCTGTTTCCACGTTTTAATAAAGCAGTCATTTCTTCATTTACTCTAGTGTTTACGAGACTATAATAGAGCAAAACAAATAGAACACTTTCAATTAAAAGTGTGACAATTAAAAAATAAAATCCGAATTGAATAGAGATGCGTTTCATCACTTTGCTCCTTAATGTTCGATATCAATCCATCGATAACCAACTCCGTACACAGTTTTTAAATGATTATCAATAGGGAAATTTACTTTTCGTAATTTATCACGCAAATTACGAATATGTGAATCGACTGTTCTATCTTCTGTATTTGTATTTAATCCCCAAATTCGTTCAATAAGCTGATCGCGGCTCAATACGTAGTTCACATGACGTAAAAATAATCCGAGTAAAGAGAATTCAATTGGTGTAAGAAGAAGCTCTTCATTATGAACAGAAGCGGAGTGCTTTGCTTCATCCCATAAAATGCCGTGATATTGGATTTGCGCGTGTTGATTCGTTCGCCTTAAAACAGCTTCAATTCTTGCGAAAAGCTCTTCTTCATGGAAAGGTTTCGTTACGTAATCATCCGCTCCGAGTTTTAATCCTTGGACGACATCGATGGTTTGATCACGAGCGGTAACCATAATAATAGGAACGTTACTAAATGAACGGATTTTTTTGCACGTTTCCCATCCATCCATCTTTGGCATCATAATATCGAGTAAAATAAATTTAAAGTTTTGATTTTCTATATGTGAAATCGCTTCTTCTCCGGATCGTGCACATATGCAGTTATATCCAATTGGAGTAAGATAAAGCGTTAATAATTCAAGCATTCTCGGTTCATCGTCTACGAGCAGTATATCAATCATAGAGAGCCCTCCATATATAATCTTTACTTAAATTGTAATGCAAAATCATGAAGAAATGGTGCAGATTGTAATGTGTCTGCATAATTTCTTCAGAATTACTTGTTATTGTTTAGTTGAACTTCTACTTTAGGTAATGATATTGGCTCAATAAAGACTAATACGGAGGCGATATAATGAAAAAAGCAACCCGCATTTTGGGTGTAACGATAATTACAGCAGTTGGTCTTGCCGCATGTGGACAAACGAATAATATGGATCATACAAAACATGAACCTAAAAAAGAGAAAGAAACAGAGCAGAAGGAAATGAAAATGAATCAGGAAGTAACTGCGCCGAAAGAAATGAATCAAGGTGCATCGAATGATTTATTAACGACAAGCTTAAAAAATGTAACGAGATTAAATACAAATAATCCTCTGCAAATGGCAGTATTAACTTCACAAACGATATGGCCAGCAACGCATAAAGAGAATCAGCCAGGCGCTATTATTTTAGTACCAGTAAACGAGTGGCAATTAGGTATTGCAAGTGCAGACCTTATTCATCATCCGAATAACGGACCGATTCTATTTATAGAAAAAGAAAAGGTACCTGAAATGACGTTAAAAGAAATAAAACGATTAAATCCGCTCGGAACGAAAGATGGAACGCAAATTATGGTGATGGGGGATGTCGATGCATCTATCCTTGAGCAATTAAAAGAGTATAAAGTAAAGCAAATAAAAGAAACGGATCCAGCTACATTTGCAAAAGATGTGGATAAAGAATATGCCGATATAACAGGAAGTTACCCAAATAGCGTTATTGTCGGTTCGTTTGAAGAAGAAGGACGTTTATATACAACACCAGCTGTAAACTGGATTTCTCATATGCCAGAACCGCTTTTATATACAGAGAAAGATAAGGTGCCAGAAGCGACGATAGAGGCATTAAAGATGAGAAAAGATAAAGCGAATATATATGTATTAGGACCAGAAAAAGTTGTTTCAAAAGAAGTGGAAAAAGAGTTAAGCAAATATGGAAAAGTAACGCGTATTAGTGGAGAGACTCCGGTAGAGAATTCTATTGCATTTGCGAAATTTAAAGATGAAAAAACAAAATTTGGATGGGGGTTCACGAAACCGGGACATGGTGTATCATTTGTTTCAAACAAAACACCAGACTTAGCAGTTGCAGGAGCACCATTTTCACATATGGGTAAACATGCACCTGTTATCTTATTAGAGGAAGGAAAAGCTTCACAACCAGTGTATGATTTCCTTGCTACTATTCAACCGAAGTTTAAAGATGACCCAACACTTGGACCGTATAATCACGGCTTCCTATTAGGAAGTACGAGTGATATTTCATTTGAAACACAAGGAGTATTAGATGAGAGATTAGAGATTGTGCAAGAAAGCGGTCAAGGTCACGGTGGACATTAATGAAATGAGAAAAGATGCTACTAAGGTAGTGTCTTTTTCTTTAGGAAACTTTTACATAGCACAAAATCCTCTACTCGTTATATAATAACCTTCGTGCAGTCGGCCTTGATTTTCTTACGGAGAAAATCAAATGATAAAAGAGTAGAGGAGTGGTACTTTGTTTCAGACGATAAAAAATGACTGGTTTTCCAATGTAAAAGGGGACGTGTTATCAGGGATTGTCGTTGCTTTAGCATTAATTCCGGAAGCGATCGCTTTCTCCGTTATTGCAGGCGTGGATCCGACCGTTGGATTATACGCAGCCTTTTGTATTGCAGTTACCATTTCATTTGTTGGCGGAAGAACTGGGATGATTTCAGCTGCAACAGGTGCAATGGCATTATTAATGGTAACGCTCGTTAAAGATCACGGTTTACAATATTTATTTGCTACAACAATATTAACAGGTATTGTCCAAATTATTTTTGGCGTGTTCAAACTGAGCTCATTTATGAAGTTTGTTCCGAAATCAGTTATGAGTGGATTTTTAAATGCACTTGGGATTTTAGTTTTTACAGCACAATTGCCGCAGTTTAAAAATGCAACTTGGCAAATGTACGCGCTTGTCGCATTAGGACTTGCAATTATATATTTATTTCCACGTATTACGACAGCTGTACCGTCCACACTTATTGCAATTATCATCGTGACAAGTATTGCACTTATGAGTGGATTACAATTAAAAACAGTAGGGGATATGGGAAGCCTGCCGAAAGAATTACCGTTCTTTAGTATTCCAGACGTGCCTTTTACACTTGAGACGTTAGGGATTATTTTACCGTACGCAGTTATGCTTGCAATTATCGGTTTATTAGAGTCATTATTAACAGCTTCAGTTTTAGATGATATGACGCATACGGAAAGTAATAAGCATAAGGAAGCACGCGGTCAAGGTATTGCAAATATTGTCGCTGGTTTCTTCGGAGGTATGGCAGGATGTGCAATGATTGGCCAATCTGTTATTAATATTAAATCAGGTGGACGAGGTCGCTTATCGACGTTTGTAGCGGGCGGATTTTTAATCGTATTACTATTCGTTTTAGGTGATTATGTTGTTCATATTCCGATGGCAGCTTTAGTTGCAGTTATGATTATGGTTTCAATCGGAACATTTGATTGGAACTCTGTAGCAACGATTCATAAAGTACCAAAAGGGAATGCATTCGTTATGATTGTAACAGTAGTGGTCGTTCTTATTACTCACAATTTAGGATTAGGTGTAGTCATTGGTACAGTAATTAGTGCTGTGTTATTTGCATTCAATATGGCAAAGATTCACGTGAAACATTTATATATTGAAAATAAGAAAATATACGAAATTCACGGTCAACTTTTCTTTGCATCTACAGCAGATTTTATAAATGCTTTTTCATTTAATGAAGATGTGAAAGAAATTGAGATGAACTTTACTCATGCACATGTATGGGATGATTCAGCAGTGGCATCAATTGATAAAGTTATTATGAAGTATGAACAAAGTGGTGTGAAAGTAAGTATAACAGGATTAAATGAACGTAGTGCAAAACTTGTTACAAATTTAGCTACTTATAATAAAAGAATTGCTAGTTAGAAGCCTCCTTTTTAGGAGGCTTTATTATATAATACGAGTAGGATAACGAAAAGGGGATTCAGCATATGTATAAACAAATTATATTAGCATGTGATGGTTCTGAACATGCACTTCGAGCGGCAGAGCACGCGACACATATTGCAAAATTTAACGAAGAAACAAATGTTGAAGTGGTGTACGTTGTAGATAATAGAACAGCAAAGTCAGATATTATACAAGGTCAAACAGATTTAGAAACAGTATCAGCTAGTCGAAAAGATAAATTAAAAGAGATTGAAGGTTTATTAAAGAAAGAGAATATTTCTTATAAAATTACGATATTACATGGCGATCCAGGAGATACAATTGTTCAATATGTAAATACAGGAGATATAGATCTTGTTATTGCGGGGAGTAGAGGGCTAAATACATTACAAGAAATGGTGCTTGGTAGTGTGAGTCATAAAATAGCAAAGCGTGTGAAATGTCCGGTGATGATTATTAAATAAATTGAGTGAGATATTCTGTAGTGTAAGCAGGGCCTTGATATAATTCAAGGTCTTTTTTGACGTATAAAAGGGGAGAGTGTGGACATAATAGATACATAAGTTTTAGAAAATATTAACTTACAAATTTGTAAGTTTGTTGTTAGGAAAATCGATGTTATGACAATTATTCCATTGGTAAAATAAAAGTATCGAAGGGGAGAGAGGGAGGATGAAAAAGATGAAAGCACTTCAAGATTTATCATATAGCCAAGGTGTCGGTCTTATTTGTTTAGGGGGATTTGCTGCATCTGTTACGTTAGCTGTTGTAATAAAGATAATTCATCAAATCTTTTAATCTTAGAGTCGGGAAGGAATTGGTTGTTATAAATAGTAAGAGAAGAACTATAAATAAAAAATAGCTCCTGGCAATGAGATACATGCCAGGAGCTATTTTATTATTTCTCTGTTTCTGCTTTATCGCTTGTTACGCTAACTTTACCCCATTTATATTGATCTTCTGGTGTATATTTATAATCTTTTACGCGATTATTTACACCTTTTAAGTCAAATTTATAATGAAGTGGAATTAATGGCACTTCATCATGAATTAATTTTTGCCATTTATCGTATACATCTTTACGGTACTTTTCATTAGCAGCTTCTGGAGAAATACCTTGTTTTAATAATTCTGTGTTTTTGTCAGTAGCCCAACGTGGGTAATTGAATGCTGCATCTTTAGCCCAAATACCAGAAGGGTCTGGGTCAGATCCAGTTCCCCAAGCTGCTGCGAAAAGATCAACTTTTGGATCATCTTTTTTAATCATATCGTAGAATGAGTTAAATTCATGTAAGCGACCATCAAGAAGCTCTACTTTTAGGCCGATGTCTTTCCAAGATTGAATAAAGAATTTTGCAAGTGGTTCACTTACATCGCTACCACTCATTGATAAGAAATTAGCTTTAAACTCTTTACCATTCGGATCTTCACGGAATCCATCTCCGTTCGTATCTTTATAGCCCGCTTCATCTAATAACTTTTTAGCTTTCTCTACATCTTTATCATAGGAACCCGCTTTATTGTTATGATATTTTGGTAGGGATGGTGGGATTGGTGAGTTAGCCGGATAACGTAGGCCGTGATATAATTTTTCACCAATTTCTTTTCGATCGATAGCATACGCCATTGCTTGACGTACACGAACATCTTTAAATTTCTCTTTATCCATTACTACTTCTTCTTTTTCTTTATCCATATGGCCTAATTTAAAACCGATATAACTATAGTATAAATCAGTTTTACCGACTAATTGCGCATTTTTTAATTTACTTACATTTGGATACTGATCTGCACTTACTTCAGCAATGTCAATATCACCATTTTTTAAGGACGCGTTAACAACGGACGGGTTAACAACTTTTAAAACCATGCTTTTCAGTTTTGGTTTTCCACCATAATAATCATCAAAACGTTCAAATTCAACAGCTTCACCTGGCGTAATTTTCTTCACTTTAAAAGGTCCGAAACCAATTGGATTTTTACGGATTTTATCAGATTCTGCTAATTTATCGATTGGTACATCTCCTAAGTATTTCTTATGAAGAGGGTATGTCCAAAGCCCAGTTTTCACTGAAGGGTTTGGTGTTTTAAACGTAATCGAAATTGTTTTTGGATCAGTTACCTTTATACCTGAAATTTTTTCGGCTTTTCCATTATGGTAATCTTCCATACCTTCAATCATTTGCATTTGAGTGTCATAGCGAGAACCGGCATATTGTTTGTTACCAATCACTAGATAAGAGTATTCTAAATCCTCAGCAGTAACAGGGTTTCCATCATGCCACTTTACATTATCTTTAATTTTTAGCGTAATTGTTTTTTTATCTTTAGAAATTTCATATGTAGCAGCGCCATCATTCGTGTATTCCCAGTTTTCGTCATTTGATAATAGAGATTCATCGAAAATTGTAATGACTTGGTTATCAGGATCCCCTTCATATACAGCGAAATTTAAAAGTCCTTCAAATGGTGTGTTAGAAACAAGACCATATGTTAATGAACCATCTTTAATTTCTTTTTTATCATTTTTAACAGATGCACTAAATTTATTTGTATCTACTTTTTTTGTGCTGCTCGTTTTTTCACTACCACCACTGCCCCCACATGCTGAAAGTAGTAATGTTGAAACCGCAAGTGTACTTAATACTTTGAAAAACTTTGGCTTATTTATCATTTCTTCCACCCCTTATCCTTTTCTTTGTCTTGCGTCGGCCGAACGACGTAGCGCCTGACCAATAAAATTTATACACAGCATCAATGTTAAAATCATGATTGATGCGGGTAACCAAATCCACCATTTCTCTTGTAATACATCTGGATTTCTAGCATAACTAACAAGTGTACCAAGGCTTGGTGTACTCTCTGGTAGGCCAAAACCTAAGAAAGTTAAACCAGATTCAATACCGATGTTTCCAGCAAGATTTAATGTAACGCTAACAATGATAATTGAACTTAAGTTAGGTAGTACTTGGAAAAGAATGATTTTCCAGTTTGGTGTTCCTAAAGTTTTAGATGCAGAGACATAATCTAGTTCTTTTTCAGTTAATACTTTTGAGCGAATTAATCTGGCCTTTCCGGTCCATAAGAACACGCTCATAATTAAAATGAAAGTGAAAATATTGAATGTAGGAACAAGTGTAATAAATACAATTACAAGCATTAAAAATGGTAAAACCATAACAAAGTCGATAATGCGCATAATGATATTATCAATAGTTCCTCCAAAATATCCGGCAATTAATCCAATTGAAAGACCAATTAAACAAGAAAGGACAGTAATTGCTAATCCAATTGTAAATGAGTTACGCGTACCAATAATAAGTTGACCGAAAATATCGCGTCCTCCGTAATCTGTTCCTAACCAATGTTCAGCAGAGGGAGGAGCATAAATAGCGAATAAATCAACTCGTACAATATCTTCTTGTTTCATAATAAAAGATGTTGCGTAGACTGCTAGTAATAAGATTGCTAGGAAAACAAGTGAAAACATTGCCAATTTATCTTTACGAAGTTCTCGCCACATAATAGAGAAACCAGAAGGGCTTTTTTCGTAATGAATAACTTCCGTTTGTTTTTCAGGGTTTGCTAACATAACGTCATCTCCTTTCTTTAATCAATACGAATACGTGGATCGACGATGCTTAGAATAATATCTGAAAGGAGAGTTCCAAGTAACGTTGCAAATCCAGTAAACATAACGAGTGCAGTTATTACACTAAAATCACGTTGAGAGATAGATTGTATAAATAGTTGTCCAATTCCTGGATAGCTAAAAATACTTTCTAAAAAGATGGCACCTCCAACTAATCCCGTAATTTCATAGCCTAAGAAGGCTGCAATTGGTAAGAATGAATTTCGTAAAATATGTCTAGAATAGATTTTTGATTCTGGAACACCTTTTGCTCTTACTGTACGCACAAAATCTTTATGTTTCGTATCAATAATTTCGCTTCGTAAATATTGAACAGTACCAACTGTTGCAATTAATGCCCCGGATAAAGCTGGTAGTAGCATGTGATTCAATTTGCTTAAATAGTAAGCAAATGTACCTGTTGCAACTTGAGGATCTACGCTACCGCCGGTTGGGAATATTGCAAACTTAAATCCGAATAGGAAGAGCATAACGAGTGCAAATATAAATAGTGGTGTAGCAAAACCTAGATAGTTGTAAATGGTAATGAGTCGATCAGCCCATGTATCATTCCACCGCCCACTTATAACTCCCAGTGGTATGGCAATTAAATAAGTAAGAATAAGAATAACAAGTGCTAAAGATACTGTATTTCCAAGTCGTTCTCCAATTAATTCGGTTACTTTCATTTTATGTGCATAGGAGATACCAAAGTCACCTTGCACTGCATTTTTAATCCAGCGAACATATTGTGTTGTAACTGGGTCATTTAATCCAAGCTTTTCACGTTGTTCTTCAATTACTTTTGGATCCGCTTTTGGATTTATTGCTCTACCGGTTAAGGCATCGCCTGGCATTGCCTTAGCTAATAGAAAGACAAGTATACTTAACACGAATAATTGCGGGATCATCACTAAAAATCTCCGTAATATAAACTTCCACATGTTTTATCACTCCCTTATGGTAATGCCACCCGGTGCGTTGGCGAGATTGGTTTTAAATCATAAGCCCGACCGTTTTCATTGAAATAATTTTCGTATGATTTCTCGTATTCAGAGCTTACTTGTTGACGGAGCTTACGCTGTCTCTCTCTGTTTTCAGGACGAATATCAGGAATTGCTGATATTAGGCGCTTCGTATAAATGTGTTGTGGATTACTATAAATTTCTGCACTAGTTGCTTCTTCGACGATGCGCCCGCGATACATAACACCGATACGGTCACACATATGACGAATTACACCTAAATCATGACTAATGAATAAGTATGTTAGTCCGAGCTCAGCTTGTAAATCTTGCAAAAAGTTTAATACTTGTGCCTGTACAGAGACGTCAAGCGCAGATACTGGCTCATCCGCAATAATAAGCTTCGGCTTTAAAGTAAGAGCGCGTGCAATACCAATCCGCTGCCTTTGACCACCGGAAAATTCATGTGGATATTTATAAATAGACTCTGGATTTAGACCAACTTTATCGAGATATTCTTGAACTGCTCTCCGTTCTTCATCAGGCGAGAGCTTTTCAAAATTTCGAAGAGGCTCAGCAATAATGTCGAGAACACGTTTCTTCGGATTTAATGATGAATATGGGTCTTGGAAAATCATTTGAATATCTTTTCGTTGTTCACGTAACTCAGAGCGACTTAACTTTGTTAAATCTCTATTATTAAAATGAATGCTACCCTCCGTTGCTTTCGTTAAATGCATAATTGCTTTACCCGTTGTTGATTTACCACTTCCTGATTCACCAACAATCCCGTATGTTTCACCCGGTTGTAATTCAAAACTTACACCATCTACAGCGCGTACGTAATCTAATGTGCGCCCGAAGAAACCACCTTTAATTGGAAAGTGTACTTTTAAATCTTCTACTTTAAGCAGTGCCATGAGTTACGTCATCTCCTTTCTTATCTTGGAAGTTAAAATGCTTGTAGCAAGTACAACGTACCCAATGGTCTGGTTTTACTTCATGTAAAATGGGATTTTCTTCATGTTGATCAGGTCTAATCCACGGAATTCGTGCTTGGAATCGACAGCCTGTGCGAGGTAACTTAGCTAATGTCGGTACAACACCTTGAATAACATGTAATTTTTCCTTTTCAGCATACGCAGATGGAATGGAGTTTAATAGAGAACGAGTATATGGGTGAAGAGGGTTGTTAAAAATCTCTTCAACTTTTCCTGTTTCTACAACTTGTCCAGCGTACATAACGACGATACGATCGGCTGTTTCTGCGACAACACTTAAATCGTGAGTAATTAAAATGATGCCCATTTTCGTTTGTTCTTGAATAGATTTTAGTAAGTCTAAAATTTGTGCTTGGATAGTTACATCAAGAGCCGTTGTTGGCTCATCTGCAATAATAAGTGCTGGGTTACAAGCAATTGCAATTGCGATAACAATTCTTTGTCTCATTCCGCCAGATAATTCGTGTGGGTATTGTTTATATGTAAGTTCTGGTTTTGGAATACCAACTTGATGAAGTAGCTCTAAGGTGCGTTCTTTCTTTTCAACTTTTGAAAGGCTTGTGTGGTAGTCTAAATTTTCTTCGATTTGTTTTCCAACTGTCATAAGAGGATCGAGTGCTGTAAGAGGTTCTTGGAAAATCATGCCGATGTTTGATCCGCGTACTTTATTCATCTCTGCGGCTGACATCGTTAGTAAATCCTTATCTCTATAGTTAAGCTGCCCTTGTAATTTTGTATTTGCTTCATTATGCAGTCGCATAATGGAAAGGGCAAGTGCACTTTTTCCGCAACCTGATTCACCGACTATCGCGACAATTTCATTTTCATGGACAGTTAACGAAACATCATCAACTGCGGCATGATATTGATCTTGTATACGAAAGGAAGTCTGTAAGTTTTCAATGCGAAGAAGTGGATTCTTCATGGCTATCCCTCCATCTTTTCTGAAAAGACTAAATATTTTGTATGTTGTTGTTATTTTAATATAAATTGACAATGTTTGACAAGCATAAGTTGAGAAAATATTCAAAAATCTTTTTATATAGAGATTGGATGCATGTATATAAGTAGTTGGAGTGTTTTGAAAACGCTAACATATATAAGAGAGGGAAATAAATCTTTTGTAAGAAAAAAGTATTATATGTAGAAAAAAGAGAGGCGTTCTCGAAAGAACAGCCTCTCTTTTTTTGATAAGAATAATATTAGTGCTTAAGCTTGCTTTTGTTTTACTGACCCTGTCTTTAAAGTAAGAGCAAGGAAGAACATTGCAAGTACACAAGATGCAAGTAATAAGATGAATCCCCCATCCCATCCGAATGCATCGACGATAAAGCCCATAGCGGCACTAGCGAAAGCTGCTCCGCCTAAGTAACCGAAGAAGCCAGTTAATCCAGCTGCAGTTCCAGCCGCTTTCTTTGGTGCTAAGTCAAGAGCGTGTAGACCAATTAACATAACAGGTCCGTAAATTAAAAATCCAATTGCAACAAGTGCGATACTATCAACCATTGGATTACCAGGAGGGTTTAGCCAGTACACAAGAACGGCGATAAATACACCAACCATAAATAAAATACCAGCAGGTGCGCGGCGTCCTTTAAATAGTTTATCACTCATCCAGCCGCAAAGAAGTGTACCTGGAATACCAGCCCATTCATATAGAGCATAAGCTGTACGTGAACTACTATGAGTAAAGCTTTTTTCTTCTACTAAATAAGTAGGAGCCCAGTCTACAACACCGTAACGTACGAAATATACGAAAACGTTCGCAATCGCGATGTACCATAAAAATTTATTGTTTAGTACGTATTTAAATAAAATTTCCTTTGCTGAAAGTTCACGTTCACGATCTTTTATCTTCTCATCTGGTGGATATTCTCCAGTATGTTCTTCAATAGAAGGTAATCCACAAGATTGAGGTGTATCTTTCATCGTAATTAATACATAAACACCAACTAAAATTGAAAGAATACCTGGGAAGTAAAAAATACTCTTCCAGTCATTCGCAAAGAAGTATAAGCCTAATGTTACAAGAGAAGGCATAAGCGCTCCGCCGACGTTATGAGCGACGTTCCAAATAGACATTTTTGTACCACGTTCACTAATAGAGAACCAGTGAACCATTGTACGACCACAAGGAGGCCATCCCATACCTTGTACCCATCCATTTAAAAACTGAAGTACAAACATAAGTATAATACTCGTTGTAATGAAAGAAAATGAGCCGAAAATAATATTAATGATACCTGATAAAAATAGCCCAGCTGCTAAAAAGTAGCGAGGATTACAACGATCGGATACGATACCCATAAGAAATTTACTTAATCCGTAAGCGATAGAAACTGCTGAAAGGATAACCCCAAGTTCCCCTTTACTAAAGCCTTGTTCAATTAAGTATGGCATTGCTAGTGAAAAGTTTTTTCGAACAAAGTAATAACCTGCATAGCCGATGAAGATACCTAAGAATACTTGTAAACGTAGTTTACGGTATTCACTGTCAACGCGGTCAGCTGGTAAGCGTTCCGCGTGGGGCGCAGGTTTAAAGAATTGTGTAAAAAACATAAAATGAAAATCCTCCCCAAATTAATTCGAAGTGTCGTAAGTCAGAGAGAATATAAAAAGGCCATGAAATATAAAAAAGTTTCCTTTTTTATGATTCATAGCCGTGTACTCCGATTCTCCGTGACTGTCAATATTAACTTCGTCGAAAATTATACAACTTTGTGACAAAAATGTAAACGTTTTTATAAATAAAAAGTGTTGACGGATTTTATTCGTCGGATTAATATTTAAATAGGTTAAATATTTTATTGTTTAAATAAGAGGTGGATAACATGCCAAATGATATGACGCATATCGATAAAATTCAAGCTCTTGCCTTTTCGATTGGAAAGAAAATGCAGACAGAGTTATTAGAACAAATGCAAGCAACAGGACTTACACCACCGCAGTTTTATATTTTAAAGATTTTAGATCATTATGGAGCTTCAAGGGCGACAAAATTAGCAAAAAAGATGTATGTAAAGCCTAGTGCAATTACAGTGATGATCGATCGCCTAATTGACCAAGAGCTTGTAGAGCGCTATCACGACAAAGATGACCGCCGCGTTGTCATCATTGAGTTAACAAAAAAGGGGAAAGCCAGGGTAGAAGAGGCAATGGTCGCTCGTAATGAGCACATTGCAAAATATTTCTCACATTTAGAATTACAAGAAAGAGAAGATTTGTTACGCCTCTTTGAGAAGCTCGAAACAATTATTTGCGGGACACAAGAGAAAAAGGAGAATAACTAAGAGGAATTGAGGAGATTACATGGAGCAACAAGAAAATATAAATAGAAAGTTGTTGTTAATCGGTTTAATCATTGCCATGCTATTTGCTGCATTAGATGGAACAATCGTTGGTACAGCAATGCCGCGTATCGTCGGTGAACTAGGTGGATTAAGCTTAATGACGTGGTTAACAACAGCCTATATGTTAACATCAACAACAGTTGTACCAATTGCAGGTAAATTAGCGGATTTACTTGGCCGTCGTAACGTATATATAACAGGGCTAGTTATCTTTATGGTTGGCTCAGCTTTATGTGGTATGGCAAATGGTATGACAGAATTAATTATTTTCCGTGGTATTCAAGGTCTTGGTGGCGGTATTATGATGCCGATGGCTATGATTATTATCGGAGATATGTTCACGGGGAAAGAACGTGCGAAATGGCAAGGTATTTTTGGTGCGTTATACGGTCTTGCTTCTGTAATTGGGCCACAAGTTGGTGGCTGGATTGTAGACGCAGTAAACTGGAGATGGGTATTCTACATTAACTTACCAGTTGGTATTTTAGCAACAATCTTTATTGCAATGGGATTAAAATCACATAAACAAACAGGACCAATTAAAATTGATATCGCTGGAATCTTCACGATGATTCTCGGTGTTGTCAGTTTATTACTTGCATTAACGTTTGGCGGGAAAGATTACGCATGGGATTCTTGGCAAATTATCGGGTTATTTGCATTAGCTCTAATTGGTATTGTTAGCTTTGTTATCGTTGAAACGAAAGCAGAAGAACCAATTTTACCGATGCATTTCTTTAAAAATCGTACATTTACATTACTAAATGCGATTGGATTCTTTATGAGTATCGGAATGTTCGGTGCGATTATGTTCGTACCATTCTTCATGCAAGGAATTGTAGGAGTAAGTGCTGCTGAATCAGGTACAATTATGACGCCAATGATGATTACTATGATTGTGATGAGTATTATCGGCGGGCAACTTGTATTAAAAGTTGGTGTGAAACCACAAATTATTACAGGAATGCTTATAATGGCTGGAGGATTCTGGTTATTAACAACGATGGATATGCACACAACTAAATTGACTGCTACTTCTTATATGATGGTTATCGGTTTAGGAATGGGTCTTGTAATGCCGACATTAACGTTAGCGTTACAAGAAAGCTTCCCGAAAAAAGATCTTGGTGTCGTAACATCATCAAGTCAGTTCTTCCGTCAAATCGGTGGAACATTTGGTATTACAATTTTAGGATCAATTATGAATAACACTTCAGGTACAACATTAACAAAAAATTTAGTACCTGTATTAGATACGTTCCCGAAAGAAGCGGGACAAATGGTAACGAAATTTAAAGATATGATTCATACGGACCCACAAGGTTTATATTCAATGCTATTTAGCCCAGAGGCATTAAAACAAATGCCAGAAGCATTCGCTAACAGCATTGTACCAATTTTGAAAAACTCTTTAGTAGACTCTCTTCATACTGTATTCTTAACAGGATTAGTATTCATTGTAGTGGGTGCTATCTTTACGATTTTCTTACAGAAGATTAAACTGTCAGATCGTAAAAAGGATGCTGAAGAGCCAGCTGCAGAGGAAAAAGAACAAACTGTATCATATTCGTAATGAAAAAGCATCGCCTTATGGCGATGCTTTTTTGAGTATAACCTTAAAAGCTTTTTCTTGAGAAATGATTGACGTATTTCTAGAAATACGTTATATTATTTTCTGTAAACGGTTACATGAAACGGAGAGAGAAGAGAATGAGTACGATTAAAGACGTTGCAAAATTAGCGGGAGTATCTGTTGCGACCGTTTCCAGAGTGTTAAATAAAAATGGATATGTTCATGAAGATACGTTAAAGAAAGTAGAACGAGCGATTGAGATGCTAGACTATAAGCCTAGTACAGTAGCGCGTTCACTGTATAATAAAAAATCTCGTTTAATTGGCTTAGTTGTTCCAAATATCGTGAATCCATTCTTTCCAGAAGTTGCACGTGCCGTAGAAGATGTAGCGCATAAGCAAGGGTATACAGTTGTACTTTGTAACTCTGATGAAAGTTTAGAGAAAGAAAAGCAATATATTGATGTACTTAGGCAAAATAATGTAGATGGATTTATTGTAGCGACAAATCCACAAAATAGTGTGAATTACATGAACTTGTCAGTACCAGTCGTTGCAATTGACCGTATGTTTAATGAGCGTATACCTGCTGTGTATGCAGATAACTATGCGGGAAGTCAGGCAGCGACAAAGTTATTAATAGATAAAGGCTGTAAACGTATTGCGCATATTCGTGGACCGCGTGACGTAAGTACAGCTAATGAACGTTTTGAAGGCTTTGTAGACGTTATTACGCAAAATAATCTTTCTTATATGATTGCAGAGAGTACATTTGATCCAGCTAATAGTGAGCGTGTAGCGGTGGAACTATTAGAAGAATACCCGCATATTGATGGAATTGTTGCTGGGAATGATTTAATTGCAATAGGTATCGTAAAGGCTGCGCTTCAAAAGGGGATTTCTATTCCGGATGATTTACAAATTATCGGATTTGATGGGATTTCTTTAACAGAGATGATGTATCCATCTATTACAACTGTTGCGCAGCCAATTTATGAAATGGGGAAAGTTGCAACAGAACTGTTGTTAGAGCAGATGGAAGGAAACGTATTAGAAGAGAAACACTATCGTTTACCGATTGAAATTATAGAACGAAATACAACGAAGTAAGGAGATGAAATAGATGCCAAATATTGCAGTAGTAGGTAGTATTTCAATGGACTTAGTGGCCGTTTCAAAAAAACGTCCGAAAGCAGGGGAAACAGTAATTGGTGAAGCATTTCATACAATTCCAGGAGGGAAAGGAGCTAACCAGGCGGTTGCTGCAGCTAGATTAGGCGCAAATGTAGCGATGGTTGGAGCAGTAGGAGACGATAATTATGGAACTGTAGTGAAGAAAAATTTAGAGAACGAAAGCGTTTTTATCGACTATGTGGTACCGGTTACAGATGCGGCGACAGGAATTGCTCATATCGTTTTAGCAGAAGAAGATAACAGTATTGTTGTCGTGCAAGGGGCGAATGCTCTTGTAAATGAGTCGGTTGTAAATCGTTCAAAAGATCTTCTTATAAAAGCTGATATGGTTGTGCTTCAACTAGAGATTCCGCTTGAAACAGTAAAATATGTATTGGCTATTTGTGAGGAACACAAAATCCCGGTTATGTTAAATCCAGCACCGGCACAAGTGTTATCAGAAGATATTTTAGAAAAGGCAACTTATATTACACCAAATGAACATGAGTGCCGCATCGTATTAGATGATTTCACATCGCCAATTGAAGATTTACTGGCTAAATATCCGAATAAACTATTGATGACAGAAGGTTCTAACGGTGTACGTTTCCATAATGGTACGGAGATTGTACATGTTCCTAGCATTGCTGTTGATGTAGTAGATACGACTGGAGCTGGTGATACATTTAATGGTGCATTAGCAGTTGCGCTTTCTGAAGGAGAAACACTTCAAAAAGCAATTCGTTTTGCGAATATTGCTGGTGGTCTTTCTGTAACGAAGCTTGGGGCGCAAGGCGGTATGCCAACGAGAGATAGAGTACGTGAAGTGCAGGTGATTGTCGGGTGAAAAAGCACGGCGTATTAAACAGTGAGATTGCAGCAGTGCTTGCTTCACTTGGGCATACGGATACGATTGTAATCGCTGATTGCGGTTTACCAATTCCTGACGGAGTAAAGAGAATTGATCTAGCTGTTGAAATAGGAAAACCTAGCTTTTTAGATGTATTGCAAGTGGTAGCGGATGATATGGCAATTGAAAAAGTGACGTTAGCAGAAGAAGTCATTAACAACAATGCGGAAGTAAATAAAGAAATCGAGCTAAAATTAATAGAACCAGCGTTTGAATATGTATGTCATGAACAATTTAAAGAGCATACAAAGAAAGCGAAAGCTATTATTCGTACAGGTGAGGCTACGCCTTATGCCAATGTAATTTTACATGCAGGCGTGATTTTTTAATAAAGGGAAGTGATGGGAATGCGTATTGAAATGAAAAATATTTCAAAGGCGTTCAATGGCAATCCTGTTTTGAAGAATGCACAGTTTATGATTGAAACAGGAGAAGTCCATGCATTGATGGGGGAAAATGGAGCGGGTAAATCAACGCTCATGAAGATTTTAACAGGTGTATACAAAAGAGATGGTGGAACGATCACGATTGATGGACAAGAACGAACTTTTAAAAATGCGAAAGAAGCTGAAGAGTACGGTATTGCATTTATACATCAAGAATTGAACATATTACCGAACTTAACAGTAGCTGAAAATATGTTTCTCGGTAAAGAGTTAATGTATGGAAAGACAGGTATTTTACGTACGCGTCAAATGAACGCGATTGCGCAGCAGCAACTAGCAGAGTTAGGATTACATGTAAAAGGCGCTATGTTGGCAGGAGAGTTATCGGTTGGACAACAGCAAATTATCGAAATTGCGAAAGCACTAATGACAAACGCGAGCGTTATTATTATGGATGAACCTACAGCTGCATTAACAGATCGTGAAATTGAAACGTTGTTTACCGTCATTAATAAATTACGTAAAGAAGGTGTTTCGTTCGTTTATATCTCACACCGAATGGAAGAAATCTTTTCAATATGCGATGCCATTACGATTTTACGTGATGGGGAATACGTCGGAAAGAGATCCATTCAGGAAACATCGTTTGATGAGGTAGTGAGTATGATGGTGGGGCGCAGCATTGGTGAACGTTACCCAGAACGAAATAGTCAAATTGGCGATGTTATTTTTGAAATGCGTAATGGAACGAAAAAAGGGAAGTTTGAAAATGTTTCGTTTCAAGTTAGAAAAGGTGAAATCCTTGGTGTAGCTGGCTTGATGGGAGCTGGCCGCACAGATATTATGAAAGCAATATTTGGATACGAACCTTTAGATTCTGGCCAAATTTTTATAAATGGGCAAGAAGTAAAGATTGATAGTCCGATAGATGCGATTAGACAAAGAATCGCATTCATTACAGAGGATAGAAAATCTGAAGGATTAGTGCTAGATTTCTCAATTCGAGAAAATTTAGCCTTACCGAATTTAGAAAGTCTTTCAAAGGGAAGCGTCTTAAGTAACGAACTAGAACAACAGTTTACAGCGGACATGATGAAACTTCTTAATGTGAAAGCATCTAGTGGAGAGCAAGCTGTGAAATCTCTTTCTGGTGGAAATCAGCAAAAGGTTGTTATTGCAAAATGGTTAGGTATTCACCCGCAATTACTCATTTTAGATGAGCCAACAAGGGGTGTTGATGTTGGAGCGAAAAAAGAAATTTACTCTATTATGAATAAGCTTACCGAAGAAGGAGATGCCGTTATTATGGTATCATCTGAACTTCCAGAAGTTTTAGGGATGAGTGATCGCGTTCTTGTTATTCATGAAGGAAAAGTCGGCGGCATTTTAGAGAAAGATGAGGCATCGCAAGAGTCTATTATGGCACTAGCTACAGGGGGAGAGTAAGGATGGCTAAGAAGGGGAATGTATTACAACAACTTGGGTCTTTAATTGGACTAGCGCTAATTATTGTAGTAATTACGGCTTTAAATCCAGCGTTTATTGAAATTCCAAATTTATTTAATATACTGCGTCAAGTATCGATTAATGCGCTTATTGCATTCGGAATGACCTTTGTAATTTTAACAGGGGGTATTGACTTATCGGTCGGTTCTATTTTAGCATTATCAAGTGCACTTGTTGCTGGAATGATGGCAAGTGGCATGGACCCGTTCCTTGCGATGGCAGTTGGATTATTAGCTGGTCTTGTAATGGGAATTGTAAACGGTATCATCATAGCGAAGGGAAAAGTAGCTCCGTTTATTGCGACTTTAGCAACAATGACTATTTTTCGCGGGTTGACGCTTGTTTATATGGACGGACGTCCGATCACTGGTCTTGGTGATCATTTAATGTTCCAAATGTTTGGCCGCGGTTATTTTCTCGGTATTCCAGTACCAGCTGTTACAATGATGATCGCTTTCGCAGTACTGTACTTCATTTTGAAGAAAACGACATTTGGTCGCCGTACATTTGCAATTGGTGGAAATGAAGAAGCAGCAGCATTATCAGGTATTAATGTTACGAGAATTAAAGTAATGATTTACGGTCTTTCCGGAATTTTGGCAGCGCTTGCAGGTATTGTCTTAACATCACGACTAGATTCTGCACAGCCGACTGCAGGTACTTCTTATGAATTAGATGCAATTGCAGCAGTTGTATTAGGTGGAACAAGTCTTTCTGGGGGAAGAGGATGGATTGTTGGTACATTCATCGGTGTACTTATTATCGGTGTACTAAATAACGGTTTAAATTTATTAGGTGTATCTTCTTTCTTCCAACAAGTTGTAAAAGGACTTGTAATCTTACTAGCTGTATTAATTGATCGTCGAAAAGAAGCGTAATGGAGGGACAGTTTATGAAGAAATGGTTACTTATACTCGTTGCATGTATGATGGTCATTACTGCTGGTTGTTCAATGGAACCACCAGAATGGGCAAAGGATTCTAGCGATAAAGGTCGAAATAAAACTATTAAAGTTGGATTCTCTGTTTCAACTTTAAACAATCCATTTTTTGTAACTTTGAAAAAAGGGGCAGAAAAGAAAGCGAAAGAAAGCGGCATTGAATTGATTGCTGTTGATGCACAAAATGATGCAGCAAAGCAAACAAATGATGTTGAAGATTTAATTCAAAAAGGTGTCGATGTAGTTGTTATTAATCCAACCGATTCAGATGCTGTTGCTTCAGCAGTAAGTGCGGCAAATGCAGCGAATGTCCCTATTATTACAGTAGACCGCGTTGCGAATTCAGGTAAAGTTGTTTCTCACATTGCCTCTAATAATATTGAAGGTGGTCAAATGGCTAGTGATTACATTCGTGAATTAGTCGGCGAAGGAGCAAACGTTGCTGAATTAGAAGGAATCCCTGGATCCTCTGCTGCTCGCGAGCGCGGGAAAGGATTCCATAACGTAGCTGATAAGTCTTTAAAAGTAGTTGCAAAACAAGCAGCTGATTTTGATAGAGCGAAAGGATTATCTGTTATGGAAAATATTTTGCAAGCAAATGGTGATATTAAAGCCGTGTTTGCGCATAACGACGAGATGGCATTAGGTGCACTTGAAGCATTGAAGTCTGCTGGAAAAACAGATGTAGTCGTTGTTGGATTTGATGCAACAGAAGATGCTGTGAAAGCGGTTAATGATGGGCGCATGGCTGCAACTGTTGCTCAAAAACCGGAATTAATCGGAGAGAAGGCGATGCAAACAGCAAAAGAGATCACGCAAGGTAAAAAAGTGGACAAATCTATTCCGATTGAATTAGAGCTTATTAAGAAAAATAAATAAATATAAAAATGAAAATTAGGAAGGAAGAATAACAAATGAAATTCTTTATTGATACAGCAAACATTAACGAAATTAAAGAGGCAAATGCATTAGGCGTATTAGCTGGAGTAACGACAAATCCATCACTTGTAGCAAAAGAAGGCGTAGATTTCCACGAGCGCATTCGTGAAATTTGCAACGTTGTAGAAGGACCTGTAAGTGCAGAAGTAATTAGCTTAGAAGCAGATAAAATGATCGAAGAAGGAAAAGAATTAGCGAAGATTGCTCCAAACGTTGTTGTAAAAGTTCCAATGACAACAGAAGGTTTAAAAGCAGTAAAAGCGTTCTCTGACTTAGGAATTCGTACAAACGTTACATTGGTGTTCTCAGCAGTTCAAGCATTACTTGCAGCTCGTGCTGGTGCAACATACGTTTCACCATTCTTAGGTCGCTTAGATGATATCGGTCATAACGGTATGGACTTAATTCGCCAAATCGCAGAAATCTTTGCAATTCATGGCATCGAAACAGAAATTATCGCAGCATCTGTACGTCACAGTGTTCACGTAACTGACGCAGCGTTAAATGGTGCACATATTGCAACAATCCCAGCAAACGTAATTGCTTCATTAGTGAAGCACCCATTAACAGATCAAGGAATTGAGAAATTCTTAGCTGATTGGGAAAAAACACAAGAGAAATAATAGAAAATCAAGAATCCTAGTTTAAGTGACTAGGATTCTTTTTTTTATTTAAAAGAATTTTCATGCAATTTTGCATATTGTCTTTTAAATTTGTTATATAAACTATTTAATATATACAAATCACTCTTTATTTTTCATATTTTGATATAGACAGATAGAGAGTCTGACCAGAAAACTGGAGGGCATGATTCTATAACAGAAGGCTTAATGGTTATAGAATTATGCCTTTTTATATAGGGAGGGCAGAAAGTAGAGCTTTTGATTTAAATGCACTTATTTATCTGAATTTTAAGTTTTATAAAAGGAGAGACATAGAATGAGAAGAAAAGCGCCACTTAAAGTGTTATCGTCATTAGCAATTGCGGCAATTATCGGATGTACATCTGTAATGAGTGCTCCATTAGCGTATGCAGAAACGCCAGCAAAAGAGAAAGAAAATGTGTCTACAACACCAATTGATTACAATTTAATTCAAGAAGATCGTCTAGCGGAAGCGCTGAAAGAAAGAGGAACAATTAATCCAGCATCTTCTAAAGAAGAGACGAAAAAGGCTGTAGAGAAATATATTGAAAAGAAACAAGGGGATCAGGCAAATAAAGAAATTCTTCCAGCTGATACTGCTAAAGAGGCATCTGATTTCGTGAAAAAAGTAAAAGAGAAAAAAATGGAAGAAAAGGAGAAAGTAAAGAAACCTGAAAAAAATGTTAGCCCTGAGCAAAAGCCTGAACCAAATAAAAAACAATTGAATGGACAAGTTCCAACATCTAAAGCAAAGCAAGCGCCATATAAGGGGTCTGTTCGAACGGATAAAGTATTAGTATTACTCGTTGAATTTAGTGATTATAAACATAATAATATCGATCAAACACCAGGGTATATGTATTCGAATGACTTTAGTAGAGAGCATTATCAAAAGATGTTATTTGGTAATGAGCCGTACACATTATTTGATGGTTCAAAAGTAAAAACGTTTAAACAATATTATGAAGAGCAGTCTGGCGGTAGTTATACGACTGATGGATATGTAACAGAATGGTTAACTGTTCCAGGAAAAGCATCTGACTACGGTGCTGATGGTAGCAGTGGTCATGATAACAAAGGTCCAAAAGGCGCACGTGATTTAGTGAAAGAAGCTTTATATGCAGCTGCTGAGAAAGGTTTAGATTTATCTCAATTTGATCAGTTTGATAGATATGATACAAATAGTGATGGAAATCAAAATGAACCTGACGGTGTAATTGATCATTTAATGGTAATCCATGCTGGTGTTGGTCAAGAAGCTGGTGGAGGTAAATTAGGGGATGATGCCATTTGGTCACATCGTTCAAAATTAGCAATAGATCCAGTAGCAATTGAAGGGACAAAATCAAAGGTAGATTACTTTGGTGGCAAAGTAGCAGCACATGATTACACAATTGAACCAGAAGATGGAGCAGTAGGTGTATTTGCGCATGAATTTGGACATGATCTTGGCTTACCAGATGAATATGATACGAAATATACTGGAACTGGTTCACCTGTCGAAGCTTGGTCATTAATGAGTGGAGGTAGTTGGACAGGGAAAATTGCAGGAACAGAGCCAACTAGTTTTTCACCACAAAATAAAGATTTCTTACAAAAGAATATGGGGGGCAATTGGGCAAAAATTTTAGAAGTAGATTACGATAAAATTAAGCGTGGTGTAGGAGTTCCTACATATATTGATCAAAGTGTTACGAAATCAAATCGTCCAGGCGTTGTACGTGTTAACTTACCAGGCAAAAGTGTTGAAACGATTAAACCGGAGTTTGGAAAGCATGCATATTATAGTACAAGAGGCGATGATATGCATACAATATTAGAAACACCGTTCTTTGATTTAACAAAAGGAACAAATGCAAAGTTTGATTATAAAGCAAATTATGAGTTAGAAGCAGAGTGCGATTTTGTTGAAGTTCACGCAGTAACAGAAGATGGAACGAAAACATTAATTGATAGACTTGGAGAAAAAGTAGTCCAAGGAGATAAAGATACAACAGATGGAAAATGGATTGATAAATCATATGATTTAAGTCAATTTAAAGGAAAAAAAGTGAAACTGCAATTCGATTATATTACAGATCCAGCTGTAACATATAAAGGTTTCGCGATGGATCATGTAAATGTAACTGTTGATGGACAAGTAGTATTTTCTGATGATGCAGAAGGACAGTCTAAAATGAATTTAAATGGTTTTGTTGTTTCTGATGGGACAGAGAAAAAAGCTCATTATTACTACTTAGAGTGGAGAAACTATGCAGGATCAGATAATGGATTAAAAGCAGGAAAAGGTCCAGTGTATAATACAGGTCTTGTCGTTTGGTATGCAGATGATAGCTTTAAAGATAACTGGGTTGGGGTGCATCCAGGTGAAGGATTCCTTGGGGTTGTAGACTCTCATCCAGAAGCATTTGTTGGCAATTTAAACGGAAAACCAACTTACGGTAACACAGGTATGCAAATTGCAGACGCTGCATTTTCATTTGATCAAACACCAGCATGGAGTGTAAATTCATTAACACGTGGACAGTTTAACTATTCTGGATTACAAGGTGTTACAACTTTTGATGATTCAAAAGTATATAGTAACAACCAAATTGCAGACGCAGGAAGAAAAGTTCCGAACCTTGGACTTAAATTCCAAGTTGTTGGACAGGCAGATGATAAATCAGCAGGCGCTGTTTGGATTAAACGTTAATAACAGAAAAGCACATTCTTCATATGAAGAGTGTGCTTTTTAAATTGTACAGTAAGTTATTATTTTAGCTTATGTAATACAAGTGTCTGTTCATATGTAGTGTATCAAATTATGTAGGGAAAGGAAATATTTCCGAGGAAATTGTCGAAGTATTGTTGGTATTGATACACTTTTTTTGTAAAAGAAGAAATGTAGTATTGTCTTTATACATAAGTTTATTTACAGTATTACTTGGTTATATGCAAAAGTAATATATATTAGGCGAAAAAAAGACAATGATGGAGTTATCCCATCATTGTCTTTTTTACTTTGCTTTTTGCTTTACTTTTTACTTTGCTTCTTACATAAATCATTCCAGCAAATGTTAATAAGAATGCAGTTCCAATAACGAAGCTGACGCTAGGGGATGCCCCGATTGCTCCAACTGTAAAGGATCCAGCAACAACTCCTAATGAGAAGAAAGCATAAAACAATCCGAATGCTTTTCCGCGTTTATCATCTGTCGTATTTTCAACAAGTAATGCATTTATCGATGGGAAAAGGATAGCGAATCCAATGCCATAAATCATCATAACGATAAAGAGCATGCCTTTTGTTGCGAATAATCCAAGTAAAGATAATGCTAATGCCATTACTGCAATACCAATTAACATTAGTTTTGAACGATTAAATCGATCGTAAATACGATTTGTCGGTAGTAAGAAGAAGAGGATAGCGGTAATGCCGAATACACTTAACATCATGCCTGTTGTAGATGCTTTAAGTGCCAATGCCTCAACTTTCACTGGTAACATATACGTGACAATTCCTTGTGAAAACATGAGTGTGAAAGCACCAATATACGCCTGTAATAACGGTTCTGATTTCAATAGTTCAAACATATCTTCTTTGTTCATCATTTGTGTTCTTGAAGTATCTTTTCTTGATACGTTATTTGGTAAGAAGAATAGAGATACGATTGTACCAAGAACCATTAAAATAGAAATGGTAATGAACACCCACTCTATACCAGCAGTTGCTTTCATAATACCGCTAAAAGCAGGTCCTACAATTGCCGCGGTTCCAACAGCAGCACCAGATAGAGCCATTGCCTTACCTTGTCTTGCTGCATTTGTTTGTTTTGATAAAAACGTAAAGGCAGCGGGAATTAAAAATCCGTCACTAAAGCCATGCATAAAGCGCACAACTAATAGTTGTTCACCACTTTGAACAACAGTGTATAACAAGACTATGAAACTCGTAAGTCCCATGCTTATATAAAGTATTTTTTTTGCACCAAATTTATCGACAGCAGCGCCAGCAATAATATTACCGATCATATTAGCGAATGAGTACATGCCGACAACTAGCCCAATAATAAGAGGGGATCCTCCAAGACTTTGAGCGAACGTACTCATAATAGGTAATTGTGAAAATGTATCTAGAAACGCTACGATAACAATAAAGTAAATAAAATATTTCAAGCGATATTCACCTCTCCTATGCTATTATGGCATAATGCGAATTTCAACCGCAATGAAATTCGCATTAACAGATGTGGAAAAAAGTACAAAGTGACAAAATATTGAACGTTATTTGTTAAAATTTAGTGGAAATGAGATTGTTTTTTTGAAATATATGGATAGAAGTATTATAATAGATTTGTAAACTTCACCAGGTTAAGTATATACATAGAGAGGGATGTATAAAATGAAAGCATTACTTTGGCATAATCAACGTGATGTAAGAGTAGAAGAAGTACCAGAACCAACTGTAAAACCAGGAGCAGTTAAGATTAAAGTTAAATGGTGTGGTATCTGCGGGACAGACTTGCATGAATATTTAGCAGGACCTATTTTTATTCCGACAGAAGAGCATCCATTAACACATGTAAAAGCACCGGTTATTTTAGGTCATGAGTTTAGCGGTGAGGTAGTTGAAATCGGTGAAGGCGTTACATCTCATAAAGTGGGAGACCGCGTCGTTGTAGAACCAATTTATTCTTGTGGTAAATGTGAAGCTTGTAAACATGGACATTACAATGTTTGTGAACAACTTGTTTTCCACGGTCTTGGCGGAGAAGGCGGCGGTTTCTCTGAATATACAGTAGTACCAGAAGATATGGTTCACCATATTCCAGATGAAATGACGTATGAACAAGGTGCTCTTGTAGAACCAGCAGCAGTAGCGGTTCATGCAGTACGTCAAAGTAAATTAAAAGAAGGGGAAGCAGTAGCAGTCTTTGGTTGTGGTCCAATTGGACTTCTTGTTATCCAAGCAGCTAAAGCAGCAGGAGCAACTCCTGTTATTGCAGTTGAACTTTCTAAAGAGCGTCAAGAGTTAGCAAAATTAGCAGGTGCGGATTACGTATTGAATCCAGCGACTCAAGATGTATTAGCTGAAATTCGCAACTTAACAAATGGTTTAGGTGTAAATGTAAGCTTTGAAGTAACTGGTGTTGAAGTAGTACTTCGTCAAGCAATTGAAAGCACAAGCTTTGAAGGACAAACTGTAATTGTTAGTGTATGGGAAAAAGACGCAACAATTACTCCAAATAATCTTGTACTAAAAGAAAAAGAAGTGGTTGGTATTTTAGGATACCGTCATATCTTCCCAGCTGTTATTAAATTAATTAGCTCTGGCCAAATTCAGGCAGAGAAATTAATTACGAAAAAAATCACAGTAGATCAAGTTGTTGAAGAAGGATTTGAAGCACTTGTAAAAGATAAAACACAAGTGAAAATTCTTGTTTCACCTAAATAATATAGAATAGTAAAAAGTAGCTCTTTTCTAGAAATAGAAGAGGGCTACTTTTTTTCTATACAGAAAGGTGATAGACTTTCCTGTAACTACAGGTATTTTGTTTGGAAGGGGAAGTCTAATGCTTTCATTTATGTTGACATTGAAAAGGATGCTAAAAGCTTGTTTACGAGCGTGGAAAGATAAAGAATTTCAAGTATTATTCGTATTAACATTTTTAACATTAACATCAGGTACGATTTTTTATAGTACAGTTGAAGGATTACGTCCTCTTGACGCTTTATATTTTAGTGTGGTCACGTTGACGACTGTCGGTGATGCTAATTTTAGCCCGCAAACTGATTTTGGAAAGATATTTACAATCTTATACATATTTATTGGGATTGGATTAGTGTTTGGATTTATTCATAAGTTGGCAGTTAATGTGCAATTGCCGAGTATATTATCGAATAGAAAAAAAGAGTAAAGCATGTGGATGCTTTACTCTTTTTTTACATTAGTTTAGATAAGCCTTAATAATAGTTTATTAAAATGAAAGTGTATTCATTCATTATATTCACTGTGTATAAAGTTATAATGATATGAAAATCTGCATATTTTAATTTAGTGATAGAAATTTCGTGAAAGGTGGGATATTCTAGTCATAGGTTAACCGGACGACATCATAGGATCCTAACAAAAAGTTTACAATAATTCGATTATAAAATGGAGGATTTCAGATGAAAAAGAAAGTACTTGCTTTAGCAGCAGCTATTACATTAGTAGCTCCTTTACAAAACGTTGCATTTGCTCATGAAAACGATGGGGGAAGTAAAATAAAAATAGTTCACCGCTGGTCTGCTGAAGATAAACATAAAGAAGGCGTAAATTCTCATTTATGGATTGTAAACCGTGCGATTGATATTATGTCTCGCAATACAACACTTGTAAAACAAGATCGAGTTGCACAATTAAATGAATGGCGTACAGAGTTAGAGAACGGTATTTATGCTGCTGACTATGAAAATCCTTATTATGATAATAGCACATTTGCTTCACATTTCTATGATCCAGACAATGGAAAAACATATATTCCATTTGCAAAGCAGGCAAAAGAAACCGGAGCTAAATATTTTAAATTAGCGGGTGAATCATACAAAAATAAAGATATGAAACAAGCATTCTTCTATTTAGGATTATCTCTTCATTATTTAGGAGATGTAAATCAACCGATGCATGCGGCAAACTTTACAAATCTTTCGTATCCACAAGGATTCCATTCTAAATATGAAAACTTTGTAGATACGATAAAAGATAATTATAAAGTAACGGATGGAAATGGATATTGGAATTGGAAAGGTACAAATCCAGAAGATTGGATCCATGGAGCGGCAGTAGTGGCGAAACAAGATTACTCTGGAATTGTAAATGATAATACGAAAGATTGGTTCGTAAAAGCAGCTGTGTCACAAGAATATGCAGATAAATGGCGTGCTGAAGTTACACCGATGACAGGTAAGCGATTAATGGATGCACAACGTGTTACTGCTGGATACATTCAGCTTTGGTTTGATACGTACGGAGATCGTTAAGGATTTAAAAAAGGTCAAATCTCACAATAGAGTATTTGACCTTTTTATTACTATACACATGGAGGTATAAAACGTGAAAGGTAAATTGCTAAAAGGTGTACTTAGCTTTGGGATTGGTTTAGGAGTTTTATACGGAGGATCCTCAGCTCAAGCAGATACGTCTACAGATCAAAACAATACTTTGAAAGTGATGACGCATAACGTGTACATGCTATCAACTAACTTATATCCGAATTGGGGACAAAGTGAGCGTGCTGATTTAATTGGGGCGGCAGATTATATTAAGAATCAAGACGTTGTTATATTAAATGAAGTGTTTGATAATAGTGCTTCAGATCGCCTTTTAGGAAATTTGAAGAAAGAATACCCAAATCAAACAGCTGTATTAGGTCGTAGCAACGGAAATGAATGGGATAAAACGTTAGGTAGCTATTCATCTGCAACTCCTGAAGATGGAGGCGTTGCAATCGTTAGCAAATGGCCGATCGTTGAAAAGGTTCAATATGTATTTGCAAACGGATGCGGACCAGATAATTTATCGAATAAAGGATTTGTATACACGAAAATTAAGAAAAATGATCGTTTCGTTCATGTAATTGGGACGCATTTGCAGGCTGAAGATAGTATGTGCGGAAAAACTTCACCTGCATCTGTACGTACAAACCAGTTAAAAGAAATTCAAGATTTTATTAAAAATAAAAATATACCAAATGACGAGTACGTCCTATTTGGTGGTGATATGAATGTGAATAAAATAAACGCTGAGAACAATAGTGAATCAGAGTACGCATCCATGTTCAAAACATTACATGCTTCTATTCCATCTTATACAGGACATACAGCAACTTGGGATGCAACGACAAACAGTATTGCAAAATATAATTTCCCTGATAGCCCTGCCGAGTATTTAGATTATATTATTGCAAGTAAGGACCATGCGAATCCGTCATTTATAGAGAATAAAGTATTACAACCGAAATCTCCACAGTGGACTGTTACATCATGGCTCAAAAAATATACATATAATGATTACTCTGATCATTATCCAGTCGAGGCGACTATTTCTATGAAGTAGTCTTAAAAAGTTTCTTCTTAATAGGAAGAAACTTTTTTATTTTGTAGAGGAAATTTCAACTTTCTTTCCAATATGTATAAGACATATTGAAAAGAGGAGAGAAAAATGTGGATCGAGGAATTTTTAAAGAAGTTCCATTACCTTGTGCATTTTTGGATGAAGTGGCTTTAGATAGAAATATTCAATCGATTATAGAATTAAGTGGAAATAAGAAGATTCGTATAGCGAGTAAATCGTTACGTTCTGTTCCGATTATGCAAAGGATTTTGGCTGCAAGTGATCGATTTCAAGGTATCATGTGTTTTTCACCTAGGGAAGCTTTGTTTTTAATTGAACAAGGATTCAATGATTTATTGCTCGGATATCCTGCTTATGATGAAAGAGCGTTACATGAAATAAGTTTGCTAACAAAGCAAGGGCTCATTATAACTTGTATGGTGGATTGTGAAGATCATATTGTTTATTTAGAAAAAATTGCCGAGAAGTCTAAAGGATGTTTTCGTGTTTGCTTAGATATTGATATGAGTAGTCGTTTTTTTAAGTTCCATTTTGGGGTCAAAAGATCACCGGTAAAAGATGGGCAAGGTGCTTTGAAAATAGTAAAAAGGTTGAAAGAATCATCATTTTTAATACTAGACGGTGTAATGGGATATGAAGCCCAAATTGCTGGGGTAGGAGATCACATACCGAATCAACGAGTGAAAAGTAAAGTGATTTCATATTTAAAGAAGAAATCAGTGTTAGAAGTTAAAGAAAGAAGAGGACATATCGTAAAAGAAATACAAAATCTAGGTATTGAACTAAGGTTTGTAAATGGGGGAGGCACAGGAAGTATAAAAACAACTGAGCAAGATTATTCAGTTTCAGAGATTACAATAGGTTCGGCTTTTTATGCCCCAAAGCTGTTTGATTATTATAAAGAGGTGCAATTTCATCCAGCTGTCGGATTTGCTTTACCAGTTGTGCGTAAACCAGCCCCAACAATTTACACTTGTCTAGGTGGCGGATATATTGCCTCAGGCGCAATTGGGAAAGATAAAGAACCTGAGATTTGGAGGCCGGGTGGTGCAAAACTATTAGCTTTAGAAGGCGCTGGTGAAGTGCAAACACCGATTTTCTATAACGGTGAGGAACGAGTAGAGATAGGAGATTCTATCTTGTTTCGCCATAGTAAAGCTGGAGAATTATGTGAGCGGTTTCCTTTTTTATATTGTGTGAAAGAAGGAGAGATTGTTGGGGAGTATTCAACATATCGGGGGGATGGCCAATGCTTTCTATAAAAGGACAAAAATGGAGAAATTGGACAGGGAATGTAGAAGGAACACCGCATTATACGATGTATCCAGAAAGTATACAAGATGTAGTAGAAGTTATAGAGCTTGCGCGAAAGAAAGGGAAGAAAATTCGTGTTGTCGGTTCAGGGCACTCATTTACACCTCTTGTGCAAACGGAAGAAATTTTAGTTTCTTTAGATGAAATGAAGGGAATTGTGAATATTGATACGGAGAAGATGATTGCCGAGGTATGGGCAGGAACAAAGTTACATGAGCTAGGGAAGTTACTTGAGGAAAAAGGTTATGCGCAAGAAAATTTAGGGGATATTGATTCGCAATCTATTGCAGGAGCAATTAGTACGGGTACGCATGGAACGGGTATTACCTTTGGAAGTTTATCAACACAAGTTATAGAGATTACGGCAGTTTTATCTACAGGTGAGACTATAGTTTGTTCGGAAACGGAGAATGTGGAATATTGGAGGGCCTTTCAGTTATCACTTGGGATGCTAGGCATCATTGTAAGGATAAAATTGAACATTATTAGGGCGTATTCACTTGTGTATGAAAGTGAAAAACAGTCATTAGCTACTGTAATGAATAAATTAGAAGAATATAAGAAGAATCGTCACTTTGAATTTTTTGTTTTTCCTTATTCAGATGAAGTGCAGGTGAAAGTTACAAACGAAACAACGGGTAAAAAAAGTGATTTGAAATGGCATAAGCTAAAAGTAGAATTACTAGAAAATAAGATGTTTTCTTTGTTATCTAAAGGATGTAAATGGTTTCCTTCTATAAGTAAAGGAGTAAGTCGATTATCGGCTAAAGCTGTACCGAATACAAAAATAATTGGTCCGAGTTACGAAGTATTTGCTACGTCGCGTGCGGTTCCATTTTATGAAATGGAGTATAGTGTTCCTTCAAAGTATATGCAGGCGGTTGTAGAAGAAATTTCAAACCTTATTGAAAAGAAAAAGTATAAAGTGCACTTCCCAATTGAATGCCGTTATGTGAAAAGGGATGACATATGGCTCAGTCCAGCGTATGGAAGAGATTCTGCGTATATAGCGGTTCATATGTATAAAGGTATGAAGTATGCTGCTTATTTTGGTGAGGTGGAGAAAATTTTTCTAAAGTATGAGGGACGCCCGCATTGGGGGAAAATGCATACGTTAACGTACGGAAAATTACAAAATATATATCCAGAGTTGCATTCGTTTCTAAAGGTGAGGAAGTTATTAGATGAAGCAGAAATGTTTTCAAACCCTTACACAGAAAAATTATTTACGATTATGAAAAAAAGCTGACAAAGTATTATTTGTCAGCTTTTTTTAGTATGATCGCATTTCTTGTTTGACTAATGCGCTCGTAAAATAGTAACTTATCACGACTAAATACATGTAATAAAACATGAACAATAAATAGACCGTTAATTACGAGTTGGAATAATACTATAACTATTAATACTAAAGGCTCTTTAAGGTTTAAGATAGAGCTACTCGACAGAATATAGTTGATTCCGCCTAAAATGAAATAGAATATACCGTAACGGATGAATAGTTCCTTCATCGTAATACGATCTGATTTTCCTTTCACATAAACACGAAGCAATGCTTTACCGATTGTTTTTCCATTCGTAAAGTATGGAATGATAATAAAGTAAATCAAGATTGAACACGTTATGAAAATAAGTTCGTATATGTTCGTATAAGCTTGAATATTAGAAACGAAGAAAGAATTTCCTTTGTTTTTAATGACAGGTACAACGATGGATAAGAAAATCCAATCAATTTGCATCGCGATAAAGCGACGAACGAATCCGACTCGTTTCGTTTCCAAATCAACATGACTATCTAATTCGTTTGCTTTCGGAAGGAAGTACATAAATATTGGTGCAATGATAAAGCCAATTACGCCGCCTAATGTATTTAAAAACAGATCATCTATATCAAATAAGCGGTATGCACAATTGTATATACCGTATAGTCCGGTTACTTGTGTTAGCTCGAAAAAGAGTGAAAGACAAAAAGAAATACAAATTGTTTGTAAGAAACTACGTCGGAAATAATAACGTAAGTAAATACCGAATGGAACGGTTAATAGAACGTTAAAAGCGACTTGTAAAAACGCAGATTCTTTTAATAGGTAGAAATAAGTAGCTGGTTTCGTTAAAATTGCCGAAGTACGATTACTAATTTCTTGTATGAAATAAAATGGTGATAGTTGCATGTGCTGCGTATTAGCCGGTTGTAGGCTACAAGTATCATATGTTTGTGGCAACGGCAAAATCACAAGAAAATAGGCATTTAATAAGTAAAGCAATAATGAGTATAAAATAAATGAACGCCATTTATTTAAATAACCATACTTTCGATAATTAAATATTAAAAAAGGGATTAATAGAAACATTGCTAAAAAAGGAAATAAAATAAATGCTGTTTTTACAGGGAATAAATATGCAGTCAAAATGAAGCTCCTTTCAATGAAAATTCGTTTACCATTATAACGTTAAAGGAACCTTAAAACAAAATTAAAATATTTTGAAATAGAAAAAATTATAAATTTTAATAGAATTAAGTTATACTAAGTTTAATATAAGGATATTATGATTATTATAAGTTGAGAGAGGGTACAAGATATGCGATATGAGCTTTTTTCTGTAAGTGGGAATCATATTACAACTTTTGAAAGTGCGTGGCGTTTTCAAGAGGGAGAACAGATTTTTGTTCATGATGATCAAACAAAACGAAATTTTATTATTATCCGGCTAACGCATGATGTATTTCAACAATATAAACATGTTATTCGTTTGTATTGTCAAGAAAAGAAAGTATACGCATAAAAAAGCGAGTCATCCTAGTGTAATAGAATGACTCGCTTTTGATTTGTAAGTTTCACTTTATAAGAAAATAAGAGTAAGTACACCTACGATAATGCAATAGAAAGAGAAATATTTTAAATTTCCTTTTGCCATGATGTTCATAAACCATTTTAACGAAATATACGTCATGATAAATGTTGCGATGAACGCAACGATATATGGTACGAATAATGTGTCTAGATTTGGATCTTTTGCAATGTCTGTAATACTTAGTAATAAACCACCTAAGCTAACAGGGATATATAGTAAGAATGAGAAACGAAGAGCCGTTTCCTGCTTCATACCAAGTAACATCGCGGCTACGATTGTTGCACCAGATCGGCTAATTCCAGGGATTAGTGCGCAAGCTTGTGCTAATCCGACGATGATCGCATCTTTCATAGAAAGATCGCCATCATTTTTACGTCCACGTAAGTTTCTAATAATCCAAAGGCCGACGGCAGTAATAAGAAGCGAAATCCCAACCATCTTCACACCTTTTAAGTACTGATCGATGTAATCTTTAAATAAAACACCAATAACACCTGCTGGAATGGTCGCAATAACAAGGTAAATAATAAAGAAGAAATCTGATTTTGCATCTTCTGCTCTTGTAAATATATAAGATAGACCATTCTTCGTTAGACGAATTAAATCATTTCTATAAATAAGTAATACAGCTAATAATGAAGCTGAATTAACAAGTAGTTCGAAGCTAAACCCTTCTATTTTTAGTCCTAGCAAGTGCTGTGCTAAAACGAGGTGACCGCTTGAAGAAATCGGAATTGGTTCTGTAAGTCCTTGGAACAGACCAAGAATTAAATATTTTAAAATGTAGTAAAACTGTTCCATAATAACCTCCTTGTTTATTATTCGAAAGAAACAACTTATCCATTATAACAAAGATATGGATCAATATTGAGAAGAAATAAATATTCAAAATATAATAAAAATCCCTTATAACAGTATAAGGGATTTTTATTATTAATGAGAAACTACTGTTTCTTCAAGACTTTTCGTTAATTGAACATCGACTTTCTCAGCATCATGAATGTGATTCATAATAGTAGTATTTAACTTTTGGAACATTTGTTGTGTATTAGCGAATTCTCGTAATATATCATCATTACAAGACTTTTGGTTTTCAATAGCTTTAATAACATTAGTAGCACCGTTTTGTAACGTTTGAATCATAATTAAAATATTTTCAATTCTAGCATTTGTATCAGCACTCATTTCTACACCTTCATCGACTAAATGCAAATTATCTTTTGTATTATCGTATGCTTTTTCAATTTCTTCTTGAATTTTTTTCGTTAAGTTGCCGATGTTTTTTGTACTTTCAGCGGTACTTTCCGCTAGTTTTCTTACTTCATTGGCAACGACAGCGAATCCTTTACCGTGCTCTCCAGCACGTGCAGCTTCAATACTCGCATTTAAAGCAAGTAAATTCGTTTGTGCTGCAATGTTTTGAATGACTTCTACAATTTGCTCAATTTCTTTTGAGCGTTCACTTAAATGATTCATACTATTAGACGTGCGCTGTGATTGTTCACCTAATTTATTAATTACAATAAGTAAGCGATGAACAGATTCTTTTCCTTCATTAGAGCAGTCGATAATCTCTTCAATAGATTGAATTAAGCTTTGTTCTTTTTGTAACATTTCATTATTTAATTCATTGGAATGTGTCGTACGCGTTGAAACATTTTCGAAACATGAGCTTAATTGTTGAACTAAATTTTGGAGTGTATTGTGCTGGTTATTTACAAGTTGATGCTCTTGAACAACATTTTGTACACGATCGTGGATAGAAGAAATAGTCTCTTGTTGTTCGATATCTTTTTGTTTTAATTCTGCTTCTAATTCTTGTATACGATTTTCTAATTGATCAATTTTATGTTGGAGTGATTTCTTTTGAGTAAACATATATTTATTTCAACCGCCTTTAGAAGTTATATTTTCTCTATATTTGGATTTTAGCATCTTTTATAATTTTTAAATATAGGAATTGTTAAATATTTAAGAATCTATTACATTTTATTCATAATTCCCTTTTTTTCGTCATGAAAAATAAACTGTATTTAATGGTATTGTAAACAAACTGTAAAATAAATCATGTATAACTGTATAAGAAGGGAGTCGGATTATGAACTATTTTAAGCGAATCAGTAGTCTAGTATTAGCAGGAATTATCGGTCTTTCTAGTACAGTCGCTGTTAAAGCAGAGTCAAACGACGAGAAACTTAACAACATGCAACAGCAATTGCAGCAAAACGATGCAGAAATGCAAAAGAAAGAGCAAGAGAAGCAAGCTGTTAGTAAAGAAATTCAAGGTATCGAAAACGAACTACATAATTTAAATAATACAATTGCAAAAAATAAAGAGGATCAAGCTGCTATTCAACGTAAAATCGATGAAACACATAAGCAGATTGAGCAAAAAAAGAACGAGATTGTCGTTTTAGAGGATAAAGTTCTTGCTCGCAAGGACATTATGAGAAAGCGTATGGTTTCTGTTCAAAACAGTTCAAATACAAGTTTAGTAGTAGAAGTTGTAGTAGAGTCAAAGAACTTTGCAGATTTCTTACAACGTATGAACGCAGTTTCTACTATTTTAGAAGCTGATAAAGAAATTTTACGTCTACAAGAACAAGATCTTCGTCAAATTGAAGAAGATAAGAAAACAATTGATGAAAAAGAAGCATCTTTAGTAGTAGACAAACAAAAATTAGCAAAAGCACAAGCTGAGTTGCAAGATAACTTGAAAAAACGTCAAGCTAACTTACAAACAGTTCAAGCTAAATATAATCAGGTTGCAAGCCAACTTAATTTAGCAGCAGAAGAAAAAGCTAAAATTGAGTCAAATATGAAGGCAGTACAAGAAACAATTGCTCGTGAACAAGAAGCAGCGAGAATTGCAGCAGAAGAGCGTGCAAAAGCAGAAGCAGCTGCAAAGGCTGAGCAAGAAGCTTTAGCTAAGGCACAGGCGGAAGTTGCTGAAAAGAAAAAGCAAGAACAAGCTAGTAAACCAGCTGAACCTGTTGCTAATAATAATTCGAAGGTAGAACCTGTACAACCTTCTAAGCCAACTGCTGGTGGAAGAGAAATCTATGTACATGCAACAGCTTATACAGCAGACCCAGCTGAAAATGGTTATGGACCAGGTCAACAAGTATACTCTGCATGGGGAGGCTATAATTTAACTGCAAACCCAGGAATGAAATTAATTGCGGTAGATCCATCTGTTATTCCATTAGGTTCTCGTGTATATGTTGAAGGATACGGAGAAGCAATTGCAGCAGATACTGGTGGCGCGATTAAAGGTCACAAAATCGATGTTTTAATGCCAGATAAAGCTTCGTCTAGTAAGTGGGGCAGAAAAAATGTTAAGCTTACAATTTTAAGCTAACACAAAATCCAACTTTACATATTGTAAAGTTGGATTTTTTTGTGAAAATAATGTTAAGTTGAGTTTACATTTTGTTAAGGAGAACATACAATAGGATTAAGAGGTGGTAAATTTGACCATTTTAAATAGAGTAAAGGAATTAAGAGCTCGGTTTAATTTTTCGCAAAGTGTATTAGCAGAAAAGGTGGGAGTGACGAGACAAACAATTGCGGCAATTGAAAAAGGGGATTATGTTCCTTCTTTGTTATTAGCACTTACAATTTGTGATGTATTCGAGTTAAAGATGGAAGATGTGTTTGTTTTAAATAAGGAGGGGAAAGAGGATGAATAGAATTGTTGCTTCGTATATTATAAATTTATTTTACAGTGTATTGGCATGCTGGGCATTTGTAGAGTTTTATGATTTTTGGATACAGTTTGCTGATATTATTAAAAATGAGAGTTTACCATCCAAAATAACTATGAGTTTGACACCTGTTGTATTACTATTTATTGTAGCTATCATACTAGCGTTCTTTAAAAGATTGCATAAGAAGAAATATAAAAGATCATCATTGCAATTGTATCCGTTATTATTTCCCCAAGAAGATGAACGCGAGAAGGATATTACAGATAGAGCATGTCGAACAACATTTGTATCATTGTGGTTTGTATTACCTTGTGCACTAGGATTATTAATATTTACACCTGTAGCAAATTTATATATTTCGGCATACCCTTTATATGTTATGTATTTGATTTATTTAATTCAAATGACAGTCTTTCACGTATCACTATACAGAAATAAATTAGCTTAAAAAGAAACCTTCTTGCATCAGCAAGAAGGTTTCTTTTCAGCTTATACTTGTACATACAGCAATATTATCTTATCATTTTATATAGAGTAAGATTTTGTAACGGAAAGGAATTGTATATGAATAAGCAAAGAATTTATAGTATAGTAGCAATCCTCCTATTTGTTGTAGGTGGTGTATTAATCGGCAAGCCATTTTATGATGGATATCAAGCTGAAAAGAAACAGACTGAAAATGTACAGGCCGTCCAAAAGATGGATTATGAAAAACATGAGACGGAATTTGTAGATGCTTCGAAAATTAATCAACCAGATTTGGCAGAAGTAGCGAACGCATCATTAGATAAGAAACAAGTAATTGGCCGTATGTCGATTCCAAGTGTTTCATTAGAACTTCCTGTTTTAAAATCTTCTACTGAGAAAAACCTATTATCAGGTGCAGCAACAGTAAAAGAAAATCAAGTAATGGGAAAAGGGAACTATGCATTAGCAGGACATAACATGTCTAAAAAAGGTGTTTTATTTAGTGATATAGCGTCTCTAAAAAAAGGTGACAAAATTTATTTATATGATAATGAAAACGAATATGAGTATGCGGTTACTGGTGTGTCTGAAGTGACTCCTGATAAGTGGGAAGTTGTTGAGGATCATGGGAAAGATGAGATAACGCTAATTACATGTGTATCAGTGAAAGATAATTCTAAACGTTACGTTGTTGCTGGTGATTTAGTAGGAACGAAGGCGAAGAAATAAAAAAAGATGAGGGAAATCCCTCATCTTTTTTTAATCCATCCATTTCACTAATTTCTTAGAAATTAATAATAAAACACAACCTAATACAATTGCTACAGCGCCAATAACTGTAAATACTTCAGCATATCCAAGTGAAGTTGTGAAGCTTGCAAGTTGTCCACCTAAAATGTTGGCGATACCTGAACTCGCTAACCATACGCCCATTAGTAAAGATGCTAGTTTTACTGGAGCAAGTGCACTAACCATTGATAGTCCAACAGGTGATAAGAATAGCTCACCTAACGTATGGAAAAGATACGTAAAGACGATAAATAATAAGTTTGCTTTTTCTGTAATGTTATGTTCATCACTACCTGTTTTTAATGTAGCGATAACGAGAATGATATAACCGATACCGAGCAAAATCATACCAAGTCCCATTTTTGTTGGGATTTTTAAATCCCCGCGCTTGCGAGTTGCAAGTTTTGCCCATAATGCCGAAATAACTGGAGCAAGTAAAATAATAAATAATGGATTGACCGATTGGAACCAAGATGTTGGAACTTCCCATCCGAACACAGAGCGGTCTACAAATTTGTTTGTATATAATGTTAATGAGCTACCAGCTTGTTCAAAGCCAGCCCAGAAGAAGACAACGAAGCATGTTAAAATGACGATAACTGCAGTACGCTGTTTTTCTTTTTTTGTTAACGGTGTATCTCCTACTGATGGTTGTCCATCTGTTGTTTGCAAATCGCGAGTTGGTTTTTTACCGATATCACCAAGGAAGCGATTTGATAATGTTGTAAATAAAATTTGTCCGATAATCATTCCAATTGAAGCGGCTAAGAAACCGTAACGGAATCCGTAATGTACAACGCCATCAACTGTTGTTTTGAATAAATTTTCTGATAAAAATCCGCAAACGAGTGGAGCTAAAAATGACCCGACGTTAATACCCATATAGAAAATAGTAAATGCACTATCACGTTTTGGATCGTTCTCTTCGTATAATTCCCCAACCAGTGTAGAGATATTCGGTTTGAAGAATCCATTACCGATAATAATAAGCGCTAATCCGAGGTATAGGCCGACTTGGTTTTGCATGGCGAATAGTGTAAGGTTACCGATTGCCATTGTTATACCACCAATTGTGATGGCTTTTCGTCTACCTAGGAACCGGTCTGTTAAGTATCCACCAATCATTGGTGTGAAATAACAGGCTCCAGTATAAAATCCGTAAATGGAGAGTGCCCATGCGGGACTAAACCCAAGACCACCGCTTACTAAAGCTGTCGTTAAATATAATGTTAATAATCCTCGTAATCCATAGTAACTAAATCTTTCCCACATTTCTGTAAAGAAGAGTAAGTATAAACCTGGAGGATGTTTCTTTTTTCTTTGTTGTTCTTTTTCTAGTTGTATCGCTGATTCCATGTTATTTTCCTCCTGACACAAACAAAAACAAAGTTAATAATTTTGTACATTTAATATTTTACCTTATTAACTATTATAAGTCAATAAAGGTTGATTTTTCAGAAGAAATTGGAAAAGAGAGATAGCTATAGAATGGGTGTTTCTTTTATGTTAGACTATGGACTATGTTTTCTTTGTGAGGAATCGCTTTATTGCACTTTTTTATATGTGAAATTGATTTCATAAAAGATGAAATTAAAGAAGGAGAAAGAAATGAAATTGTTACAGAAAAAAGAAATTTTACTTATTAGTCTTATGTTATTCTCGATGTTCTTTGGAGCGGGGAATCTTATATTCCCACCTTTTCTTGGTTATGAAGCAGGCGAACATGTGTGGATTTCATTAGTAGGATTTATTATATCGGCAACAGGTCTTCCTATATTGGGAGTTATTGCGATTGCGAAAGCAGGAAGTTTCCAAACGTTAGCGGGTAGGGTTCATTCCTCATTTGCAATTATTTTTCCGTGTATCGTGTACTTGTTTATTGGGCCAGGACTTGGTATACCACGTGCAGGAAGTTTAGCTTTTGAAATGGGGCCAGGTCAGTTCTTCCCAGAAGCGGGAAGCATAGTTTTATTATGTTATACGGTTATTTTCTTTAGTATTGTGTACTGGTTAAGCTTATCACCGTCTAAATTAATGGGGTTGTTCGGAAAGGTTTTAACACCATTATTATTAGGTATGATTGCCCTTATCTTTATAAAAAGCATGTTTACATCAGTAGGTAGTGTGAAAGAGGCTGCTGGAAACTATGGACAAGCGCCTATGTTCCAAGGGTTTTTAGATGGATATTTAACGATGGACGCATTAGCAGCTTTAATTTTTGGGATTGTGATTGCAAATGCTCTTCGTGCAAAAGGTATTGAAGATGATAAAGGTTTAGCGAAATATATGAGTATTGCTGGAATTGGTGCAGGACTATTATTATCTATTATTTATGTCATACTTGGATATGTTGGTTCAATGAGTGGTTCATTGGGGACATTTGATAATGGCGCGCAAGTGTTAGCACAAGTAATGACTACACTATTTGGACAAGGTGGAGTCGTTTTATTAGGACTTATTTTTACGATCGCATGTTTATGTGTTTCAATCGGACTTGTTACATCGTGTAGTCAATTTTTCGCAAGTGCATTTCCGAAAGTAGCATACAAAGTTTGGGCATTTATCTTAAGTTTTGTTAGTATGATTTTAGCAAATTTAGGATTAACACAAATTTTAAAAGTATCGGTACCAATTCTTGGATTTATTTATCCGGTTGCATTAACGCTTATTATTTTAGGGTTATTCCAGAAGTATATTGGAAAGTATGCATACGTATATGCAGTGACAGTTGGGATTGTAGCCGTATTTAGTGCAATCGATATTTTCAATAAAAATGTAATGTTGAATCAATGGACATCAGTATTAAAGTACATTCCGTTTTATACAGAAGGTGTAGGATGGATTGTTCCAGCTATTATAGGTGCTTGTATTGGTGTTATCGTTAGTTTTGTTTTCAATAAGAAGAAATAAGTAAGAGGTGTTTTCCTATTTCGGAAAACACCTTTCTTTTTTTTGGAAAAATAGTATTGAAAATGAATAGACTAAGAGTATGATAAAGGTAATTGGTAATATATAGGTTTTGAATGAATGATGAGGGGGGAACGTATGAAGGAGGATTTGAATAAGAAAATAGAAGCGCTCGAAACGACAATTGAAACGATGCAAGAAGCACTTTTTGAATTGAAAGCAAAACAAAGAGAAATAGAAGTAGAAAATGCTCAGCAACATGTTAGTAAGGAAAAGAAAGAATATATTGAAACGGTGATAGAGGAAAAACAAAAAGAAGAAGTAGTTACAATAAAAGAACCTGTGCAAGAACGTGAGGTAAAACAAGTAGATATATCTGCTTTTAAACCAGAACCATTTAATATTATTAAGTTTTGCCAAACGTGGTTGCCACGTATTTTTGTAGGAATTATGTTACTTGGAGTAATCTGGTTATTTAAAGCAGGGGTAGATGCTGGACTATTAACACCAGCAATACGAATTGTGTTTGGTATTGTCCTATCAATTGGTTTTTATTATATAGGGGATATTCAAATTAAACGAGAGCGGCAAGCGTTAGGGTTAGTATTAGCAGGAGGAAGTATTACGGGTATAGTTTTAACGACATTTGCGGCACATTATTTATATGGCTTTATTCCAGCAAGTGTTGCATTTGTGTGTAATATTGCATGGGTTATTTTAGGTATTTATATAGCGAAGAGGTATCAATCAGAATATCTTACTATCTTCGTAGCGGTAGGAGCCTTCTTTGTACCATTCTTATTAAATAGTACAACTCCTAATCCGTACATTTTCTTTGGATATGAGATGATACTAACACTTAGCTTATTATGGTATGCGTTGAAAAATCGTTATCAGTATTTATATATGATTTCTTATGCGGTTGCTGCTATTGTTCTTTTTGTCTTCTTTGCTGTTATGTCAATGTTAGTAGAGGATTTACAAGTACAGTTAACAGTAGTTTATGGCTTAATTCACTTACTATTATTTTGGCATATGTTTACGGAGAGAAGTTTTATAGTAGAACCACGCTTGGCAATATTTAGTGCGAATGCAGTTTTCTTTATATTAGCTATTTCAAAAATACCTGAATTTACAACATGGGGATTAATGATAAGTGCACTCGTACACGCTACTATGTTCGTGTTTGAATATAGGAAGAATCGACATTCTACGTTTACAAATCTTTTATTTGGTTTCGCAATGGGGGCATTTAGTTTAGCGATTTTATATGAGTATAGTTTAGTGAATGCAGCGATTGTACTATTATTACAAGGTTTCCTCGGCATGGTGACTTCTATTAAAGGAAAACAACAGATAAAATTATATATTAGTGCGACGATTTATGCGATTGGAATGATACAGACTATTTTTAGCCCATTTGATCATTTCCTTTCAGCTGGTTTCGTTGCTCATATTATTTTAATAGGTACATTTTATTACTGCATGAAGCAAGCGAAAGATGTGTTAATGAGCTTTGGAAAATATGTATATTCTATAGCGCTCTATTGGTTTATGGTTATCATATTTATTGCAATTACTAGAGTTGGTGAAGTCCTTTCTACAGATGGAAGCATAATTAGCGTATCTGTATCGTTATTATGGATGGTATATGCTTTATTTGCAGTTTGGCTTGGACGGAATAAACATATGAATGAAATATTGTATGCTGGATTAATCGTTTTAGTTGTAACGATAGGGAAGCTATTCCTTCTGGACCTACCAGAAGTATCGATGATGATCAGGGCGGTGTTATTCTTAATCGTAGGTAGTATAGGTATCGTTATTTCAAGAATGTTTTTCTCAAAAGAAGAGAAGTAGAAAAAGGCAATCCATATCCGGATTGCCTTTTTCATTATTTCTTATTAATCGTTACAGTCTCACTATATTTCGCTGTTGTATTTTGGCGTAGACGAAGTGTTGCTTGTCCAGTTGTATTTGGATCGATTTGTACGTTCACAATTTTTTCAGCAGAACCTAAGCTGTTTGTTGTGAAAGAAAATGCACTACTATATCCGAAAGTAGATGGCCAAGTGCCGTTTGTATTTTGAACTTTTGCTATTTGTGTACCGCCAGTAGTGAATATACCTAAAGAATAATTATTGTATGTTGTGTTTGGTAATAAGTTATTTACTTGAATTTTGATTTGGAACACTTCATTGTTTGGTAGAGTGCTAGGGTGTGTAACTACGTAGTCATTTGCTGTTACTGCACCGTTATAGCCATATGAACCAGGTTTAAAAGTATTTGTATTAAACCATTGATAACCTGCATTTGGCGCACTCCAAGGTTCAGGTTGTGGCTCAGTTGATAAGCTTGGTTGTTCAAATGTTTGTAAAGTGGTAGGTAAATCAAGTTGTAAACCATTTACTTGGTCTAAACTTGTAAATGTTTCTTTATTCGATAGCCAATTTACGATATTTTCTAGTAAAATCGCATCGTTTTCTTCTTTATATCCATCGTAAGTTTTCTTTGTTTGGCCAGAGTCTTCACGAACGTATTTTGGCGTAGCATCTTCAACAGGAGAAGAGTCTCCAATAAAGGCAGCTTTTCCAAGTCCTACTTTTGCGATAGCAGCATAAGGACCTTCTGCAACACCACCGCCGTTATACACACCGCTATCAACAGCGTTATTCCATTTTGCTGGGTTTTCTGGAAGATAAACAAGTCCTTTTGCTAGTTTTGGATTTGTAATTGCTAAAGTAGAACCAGCATGCATTGCTACAGATGAAACCCCTTCTGTAATTCCGAATGATTGTTCAGGTGATACAATATTTTTAGCGGAAACATCACCGATTGCATTATAGCGGAAGCGAATACCGAAGTTGTCAGATAGCCAATCAGAGCTTTCTACTCCTTGCATAGCTTGTGAATTGGCTTCTTCGTTAGACATTCCTTTCGCTGGATTATCCCAAGCACCGCGTCTATATCCGTTAAATACTTCAGAAGAGTCCCAACGATTTTTATTACGATCTGCATTATAATGATCGGCAATGAAGAAGATACTACCGCCATTTTTCACGTATTGTAACATAGCATCTTGTTCAGATTTTTTGTAAGGAATATTTGCCTCTGGAACGATAAACACATTGTAGTCTTTTAAATCTTCGTATGTAATTGGTGTTGATTTACGTAGTTCTTTTACATGATAGCCGTTTTGAGCGATACCATTTCCGAAATCAGAAAAGCCGCCATCAATAACCCAGTCAGCTGTCCCGGCAGTTTGACCGTGTGTATTATCGAATAATACTTTCTTCTCATTATTTTGGTTTACAACTTTTGCAGCAATTTCAGGAGCTGGGTCTACAGAGCTTTCGGCATAAGTAGACGGTATGAACGAAGCTCCTATACTTAGTGTAATTGCTGTTGCTAAAGAAAATGTAATCCATTTTTTATTCTTCATAGAAGAATCCCCCTAATAATAAATATATGTGCTTTAATAATGTAATTTATTTTTTTGTAAAAATAAAGACGGAAAACATAAAAAATATTAAAAAATTGTAAAAATACCGTGAAATTTGTTGAGAAATATTTATATAGACATAAAAACACCCCTTCCAATCAATAAGGAAGGGATGTTTTGTTTAACTAATTTTTGAATTAGGTGTTTCATCAATCTTATGAAACCCTTTCATGTAGTACACGATAGCTAAGCCGATAAGCCAAATAGGACCGACGATTAATGCGATTCGTGTATCTTCTGAATACGCCATTATACCTAATACTAGTACAAGGAAAGCAAGTGAGAAATATGAACTTAATGGGTATAAGGGCATTTTATACGATAACTTTTGTCTGTTTTGCGTTGGCAAACTTTTACGGAATTTAATTTGAGCGACTAATATGATTCCCCAAGTCCAAATTGCGCCGAAAGTGGAAATACTAGTGAGCCATGTAAATACCTTTGCAGGTACGAGATAGTTTAATATAACGCCAATGAGTAAAACGATCGCAGTTGCTACAATTCCTTGACTTGGAATGCCATTTTTATTTAAACGACCGAATCTTTCAGGTGCTTTCTTCTGCTGAGCCAATGTATACAGCATACGGCCTGTACTAAATAAACCACCATTACAAGATGAAAGAGCTGCTGTTAATACGACAAAGTTAATAATCCCTGCTGCTTTTGCAATACCGATTTGTTGAAATGTTAATACAAATGGACTTCCTTTCTCACCCAGTTCGTTCCATGGATAAATTGCCATCATAACGAATAGAGCTCCAACGTAGAACAGTAATATTCTCCAAAATACGTTATCGATTGCTTTTGCGAGTGTTTTCTTCGGGTTTTGAGCTTCACCAGCTGTAACACCGATTAATTCAACGCCTAAATAAGCGAATAATACCATTTGCATGGAGAGTAGTAACCCAGAAAATCCATTTGGAAACCAGCCACCATGTGACCAAAGGTTTGAAATACCGGTGGCTATTCCGCCATTTCCGAATCCGAATAAAATAATACCAGCTCCAACTACTATCATACAGATAATTGTGACAATTTTAATAAGAGCAAACCAAAATTCAAGTTCTCCAAATACTTTTACGGATAAGAAGTTGAAAGCGCTCATTAATAATAAAGCGAGTAGCGCCCAAGTCCAACGCGGAATATCTGGGAACCAGTACTGCATGTAAATGCCAGCTGCTGTAATTTCAGCCATGCAAGTAACAACCCATAAGAACCAGTAGTTCCAACCTGTAATATAACCAGCTAGCGGTCCGAGATAATCATATGCATATTTACTAAAAGAGCCGGCAACAGGTTGTTCAATTGCCATTTCTCCGAGCGCTCGCATAATGAAAAAAATAACGAGTCCAGCAATCATATATCCTAGTAAAATAGAGGGCCCAGCTAGTTTAATAGCAGAAGCAGATCCTAAAAATAGTCCAACGCCAATAGCTGAACCGAGTGACATTAAAGTAATATGTCGTTCTTTTAAACCGCGGTTTAAAGTTCCAGATTTGTTTGAGTGTTGCATAAGAAGAATCCCCCTTGTAGAGTGAACGATGTTTGAATGCGCTTACTAAATATTTAACTATTTCAAATTATAAAACATTTCTATCTGTTATGCTACAAAAATAATCATAATGAACTGTACTACATCTAGACTTGTCAGACTTAAACTTAAAATTCGAACTATTAGAGAATATATTGACTCTTCTTTTTATTGATTGTTAAGATTAAGTATTATATTTTCTCGCATACTAGTAAGAAGAGAATGTGTGATAATAATTCAGGTGTAGGAAGGGTACATAAGCATGTTTCAATTACAAAAATATAACACTTCTGTGAAGCAAGAGTTTTTGGCTGGCATCACAACTTTTTTTACATTTGCGTATATTCTTGTCATCAATCCGAAAATATTATCTGATGCAGGTGTACCATTTGACCAAGCGTTTACAGCAACAATTATTGCAACTGTTGTTGGAACAATAGGTATGGCGATTTTTGCTAATTATCCAATTGTTATTGCTCCAGCTATGGGGATGAACGCATACTTTGCGTATTCTGTTGTACAGAAAGCAGAAGGGATTACATATGTAATTGCCTTTTCAGCGGTATTTGTAACAGGGATTATTTTTCTTTTATTATCTTTTACTTCGTTTAGGCAAAAGTTAATTTTAGCAATTCCTGATAGTTTAAAGCATGCAATTGCAGGTGGTATTGGACTATTTATTGCTTTTATTGGATTACGCCTTTCTGGAATTATCGTTGATCATCCATCAAATTTAGTTACGATTGGTGATTTTCATTCTCCAGCCGTTATTTTAACTCTTATTGGTTTAATATTAGCGGCGGTATTAATGGCATTGCGTGTGAGCGGTGCATTATTTATTAGTATGATTGTGACAGGAGTTATCGCCTTTTTTACAGGGCAACTGAAGTTCACGGATAAAATTGTTGCGATGCCTCATTTACCAGAGGGTATTATCGTTTCAAACCCAATCAATGCCTTTTCAGATGTAATTGAGTACGGCTTATATGGTGTTGTATTTTCATTTTTACTTGTACTGTTATTTGATACGACAGGTGCATTACTTGGATTAATTAAACAAGCGGGTTTAATTACGGATAATACAGAGAAACGTTTTGGTAAAGCGTTTATTGCGGATGCAATTGGCGGTACTACAGGCTCTATCTTTGGGACAAGTCCAACAGCAGCGACGATTGAATCGTCAGCTGGTATTGCTGCAGGTGGTAAAACGGGATTAACAGGTATTGTAGTAGTCGGCCTAACGATTATAACGGCGTTTTTCAGCCCTGTTATTGCTTCTTTATCAAGTGTAGCTGCTATTACAGCTCCTTCATTAATTATTGTAGGTAGTTTAATGGCACAAAGTATTCGTGATATTAATTGGAATGAATTTGAAGATGCATTACCAGCATTTTTAATTTTCGTTGGTATTCCGTTAACGTCTAGTATTGCGAATGGAATTGCAATTGGATTTTTAGTGTATCCAGTCTTGAAAATTGTGAAAGGGAAAGGGATGGAAGTACATCCATTACTATACTTATTTACAATTTTATTTGGATGTCATTTATTCTTATAATATAGGAGAGGGGGCTTCTTATGAGGGGCTCCTTTTTTGTGTATAATAAAGTGAAACTTAAATTAGTAATGTAAAATATAAATTACTTATTGGAATATATATGTTACAATAAAGGCAGAGGAGGAACATGAATGGCTGTAAGTAAAATAAAAGTCGCGCGTGTTCAGTTAGATTTAACACAGCAACAATTAGCAGAAAAAGTAGGAGTTACAAGGCAAACGATTAGTTTAATTGAGAAGGGCAAATACAATCCGTCTTTAGATTTATGTTTGAAAATCTGTTATGCAGTAGATAAAACTTTGAATGATTTGTTTTGGGAGGAAAAGGAGTGATTCGATGAAAATCGTGAAAGATGAACGTTTAATGATTGAGGGGTTAAAACATATTAGATTAGTTTTCATCTTACAAAATATCTTTATACTAGGTATTGTTTTTTATCGCTACGTTTTGCAAGATGCAGGATATGAAAGTGTTTCGGATTTATTAATGGTATTTATGGGTGGGATTGTAGTTATTAACCTTTTAAATCTGAAAAATTCAGTGGAAGTGTATGAGCATACAGGGGGAGTATCACGTAGCTATTTCATGAAACTATTATTAGTGCCTGTAAGTATTGTTATTGGGATTTTAGCTATTTGTATCGTTGTAACACCAGATATTTCGATAAAGGAAATTAGTATGACAGGACTTATTATGTTTGCTTGTTTTTTAGTTCCTAGTCTGTTTATATACATATATATGAAAAAGATAAAAAGTGAAGATTGAAATATAAGAAGAGCTTTCCTGTTGCGGAAAGCTTTTCTTATATTCTTTTATACAGTACTTTATGAAGGCCAATTGGTTCAATTTCAAAGATTTCACCATGTTCTTGGAAGCCTAAGCGCTTGTAATAGTCAGCTACAGTAATTCGGCCATTACACCATAATATATTTGCTTGACGCTCTTGTAAGATTTGTTCTGCATTCTGAATTAAGGAGCTTCCAGCGTGGTTGTTTCGAAATTCAGGTAATGTTGCCATTCCTCGTAGACGATAATGCATACCTGCTTGTAAGTCAGGATGCATTTCCTTTGAGAAAGAAGCGATACTAATAAGTTTATCATTTATAAATGCGCCTAAGTGAAAGGTATCTGTTTCATAGTCGGAAGAGTATTTACAATCTGCTAATGTTTGACTCGGGCGTAAAATTTTTTGACGTAATACGTAAGTTTCAGATCCATCAATATTTTTCACGGTAATCATATTAACATCCTTTCTTATAAAGCTTTTTCTGTTAATTGTATAAAGAAATAGGCAGGTGCGGCGAAAAGTCCGAGTATGCTAGCGGTTCCGAGAAGGAGTGAAAGTAAGAGACAAGAGTACTTTATTCCATTTGATTTTTTCCATCCATAACTACAAATTTCAATGCTAACACCGATGAGAATAATGGCAACGAGTATTTCTGCTAATAATAAGAGAGCTAAAGTTATAATAGACATAATGTAATCCATCCTCATAATATGTGATAGTAACATTTTACCATATGGAATGGAAAAAAATGCCCCTTAATTATGTAAGGGGCATTTTTCTATTCTAATATGCTTTTTAGTGTATCGATATGTTCTTTCGAGCCTGTTACAAGTAATGTATCACCGTGTTGTAGTCTTGTATCACCATGCGGGATTAATGCTTTATTCCCACGATAAATTTGAATGACTAGTACATCGCCTAAAAACGGAAGGCGACGAAGTGCAACGCCGTTATATTTATTGCTTCGTAGTTCAACTTCACGGACTGTTTCGTTTGCTGTTGTAATTAAGCGAACGAGACTCGGTTTATCAATTAATGCACGTAATAGAATACGTGTAGAGTTAATGGTTGAGAATACGGCGATATGTTCTTGCGTTGCTTTTTCTTGTAGAAGCGGATCTTCTACACTTGCAATAACATGTTCAACACCTAGTTCTTTTGCATGTTCTGCTAATAGTAAGTTTTGTTCATCATCGCTTGTTGCAACAACAACGCGGTCTGCATGAAATGCTGTTTGTTCAGTTAATGATGCAATTGTGATGTCATCTAATTTCACAATAGGGAAGTCGTGCGATTTCGCTTCCTCATCATTTATTTTATTTTGACGCATCATATATAGTGTTACGTCATAATCTTCTCGTTTTAAATCAAGTGATAACGGAAGGGTAATTCTACTCGCACCAATAATTGAAACTTTTGGTTTTGGTGTTTCCACTTTTGGGAACATCTTTTTAAATAATATAGGTGCGAAAATACAAGTAATAACTGCGCTTAAAATAAGGGAGGCAGATAAACTTGGACTAATGATTCCTAGTTTTTCACCAATTTGTGCAGCTGCAATAACTAAAGAAAGTGTCGATGTTAATAAGATGGCACTTCCTAGTACGATATTACGTGGATACCATTTTCGTAAGACGAGTGATGGTATCAGTTTTGAAATAAAGAGTCCTACAATTAAAATTGGGATCATGAGCATGCTAGAAGGTTCTTTGAAAATAGACCAAACTTCTAAATTTACACCAACCATTACGAAGAAAATAGGAATGAAGAAACCGTATCCGATAGAATCCAGTTTTTCAACCATATCTTCATTTGGTGATAATAATGATACGAGTACACCTGCTAAGAAGGCACCTAAAATATTTTCGGCTCCAACGGATTCAGATAACCCAACTAATATTAAGATGAGTGCAAAAACAGCTCTTGTATCAATTTGTACACTACCAGCTTTTAAGCTATCTAAGTATGGAATGTTTTTAAAACGTTTTGCAACGAAGTAAATAACAATACCAGCGCCGAATAGAAGAAGAAGGAGCCACATGCTTTGGCCGCTTTCGGAATTTAATCCGACGAATACAGCAAGTAAAATCATTGTAACTAAATCCGCAATAACAGCGACCAATAAAATGATTTGTCCAATTGCTGTTTTTCCTAGGTTATTCTCTTTTAATGTTGGTACGACAACACCTAAAGAGATTGTTGAAATAATTAAAGTCATAAACATTGCATTATCTACAAATCCTAACCATACGAATAGTAATGATAGGGCATAAGATAAGATGAAAATAAATAAGAAGATAACACTTGCTGCTTGGAATGTGTTTGGTTCGTTTGTCGTATTCTTTTTCCCTTTTTGTTTAAAGATAGAAAAATCAATTTCTAAACCGCTTAAAAACATAAGAAAGATAAATCCTAGTGTCGATAAGACTTGAAGCCACATATCTGGCTCAATAATATTAAACCCACTTTTACCTACAAAGATTCCTGCGATGATTTCTGCAACGACGACAGGAAGTGCTTTTAATTTAAAGCGTTGTAACAAAAGGGGAACGAAAAACGCGATTGCAACGACAACCATAAGTGATAGAACAGAAGTATGATGTTCCATTGCGTTCTCTCCCTTCAAATAAATATAGTAACTATTTAGCCATATAATAGGTAGAAAAGCAACGCATATGGATTCGATTTCATAAAGAAAGAGTTTTCTTAACATTTGTCATAATAAGTATATTTTTCATGATTCTGTTGTTAATTCCGTAATGTGGGTGTAATAGGGGGAGGGAATAAAAAAAGACTGCTGAGAAACCTCAGCAGTCTTTTCATGTACATTACATTGAGAAGAAGATCCATACAGTTAAACCAACTGTTGCTGTTGCAACGAAGAAACTGTAAATCATAGTAAGAATTTGAACTCTTCCTTCTCCTTCTTTTAAATGCATGAACATAATTAATTGTAACAACGCTTGCGCAACAGCCATTACGATAATGGTAGTTAGGATCGTTGATAGTGGCAGGTTTGTGTAAAGTGCCACGTATAGAGCTAGAAACGTTAGTGCAAGCGATAAAATAAATCCGAAAACGTGTGACCAAGGGAATCCGCTATGCGCATGCCCGTTTGCTTGGTTGTTATTTTGACCCATTTACGCCACCATCCCGTTCAAGTAAACTAGTGTGTAAATAAAGACCCAAACTAAATCAAGGAAATGCCAGTATAAGCTGATAATGAATACTTTACGAGCTGTAACTGGTGTTAAACCTCGTTTTAAAATTTGGATAATAACACAAATTGCCCAAATGATACCGCCTGTTACGTGGGCTCCGTGCGTTCCAAGAAGAACGAAGAATCCAGATAGGAAAGCACTTGTTTGAATTGTTGCGCCTTCACCAATATACATAATGAACTCTTCAATCTCGAAGAATAGGAAGCCTGCACCTAAAAGTAATGTAAGGACGAACCATCCAAGCATTGCTTTTTGGTTGTGCTTACGCATTTCGTGAATCACGATACCACATGTGAAACTACTTGTTAAAAGTAGTAATGTTTGAATTAAAAGCGTTTTAAGTTCAAACAGTTGTGCTGGTGTTGGGCCATCTGCCGTACGACCAGCAAGTACTAGATAAGAGGCGAAAAGTGTTGCGAACAGCATAATTTCAGCCCCAAGAAAAATCCAGAATCCTAGGATATTCAATCTGCTTTGTTCGGATTGATATTCCAAAGGTAAGCTTTTATCTAAAGCCGCCATATCATTTCACCTCTCATGCTACATGTTCTGATTTTTTAATTTCATCAACACTAATATAGTAACCTTCATCGTAATCGAATGAACGATAGATTAAGCAAGCTAAAATACCAATGCCGCCGATTGCTGCAAGCCAGAACCAGCTAAATACTAATGCGAAACCTGCAAGACCGAAGAATCCAGACGCAATAATAGGCACACCAGAGTTACTTGGCATGTGAATTGGTTTGATGTCTTCTGCTGCTGGTGTAACTGTTTCTCCGCGTTTCTTCATGTACCAGAAAGCATCAGCTTCTTTGATTTCAGGAAGTTTCGCGAAGTTGTAATGTTGTACAGGAGATTGAGTTGCCCATTCAAGTGTACGGCCGTCCCATGGATCTCCAGTTGTGTCACGTTCACCGTGACGAGCACTCCAAATTACGTTGTAGCAAAGAAGTAGGAAGCCGATACCCATCATTACCGCACCAACAGATGCGATTTGGTTTAGCCATCCCCATCCAAGACTTTCAGAGTAAGTGTACATACGACGAGTCATACCGTCTAAACCTAAGAAGTACATTGGGAAGAAACAGATGTTGAATCCGCTCATAAAGATCCAGAATGTCCATTTACCTAGGCGTTCATTTAACATATGACCAGTCATTTTTGGATACCAGAATGTGAATCCAGCAAGCATAGCGAATACTGTACCTGCGATTAATACGTAGTGGAAGTGAGCAATTAGGAAGTAGCTGTTATGGTACTGATAATCAGCTGCTGCCATTCCAAGCATAACCCCTGTAACCCCACCGACTACGAAGTTTGGAATAAATGCCAATGACCAAAGCATTGGAACTGTAAAACGAATACGTCCTTTATACAGTGTAAACAACCAGTTAAAGATCTTAACCCCGGTTGGAATCGAAATCGCCATTGTCGAAATCGAGAAGAATGAGTTAACCGCTGGACCTGCACCCATCGTGAAGAAGTGGTGAAGCCATACGACGAAACTTAGTAAAGAAATTGCAACCATTGAGTATACCATCGCACTGTAACCGAATAGACGCTTACGTGAGAATGTACTAATGATTTCAGAGAAAATACCGAATGCCGGTAAAATAACGATATATACTTCAGGGTGACCCCATACCCAGAATAGGTTGGCCCATAACATTGGCATACCGCCGCTCGCCATCGTAAAGAAGTGAGCATCGAATAGACGGTCAAATGTCATTAATGCAAGAGCAACTGTTAATACTGGGAAAGCGAAAATAATGATAATTGTTGTAATTAAGATTGACCAAGTAAACATTGGCATTCTCATTAAAGTCATACCAGGTGTACGCATTTTTAAGATAGTAACAAGGAAGTTAATACCTGTCATTAACGTACCGAGACCTGAAATCTGTAATGCAATTGCGTAGTAGTTATTTCCTACACCAGAAGTAAACTCTGTACCTGCCATTGGGAAGTAAGAAGTCCATCCAGCGTCTGGAGAACCACCGATTACGAAAGCGATGTTGAATAACATTGCTCCGACAAAGAATAACCAGAAACTTAAAGCATTTAAGAACGGATATGCAACGTCACGAGCACCAATTTGTAATGGTACTACAAGGTTCATTAATCCCATAACGAATGGCATCGCCATGAAAAGAATCATAACTGTACCGTGTGTTGTGAAGATTCCGTTATAGTGTTCAGCGTTTAAATAAGTTGTTTCTGGGAATGTTAACTGTGCACGGATCATTAAACCGTCCATACCACCACGGAATAACATAATAACCGCAGAGATAATATACATGGCCCCAATCTTTTTATGGTCAACAGTTGTTAACCATTCGTCCCAAAGCCATTTCCATTTTTTATACTTTGTTAGTACGAAAATGATTGCTAATGTCACAAGAACGATAGAAGCGTCTGCACCGTAAATAATCGGGTCACCTGTGACAAAGAATTCATCAAGCTTCACTGTGTTCACTCCAATCTGTTGGAATTATAGCTATTATTTTTTGTTTTTGTAGTAGTTGTAATCACAATATTCAAGTGATTTTGGATCTACATAACTTAAGTGATGGCTAGAGAATGTCATACGACCAACTACACCAGGTTTAACAATTTCGTTGTACTTATCTTCTGTTAGTTTAGGAGCAGTTTGTTGTACTTCTTTAACCCACTTGTCATATTTCTCTTTAGTTTTTGCTTCAACTTCGAACTCCATGTGAGTAAATCCTTCACCAGAGAAGTTCGCGCTACGGCCTAGGTAAGAACCTGGCTTATCAGCTTGTAAATAAAGGTCCATAATCATGCCATCCATTGTGTACTTCATACCACCAAGTTCTGGTACCCAGAAAGCATTCATTGGGCCGACAGAAGTCAGTTTGAATTGAATTGGTACACCAGCTGGGATGTTTAAATAGTTAACGGTTTCAATTTTTTCCTCTGGGTAACTGAATAACCATTTCCAGTTTGCAGATGTAACATAAATCTCCACTGGTTTAATATGTTTGGACTCTTCCGGAACCTCTTCCGAAGCATAAGTTGCTTTTACTGTTGGAATCGATAATGCGATAACGATAATAACAGGAACAAGCGTCCAAATGATTTCTAATAATGTGTTACCGTGTTGTTCAGGTGGCTCATAGTCCATATTCTCTGGTTTTTCACGATAACGAATCAAGATGACTGTAAACAAGATGAATACAATTGCGATAATTAATGACATAAGCAAGAATGACCAAACAATTAAATCATACTGTGCTTTTGCAACAGGTCCTTGCGGATTTAATACTGCGAGTTTTTTATCACAGCCACCGAGGAACAGAAGTAATGATAACGGAAGAAGCGAAGCCAACTTCCAAAACGCTTTCTTTAGTTGCACGATTGAAAATCTCCTTTCTCCTTGGATTGAAACTATGCCAATAAAACAATATAAACCTATTAATTTATAGAAGGCAATAGTTTTTGAGATATTGTTAAAAAATAGACACAAATGCACACTTTTTAAGGTGAATATCATTTGTAACTTGATTACATTGTAAACTATTTTCCAGAGAAAAATGCGATTGTGAAAATTTTAAGATAAATAAAGTTATACCAGGATATCCAAGAAATAGTAAAAAGCTATCTTATTATAAGAAAATAGCTGAATATTTTGTATATTTAGTTTATTCTTTTTGAGATAGTCCGTTGTTGTTCAAATGTGACAATTTTTTTATACTTCATTTGATATAAAATGCAACAAATAACCATAAATGGAATGCCGCAATAAAGAGCAATTCTTTGATCAGGAATGAAAACTAAACTAACAAATGTGAACAATAATTCACAGAATCTTTCTAGCAAACTAGTAAGAAGCAAGGTACAATGATAGGAGGTATGTCTGTAAAATAATAATTAATGGAGTTTTGTTTAAAATGAAAAAGTTAAAATATCTTTTTGTTTTTGGAATTATATTTGCTGCCGTGTTCTTTATAGGAAAAGATAAGATTATACAAAAGGCACAAGTGCTACGCTTAGATTTTCTATCTGAAATGAAAGAAGCGGCTATGATTGAAAATGTTCCGTTTATAAAGCAGTTACCAGAATTACCTCGTGGATGTGAAGTGACAAGCTTAGCTATGTTGCTACAATATAAAGGTGTGCAAGTAGATAAGATGCAACTTGCTAGTGAAATTCATCGAGTTCCATTTGAACAAGATGGTTTGCGTGGAAATCCTTATGAGGGATTTGTTGGAAATATTTATACGAAAGCTGAACCAGGATATGGTGTGTACAATAAACCAATCTTTAATTTAGCGGAAAAATATGTTTCTGAAAAAGTAATTAATCTAACAGATAGAGACGTGAATGATTTATATAAGGTAATTAGTTCTGGTTCTCCAGTATGGGTGATTATTAATACGACGTTTAAGCCGCTAGCTGAAAGTAGTTTTGAAACATGGAATACAAGTTCTGGTGAAGTGAAAATTACATATTTTGAGCATAGTGTAGTAGTAGTTGGATACGATCAAAACTTTGTATATGTAAATGATCCTCTAAAAAATAATCCGCGTTTCGCTGTTCCACGAGCAGAGTTTGAGAAAGCGTGGGAGCAAATGGGGAAACAAGCGATTACTATTTTATAATAATGAAAAAGTCATCATTTTGATGGCTTTTTATTTTTAATTTTTTATAATAGAAAATTCAGAAGATTCTTTTAAAAGTTAACAATTCACGTTATAATAACATTTAACTTGGTGAAGAAGGGGAGAAGAGAAATGGATGTTGCAAAAGAACTTGTTTTGTCAAAGGATCAGTTGGTTGAGTGGAGAAGGCATTTTCATAAGTATCCAGAGTTATCTTTTCAAGAAGAAAAAACATCACAGTTTGTATTCGACATACTTCGGAAAATCCCATGTTTAGAAGTGTCAAGACCTACTAAATATAGTGTAATGGCAAGGTTGATTGGAAAGCAGTCTGGTAAAACTATTGCGGTTCGAGCTGACATGGATGCTCTTCCTATTCATGAAGAAAATGAGTTTGACTTTATTTCTGCATATCCAGGTGTAATGCATGCATGTGGCCATGATGGACATATAGCGATATTACTTGGAGTTGTACATAAGTTAGTAGAAGCAAGAGAGAAGATTAAAGGAGAGGTTCGTTTTCTATTCCAGCATGCTGAAGAAAACTTTCCTGGCGGAGCAGAGGAAATGGTCGCGGCAGGTGTAATGGAAGGGATCGATTATATTGTTGGTGCTCACCTTTGGGCGTCATTAGAGGTTGGGAAAGTAGGTGTAATTTATGGTCCTGCAATGGCTGCCCCAGATGTTTTTAAAATTACGATAGAAGGAAAAGGTGGACATGCTGGAATCCCTCATGAAACAGTCGATAGTATTGCCATCGGCACACAAGTCGTTTCGCAACTTCAGCAAATTGTATCTCGCCTTACAAATCCGTTAGATTCTCTTGTAGTATCTGTTACGCAATTTCACGCTGGGACAACTCATAATGTGATTCCAGAACAAGCGGAGATTGAAGGTACAGTGCGGAGTTTAAAGCATGAATTGCGAGAAGAAACAGAGAGAAGGATTGAACAGATTGTAAAGCATGTGACGGAAGCTTACGGAGCGAAATATACGTTTTCTTATGAATATGGGTATCGACCGGTAGTAAATGATTATGAAGTTACAGAGATTATTGAGAAAACAGCATTACAGCTTTATGGAAGGGAACGAGTTACTCGTTTACAGCCGACGATGGCTGGAGAAGATTTTTCAGCGTTTTTACAAAAGGCACCAGGGACATTCTTTTTTATCGGAGCAGGAAATAAAGAGAAAGGAATTATATATCCCCACCATCACCCTCGTTTTACGATTGATGAAGATGCATTACCGGTTGGCGTGGAAGTATTTGTATCATCGATTATGAATTTCATAAGTAAAGGAGAATGAGATGAAGAAAATACACGTATTAGCGCTTATTCCAGTTTTTTGTTTAGTAGTTGGACCCGTATTTGCTAATTCAGTTACTCCTTACATATTAGGGATGCCATTTTTATTATTTTGGATATTATTATCAGTGCTTATTACATCTCTTTGTATGGGGATTGTGTACGTATTTGATCCTGCTAATAAGGAGGATGTAAAATGACCGCATTACTTATCATTATTTTATTTTTGTTTCTCGCACTATTTTTAGGAATTCGGGCACAACATGGAAAAGATATGAATTTAGAGCAATGGTCAGTTGGAGGGAGAGGTTTTGGTACTATTTTTGTTTTTCTTCTTATGGCAGGTGAAATTTATACGACATTCACATTTTTAGGTGGAAGTGGATGGGCGTATAGTAAAGGAGCACCTACTTTTTATATTTTAGGTTATGGTGCGTTAGCTTATATTTTATCTTATTTTTTATTACCACCAGTTTGGAAATATGCAAAAGAGCATAATTTAGTTTCACAGCCAGATTTTTTTGTGAAGAAATATAAGAGTCAGGCGCTTGGTCTTATCGTTTCTATCATTGGAGTTATTTCGATTATCCCATACCTTGTTTTACAGTTGAAAGGATTAGGAATTATCGTTTCGGAAGCGTCTTACGGAAGGGTATCACCAGTTATCGCGGTGTGGATTGGCGCAATTGTTATAACGATATATGTAATGGTTTCAGGTATACACGGCTCTGCTTGGACGGCCGCTTTGAAGGATATTATGATCCTGTTTATCGTTATGTTTTTAGGTATATATTTACCGTACCATTATTACGGAGGATTTCAGCCGATGTTTGAAGCTGTAGAAGCAGCAAAACCAGGATTTTTATCTTTACCTGATGAAGGAATGAGCATTTCTTGGTTTGTTTCTACTATTATATTAACAGCTCTCGGTTTCTATATGTGGCCCCATACATTTGCCTCTGCTTTCTCTGCAAAAAATGAAAAAGTATTTCGTAAAAATGCGGCCATTATGCCACTGTACTCTTTAGTTTTACTTTTCGTGTTCTTTGCAGGGTTCGCAGCTATTTTGCAAGTTCCTGGATTAAAGGGAGGGGATGTAGACCTTTCGTTATTCCGTCTGGCTCTTCAAACGTTCGATCCTTGGTTTATTGGGATTATTGGTAGTGCTGGAGTTTTAACGGCATTAGTTCCAGGTTCTATGCTTGTCATGGCCGCTTCTACATTATTAGCGAAAAATATTTACCGAACAATGGTCCCATCTGCCTCGGATCGACAAGTGGCAAAAGTAGCGAAATTATTTGTTCCTGTAGTAACGCTTGTAGCTGTTTTGTTTACTTTTAAAGGTGGAGAAACGATAGGAGCACTTCTTTTAATGGGATATAGTATAGTGACACAACTTTTCCCGGCACTTGTATGTAGTTTGTTTCCACGTCAGATTATTACGAAGCAAGGAGCAATTGCAGGGATGGGGATTGGGTTGTTAGTGGTTGCGTATATTACTTTATCTGGTTCAACTATAGCTACGATGTTTCCGGGTTTCCCTCAATATATAAAAGATTTAAATGTAGGTATAGTCGCATTATTAATGAATATGATTGTGATGTTTATCGTTAGCGGATTCACCAAAAATGTATCTATAAAGAAAGACAATATAATAGTAGAAAAGTAATTCGTATGCTAGAGCTATCTTTGAAAAGAGATAGCTCTTTTTTTGTATATATTTTCTTCTATTAGCGGAATCTAACTAAAAACTTGTTGAAAAGGAAGTTAGGTGGGGGACTTGATAGAGCTAAAAGGTAACTTATTTGAAGTTATGAAAGAAATTAGGGATGAGTTAGGTTCGCCTAATGATTTAACAATTAGGGAAGTTGCCCTTGCTGGTAGTTTTACACGCTGTGCTGTTGTTTTTTTATGTGGGTTAACAGATAAGGATAATGTTTATAAATATGTCGTTCGTACACTTCAATATGAAGAAATACAAAAAGACGAAGCTGTTGTTCAAACATTATTGGATCGCTTTATTTCTATTGCAGAAGTAGGTAAGAAGACAACGTTTCCCGATATTATAAATGCGATTTTAGCGGGAGATACAGTTATAGTAATTGATAATATTCAAACTGCTATCGTAATTAATAGTAGAGCTTGGGAAAAAAGAAGTTTAGAACCGCCAGTAACAGAAGATTTAATACGTGGACCGAGGGTCGGATTAAATGAAGATATTAACGTAAATAAAATGTTAATTCGCCGTAGTTTACGTGACCCAAAGCTGAGATTTCAATCTTATATTATGGGGAAGAGATCGCAAAAAGAAGTGACTTTAGTATATATAGAAGACATCATTAATCCTTACATTGTAAAAGAGCTAGATCGGCGTCTTCAATCCATAGTGACAGATGTCGTTTTTGAGACGGGTACAATTGAGCAATTAATTCAAGATAATAATTTGTCACCGTTTCCGCAGTTTTTGAATACGGAAAGGCCAGATAATATTGTGGCCTCATTAGCGAAAGGAAAGGCAGCTATTTTGGTGGATGGATCACCGTTTGCCCTTATAGCTCCGCTAGTATTTGTTGATATTTTTCAATCTGTGGAAGATCACTATGAGCGTTGGGTAATAGGAACTTTATTAAGAATTTTGCGGATGGGTTCTGGTATAGTTGCAATTTTAATGCCAGCGATGTATGTAGCGCTCGTCTCATATCACCAAGGACTTATTCCTTCTAAATTGGCTTATTCGATTGCTGGAGCAAGAGAAGGTGTTCCTTTTCCTGCCTATATTGAAACGTTAATGATGGCATTAACGATGGAGTTAATACGAGAAGCAGGAATTAGGTTGCCGAAACCGATGGGACAAACAATTGGGATTGTAGGTGGTCTTGTAATTGGAGAAGCAGCGGTGAATGCAGGAATTGTAAATCCATTTTTAGTTATCATTATTGCGGTTACAGCTATTGCTACATTTTCACTTCCAGTGTATAGCATCACAATTACGTTTCGGATTTTACTTTTCGTCTTTGTATTAGCAGCAACGGCTTTTGGATTGTATGGAATCATTCTAGCTCTTATTGCGCTTGCTGTTCATATTACAAATTTAACAAGTGTTGGTGTACCGTATACAACTCCAATTGCTCCTGCATTTTATAAAGATTGGAAAGAAGAGTTTATTCGCATGCCAAAATCAATGTTGAAAGAGAGACCGGAATATTTACAAACGAAAGATTCTACAGTACGTCCAAAGGAGCGAAAATAATTGAAACCATTTGAGTATGGCGATGAAGAAATTGGATCTCGGGAAATTGGGTTTGCGGTATCATCGACCATTATTGGTATAGGCGCATTATCTATGCCAAGGGATATTGCAAACCAAACTTTATTTTCAGATGGTTGGATTATTTTGCTTTTGGGTGGATTGATATGTGCAGTTTTAGGTTGGTTTGTAACGAGGGTGGCTATTTTATTTCCAAAACAAAACTTTGTTCAATATACGAGTGCACATTTGACAAAGCCAGTAGCATACACGATTAGTATGGTTTTAGTATTAACGTTTGCTGCTTTGACAGCATATGAATCACGAATGATTGCCATAATTTCGCAAACGTATTTATTTAGTGAGACACCGGTACAGTTACTATCTTTTTTCTTCTTATTAGTTGTTATCTATGGAATAGCAGGGTCGAGAGCAGCTTTATTACGGTTAAATGTTATGTTCTTACCTATTGTTTTAATTGCAATAGTGCTTCTTTCTTTATTAAATATAAATTTAATGGAAATAAACAATTTGTTTCCAGCTTTCCAAACGGAAGTAAGTCAATACGCTGTTGGAGTTAAAAATTCTATATTCACATTTATTGGATTTGAGGTAGCTCTGTTTTATGCTGTGTTGTTGAATGATAAGACAGCGAAAAAGGCACCAATGGCAGTTGCGAAAGCAGTGATAGTAAATGTCCTCTCATACATTTTAATTTATGTAACTTGTATTAGTGTTTTTACGTATATGACAACTCGTGGATTGACATATCCAACAATTGAATTAGGGAAAGAAATTGAAATTGGTGGAGGCTTTTTAGAAAGGTTCGATGCAATTTTTTTTACGACTTGGATTATTACCATTTATAACACTACAGCAATGTATTATGACGTCGCATCTTTATTATTTTGTGCCATGTTTCCGAAAGTGAAGAAACATATTTTTATTTTCGGAAGCGCGCCTCTGATTTTTATGCTGAATATGCTCCCTGGTAATTTAGATACGTTATCAAGTTACGGAACGTATTTAGCGTGGATAGATATGGGGTTTGTCGTATTAGCTCCTTTGCTAGTTTTTATTGTATATAAAATAAAAAGAAGGAATGGTAGAAATGAAACACCTTCTTAAAATTATAATGGTTATGGTTTTAGCTGGATCTATAAGTGGGTGCTCTGAATTAGAAGAAATAGAAGAAAGAGGATTTGTAGTAGGCGCAGCTTACGATATTGTGAAGAAAAAGAAATCAAATCCGATTATGAAAGGGACGTATCAGATGGTACTTCCCAGTAAGTTAGCACAACAAGGTGGACAGGGCGATGGAGATAGTGAAAATTATATTAATGTAAGTGCGAAAGCAGATAGCGTCTTTGAGCAAATAAGAATAATTGCTAAAAAAATTAGTCGAACATTATTTTTTCCGCATATACAAGTCATTATTTTTTCGGATAAATTACTAGCGAATCCGTATGTTTTGCAAAATACGTTAGATGTATATTTTCGTGATCATGAAATGAGACGAAATATTCGTTTGTTCGTTTCCAAGAAAAATGCAGAATCTATTTTAAAACAGAGTGCAAAACCTGAAAACTTACCGGCGCAGTACATTGATATGTTAGCTGAACATCCTCCGAAAAACGCTCAAATGATTGAGGCGGCGAGAATTGGTGAAGTACAAGGGAAAATGATCGCAGATCGAAGTTTTGCATTACCTCTCTTAGGATTAACTAAACAAGGCGTACAAATGGAAGGAGCGGCATTGATCCGTGGAAAGGATAATAAGTGCGTTGGAACTTTGAGTGGAGAACAAACATTAGGAATGAACTATGTAATAGGTAAAAAAATTGGAGGTTTCTTTACTGTTCGTAAAAAGAATCAGCTCATTACATATGAAATTCATAAGTTGCGCCGAAAGATCCAAGTGTCTACTGAAAATGCTACAAAACCGAAGTTTGATATTCATTTGTCCACAGAAGGCATATTAGCTGAATTACATTTTAATGAACCGAAACAAGTGATGAATGAAAAATTTTTAAAGAAAGAGATTTCAAAGGAAATGAAGAAGCGTATTGAAAAGTCTATACAGCTTGTTCAAAAAAAATATAAGGTAGATGTATTGGAATTAGGAGAGGTATATAAGAGGCATAATTATAAAGAGTGGAGGAAAATTAGTAAGAATTGGGATCAAGGCCAGAATTATTTTAGTAATGCTGAAATTAATGTTCACGTTGATCCAACAATTGAACATTCAGGTTCAGCATTACCAAAGAAAGTGAAGTAAGGTGATGGAAGTTGTTTACTGGATTAGGAATTAGTTGCACAATATTAATAGCGATTCTTCCAGGAGCCATATACTTTATTCATAAGAAACTCACAACGTATGGAGCGCAGCCTTGGAATACTGATGTGCAAAAAAAGAAACCTGAATGATTTCAGGTTTCTTTCGTGCAAAGCATATGTGAAGGGGGATACCTTCTATGTATGCTTTGCTTTATACAAGCCCTAACCAATGTACCAATTGTGTAGAGAGGAATGTCACAACAATGGCGATAACGGTAGGGATTGCAAACGATAAGAATGTCCATTTTGCACTTTTTGTTTCTTTATATATGTTAACCAGTGTTGTTCCGCACGGGAAATGAAGAAGTGAGAACAACATTGTGTTTAACGCTGTTAACCAAGTCCAACCATTTTCTAAGAATAAATTTTTAATTTGATTAAAATCATCTATTTCAGTTAAAGCCCCGGTTGATAAATAAGACATTAATAAAATTGGGATAACAATCTCATTCGCTGGTAGTCCAAGAATGAACGCAGCTAGAATAAATCCGTCAAGTCCTAACATTTTAGCAAATGGATCTAGAAAGTTTACAAAATACATAAGTAAGCTTGTGTCACCGATGAAAATATTAGCTAGTAACCAAGTTAATGCAGCCGCAGGGGCAGCTACAACAACAGCTCGTTTTAAAACGTAGACTGATTTATCGAGTGTTGCACGCACAATTGTATTCCAAACTTTTGGCTTACGGTACGGCGGTAACTCAAGTGTGTAGTGAGTTGGAACGCCTTTTAAAGCTGTTTTTGATAGTACCCAAGAAACGGTTAATGTCATAATAATACCAATTACAACCATTCCAACTACAACGCCGGCAGTAACAAGTGTTTGCATACTACCTGTATAACCAGCAGCCATAAATAATGAGGCCATTAAAATTAACATAGGCCAGCGACCGTTACAAGGTACGAAGTTGTTCGTTAAGATTGCAAGCATACGTTCACGTGGTGATTCAATAATACGTGTTGACATAATAGCTGCAGCGTTACAACCGAATCCCATTGCCATTGTTAAAGATTGTTTGCCGTGTGCACCAGAGCGTTTGAATAAGCGATCCATATTAAACGCAACGCGTGGTAAGTATCCGTAGTTTTCCAATAGTGCGAACATAGGGAAAAAGATGGCCATAGGTGGTAACATAACGCTAATAACAGCACCGATACCACGGAATAAGCCAAGTATTAAAATGCCATGTAACCATTCAGGTGCATGAGCCGCGTGGAACCAAGATGTTAAATATCCTTCGGCCCATCCGAAGAACTCAGCAATCATATCAGATGGCACGTTAGCGCCTGCAATTGTAAGATAAAAAATGATAGATAAAATACCGAGCATAATTGGGAATCCCCAGATCGGAGATGTGAAAATTTTATCTAGTTTTTCAGAACGATATAATTTATCCGTATTTGTATATTGAACAGATTCTTTACAGATGCTTGCAGATGTTCGATAAATATCTCCGACAATATCATCTCGTATATCTTCTTTTGAAAGTGTTTGAGCGTGTTGAATAATATAGTCTAATGGAAGAGCCTTACTGGCTGAGTGAGATTCCATTGATTACGACCTCCCTTACAAGTGGTTCGTTATGATGTTTTTGAAGTGCAGTTAAGAAATTTTTATCTCCATCTAATATACGTAACGCAATCCAACGTGCTGGATACGTATCACCGAATACTTTATAAATTTGTGGTTCTAATTCTCGAATCATATTTTCGATTTTTTCACTATAAGTAACTTTAATTGGTGTTGGAATTAGCTTTTTATTTGCTACTTTGGCAATGACATTTAGTAAATGACCGATGCCTACTCGGTTACGAGCAGAAATCTTAACTACAGGTACGCCGAGTGATTTTGCTAATTTCTTTTCATCTATAACGATGCCTTTTTTCTCAGCTTCATCAATTAAGTTAATACAAATAACTACGTTGCTGGTCATCTCCATCACTTGGAGTGCTAAATTTAAATTTCTCTCCATAGCAGTTGCATCGATAACAACTACAGTTACTTCTGGTTTTTCAAATATAATATAATCCCTTGCTACTTCTTCATCCGCAGAATTCGAATATAGTGAGTAAGTTCCAGGTAAATCTATTAATGTATATTTACTACCGTTATGTTCATATTCTCCTTCAGCTTTTAAAACGGTTTTTCCCGTCCAGTTTCCGGTATGTTGTTTTAAACCTGTTAAAGTATTAAATAATGTACTCTTCCCGGTATTCGGGTTGCCAGCTAAAGCAATGCGATGTTTGCTCATCTGAAATCATCTCCTATTAATACCCCGAAAATAAGGGAACTTTCTTCCTTGCGTAGTGCGATAGTTGTGTTGCTTACTTGATAAGCGACCGGATCTCCAAGTGGGCTACGTTGTAATACTTTAATTGTTGCGCCAGGGATAAATCCTAAATCTAATAAACGTCGTTTCATAGTTCCTTCTAATTGTATCTTCTCAATTTGTACAAACTCTCCAGTCTTAAATTCGGAAAGTGGTTTTGTATTAGCCGATACCATAAAAGTTACCTCATCTCTATATTGTTAGTTTGAGTTTAAAAAGTTTCCTTAGGTAAACTTTTTGTTAGTAATATAGTAGACTACATTGGATGATGCTGTCAATTGGTACTTTAAAAATATTCATTTATTTTTAGAATTGTTCCAATTTATTTAGTTGTACTAAAAAATATTACTGAAATTCTGTGTAATGTGTATAAATGAGGCTCGTAAAAGTAACGAAATACAGCGTAATTGTAAATGTAGCTTTAACTAAAAGGGAAAAAGAGTGAAAAACATTTACATTGAATTTACATTGTTAAGAGTAAATTTACATTACAGTTTAATTAGTGTGGATTTTGTTGGATTTTTTAACTATAAATGTTGGGATTCCTAGTTTTTAAGGATTATTATCGTCATTTACTTAAAATTAAAAATTGCTTAACACTCACATAATATTATTGTCCTACAATGAATTTGTGTTCGAAAGAAGTAGACAAATGTGAAAAGTGATAATCCAAATGGGGGTACAAGACATGGTTATGAAAAAGGGTATTAAATTTTCTTTAGCAGCTTTAGTGGTAGCGGGTTCATTAGTGGGATGTGGAAAAGCAGAAGAGACATCAGGTAAAGATGCTAAAGGAAGCGATAATGCAAAACAAGAATTGTCAGGTACGATAGCAGCTGCAGGCTCTACAGCACTTCAGCCTCTTGCAGAGGAAGCTGGAAAGAAATTTATGGAGAAAAATTCAAACGTTTCTATTCAAGTGCAAGGTGGCGGTAGCGGAACTGGAATTAACCAAGTAGCTTCTGGTGCAGTCCAAATTGGTAACTCAGATGTTCCATCTGCAGATAAAATAAAAGATGCTGATAAGGCAAAAGAATTAGTAGATAACAAGGTAGCGGGTATTGCATTCGCACTTGTCGTAAATAAAGATGTAAAAGTTGATAATTTAACAGTACAACAAGTACAAGATATCTTCACTGGAAAAGTAACAAACTGGAAAGAAGTAGGCGGGAAAGATGAAAAAATTAACGTAATCAATCGTCCAGCTTCTTCTGGTACACGTGCTACATTTGAAAAAACAATTATGAAAGATGCGAAAATCAATGATGGAACTGGTACTACACAAGATTCTAACGGTGCAGTAGAACAAGCGATTAACTCTACTCCAGGTTCAGTAAGTTATTTAGCAATGTCTTACATGGTTGGCGAGAAAAAAGGTGCGCTACAAACAGTGAAAATTGATGGTGCTGAACCAAAAGTTGAAAACATTGCGTCTGGTAAATATCCATTCTGGTCTTACGAGTACATGGTAACGAAAGGTGAGGCAAAAGAAGCAACAAAAGCTTACATTGACTATGTAAAAGGTAAAGATTTTGAAAAGCAAGTAGAAGATATGGGTTATATTCCAATGTCTAAATTAAATAAGTAATAAAATTTATGGGGCTGGCTGCAAGGCCAGTCCTGTTCATTTCAATTTATGAAGTGGGGTCTGTCCTGTGATGAAGGGGAAAAAACAAATTAATTACGTGAAAAGTGAATATATAGGAAGATCACTTGTTACGTTTTGTGGTATTTTTATTGTTTTAGTTACATTAGCTATTATTGCATTTATTTGCGGTAAAGGAATTCAATCTTTTACGCAAAGTGGTATCTCGTTCACTGAAATGTTAACATCGACAAAATGGAGTCCAAATGCTGATGATGGAACTTTTGGGGCTGTAATTTTCATTGTAGGTTCAACGGTGGTTTCATTGGGTGCGGTTATTATTAGTGCGCCAATTGCTATAGCTCTTGCTATATTCATGAATTTAATTTCGCCGAAGTTTGGAAATAAAGTATTGAAGCCTGTTTTAGAATTATTAGTTGGTATTCCTTCGGTTGTATATGGGTTATTAGGGGTTACGATTTTAGTACCGCTATTACGTGATTCGTTTGGAGGAGTGGGCTTTAGTTTAATTGCAGGTATTGTTGTATTAAGTATAATGATTTTGCCTACTATTGCTAGTATCGCTTCTGATGCAATACGTTCTGTTCCATTTGATTATTTAGAAGCTTCTTATGGTTTAGGATCAACGAAGTGGCAAGCGATTAGCCGAGTGATTGTTCCTGCTGCGAAAAAAGGGATTTTAACAGGTGTTGTTTTAGGTTTAGCGCGTGCTTTTGGTGAAGCGTTAGCAGTTCAAATGGTAATTGGGAACACGATTAAATTACCAGAAGGAATATATAGTCCGACAGCGACGTTAACAGGTATTTTGACAATGGACATGACAAATACATTAAACGGAACTGCTTGGAACAATGCGCTATGGACTTTAGCAATGATTTTACTTGTTATTTCATTCCTGTTTATTTTAGTAATTCGAGCAATTGGGCAAAGAGGTGAGCGATAATAATGAATGCAAGAACGGTAAATAAAGTTTGGACAGGTATCTTTTATGCGATTGCAGCTTTAGTTGTAGCTTTGCTAGTGTTCTTAGTGTTTGAGATTTTACAAAAGGGATGGGGTTTTTGGGATCCTAATTTCTTGTTTGGAGAACCAAGCAATACAAGAGCTGGTGGTGGGATTGGTCCGCAGTTATTCAATTCTTTCTATATGCTTGTTATAACGCTTATTATATCTATTCCTCTCGGATTAGGTGCTGGAATATATTTAGCAGAGTATGCAAAACAAGGACGTTTTTTAAACTTTGTTCGTTTATGTATCGAGACAATGGCATCTTTACCTTCTATTGTTGTTGGTTTATTCGGTTTGTTAGTGTTCGTTACAATGACAGGATGGGGATACACAGTAATGGGTGGTGCCCTTGCTTTAACTATTTTAAACTTACCAGGTTTAACACGTGTTTGTGAAAATGCGATTTCAGAGGTTCCTTCTAATGTGAAAGAGGCGAGTCTTGGGTTAGGTGCAACAAAGTGGCAAACAATTACTCGTATTATTATCCCGTCGTCACTACCGCAAATTATTACAGGTGTTATTTTAGCGGCAGGTCGTATATTTGGTGAAGCGGCGGCATTAATTTACACAGCGGGTTTAACATCCCCGATTTTAAATTCAGCAGCGGACTTCTCAAGTCCTGCTCATCCTTTAAATCCATTTAGACCAGCTGAAACGTTGGCGGTTCACATTTGGAAGTTAAATTCTGAAGGGATTATCCCAGATGCGAAGTTGATTGCGACAAAATCTGCAGCTGTATTAATTATTATGGTATTACTATTCAATGTTATTTCACGCTTGGTAGCATCTATATTACACAAACGTTTTACAGGAGCGAAAAGAAAAAGTAAAACGACGAAGAAGGTAAAAGCGGCATAAGTTACAAAGAAGAACTCTCTATTTATAAGTAGGGGGTTCTTTTTGCGTTTTAATATAGAAGGAAAAGGTATAGCGATTGTTGAATTTGTAATTCGTTATATAGATAAAGTGAAATTTTAAACAGTGGGGTTTTACTGCTCACAAATAGTGGGATAAAATGATGGATTATATGAGTAGGTAGAGAAAAAGCGTTATCTTCATTCGTGAAGATAACGCTTTTTCATTTAAATATCAGGTGTTTCTGTAGAAGTGTTTATTTTTCTACGAGAGCGTCTTTTTCTCCCGATTTTATCTAATAGTTCATACATAACTGGAACGACTACTAATGTAAGAACAGTTGAAACTGCCAAACCACCGATAACAACAACGGCTAGACTTTTTGATACCATACTTCCAGCTTGTGATTGGCCAAATAGGAGTGGGAGCATAGCAACGATTGTTGTTATAGCTGTCATAATAATTGGGCGTAATCTAGTGGATCCTGCTTCTAGTAAGGCTTCTCTTGTTTCCATACCATGTTCCCGATTTTGTTGCACTCTTTCTATTAATACGATAGCGTTTGTAACGACAATCCCGATTAACATTAATGCGCCGATCAAGGAATTTACATCAACTGGTGTTCCTGAAATAATTAATCCTAAAATACCGCCGACAGCAGCTAATGGCAAGGAGAACAAGATTGCAAAAGGAGCACGCGCCTGTCCGAAGGTAATAACCATAATTAAATATACAATCCCGATTGCAATCCCCATAATCTTGAATAAATCTGTGAAGTTCTCTTGCATAGATTCAGTGGCGCCTGCGATATTTACTTTGGCTCCGCTAGGTAAATCTAAGTCGGCTATCGCTTTGTTCACTTCTGCGCTTACCTTACTTAAATCTTCATTTGAAGCTTCTGCGGTAATTTGAATGGTTTCTTTTCCATCTTTATGGAAGATTTCTGTTTGAAGTTGCTTTTCTGAAATAGTTGCAATGTCTTTTAAAGGAATTGGTCCATTAATAGGTGATAGTATGTTTGTGTTTAAAATGTCTTCTTGTTTAGTAATGCTTTCTTTTTTATGTTCTATCATAATAGTAGTTTTTTCGTTATTGATTGAAACTTCACCAATAGGTGATTTCTTCATAAGGAATGCTACTTGTTGAGCTGCTAATTCTGGTGTTAATCCTAGTTGTTCGGCCTTTGTTTGATCAACATGGATTTGCCATTCTTTCTTAGAGTCTTCTAAATTCGTTTTTACTTTAGAAAGATCATCCATATCTTTTAGTTTTGTTTCGACGATAGTAGCAGCCTCTTTTAAATTCGTTTCGTTAGTGGCTGTTACGTTGAATTGCAAATTATTGCCGCCACCAGAGCTTGAATAACTCATTTTTATATAATCAAGTTCAGCGGGTTCAAAAGTTTTATGTTCTTTCTTTAACTCTTTAATATACTGATCAATATCAGAACCTTTTTTAAAGACTACCAATATACTTGCGAGATTATTTTTGATCGTTTGCCCCCATTGTGCATCTTCTGCGCTAGATCCCATTCGTAAAATAACATCCGTTACATCTGAATTAGAAAGTAGCTTCTTTTCGAAATCAAAGGCTTTTTGTTTTTGTGTTTCAAGAGCGTAATCAGCTGGGAAAGTCATGTTAATAGATAACATTGTGTCGTCTTCAGATTTTATATTCGCTTTCGGTAGTAGTACATAGGCGGCAATCGATCCTGCGAATAATAAAAAAGAAGTAAGTAGAATAATGAATTTATGCGAAAGAGCCCACTTTAATGTAGCGACATATCGTGGTGAAGAACTTGGCTTTTTGTGTTTTATTTTTTTGAGTAGTAAAAAAGCCATAAGTGGAACAACTGTTAGTGCGACGATTAAGGATGATAGTATAGAATATACAACCGCTAATACCATAGGTAACATTAATTTTCCGATTACTCCTGATACGAGGCCGATAGGTAAAAAAACAGCGACCGTTGTTAAAGTAGAAGAAGTAATTGCGACGGCGACCTCTTTCGTTGCATCGAGAATAATATCTTTAGAGAAAGATTCTTTTTGTAAACGGCGGAAAATATTCTCAATGACAACGATGCTATCATCGACGAGACGTCCAACTGCAACGGCTAAACCACCAAGTGTTAGAGTGTTAAGTGTGATGTTAGATTGGTGTAGTAAAAAGAGTGTTAATAAAATAGATAATGGAATACTGACAACAGCGATGAGTGTCGTTCGGGAGTTACGTAAAAAGATTAAGATAATTAGAGTTGCAGCAATTGCTCCAAGGATTACTTCTTTTCCCATACTAGTAACTGCATTTTCAACTTGCTCATGAGTTGATGCTAAAAGTTTAATAGAAAACTGATCTTTATATTGTTTACTTATATCTTTAATTTTCTTATCGATTTCTTTTCCGATTGCAACTGCATTTTTACTTGGTTCTTTCATGATGATTAATCCAGTGCCTTCTTCACCGTTTATATGTGAGATTGTATCGTAGTGTTGTTTAAGTTCAATTTGAGCAACATCTTGCAATTTAACTTGAGGTGCAACAGTGATGTTTTTAATGTCATCTACATTTTTTATATCCCCGATGACACGAAGGTTATATTCTTCTTTATTAACGGTAACAGCTCCAGCTGGAGTGGAAGTTTCTTTTCCTTGTAAAACCTTTAATATTTGTTCCGTTGTTACGTTTTTATCTTTTAATTGGTTTGGATCTAGTATAATAGATAATTCAGAAGTTGATTTTCCGAAAAACATAACGTTGGCAACGCCATCAATGCTTTCGAGTTGTGGTACGATTTCCTTTTCGATTTGTTTTTCATCTGCTTTTGAAAATCCGTTTTGCTTTTGGATTGCAATTTGAGCGAGTGGAATCATAGAAGTATTTAATTGGCTAACTATCGGTTTAGTTGCATCTTTAGGTAATTTAATTGTATTAATGGCCTTTTCAACTTCACGTGTGGCATCTTTCATATTTGCTTTGGATGTATACGCGATATCGATACGCGATAGTCCCTCGTGCGTGGAAGAGGTGATGTTGTCAATGTGTTCTAAGTTGCGAAATTGTTTTTCAAGGGGATCGGTTACTTCTTTTGTCATTGCTTCAGCGTTGAGTCCTGGAGATAAAGTTGTGACGGTGACTGCGGGATTATCGATGCTAGGTAAAAATTCCATAGGTAATTTAGAGCCGGAATAAACACCGAGTATGGAAATGAGAAAAACCATGATGATAACAGCGGCGCGGTTTTTTAATGAAAACTTCGTTAACCTATCCATAAAGTAATTCCTCCATTGGTTTATTTATAGTTGAGTGCGTCCTTTTTACTATATAACAAAAAATGGATATTTTTCATTAATTAAATGTAAAAAAATTCTAACATTAATTTTAATTTGATGTTTTTATTGAGATTTCATTATTTATTCCGCCATTCGTAGGGCGATAAGACTCTCATCTGAAATTGCGGTTGGATTCGTGCTTTCCGTAAAAATTCGATGGGGGAGCGAATCTATTTCCTTTTTTAGTGTGGATGCATTTGTTTTGTATAGTATTAGTTGATAGGGAAGTGAATGAGAGAAGATAGGAAGGGATTATGGAATACAGTTTGGCCAATTAGAGTGTACTGGTATACAATTTAAATAGTTGTTTTTCCTAGGGCGGGATGAGGTTTATCTATATAGAAGAAAATAGGGTTAATATTTTTTTAAAAAAACACTTGTTATTTAAAAACCATGATGGTATATTAATAAACGTCGCTGATGCGGAAACGCAGAAAACGATAAAAAAGAAATTTTAAAACTTAGTTGACATCGAAAAATGAAGATGTTAATATGATGAAGTCGCTTCTGAGCGGCGGACAAGTTCTTTGAAAACTGAACGAAACAAACAACGTGAAACGTCAATTTTTATTTTAGATGCTAGACAAACTAACTTTATTGGAGAGTTTGATCCTGGCTCAGGATGAACGCTGGCGGCGTGCCTAATAC